>OZ244904.1:1316764-1975146 GCA_965221615.1 Psychrosphaera sp. | reverse complement strand
CGACATTACCTTTTGTATGTTCTGTACGTAAGATAGTTCTGTATTTTTTGATTGCTTGGATCATTGCAATCAAGATCTTTTCATTATCAGGGATCCTAACAGTGTCTGAATCAACCGCATTAAAATCACCAGACTCTATTTTATTTGTTACATCCTGAAGCCTTGCCATAATGTCCTTGTGGTTCGGCGTAATTTGATTCATTTGCTTTAGCGTAGCGTGAACTCTTCGGTATAAAATTTGAAAACCTGTATGGGAAATTGGAATGCCTATTTCATTAGCGATCACTAATTCTGTCTCTTCTAAAACAGAGCGGTGCTTTGACATTTCCTGTCGACGTTCAGCTTCTTGCTTTTCTTTCTGCTGTTGTAGAACATTTGCCACTATAGCTATTACAACTAAGCCAACTATTAAGGCAATAATGATCCCGATTAGCATGTGCTACTCCAATATTGATATTATTATTGTTATTAAATCAGATAAACTAGAGGTTGTTTTTCTTTACACTTCAATCTATCAAAGATAAACAGCTCATTATCGCTTACCTCTTTAATAGTAAACAATTAATTATGGTTAGGGTAGTACTAAACGAAAAACACTACCATTTAAGCTACCACCATTTTCTAAACTTATGTGGCCAACTTTTCCATCTTGCTGATGGCTGCTGGCGATTAATTCAGCAAAATAGATGCCAAGACCGGTTTTGCTTGTGGTTAGATCAATCTCTTTTGGTACTGTATTAGAAGAAACTAGCATGTCTTGAGGATAACCTTGACCATCATCATTGATGGCTATTTCAAGCCCATCATTTGTTTCTTTAGCACATATATGTATTTGCTTTTTACAATAACGCATAGCATTAACAAAAATATCGTTAAGTAAATTAGAAACTAGGTCGTTATCGAAGTACCAAGCTAAATCGTGCTCAATATCAATATTTATCTCTAACTGCTTATTTTTGATGTACATATCGTTTTTGGCCAAGAGATCATCTATCAGGTCATCGAGATACCACTCTTCAATACTGATAGGTAGGGCATCTTGTCTTGCCCGGTATAAAGCCAACATTTGCAGTAGATTAGAATTTAACCTGCTAGCTTCATATTGAATTTGAGCTAATTCTTGAGCTTCCTCTCTCTGCTCTTCACTAAACTTTAAGCTAAGTGTCTCTATGGACTGTATCAACAAACACAAACTGTTTTTCATATCGTGAACAGAAGCTGCCAATACAGTAGAAAAATCAATACTGCGATTATTCATTGTTGCTATTCCTTGAGTAAGCGCTTTTATCGCACATGTTATAGCGAGTTAAAGCTCAGCACACTAAGTATTTTTACTATGGATTAAAAATTTTATGGAATAAGCGGGATATTATGTATATATTTTTAGAATATCAAAAACAGATGGAGTAGCGATGAAGTTACAGCAGCTTAGATACATAGTTGAGGTTGAGAATCACAATCTGAATGTTTCAGCAACCGCAGAGAGTTTATATACATCCCAGCCAGGCATCAGCAAACAGGTGCGTATGCTGGAAGATGAATTAGGTATTCAGATCTTTGGTCGTAGTGGTAAACATCTCACTCATGTTACACCTGCTGGTAAAGAAATAATCGCTATTGCTCATGATATTTTGAGTAAAGTTGACGGTATCAAAGCGGTGGCTAGAGAGCACACTTTACCAGATCAAGGCAAATTGAATGTTGCCACAACTCATACTCAAGCAAGATATGCTCTGCCTGATGTTATTAAAGGCTTTATGGAGAAGTTTCCAAAAGTATCTTTGCATATGCACCAAGGTACGCCGTCGCAAATTTCAGATGCAGCAGCTAAAGGTGAAGCTGACTTTGCCATCGCAACTGAAGCTCTGCATTTATACAATGATTTAGTAATGTTGCCTTGTTATCACTGGAATCGTTCGGTTGTCGTAACCAAAGACCATCCATTGGCAAAATTAAATACCAAGTTAACGATTGAACATATTGCTCAGTATCAATTAGTTACTTATGTGTTTGGCTTTACAGGTCGGTCGGAGCTGGACAAAGCGTTTTCTGATCAAGGTATTGAACCTAAGATAGTGTTCACTGCAACCGACGCAGATGTAATTAAGACTTATGTACGTATGGGGTTAGGTGTTGGTGTTGTTGCTACTATGGCAATTGATGAAACTGATACTGACTTAGTTGCATTAGACGCTAGTCACATATTTGATGCCTCTACGACTAAAATTGGCTTTAGAAAAGGCAATTTCTTAAGAACTTATATGTATGACTTTATTGAACGATTTGCGCCACATCTAACAAGAGATGTAGTAGAAAAAGCATGTTTACTGCGCAATCAAGAAGAAGTCGATAAGATGTTTGAAAATGTAGAGTTACCTGTTAAGTAATAAGAAAGCCAGCAATTAGCTGGCTTTTTTATTAATTTACATATCTAGAGTAGTAAGTAATTTTTGCGTAACAGCTTGTCTAGGATTGGTAAAAATATCGTTAACTTCACCATATTCAATAATTTTCCCTCCATCCATAATTAGCACTTTATCGCTTAAATAACGTATCAGTGATATTTGGTGCGAGATAAAAATATAAGTAAGTTGCCGCTTTTCCTGTAGGTCAATTAGCAGGTTTATAACCTGAGCTCTTAAAGACGGATCTAATGGCGCTAACGCTTCATCAATAATAACGATAGGCGGATCTAAGATAAGTGCTCTAGCTATTCCTATTCTTTGCGCTTGTCCGCCAGAGAACATATGCGGGTAGTACTCAGCATGTTCAGGTAACAAACCAACCATTCTTAACGCTTCTAGGATTTTTTCTTGTCTTTGTTCAGCATTTAAATCGGTATTAAATAAAAGTGGCTGCTCTAATTGGTCACCAATTTTCACTGCTGGGTTTAAGCTTTTTTGTGCATCCTGAAAAATGATCCGGATATTTTTACAAAAGAAAGAAGAGTCATTCCAATCTACTTTCTTGCCTTCAAAATACAAATCGCCCATATCAGACTTTTCTGCACCAGATAAAATTCTAGCCAAGGTACTTTTACCTGAACCAGCTTCGCCAACCATAGCTAAAGTTTCACCTTTGATAAGCTCAAAAGAAACGGGACCAATCGTCACGTCTTTCCCTTTGTTAAACCAGTGAGCTTTATCCTTGAAACACTTGCTTAACCCATCTATTTGCAATAACGGAATCGTCATTTATTTCTCCATATTAAGTGGGTAATGGCAACGGTACACTTGGCCTTTGATTTTGCTTTGTTCTGGAATTGTTACGCAGGCTCTTTGAGCATTAGGGCATCTAGGACCTAATCTACAGCCTATAGGCAAATGTTGTAAGGTTGGAATTGTGCCTTTAAGAGTATATAACTTTTGTCTTTCGCCTGGGGCTAATAAACTAAGGTCAGGTTCACTATCAAATAGTGCTTTAGTGTATGGGTGTCGAGGTGAAGACAATAGTTTGTTTGTCAGTCCACTTTCGATCAGCTGACCACAATACATCACATTTATTGTGTCAGCCCAACTGGTAATAGATTTTAAATTATGGGTAATGAAAATAACGCCCATGTCTTTTAATTGGTTCAGTGAACGCAGCAATTTAATAACTTGTAAAGATGTTGAGCTTTCCAGTGCGGTAGTTGGTTCATCAGCGATTAAAAGTTTAGGTTGTTTTGCTATTGCCATAGCTATCATTATCTTTTGGCAAACGCCCTCTGATAACATATGTGGATAGCTGTGAAATACTTCTTCGTGTTCTTTAATCCCGACTTTATGCAGAAGGGCAACACACTTTCTGTATCTTTCTTGCTTTTTAGCAGAAAACCATCCCGAAAACTCTCTCTCCGGCAGAGATTCTTCTAGCTGTGAAAAGATAGTTGAAGTCGGGTCTAAACAGCTTCTCGGTTCTTGATAAATCATAGCGACATTGTCGCCGATGATTTTTTTTCTCTTTTGCTCACTCATGCGATTGAGATCTTCACCCATAAAATGGAAGCGATCTGCAGTTACCCGCCAGCGGTTATTTAGCACTCCTACTAAAGACTTGGCGATCAAACTTTTACCTGAGCCAGATTCACCAATAAGCCCGCTAACTTCAGACATTTTCATGTCAAAGTTAACCGACTCAACGGCTCTGATCCAATCGTCGTTGGTGAACAGCTCTATGTTTAAATTTCTTATATCTAATAAGCGCACAATAAACCTACTGTCTTCTTCTTTCTTTTAGTGCGTGCCTTAAGCCATCACCAACTATATTACTGGACAAAATACACAGAAATAGAGCAATACCAGGTAGCATCACAGTCCATGGGCTGAGGTAGAACACATCTAAGTTGTCAGCAATCATAACGCCTAACTCAGGCTCTGGAGATTGTGCTCCAATACCAATAAAGCCAAGTACAACAATATCTAATACTGAAGATGAAACAGCCATAGCGGCAAATACAACCAAATTTTCGAACATATTTGGCAATAACGCATACCAAAAGGTTTGCAACTTATTAGCGCCATCTAACCGATACGCAATAACAAAGTCTTGTTCCAGCAGCTCTGCAACTTCAGTTCTGATATGGTGAATAAATTGCGGCAGCATAGCCAACACAATAGCCCAGAAAGTATTTTCTATACCAGGGCCCAATATCGCAACGATAACAATTGCAATAAGTAATGATGGCATAGTTAAGGCAATGTCTAAAATATGGTTGAGGAAACTTGATTTAACACCTTTGGAAAAGCCAGCAACACTGCCAATCAAAAAGCCAATGCTCAGTGCTAGCAATACAGCAATAATCGCCAAGCCAAATGAATAGCTGACGCCGGTTAATATTCTAGAAAAAATATCCCTGCCCAAAGCGTCAGTGCCAAAAACAAATTGAATGTGGCCGTCAACATGCCAAGAAGGAGGTGCTAACAAGGACTCTTGGTGTTGCATGTAAGGAGAGTAGGGCGCAACTAAAGGACCTAAGATCGCAATCAGCACCATAAACAGCAAAATATAACTGGATACTAAAGCGAAATGATTCCTTTGGAATAAACGCCAAAGTTGCTTTAATGGTGATGAGTTGGTTGGACTGGAAAATATTCTAAATTTTGCCATGACCATGTACTCGTGCAATAGGATCGAAAATCATATAAATAACATCGAAGAATATAGTAGCTAAAAACACTAATGAGGAGATCACTAATAAACCACCTTGAATTGCAGTGTAATCTCTTTGGTGAATTGCATCTACTAACATAGAGCCAATACCAGGCCATGCAAAGATAACTTCAGTCACCATAGCTAACGTGATCAAAGTACTAAAGTGGATCCCTAATGTTTGAATAACAGGTAATAAGCCATTTTTAAGACCGTGTCTTGCTAGCACTTGCCACGTTGTTAAGCCTTTTGCTCTTGCTGCTTTTACATAACTCTTGGCCATCACGTTTTTCATCGATTGACGGGTTGTTCTAATCAAAACAGTTGTCGGGTAAGCAGCTAATACAAAGGTAGGTAATATCAAGTGTTTGATGGCGTCAGCGAATGCTTCCCACTTATAAGATAAGTCTGACTGAATGATATCCCAAAGCATAAAGCCTGACTCTGCTGGAATTTGATAAACCAAACTTAATCGACCTGAGGTAGGTAACCAGCCTAAGTTGATAGAGAAGACCATTATCATGATCAAGGCTAACCAGAAAATTGGCATTGAAAAGCCAATAAGAGAAAGTGACAGAATACCCTTGTCTAACCAAGGGTGGGATTCCGAAGACGCTAATAAACCGAAAGGAATCGCGACAATAAACGAATACAAAAGCGCATAAAGTGCCAGCTCTATCGTTGCTGGTAACAAAGTAAATACAAGATCATAAATACTATCGCCAGTATTCATGGAAACGCCCCAGTTACCACTAAACAGGCGCCCTAAATAAGCAAAGTATTGCTCTATTACTGAGCTGTCCAATTTGTATTGAGTAACTAAAACTTGGGAATTGCTAATATTATTAGCAGAATAACCCGTCATGTTGGTTAAAAGGTCACCTGGAAACATGTAGTTCAGGGAGAAAACAAAAATGGTTAGACCTAAGCTAATAAAGAGCAATAAAGATACTTTTCGATAAAAGTAGTTAAACATTATTGTTTCGCCTTATTAGTTCGAGCAAAACTGATACCGCCATAGGGGTTAAACTGCACGTCAGAAACATCATTTTGATAGACTTTATATCTTACTGCGTGCGCGATAGGAACTAAAGGACTTTGCTCAGATATTATTGCTTCAGCTTCTTCGTAATAGGTTTTTCTCAGAGCTGGATTGGTAACAGAAAGTGCTTGATAAATATTGAAGTCATAGTCGTCGTTACACCATGCACTTCGGTTCGAACCAGAAAAAGCAGCGGCGCAACTTAGCAAAGGACGGAAAAAGTTATCAGGGTCGGAGTTATCGGCTAACCAACCGATTAACACAGAGTCGTGCTCGCCTTTTGCTAACCTTCTTCTGAATGTTCCCCAGTCATAAGTCACAATATTAGCTTCAATGTTTAGCTGAGCTAAGCTTTGTTGAAGAATTTCTGCCATTTTTCCAGCATTTGGGTTGTAAACCCTTTGCACTGGCATCGCCCAAATATCCATTTTAAATCCATCTTCCAAGCCTTCTTGTTTCAATAAAGCTTTTGCTTTCTCAATTGAATATTCCGGTTCCTCAAGAGTTGAAGCATAGGCCCAATTTGAAGGCGGTAATAATGAGTTAGCGGGCTCTGCATGGTTCAGGTAAACAGCATCAATAATAGCTTGCCTATCAACTGCGTAAGAAAGTGCTTTGCGAACATTAGGATTATCAAAAGGTTTTATATTGGTATTGAAGGCCCAGTAACTGACATTCATAGATGTAGTTTCGGACAGCACAACTTCAGGTTTGCTTTTTAAATACTCCACATCAGCAGCACTGGGGTAACCAAGAACATCACATTCTTTAGTAAGTAATTTGGCAACACGATTTGAGTTGTTAGGTGTAATATCAAATACGACTTGTTCTATATTGCCTCGTTCACCCCAATAGTTTTCGTGTGCGTGATAACGAATGTAATGATCCGTTTTGTATTCCACGAATTTATAAGGACCGGTTCCAATAGGCAATTGGTCAATTTGTTCAGGCTTGCCTTGGGCCATTAATTGGGCGCCATATTCAGCGGATAAAATTACCGCAAAGTCTGTAGCCATATTAGCTAGAAATGAAGCCTGTGGCTGATTTAGCCGAAATTCAATTGTTAAATCGTCGACAACTAAAATTTGCTCAACTAAATTGCCTAATCCAATGCCATCAAAAAAGGGATACAGACCACCACTGACATAGTTAAATGGATGATTAGATTGAAACACTCGACCAAATGAAAAGGCAACATCCGCCGTTGTTAATGTACGAGTTGGGGTGAAATAATCAGTAGTATGAAACTGTATGCCTTTTCTTAAATAGAAGCGATAGCGCATACCATCCTTCGAGATAATAACTTTCCTCGCCAAATCAGAAACAACACGACCGGTTTCAGGATCAATTCTCACTAACTGATTGTAAAGCTGGTTTGAAACTGCATCTATTGTTGTGCCAGAGGTTACGAGCTGAGGATTAAATAAGTCAGGCGCCCCTTCACTGCAATAAAGTAAAGTTTTAGATTCAAGATCGCTCTGAGCTCTAGGTTCGCAAGCTGCTAATGAGATACAAGCACAGCAGAGCGCTGTGTACTTATGCAAAGCTTTAGCAAACATAGTGTTAACCTTCACCATTTTTATCCAACAGGTTATATTTTTTTAAGTAGCCTCTTAATTGATGATAAGTCACCCCAAGCTGTTCCGCTGTTTTCTTTTGATTAAATTGGCAAAAGGCTAGTGCATTCTTAATAAGGTTAACTTCAAATTCTTGGCTTTCTTGTTTGAAGTCTACTGGAAACTCAAAGCTTGGAGTTTGATTTACCGTAACAATCGGTTCGACTGTTTCAATTTGAGATTCATTAAACGTGCCATTGGTAGCTGATTGTGAAGCTTGCCTATCTTGTGTTTTCACTCGAGCTTTAGGACGATAAGGGCTTGAAAAAGGATCCAATACAATTTCGTGAACAGGTATATGTGGATTGGCACTTCTGTAGACACTTCGCTCTACTACGTTTTTTAACTCCCTGACGTTGCCTGGCCAGTGATAACTTAATAATGTTTCTTTTGCACTGCGAGAAAACCCTGAAAACAGTTCCCACTCAAGCTCTTTAGCCATAGTTATTGCAAAGTGTTCAGCTAGAACCAGTATATCTTCTTGTCGTTCTCTCAATGGAGGTAAAGTAATTACATCAAACGCTAATCGGTCTAATAGATCTGAACGGAATTCGCCACTTTCTGCTAGAGCAGGTAAATCTTCATTAGTCGCACAAACTAATCGAGTGTCTATTTTCACTGTTTTTGTGCCACCAACGCGTTCGAATTCGCCGTATTCAATAACTCTAAGTAGCTTTTCTTGTACTAAACCGGATGTGTTTGCTAGCTCGTCAAGAAAGAGAGTGCCAGAGTTAGCTCGTTCAAAACGGCCTTCATGTCTTTTTCCAGCGCCGGTAAAAGCCCCAGACTCATGACCAAACAGTTCACTTTCAAGTAGATTTTCATTCAACGCTGCGCAATTGAGGGTTACGTAGTTTTGGTCCCAACGTTGCGATAAGTAATGTAATCGAGCTGCAATTAACTCTTTACCTGTACCACGTTCACCAATAATTAATACGGGCTTATCTAGAGGTGCAAGTTGAGAAACTTTTTCCAACACTTCAAGGAAGGAGTTGGCCTGACCTATTAGGTTATCTTTCTGAGCAAATTGTCGCATAAATTAATCATTGGTGAATTTGACTAATTAATAGTGTATTTTAAAAAAGGAAAAACTAAAAGCATTGTTTAAAAATAAATAAAGTTCATTAATAACAAATGGTTACGTGATAATGTCAGATTGGCATCTAATCTGAATAGCTGTTACCAACTTGATGACAAGTGATACATAACAAGAGGTATTTATTATGGGTATATTTTCACGCTTTGCCGATATTGTTAACGCTAATATTAATTCGCTATTAGACAAAGCAGAAGATCCGGAGAAAATGGTTCGTTTAATCATTCAAGAGATGGAAGACACTCTTGTAGAAGTTCGCTCCTCATCTGCTCGTACTATCGCAGACAAGAAAGATGTAGTTCGCCGCATGGAGCGCTTGCAAGCAGAAGCTGATGACTGGCAAGCAAAAGCAGAACTAGCGTTATCTAAAGAAAGAGAAGATTTGGCACGCCAAGCTCTAGTTGAAAAGCAAAAATGCATGGAAAGTGCAGATGTGATGAAACAAGAATTAGAGCAACTAGATGACCAAGTGTCTCGCCTTAAAGATGAAATCACACAGTTACAATCTAAATTAGAAGATGCAAAAGCAAGACAGAAAACAATTCTGATGCGAGGCAGCACTGCCAGCTCTCGTTTAGATGTAAAAACTAAACTCAACAGTGGCAAAATCAATGACGCACTGTCTCGCTTTGAAGCCTATGAGCGCAAGATTGATAACTTAGAAGCAGAAGTAGAGTCTTATGAATTAGGCAATAAGTCACTAGCTGATGAGTTTGCAGATTTAGAAGCTTCGGATAAAGTGGACTCTGAATTAGAAGCACTTAAAGCTAAATTAAACTCAGATAAATAATCGGGATTCTAAGTAGGAGTATATTATGAGTGATGTAGTAGCGATCATTGTTGCACCAATAATTATATTTTTAATTTTTGTTGCTCCTATTTGGTTAATCATGCATTACCGTGCGAAGCGACAAATGACGCAGGGATTATCAGATAAGGAAATCAACGAGTTAAATAATTTAGCTCACAAAGCTGAGGTGTTAGGCGAACGAGTGAAAACTTTAGAGTCTATCTTAGATGCTGAAGCACCTGAGTGGCGTAACAAGGCTTAAGGGGAAGGTTATGGAAACGAAAAGACAACTTTATCGTATTCCGTCGCAAGGCAAGATTGCTGGAGTATGTGCTGGGGTTGCAGAGTATACGAACGCAGAACCTTGGTTGATACGAGTTATTTGGTTTAGTGGATTTTTATTATCAGGTGGCTTTTTCTTAATCGCATATGTTGCTGGTTGGTTTATCTTAGATCGCAAGCCTGGTTTCACTAGTGCAAAATCTAAGGATGCCGGAAAGTCAGACCAATGGCATAGATTTGATGATAAACACGATATTGACCAAGCTATTGAAGTAAAAACAAAAGTTTGGCAAGCAGGTGAACCACCAAGAAGAGCTTATAAGGATATTTTAAGCCAGTTTGAAAGCATAGAGCATAGAGTAAGAGACATGGAAACCTACGTAACGTCAAACGAGTTTACTCTAAAGCGCGAAATTAATCGCTTATAGAAGTGAAATGAAAGCAAAAAGCAGCACAATGTGCTGCTTTTTTTATGTTTAATTATTGGCCAAGCAAGCTCTGCCTAACTTCGATAAATCACAACACTCACCAGATTTAAGTGTTGCTAGTTTTTGTACGAATCCACTATATGCAGGAATCGCGAGATTAATGGAAGCCAAACTTCTATCTTTTCCAAGTAAAATAGCTTTAAGTGAATAAACTGAGCGTGCCACTTCAGTTTGAATAATCAACGAGACATTCCCCGTAAACCAATCATTACATTCTCGAACTCATTTTTAGTCAATTTAGATTATTAGCTCTAGAGAAAAAGCGGCAAAGTGCGGTCTAAAAATTGGAAAGCTCAATTAGAATTAAATTATACCTATGAATAACAAATATAATCATCAAGATACTTTATGTATCCATGCAGGAAGAAACAAATCTGATCATATGGGGGCGTTATCAACGCCAATTTATCAATCATCAACATTCATATTTGACAATGCAGAGCAGGGCGCTGCAAGGTTCGCAGGAGAAGAGCCAGGTTATATCTATTCGCGTCTAGGCAATCCAACAACGACAGAATTAGAAAAAAGAGTTGCAGCTCTAGAAAAAATGGAAGCCGCGGCTGCAACGGCAACGGGCATGGCTGCAGTATCAGGTGCTGTGCTTTCGTTTTTACAAGCAGGCGACCACGTCATCGTATCTAAAGCTATTTATGGTTGTTCATTTGCTCTATTTAGCCATCAGTTACCAAAGTTTGGTATCGAAGTAACGTTTGTTGACATGACTAAGCCTGAAGAACTTGAGCAAGCGTTGCAGCCAAACAGTAAAATGGTATTTGCTGAAACGCCAATCAATCCAAACTTAGTTGTTTTAGATTTAGCTATGATTGGTGAGTTCTGTCAGAAGCATAAGTTACTATCAATTGTTGATAACACTTTCTTGTCGCCAATCTTACAAACTCCTGTGGATTTCGGCATCGACATCGTATTACACAGTGCAACTAAGTTCTTAAACGGTCATGGTGATGTTGTTGCTGGCATTATTGTTTCAAGTAATGAGAACATCAACGTGATCAAGTCTACAATATTAAAAGATATTGGCGGCACAATAGGCCCGAATGACGCTTGGCTAATTTTACGAGGTCTTAAAACCTTACCTATTAGAATGGCACGCCATTGTGAGTCTGCACAAACGGTTGCTGAGTATTTAGAACAGCACCCGAAGGTAAAAGAAGTTTACTACCCTGGCCTAACTAGCCACCCGGGTAATAAATATTTAGGCACACAAATGAGAGGTGCTGGTGGTGTTATTGGTTTTGAATTAGATGCAAGCTTACAGCAAGGCACTGACTTTATTAACGCATCAGAGCTGTTCTCAATCGCTGTAAGTTTAGGTGATGCTGAGTCATTAATTCAGCACCCAGCTTCTATGACTCATTCGCCTTATTCGCCAGAAGAAAGAGCCGCTGCTGGCATCAGTGATGGTCTAATTCGTATTTCAGTTGGTCTAGAAGACCCACAAGATCTTATTGCTGATTTAGAGCAAGCGCTAGGAAAAGCATTTGGCGATGCTGAATCATCACTTGCTGCAGTAGAAAATTGGAGATAAATCATGGCTAAGTCCTCAACTTATGTATCCAAACAATCAGATGAATCAGGTTTTATTCATTGGACAGATGAAGAAAACCAGATTTGGCATGAACTAATCACAAGACAGTTAGAATGCATCAAAGGCAAAGCTTGTGATGAGTTTTTTGAAGGCTTAGATAAGCTGAACTTGCCATTAGATCGCGTACCTCAATTGAATGAAGTTTCTGAAGTTTTACTAGAAACAACAGGATGGCAATGTGCAGAAGTTCCTGCTTTGATCAACTTTGAGTCTTTCTTCAAGCTGCTATCTGAGAAAAAATTCCCAGTTGCGACTTTTATTCGTCGTAGAGAGCATTTCGACTATTTACAAGAGCCAGATATTTTTCACGAAATTTTTGGTCATTGCGCAATGCTAACTAACCCTGCTTTTTCGGAGTTTACTCATAAGTACGGTCAACTAGGCTTAGCAGCTTCAAAAGAAGAAAGAGTGTATCTAGCTCGTTTATATTGGTTTACCGTTGAGTTTGGTTTATTGAAACAAAACGATCAGCTCAGAATATATGGCGGTGGCATTTTGTCTTCACCAGGTGAAACTGAATACGCTGCTAATTCTGACAAGCCAGAGCGCTTACCTTTAGAAGTAGTTGATGTGTTTAGAACGCCTTATCGCATTGATATCATGCAGCCTAAATACTTTATGATTGAACAAATTAATGATTTGTTTGAGTTGTCAAAAATGGACTTAATGAGCTTAGTAAAAGAAGCTATGTCGTTGGGTTTGTTTGAGCCAACATTCCCACCGAAAACGGCTGCTTAAAGCCACTATATGCCTACGCCAACAGGTGTGGGCATACTAACTAATTTCCTCACTGGCACATTTTCTTTACGAAAAAGAAAATAATAGGTGCACACACTGTCATTATAGGTTTACAATTTGCCCCAGCTTTTTGGTTGAGGTTGATGTTTGCGGAGAAAAAATGCGTTTACAAATAGCTTGTCAGGATCGAATGGGACTAGCAAAAGAAGTTCTAAATATCTTGGTAGAGTACGATATTGATTTAAAAGGTATAGAGTTTGATAAAGTATCTCGATGCTTGTATGTCGCATTCCCACAAATTGAATTTGAAGCGTTTCAACAGGTTATGGCAGCCATTAGAAGAGTAGACGGAGTAACAGACGTTAAAACGACTAACTTTTTGCCATATGAACGAGAGCACAATGAGCTAGTAACTTTACTACGCATATTGCCAGATGGTGTTATCTCTTTGGATAACAAAGGCAATATAGTGACAGCTAACCAATCAGCTTTGGTTGACATGGGAAGAAGTGAAGAAGAAGTATTGGGTCAACCTCTACAAGGTTTCCTTAAAGGCTTTAACTTTAGTAAATGGCTAGACTCAGATGAAGTCTTGTCTCAAACTTTGAAGCTTACTGCAAACAACGAAGAATTCATTTCAGATTTACTACCGATCAACATTACCGACGAAGAAGGCTCAGTGCAATTAGTTGGGGCTGTAGTTAACTTAAAATCACACACACGTTTAGGCCAACAAATTAATGCCTTCAGAGATGACAACAACGAATCGTTTGTGAATATTCAAGCTAACAGTACGGCAATGCGTCGTGTTATTCGTGAAGCGAAAAAAATGTCGCAATTAGATGCGCCAATTTTAGTTCAAGGTGAGACAGGCACAGGTAAAGAATTAATAGCCAAAGCTTGTCACGATGCAAGCGAACGAGCTGGCCAACCCTTCTTAGCATTGAGCTGTGCCTCGTTGCCGGATAATGTTGCTGAAAGTGAATTATTTGGTTATGGACCTAATGCTTATCCTGGTTCGGATGAAGAAGGTAAAAGAGGAATTTTTGAGTTAGCTGAAGGCGGCACTGTATTCCTTGATGAAGTTGGTGAAATGTCCAACGAATTACAAACCAAATTATTGCGTTTTTTACAAGATGGCACCTTCCGTCGAGTAGCGGATGAAAATGAAGTAAAAGTTAACGTGCGTGTTATCTGTGCAACGCAAAAGGATTTAGCAAGCATGGTGCAAGAGCACTTGTTTAGAGAAGACCTATTCTATCGTTTGAATGTGTTGAGCATTCAAATCCCACCATTAAGAGAAAGAAAACAAGATATTCTGCCGTTGGCTCAACACTTTGTTCAACGTTTTGCTAGTGAAGCAGGCAAGGTTGCCCCAACGATTTCAAAGAACTGTGCAGAATACATGCAAAGCTATCCTTGGCCAGGCAATACTAGACAGTTAGAAAATGCGGTTTATAGAGCTATCAGCTTGTTGGACTCTGATGTAGTTGAAAAAGAAATGCTTGAGCTTCCAACTTACACCAGTGAATTTGGTTATCTTGAAAAAGAGTTTGAAGGCACGTTAGATCAAGCAGTAAAGCGTTTTGAAGCTGGCTTATTGAGAAAGTTGTACCCAGCGTATCCAAGTTCTCGTCAATTGGCTAAGAAGCTAGGATTAAGTCATACAGCGGTAGCTAATAAGTTAAGAGAATATGGCATCAATAAGAAGAGCATAAAAGTATAGGGTAGGTTTATCCCTATATGTGAAAAGATGAACACATTCTGTTGCATTTAGCATTTGCTCAAAGTAAATAGTGTGGTAATTTTAGCTCCGAGTTTTTCGTAGGAGATTGTTCTTTGATTAATGTACTTTTAGTCGACGATCACGAGTTAGTCCGTACCGGTATTAAGCATATAGTTAATGACGTCCGTGGCATGAAAGTTGTCGGGGAAGTAGACTCAGGCGAGGCTGCGTTCCAATTTTGCCGCAATAACGAACCAGACGTAGTATTAATGGATATGAACATGCCTGGCATGGGTGGGCTCGAAGCAACAAAGAAAATTCTACGTTATTGCCCAGATATTAAAATAATTGTGCTAACAGTCCACACTGAAGACCCATTTCCTTCTAAAGTAATGCAAATTGGCGCACATGGTTTCTTGACTAAAATGACTTGTCCTGAAGAAATGATCCAAGCAATTCGAGTGGTCAATGTTGGACAAAGATTTATCGCTCCAGAAATAGCCCAACAGATAGCACTGAATCAGTTTAATGGTGTAAACGAAGATAGACCATTCGATGCGCTGTCAGAAAGAGAGCTGCAAATCATGTTAATGATCACTAAAGGTGAGAAAGTACAAGATATCGCCGATCAGTTAAACTTGAGCTCGAAGACAATAAATAGCTACCGTTACAGGATGTTCGACAAGCTAAATATCAGCAATGATGTTGAACTAACACACTTAGCAATCCGCTACGGTATGTTAGATATGGATAAAATCTAAACCTCCCATATTCAATTTAGGTTCTTATTGTGTCCTTTGACGCTAATGTATTTTTAAAGCATGTTACTAGCAAACCTGGTGTTTATCGTATGTATGATGAACATCAGACTGTCATTTATGTTGGCAAAGCCAAAAACTTAAAAAATCGCCTGTCTAGTTATTTTCAAAAAAACGTAACTAACGTTAAAACCAAAGCATTGGTTGCACAGATTGCCAATATTGAAGTCATAGTTACTGACTCTGAGACAGAAGCATTAATTTTAGAAAACAACTTAATTAAAGAGTTTCAGCCTAAGTACAATATTTTACTTAGAGATGATAAATCTTATCCTTACATTCTACTGACTGACCACAGACACCCAAGAATCACTCTACACCGTGGAGCAAAGCGTTTTAAAGGTGAGTATTTTGGACCATTTCCAAGTGCTGGTGCTGTGTGGGAAAGTTTAAGGATAATGCAAAAGGTATTTCCGGTAAGGCAATGTGAGGACGGTTTTTACAAAGTAAGAACTCGGCCTTGTTTACAACACCAACTAAAGCGTTGTAGCGCTCCTTGTGTTGAAGGTTACGTAACAGATGCAGCTTACAACGAGCAAGTTGAGCTAGTAAAACAGTTTCTATCGGGCAAAAGCCAAGATGTTATCCAGTCGCTTATAGAAAAAATGGAAGCGGCTAGTATGCAGTTAAATTTTGAAGATGCTGCATTTTACCGTGACCAAGTTACGACTTTGCGTAAAGTGACTGAGTCGCAAAATGTTTCTGGTGCCGTTGATGAAATAGACGTTATTGCTTTTGCTTCTGATAAAGGTCTAGCGAGCGTGCAGGTTATGTACATTCGAGATCAGAAAGTGCTAGGAAGTAAAAACTATTCGCCTAAGATCCCGCATAATTCAGAACCAAGTGAGATCATAACGTCATTTATTTCACAGTTTTATTTAAACGGTTTAGGCGGACAAAATATTCCGAGCCAAATATTAGTTCCAGAGCAAACTGAGAACTTGGCGGAGCTCGAACAGGCTATTAGCCAAGAAAGAAATGCCAAAGTTCAGTTGATCGTACCGAAACGTGGTGAGAAGCATAAATATTATCAACTGGCACAAAAGAATGCGGACATTGACCTGTCAACTAAGCTTGCTGATGGACGAGCAATATCTTCGCGATACAAAGAACTGTGTGAATTCTTGAAACTGCCATCAATTAATCGCATGGAGTGTTTTGATATCAGTCATACTTTTGGGGAGTACCCAATTGCATCTTGTGTCGTGTTTGGGCCTGAGGGACCAATGAAATCAGAATATCGCCGTTACAATGTAAAAGGTGTAAAAGGCGGTGATGACTACGGAGCTATGGCATTTGCAATGGAAAAACGCTTTGGCAAAGTTACTGACGAAAGCAAAATTCCCGACATTTTATTTATTGATGGTGGCAAAGGCCAACTCAATAAAGCAGAGCAGTTCTTTGCCGATTGGACACTAGCTAAAGCGCCAATCATAGTTGGTATCGCTAAAGGTGAGTCGAGAAAGCCGGGTTTAGAGACCTTGTTTATGAATGGTGGTGAAGTTGAAGTTCATTTACCTAAAAGCTCGCAAGCTTTGCATTTGATTCAACATATTAGAGATGAATCCCACCGATTTGCTATTACAGGGCACAGGAATAAACGCAATAAAGCGAAAACAACTTCAGTGTTGCAAGACATACCAGGCGTTGGGGCAAAACGTCGACAAACATTACTGAAAAATTTTGGTGGTTTACAAGGCGTATTAGCGGCCAAAGCAGAAGAGTTAGCAAAAGTCCCAGGTATTTCGAAGCAATTAGCAAATGAAATCTATGGTTTCTTGCATGATAAAGATTAAATCGGCATCATTGCCAAGTTAATAATTTATGCAGTAACTCAACATGTGGAACATTCCGAATATTCTGACCTCTTTTCGAATCTTTTTGATACCGGTAATGGTCGGCTTATATTATTTGCCGATTGAACAGTATCAATGGAAATACTTTGCTACGGCATTTGTATTTTGGTTTGCAGCGTTAACTGATGCGCTAGATGGTTATTTAGCTAGAAAATTAAATCAGTCAACGCCATTTGGTGCTTTTTTTGATCCAGTTGCAGATAAAGTTATGGTCGCAGTAGCCTTAGTGTTAGTTGTTGATGATTATGCAAATTATGCTGTAACCATACCTGCAATTTTGATTATAGGTCGTGAAATTGTTGTGTCAGCATTACGTGAATGGATGGCAGAGCAGGGTAAACGAGCTAATGTTGCAGTGAGTATGATTGGTAAATACAAAACCGCAGCACAAATGTTGGCTATTATAGGTTTGTTATGGCACCCAAATCAGTACTGGGTATTTGATGGTTGGATTTTAGGCCCGTTATTGGAAATTGCGACCTACGTATTCTTGTATTTAGCATCAGCATTAACTGTTTGGTCATTAGTGATCTACTTTAAAGCGGCGTGGCCATACATTAGCGGCAAAAAAGTTTAATATTTAAACGTTTGGGTATGATTTTTAGACTTTAAAGCCAAAAAATCACCAAACGATACAAAAATGTCATTTTTATTTAAAAATGATGTTGACTAAGAAAGGTTTGGATGTAGAATGCGTCCCCGTTGTCCAAGAGGACAACGACACGAAATCAGAAATGATTTGCGAGTATAGCTCAGCTGGTAGAGCGATACCTTGCCAAGGTATAGGTCACGAGTTCGAACCTCGTTACTCGCTCCAATCTTTTTAGGTTGGTAGATTTTGGCGGGTTGGCAGAGTGGCTATGCAGCGGATTGCAAATCCGTGGACCTCGGTTCGACTCCGGGACCCGCCTCCATGATTTCGAAAAAATAGTTAGTCGCCCGGGTGGTGGAATTGGTAGACACAAGGGATTTAAAATCCCTCGCTCAATAGAGCGTGACGGTTCAAGTCCGTCCCCGGGCACCATCGACTAAGCGAGTATAGCTCAGCTGGTAGAGCGATACCTTGCCAAGGTATAGGTCACGAGTTCGAACCTCGTTACTCGCTCCAAACTCTTTAAAGATGTTTTGGAATTAGATGGTGAAGACAAAAATTATGCGAGTATAGCTCAGCTGGTAGAGCGATACCTTGCCAAGGTATAGGTCACGAGTTCGAACCTCGTTACTCGCTCCAAATTCTTTTATAAGAGTTGGAAAAGTAGGTACCAAGCTTACTATAAAAATACTATCCCGATAAGCCCGGGTGGTGGAATTGGTAGACACAAGGGATTTAAAATCCCTCGCTCAATAGAGCGTGACGGTTCAAGTCCGTCCCCGGGCACCATCTTATCTAGATATAAATATTGCGAGTATAGCTCAGCTGGTAGAGCGATACCTTGCCAAGGTATAGGTCACGAGTTCGAACCTCGTTACTCGCTCCAATATTTAAATAGTTTAATCCTCAGATTCATCTCAAACTATTTAAAGAGTAGGTTCCAAGCTTACTATAAAAATACTATCCCGAGCCCGGGTGGTGGAATTGGTAGACACAAGGGATTTAAAATCCCTCGCTCAATAGAGCGTGACGGTTCAAGTCCGTCCCCGGGCACCATTTCCTGATTGTTACTGTTTCCCTTTTTGTGTACCTCTGTAGATTTAGAGATTGGACTTGAACCTCCTACGCTCGCGTGACTATTAAAGTACTCCGGCCGTCCATGGCCTCCGCCCTGCGGGCCAGCTATCGCTGTTCTAATTTTTTCCAGAAAAATTAGTCCGTCCCCAGGCACCATTCTCAATTATTTCCTTGTATTTCGTTGTAGTGTAATTCTGCAGCTCAAGAGTTTGGACTTGAACCTCCTACGCTTGCGTGACTATTAAAGTACTCCGGCCGTCCATGGCCTCCGCCCTTCGGGCCAGCTAAAGCTGTTTTAGTTTTTTCCCGAAAAACTAATCCGTCCCCGGGCACCATTTCCTGATTGTTATAACTCCTTTATTTTTGTGTTCTTCTTCAAGTTAAGAGTACAGACTTGAACCTCCTACGCTCGCGTGACTGTTAAAGTATTCAGACCGTCCATGGTCTTCACCCTTCGGGCCAGCTAAAGCTGTTTTAGTTTTTTCCCTAAAAACTAATATTCAGACCGTCCATGGTCTTCCCCTTGCGGGCGAGCTAGCACTGTTCTAATTTTTTCCAGAAAAATTAGTATTCAGACCGTCCATGGTCTTCACCCTGCGGGCCAGCTAGCGCTGTTTTAGTTTTTTCCAGAAAAGCTAATCCGTTCCAGGCGCCATTTCCTGATTATTTTAATTCCTTTGTTTTAGTGTTGTTCTTTGAGAGCAGAGTACAGACTTGAGCCCCTACACGAGTTTTAACACTCAATTCGGAAAGTAAATGACGATTAGTTGAAAAAATAACCTATTAATGGATTGATACGAGATTTAACATATCTAAATAAAACTTAACCTTTCATTGCTTATATTGTTCTTTATTCACAATTCTTAACCCATCTAAACCTAACTTGTCATTACTTGGTTTTGTTGAGGGGAACTTAGCTAAAAATTTAAAAAAAATTAGAAGAGTCTTCCCTTTTATTAGATATTTCTAAATAACAAAATAGATACAAAAGTGGATTGTGTTTTACATTGTTGTTGGTGATTTGTAGGCTGGCGGCGAAACTTTAACCTAACCATTCATTTAGGAGTAATCTAATGAAAAAAGTCTTCGCGGCAGTATTGTTATGTCTGCCCACAATATCCTTGGCTGAAGAAACTAAAGTGTGTTTTTATGAGCATAACAACTTTGAAGGAGAACAAGTTTGTTACACAGGCAATCAATCTGGCATTGCCTTAAATGACAAAATAACTTCTTTAAGACTCTATGGTAATGCCTATGTAGAAGTGTTTGAAGATGGTAACTACTCGGGTGACCGCACGGTTATCATGATGGACTCTTACAAGCTTGATTTTTTGAATGACAAAATCTCTTCTTTCAAAATTCACACCAGACGAACCAATGACTTCGCATGTTTTTATGAACATCCTGGGTTTAATGGTACTCCTCATTGTGCCTTAGCAGGAGCTAGTGTTTCCGATTTGCAAGATCTGAGAAATAAACCTTCATCGCTTTTCATAGTTGGTGATGCTCGTGTCCAAGCATATTCATATCCTAACTTAGACTCATCTAAGAAAAATGACGGAATGTATCGTACTTTCGGTCACTTGGGTGATATGGGCTGGAATGACGATGTTGATTCTTTCTCTGTTCATCATTGGATTGAAGATACCGACGGTTGGGACAATAAACGTAGGGCTGCTATCCATGCTCAGGAACAACTGGGTAGTCATGCTCGGTTAAATGATACCAATGCAATTGGCAGTCACAATTCATACAATTCCGATGATTACCTAACAGCGGGCTCTGGTGAAAACCATCGTGAGACAATAGCTGCCCAATTGGATATGGGAGCAAGAATATTCGAGTTAGATATTCATGGAACAAAACTTTGCCATACTCCTGATTGTTGGCAGCCTGCGGCTGATGTGCAATTAGCTCGTTTATTAGCTGAAATTAAAAACTGGCTAATCGGTGCTGATGACAATGACTTCATCATGATCAAAATCGAAGATCATATGGATAACAATACCAATAGAGAAACAGTTGCAGGCATCTTCAGAAAGTCATTAGGTTCACTGTTAGCAACGAGAAGTGAATTATCTCAGCACTTTTCATTACCTAGCGTAAATAACACAGGTCGCGGCTTAGTCGAAGCAAGTGTTCGTGAAATTATCAAAACGACTGGCAAGAGAGTCATGTTATTTGGCAACGAATGGACTGATTACGGTAACTCAAGTTATGCCGATCTCCTTTTTGGTTATTCATACAATGAGCCGCCAGCTAATGACTTTACTGCAACAGAGTGTCCTGGTTCTTTAACTGGTAATTGGAATTCGAACTCTTTTAGCATTGCCGTTGAAGATCTACGTTATTCAGTTGCTGTAATTGGACTGAGAAATGAAGTACAAGACAACGCTATTTTAAAAGCGATACGTTGTGGTTTGAATGTTGTTGGCGCTGATGAGTTAACTTGGGATGACAGTGCGCATTTCTGGGGCCATATTTGGTCCTGGAGAGATGGTAGCTTTACTCAATCAGGTGATCAATGTGCTTTATGGGCGCACAACACTAACAAAATGAGTAACTGGAAAAGCTGTGATACTCAGCGCCAAGTTGTTTGTCGCTTAGGTAACGGACAATTAGCACTAGCGGATCAAACTGCAACATGGTCGCAAGGCCAAGCTCAATGTGAAGCGAGTTTTCCAAATGATGATAAGGTTCGCTTCAGCTTACCTTTAACTGCGAAAGAATCCACAGAATTAAGTGCTTTAAACCCTAGCAGCGGCGGTAGCTGGGTAAACTATAAAAGAATAGGCACTGACTGGGTTGCTAATATCGATCAAGAAACTTTTTGGCTGAGAGAGCGTCAGTTACTGCAGTGCGTGCAACCAGAAGGTAACTTTGAAGGTGCTAAGCTGATTGTTCGAGAATGTAATGACACTAACCCTAATCAGAATTGGTATTACGACCATTCCACTAGCTTGTTCCATAATCCTGCTACAGGAAAGTGCATGGATAACTCAGGCCAGCGTTACAATGGCGGTACGATGAAAATATGGAACTGTGACGCAAACAATCGCAACCAAAGATTTGAATGGGCAAAAGAGCGCATTCACTTAAGAGACATCAATTACAGTTATCTAACACTAGACGTTAATACGGGGAATCGTGTTGTTACTAGTCAGACAGTAGATGGTGGCAAGAATCAAATATTTGATACTCACTACGAGCTTCCAGATACAAATTTATGCCCACATAACAATGCGTCATTCGATGGTGCTAATTGTTACATATACAAAGAAGTAAGTGGTGTTAATTATTGGGACTATGCTGGTGGCCGTTACTATTCTCCTAGCAGTGAAGAACGTCAAAAAGGCCAGTGCTATCACAGTGGTGCGTCTTTCGACGGCGCAAATTGCTACATCCATAAACTTATTCCTGGAGTAGGTTATTGGAGCTACGCAAATGGTAGATACTACAATCCTGTTTATAATTAATTATCTCGATGCAAATTGAACTTTTAGTACCAGACCTTTGTGGTCTGGTGCTTTTGAATATTTTTTTCTTCCTTCAATAAAAAACTTTAATCCTTAAGTTTTAATCCTTAAAACAGTACAATGCCGAACTTTATTTGAAGGCGTTAGATTAGAACCTGACATAAGTTCTGAGTGACTCTAACAGTCATTCATCATCGCTTTAGACAATTAGGTACGACAAATGTCAGAACACGTTAATGTGCAAATCACTGGTGAATATATAGAACTAAACAAACTATTAAAGTTTGAAGGTTTGGTTGAAAGTGGCGCGCAAGCAAAACAAGTTATTGCTGAAGGTTACGTTTTAGTAAACGGCGAAGTGGCAACACAAACAAGGAAAAAGGTATTTCACTTAGACCTTGTTGAAGTAAATGGCCATATTCTGAAAATCCTAGCTGTATAAAAAGTCAACAACTAAACCAGTTTTAAAGCTAAGACCTGATTTTATGCCAGTTAAAGATTCATTTTTTGGCAAAAATTGATTAAATTACAGGGATTATTTTATCTATACCGCAGCAAATAAGCGCTGCAGCAAAGAAGAAGAGAATTAAGATGGGAAGAGCGTTCCAAAACCGTAAAGAGTCCATGGCTAAAACAGCCAACATGAAAACTAAGATTTATTCAAAGTACGGTAAAGAAATCTACATGGTAGCGAAGAATGGCGGTAGTGATCCTGATGGTAACTTAGCACTTCGTAGTTTAATGGACCGAGCGAAAAAAGATCAGGTTCCAGCTCACGTTATTAAAAACGCATTAGACAAAGCACAAGGTGGTGCGGGTGAAGATTATTCTCCGGCTCGCTACGAAGGTTTTGGTCCTGGTGGTTGCATGGTGATCGTAGATTGCTTAACAGACAACCCAAATCGTACCATCATGGAAGTTAAAAACTGTTTTACTAAAACGAACTCTAAGTTAGGTGCACCAGGTGCAGCAGCTCATATGTTTGACCATTTAGCTATCTTTGTATTTAACGGTGATGATGAAGACACTGTACTAGAAGCCCTTATGATGGCGGATGTTGATGTAACAGACGTAGAAGTTGAAGAAGGTAAAGTAACAGTTACTGCTCCTTATACTGAGTTTGGTGCAGTTAAAACAGCATTAGAAGAAGCATTTGAAGGCATCGACTTCGATACTCAAGAAATCTCTTGGGAGCCACAAACTATGGCTACAGTAGCTGGTGATGATGTTGCTGTATTTGAAAAGTTCATGAATATGCTAAACGATTGTGAAGACGTACAAGACGTGTATCACAATGCTGAGATTGAAGCATAAACTTAACAAATTATAATGAAAGGCCAGCAATGCTGGCCTTTTTGCATTATGACCCATTTATTATATCCAACGCTATAAGAGCTAATGCATGGCAAAGCCTAGAAAAAAACAGCCTGAGAGAAGTGTTGATATATTTTGCAGTAAATGTCGTACTAAGTTGCTGCAATACAAAAAAGGCGGCAATGGCAGCCTAGTTAAATGCTTTATTGAAAGAATAACAAAGGATCTCACCGAAGAGCTTGGCATTTGCCCGAATTGTCAGTCGCAATTTGGTCGAGAAACTATTATCAGAGGGGTCCCTGCAATTAAAATTGTGGGCGGAAAGGTGAGTGTAAAATAATGAAAAATAAAAGCTTAATATTGGCGGTAGCCGCGGTGTCGTTAGCAATTGTAGCTAATATACAATTACAAAAATCATCGGTAGAAGAGTCGGAACAACCAATGAAAACAGATGACATAGCAGTGGACTATGTAAAGTTAACATTGGCGTTAGGTGAACATGAAGCTGGCTATATCGACGCTTATTACGGCCCGGAAGCTTGGCCACAAGAAGTTAAAAGCCAAGGCAAGAGCCTGAAAGATATAGTTAAAGAAGCTAAGCAATTATTGCATCATCTCAGTTTTCAAATTGCTGATAAATCAAAGCTAGAAGAGGTTGAGCAGTTGCGTTTGAGTTATTTACACGCTCAGTTAAATGCTCTAATTGCTAGAACTAATATGAATATTGGTGATACTAAATACAGTTTTGATGAAGAGTCTCTAGCTCTGTTTAACACAGAGGCACCTAAGAAAGATTGGGCTGAGTTTCAAACTGCAATTGAAGAGTTAGATCAGTTGTTACCAGGTGACGAAGATGTACTAGTTAAACTAGATAACTTCAGAAGCCAATTTGTTATTCCACAGGATAAGTTAAAGCCAGTATTTGATTTAGCCATTAAAGAGTGCAGAGACAGAACAAAAGATCACGTTGAGTTACTAACCAATGAAAACTTCGAATTAGAATTCGTTACTGACAAGCCTTGGAGTGGCTACAACTGGTACAAAGGGAATGCTTATTCATTAATTCAGGTGAATGTTGAATTACCTATTAACATTTCAAGAGCTATCGACCTAGGCTGTCACGAAGGTTATCCAGGACATCACACGTACAACGGTTTGTTAGAAGCGAATTTATACAACAAACGCGGTTGGGTCGAATTCTCGGTTTATCCATTATTTAGTCCACAATCATTAATTGCTGAAGGTAGTGCAAACTACGGCATTGAGATGGCTTTCCCTGCAGAAGAAAAAATTCAGTTTGAACAAGAACACCTATTTCCTCTAGCTGGCTTAGACGCAAGCAAAGCGCCAATGTACGAACAAGTTAATAAACTTGTAGCAAAGGTGAGTTATGCGGGTAATGAAGTTGGTAGACAGTATCTAAATGGCGAAATCAGCCCAACTGAAGCTGCTAAATTGTTAGAACAGTATGCATTAATGAGTCCAGCAAAAGCCAAGCAAAGAGTGAAATTTATGGACACTTATGGCTCTTACATCATTAACTACAACTGGGGGAAAGACCTAGTTAAAAATTGGGTAGAGCAAGAACAAGGTTTAACGCAAAAGCAAAAGTGGCAAAGATTTTCTAAGCTGCTTTCTACTCCGCGTTTGCCGTCAACTTTAGATTAATCATCTAAAGTTAATTTTTCGCTAGCGAGAAGTCTAGATAGACTCTCGCTAGTGAAAAAGAGCTATTTAAGTGCCTACTTTTTCACTTCAACAGCACTTAAACTTTCAATTAAAAACCAATCAAAAAATAACCGAAATAGAGCGACTTTTTCCGCACTTAGTATTTTATTTACTTTTTCTATTAGTTATTCACTTAGAGCGATTGCTTTAATATCTATTTTTCGGTAAATAGATTACCCAGCTACTATTGAATTTAAATTTCAGGAACCACAATGACAGCAAAAAGAGATTTAGCTAACGCGATTCGCGCGTTGAGCATGGATGCCGTTCAGCAGGCAAATTCAGGTCACCCAGGCGCGCCTATGGGAATGGCAGATATTGCAGAAGTATTATGGAATGACTTTTTAAAGCACAACCCTGCAAACCCAAATTGGGCTGATAGAGACCGCTTTGTTTTATCTAACGGTCACGGCTCTATGCTTATCTATTCTTTATTGCATTTATCTGGTTACGAATTACCAATTGAAGAGTTGAAAAACTTCCGTCAATTACACTCAAAAACACCTGGTCACCCTGAATATGGTTACACTCCTGGCGTTGAGACAACAACTGGCCCACTAGGTGCTGGTATCTCTAACGCTGTAGGTATGGCTATCGCTGAAAAAACGTTAGCAGCACAGTTTAACCGTGAAGGTCACGACGTAGTAGACCACTTCACTTACTGTTTCTTAGGCGACGGTTGTCTTATGGAAGGCATCTCGCATGAAGCATGTTCACTAGCAGGAACATTAGGCCTAGGTAAACTAGTTGCATTTTGGGATGACAACGGCATCTCAATTGATGGTGAAGTTGAAGGTTGGTTCAGCGACGATACGCCTAAGCGCTTTGAGTCTTACGGCTGGCATGTTATTGCTGATGTTGATGGTCACGATCCAGCGGCGATTGCAGCAGCAATTAAAGAAGCACAAGCAAACACTGATAAGCCTTCGATGATCTGTTGTAAAACAACTATCGGCTTTGGCTCACCAAACAAACAAGGTACTCACAACTGTCACGGTGCTCCTTTAGGTGCTGAAGAAATAGCAGCAGCACGTGAGTTCTTAAACTGGCCACACGAAGCATTCGATATTCCAGCTGATGTTTACTCAGGTTGGGATGCAAAAGATGCTGGCGGTAAAGCGGAAAGCGACTGGAATAGCCGTTTTGTAGAATATAAAAATGCACACCCTGAATTAGCAGCTGAATTTGAACGTCGTGTTATTTTAGGTGAACTACCAGAAGACTTCTCAGAAAAAGCTTATAACTTTGCTTTAGAAACTCAACAAAAAGCAGAGAAAGTAGCTTCTCGTAAAGCATCACAAAATACAATCGAAGCGTTTGGTGCTATGTTACCTGAATTACTAGGTGGTTCTGCTGACTTAGCAGGTTCTAACTTAACGTTATGGTCTGGTTCTAAAGGCATTCAAGACGATGCTGCTGGTAACTACATTTTCTATGGCGTTCGAGAGTTCGGCATGGGCGGTATCATGAATGGTATTTCGTTACACGGTGGTTTCATTAACTACGGTGCAACTTTCCTAATGTTTATGGAATACATGCGTAATGCTTGCCGTATGTCAGCATTAATGGGTATCCAAAATATTTATGTTTATACGCATGACTCAATTGGTCAGGGCGAAGACGGTCCTACGCATCAACCTATTGAGCAAATTGCTAACTTGCGTATGACTCCGAAGATGAACACATGGCGTCCAGCTGATGCAGCCGAGTCTGTAATCGCATGGAAATCGGCGGTTGAGTATCAAGAAGGTCCAACAGCGCTAGTATTCTCTCGTCAAGGTTTACCTCATCAGGCAAGAACAGACGAACAAGTTGCATCGATTGAAAAGGGTGGTTATGTATTAGTTGATACAGACGGCACTCCTGATGTAATTCTTATTGCAACAGGTTCAGAAGTTGAACTAGCAGTTCAATCTGCGAAAGCATTAGCTGAACAAGGCGTTAAAGCGCGCGTTGTATCTATGCCAAGCACTAACGTGTTCGACAGCCAAGATGCAGACTATAAAGAATCTGTATTACCTGCTGCTGTAACTAAGCGTGTTGCAATTGAAGCGGCACATGTTGATTACTGGGCGAAATACGTAGGCTTCCAAGGTGCAACTGTAGGTATGACTACATTTGGTGAATCAGCTCCAGGTGGCGTACTTATGGAACACTTTGGCTTCACTGTGGAAAATGTTGTTAACACAGTAAAGTCGCTATAAAAAAATAAGGCGGTAAGCCTTAAGTTTTAAGCTGTAAGAAAGTACACTAGCTGACCTTGAATAAAGGCAGTTCTACAGTTGCTTTACTTACAGCTTATAGCCTATGGCTTAAAGCTCAGTGACAAGCTTATTGGAACAAAAACCAAAAGAGATACTCAATTAATGTCACACTCCCTCAATATTGCTATTAATGGTTTTGGTCGGATTGGCCGCAATGTGCTGCGCGCCTTATTTGAGTCAGGCAGAGAGCATGAATTTAACCTAGTTGCGATTAATGAAATTGCAGAACCAAAAGGCATCGCCCACTTACTAAAATATGATACAGCTCACGGCCGTTTTGCATTTGATGTTGAGCTTACCGAAGAGCAGAATTTATTAGTTGCAGGGCAAGAAATTAAACTACTTAATCAAGCTGAACTAGCTGATCTACCTTGGTCAGAATTAGACGTCGATTTAGTACTTGATTGCACTGGTATTTACAAATCTAGAGAAGATGGCTTTAGTCATATTAAAGCAGGCGCAAAGCGCGTAATTTTCTCTCATCCTGCAGATTCAGATATAGATAACACTATTATCTTTGGTATTAATCACGATAGTTTAAGTGAAGAAGATGCTGTCATATCGGCAGGGTCATGTACAACAAACTGTATTGTTCCTGTTATTAAAGCCCTAGATGATGCTTTTGGTGTTGATAGCGGTACTATTACCACTATCCATTCTTCAATGCATGATCAGCAAGTAATTGATGCCTACCACCCAGACTTGTATCGAACACGTGCAGCTAGTCAGAGTATTATTCCAGTATCGACAAAGTTAGCAGCCGGTATTGAACGTATTATGCCTAAGTTTGCAGGTCGATTTGAAGCAATTGCGGTTCGTGTTCCTACCATCAACGTAACAGCGATGGACTTAAGTGTCACAGTTAATCAAGACGTTGATATAGAACAAGTTAACCAAGCGATAAAACAAGCACAGTTAAATGGTTTAGCTGGTATTTTAGGTTACACTGAGGAGCCTTTAGTATCGGTTGATTTTAATCACGACCCGCACTCAGCCATTGTTGATGGCAACCAAACCCGAGTAAGCCATAAACGCTTAATAAAAGTATTAGTTTGGTGTGATAACGAGTGGGGCTTTGCCAACCGCATGTTAGACACAGCAGCAGAATTTAAACAATTTTTACATATAAACGAGTAATTAAAGGAAACCCTTATGTCAGTACTAAAGATGGCTGAACTGGACTTAAATGGTAAGACGGTATTGATCCGTGAAGACTTAAACGTTCCAGTAAAAGATGGCGTGGTAACTTCAGCAGTGAGAATTGAAGCTTCATTACCAACTATCAAGTTAGCACTAGAAAAGGGTGCAAAAGTGTTAGTAATGTCTCACTTAGGTCGTCCAACTGAAGGTGAATACGCTGACGAATTTTCTATGGCGCCAGTTGTGAATTACTTAAACGACAAGCTTGATGTGCCTGTGCGTTTGGAAAAAGATTACCTAAACGGTGTTGAAGTTGCACAGGGCGAATTGGTTGTTTTAGAAAACGTACGTTTTAATGTTGGTGAAAAGAAAAACCAAGATGAACTAGCTAAGCAATATGCTGCATTATGTGATGTATTTGTAATGGACGCATTTGGTACAGCTCACAGAGCACAAGGCTCGACTCATGGTGTTGCTAAGTTTGCTCCTGTAGCTTGTGCTGGTCCATTGTTAGCGGCTGAATTAGAAGCTCTAGGTAAAGCGTTAGACAATCCAGCTAGACCGTTAGTAGCTGTTGTAGGCGGGTCAAAGGTATCAACTAAATTAACGGTTTTAGAAGCGTTATCAAAAATCTGTGACCAGTTAATTGTTGGTGGCGGTATCTCAAATACATTTGTTGCGGCAAGAGGCCATAATGTTGGTAAGTCGCTATACGAACAAGATTTAATTCCACAAGCACAAAAGTTAATGGCTGACTTAGATATTCCTGAAGTTACTGATGTTAGAGTTGCAACAGAGTTCTCTGAAACAGCTGAAGCAACAATTAAAGCAGTAAATGAAGTACAAGATCACGAACAAATCTTAGATTTAGGCCCTGACTCAGCACAAGCGTTAGCAGACATTTTAAAAGATGCTAAAACCATCTTATGGAATGGTCCTTGTGGTGTGTTTGAATTCGATAATTTTGCCAAAGGCACAGAAGTGGTAGCACAAGCGATTGCTGAAAGTGATGCTTTCTCAGTAGCTGGTGGTGGCGATACGTTAGCTGCAATTGACAAGTACGGTTTAGCACAAGAAGTATCATACATCTCTACCGGTGGCGGCGCTTTCTTAGAGTTTGTTGAAGGTAAAAAGTTACCAGCGGTTGAAATTTTAGAACAACGCGCTGCGCAATAATAAGGAACAACATAATGCCAAAGGCAAGTGAAATAAAAAAACACGCGGCGATTGATTTTAATGGTCGCGTATTAATTGTTAAAGACATTGAACGCTCAGTCCCGCAAGGCAGAGCTGGTGGTAGCTTATACCGCATGCGTATGTATGACGTAGTATCAGGCGGTAAAGTTGATGAGACATTCAAAGCGGAAGAAATGCTTAAATTAGCAGATTTAACGCGTAGAGCATCAATGTTTTCTTATATTGATGGTGATGAGTATGTATTCATGGACAATGAGGACTATACTCCATATAACTTAAACAAAGATTCCATCGCAGATGAAGTTTTGTTTATCAATGAGGAAACCCAAGGTTTACAAGTTGTACTTGTGGAAGGTAATCCTGTAGGCATTGACTTACCAGCAACTGTAGAGCTTGTTATTGAAGAAACTGCGCCATCAATTAAAGGTGCGTCAGCAAGTGCTAGAACTAAGCCAGCAACGCTAACAACTGGGTTAGTAGTGCAGGTTCCTGAACATATCTCGACAGGTGATAAAATTAAGATCAACACCAGTGAGATCAAGTTTACAGGCAGAGCTGACAGCTAATTGTCTTTAAAGATATAAGCTGGTTATGAGTATGTAGCCAGCTTATTACTTGGCGCTTACAAGGATATAGGTGAGTTTTTGCGGATCTTTTTACTAGTAATTATCAGTTATTTGCTAGCTTTTGCATCGGAAGCCCAAGTTCGCTTAGCGGTATCAAACGCTACTTCTGGCCCAGCTAGCGAGTTAGGTCATGACCTTAACAATGGCGCGGAGCTGTACTTTTCCCAACTAAAAGGCATTGACGTTGTTCTTGATAAAAAAGACGATGGTTATGAGCCTTCTAGAGCCATGCATAATACGAGAGACTTCTCGGCATCAAATCACTCAATTTTATTTAATTATCTAGGCACTCCAACTACTAAGGCCGTTTTTAATTACGTTAAAGCCAAAGGTTTAACCTTGTTTGCCCCGTACACAGGTGCAGACTTTTTAAGACATCGAGATGCGGATTTTATTTTTAACCTACGTGCTAGCTACGAGCAAGAAGCTGAGTTTCAAGCCAACTACTTTATTGAGCAGTTAAAATTAGTAAACCTTGGCATTGTGATCCAAGCTGATGATTTTGGGTTGGCATTTGAGAAGTACTTTGTTGAAGCATTGAAGCGACATGGGGTAAAACCTAAGTTTATTTCTCGTTTTAAAAGAAATTCAAATAATGTAATGAAAGCCGCGTCGCAAATAAACAGAGTGAATGTGGAAGCTGTGGTGTTTATTGGTACCTATGAACCTATGTCGACCTTGATCAATAACATGAGTAAAACCAAACCAGATTTGATTTATTCAAGTGTATCTTTTGTTTCAAGTGACCAGCTGACTCGTCGTATTTCTCCTGCAACAAAATTAATGGTTACTGAAGTAGTACCAGAACCTAAAACTTGTCAATTTTTAGAGTGTAAGCTGTTTAGAAGGCTGGCTAAACAAAACGATGTTCATATCAATCATGGCTCGTTTGAAGGCTTTTTAAATGCTTATTGGCTGTCTTATGCATTGGAAGGTTGCAGAGAAAAACAAACAACCGAGTGCGTCTTACAGCAACTAGAACAAAGTAGATTGGAATTACTGGGCAAACAAAGAAATTTCAACTCGAATAATCGTCAGCTATTAGACGAAGTATTCGTTACCTCATTAAATATGCCTGTGCCGCATGGAGTGAATTAATACCAAGGTTAATAGAAGGATTTAACTGATCAACCTTGTTATTTAGTGGTATAAAGTATACAAATTAGCGTGCACGCATTACCTCATAATTATAAGAAATAAGAGTACAACAATGACATACCCTATAGGTACAAAAGGCCAGCCGTGGCAACAAGCAGAAAAACAACAATGGTTGGCTAATCAAAGCATAAAGCGAAGCTATCAGGAGCAAGTTCTAGATAAAGTAAACCATATCGCCAGCGACAACTTAGACACTTTGTTGGTTGAACAGTATGGCAGTTTGTCAGTCGACAAAGAGCGTTATCCACTGTTTGTGATCAAAACCAAAAATTGGCAGCAAGACAAACCTACCTTCGTTGTTACAGGAGGCGTTCATGGCTATGAAACCAGTGGTGTACAAGGTGCACTGCTATTTGTTAGAAGTGAACTTCAAAGCTACCACAATGACTTTAACTTTGTGATCTTTCCATGTGTCAGCCCTTGGGGTTATGAAACTATCAATCGTTGGAATCCACTTGCAATAGATCCGAACCGATCTTTTTATGCTGACAGTCCAAGTGAAGAAGCAGCAAGCGTGATGGCTTACTGCCAAGCTAATGGTATTGAACCACTTGGTCATATCGACCTGCATGAGACGACTAACTCTGATAATGAAGAGTTTAGACCGGCATTAGCAGCAAGAGATGCGATAGAACAAAAAACTTGGAACATCCCTGACGGGTTTTACGGAGTAGGGAACACCTCTAATCCACAGCCTGAGTTTCAACGCGCCATTATCGAGTCAGTACAACAAGTGACGCATATTGCTCCAGCCGATGAACATGGTGAATTGATTGGTGTACCAATTGAACAAGAAGGCGTGATTAACTACGACAAAAAACCTTTAGGTTTATGTGGAGGTTTCACTAATGCAGAGTTTGTTTCGACTACAGAAGTATACCCAGATAGCCCTAAAGTTGATGATGACAACTGCAATCAAGCACAAGTAGCAGCAATTAAAGGCGCACTTGATTACTTAAGACAACGCTAATTTTATATAACGCCCAAAGCCAGTTTACCTCTATAAACTGGCTTTTTTGTTCTTAAAATCAACACTTTGAACAATAATAAAACCAAAGTTGTTGGAAAATAATTCTGCTGATTGGGCATCTAATTTCACCAAACTGTCACACTATAATTTTTACTATTGGCTAATATGAGAAAAGGTTCATTTATGAATAGCTAGTCGTGAAAAGATTAAAGCGATACAAATACGAACATTACGCCATACTTTGCCAACTTGCTTATTGCACCGAGCCTGCTTATCAATTGAACTTGTCAGACTATGAGTTAGTTGAAATTACTGACTATTCAAATAAGCCCTGTGTGAGAGTGCTTTGGCGAGCAAATAAAAGAGAAGTTGTCGTTGTTTTTCGAGGTTCGCATACAGTGCGAGATTGGTTGTTCAATCTATGTTGTTTTCAATACAAAGTTATATTTCCAAGTACAGAATATTGGGTTCATTGGGGAATAGCGAAATTATTAAAGCAGCGCTGTAAGCAAGCAAACAACAATAATGAACAGGCTCTAGATCAAACTCTGATCAACTTGCTTAAACCACTAGTAGAACAGGGTAAAAAGATCACCTTCATTGGACACTCGACGGGCGGTGCAATGGCTGTATTATTTGCTGATCAGTTCGAGCGGCAATTTCCTAAAAAAACCAAAAGAGTGGTTACTTTTGGTCAGCCATCTTTAGGTGGAAAGTCGTTTGCCAAACAATATCTGTTAGCTCGCAAAACCTACCGTATATGTTGTGACATAGATATGGTGACCTTTCTTCCTCCATTGCCTATTGTTTATTTTCATGTTGGAAAAATGCTGTGGCTTCACGAAGATGTGATTTATGAAAATATTCCGTCTTGGAAAAGACTATTGTTGTCTTTGAAGTCCTGGTTATTAGGACCAATATCGAACCACTTTATGCATAAATACATAAGGCATAAAGGCTTGTTTGATGAGCACTGACTGAAGATAAAGAAGAGATCCTGATATCCATCAGGATGACGGCTTGCTGTAAACGCAATGTTTGAGGCAGTAATTACTGGCAAGATATAATTTGTTTTGTCATAACAGTGTAGGCAGTTGTTTGCTTAGTCATTACGACGCAGGCGTTGTTTATTCCGTCATTGCGGATAGGCATTTTTGTTCTGTCATAACGACGCAGGCGTTGTTTATATCGTCATTGAGGGTAGGCATTTTTTGTTCTGTCGTAACGACGTAAGCGTTGTTTATTCGGTCATTGAGGGTAGGTATTTTTTGTTCTGTCATAACGTAGGCCGTCATTGCGGCGTAGGCCGTAATCTCTAACAGAAACGTTAATAAATATAAGATAAGTAAATAGAGAGTAAGCTTGTTAAACAAGATTTAGCTTTATATTTTATGGAAGAATAAAAAAGAATAATTGGTGGGTGGTACTGGGCTCGAACCAGTGACCCTCGCCTTGTAAGGGCGATGCTCTCCCAACTGAGCTAACCACCCACTAGTGGTTTTATGAAAAGAAAGTGTTCTGCACTTAATAATGGGGAAGTAATTAAGTGGTGGGCGGTACTGGGCTCGAACCAGTGACCCTCGCCTTGTAAGGGCGATGCTCTCCCAACTGAGCTAACCGCCCACTTTCATAAGGAGTGTTTCTAGGGTAAGAAACTAAATTTTGAATTGGTGGGCGGTACTGGGCTCGAACCAGTGACCCTCGCCTTGTAAGGGCGATGCTCTCCCAACTGAGCTAACCGCCCAATTCAAAAAGTAATAAAGCTGGCCAATAATAAAATTGGTGGGCGGTACTGGGCTCGAACCAGTGACCCTCGCCTTGTAAGGGCGATGCTCTCCCAACTGAGCTAACCGCCCAGCTTTATTTAATGAGCTGCCTTGCTGCTCATGTGGGGCGTATTATAGGCAGCACTTAAACAGAGTCAACAATAAATTTCATTTTTTTGACTGTTAGATGAAATCTTGCACAAAGCGGTCAAAATACGATGTTTTCGCTGATTTATTAGGCGAGTTTCGTCAGTTTCATTATGTGATCCCACTCACTTTGCGTTACAGGCTGAATCGACAGTCGCCCACGCTTTACTAAAACCATGTCTTGTAATTCGGTAGTTTCTTTTATTTGTTTTAGTGACAAAAACTTTTTAACTTCTTGTTGGTACTGAATATCTAAACAAACCCATCTTGGTTCTTCTTGTTTAGATTTAGGATCATAATATTTAGATTCAGGATCAAATTGCAGTGGGTCAGGGTAGGGCTCGGAAGTCACTTTAGCTGTGCCCGCTATTCCTACATCTTTACAACTTGAATGATAAAACAAAACTTGGTCGCCTATCTTTATGTCGTCTCTTAACATATTTCTCGCCTGGTAATTGCGAATACCATCCCAACGACCAATGCTTTGCGGTTCATTTTTTAAGTCATCTATAGAGTAAGCGTCAGGTTCTGATTTAAATAGCCAGTAATTCATATCTTTAGTTTATTCAGTTTTCTATTTTCTATAGAATAGCCGCAAATTATATTTGATAGAACTTTTTGTAGGAACACAAATGACAGTTGTTACTCGTTTTGCTCCAAGCCCAACTGGTTATCTTCACGTTGGTGGTGCAAGAACTGCTTTATATTCATGGTTATATGCTAAGAAAAATGATGGCAAATTCATTTTACGTATTGAAGACACAGACTTAGAGCGTTCAACACCTGAAGCTGTACAAGCTATTTTAGACGGCATGAGCTGGTTAGGTATGGAAGGTGATGGTGAAATCTTCTACCAAACAAAGCGATTCGATACATATAAAAGCTATGTTCAAAAGTTATTAGAGCAAGACAAAGCCTATAAATGTTATCTAAGTAAAGAAAAGTTAGAAGAATTAAGAGCGCAAGCAGAACAAACTGGTGAGCGCATTGATTACGAAGCTGAAAATAAAGACATCGAAGTTGCTGAAGACTCAGCGTATGTTGTTCGTTTCCGTAACCCTAAAGAAGGGTCGGTTAAATGGAGCGATACTATCCGTGGTGAAATGGAAATCGCAAACTCAGAAATGGACGATATGATCATCCTTCGTAGTGACGGTAGCCCGACTTACAACTTCTGTGTTGTTATTGATGATTGGGAAATGGGTATGACCCACGTTATCCGTGGTGAAGATCACCTTATTAATACAGCTAAGCAAATCAACATCTTTGAAGCATTAGGTGCAAAAGTACCTACTTATGCGCATTGTTCAATGATTTTAGGTGATGATGGTAAGAAGTTATCTAAGCGTCATGGCGCAGTTGGCGTAATGCAATACCGTGATGACGGTTACTTACCACAAGCGCTAATTAACTATTTAGTTAGACTAGGTTGGTCACACGGTGATCAAGAAGTATTTACGCTAGAAGAATTGTTCGAACATTTCGATATTAATAACATTAACAACTCAGCTTCAGCGTTTAATACTGAAAAGCTAAACTGGATGAACCAACAATATATGAAGTTGTTACCAGTTGAAGAAGTGGCAGAGCACTTAGCATGGCACTTTGCTGATCAAGGTATCGACACAAGTAAAGGTCCAAATTTAACCACTATCGTTGAATTACAAGCGGAAAGAGTTAAAACTCTAAAAGAAATGGCGCAAATCAGCACTTATTTCTACCAAGACTTTGCAAACTTTGATGAAGCAGCTGCGAAAAAGCACTTACGACCTGTGGCGAAAGAACCATTAGCGCTAGCGCAACAAAAATTAGCAGAAATTACAGATTGGACAGCGGAAAATATTCAAGCTGCTATTAATGCAACAGCTGAAGAATTAGAAGTTGGTATGGGTAAAGTAGGTATGCCTTTACGTGTTGCTTCGACAGGTGGCGGTAACTCACCATCTCTAGATGTGACATTAGTAAACATGGAGCAAGATAAAATTGTTGCTCGTATTGATATGGCACTAGAGTTTATTGCTCAGCGAGAAGCCGCTCAGTAATAACAGCCTATATTTATATTAACGGGGCCAGCTTTTATGCTGGCCTTTTTGTTTTAGAGACTTTTATTTGTTAATTAATAGCTTATCTAGGCTAGTAGCGGATAAAAATTTAGCAAAACAATCAACTTTTGACCGCTTTGTAAAAAAAATAACCGCTTACACCATAAAATTACATTTTTATTAAAATAAGGGTTGACGCATTCTTAGTGAATGCATAGAATGCGCCCCGCGTTTGAGGCAAACAAGTTTGCTGATTATGCCATGGATTTCGGGGCTATAGCTCAGCTGGGAGAGCGCAACACTGGCAGTGTTGAGGTCAGCGGTTCGATCCCGCTTAGCTCCACCAAGCAGCTGTATAGCAGAGTAATAGCAAAGAAATTCGTGATAACAAGTCTTAGTGCTCCCATCGTCTAGAGGCCTAGGACACCGCCCTTTCACGGCGGTAACAGGGGTTCGAATCCCCTTGGGAGTACCACTCTTTATTTTTTATAAGTGAAAGAGTTTTAAAATTTGTTATAAAGTAGATTGTCCTGTGCTCCCATCGTCTAGAGGCCTAGGACACCGCCCTTTCACGGCGGTAACAGGGGTTCGAATCCCCTTGGGAGTACCACTTATTTTAATCGTTGGTTTTTTAAAAACGAAGTTTTTGAAACGAGCGATAAAAGAACCTGAAAGGGGATAGAACCCCGAATAAAAGGGTTCGATTCATTTGTCTGGAACAAATGAAAACAGCTTTAGCTGTCCCGAAGGGCAAAATATATTGGACGTATTTTGTAATCCCCTTGGGTAGCAATAGTCTTAGTGCTCCCATCGTCTAGAGGCCTAGGACACCGCCCTTTCACGGCGGTAACAGGGGTTCGAATCCCCTTGGGAGTACCATTTATTTTAATCGTTGGTTTTTTAAAAACGAAGTTTTTGAAACGGGCGATAAAAGAACCTGAAAGGGGATAGAACCCCGAATAAAAGGGTTCGATTCATTTGTTTGGAACAAATGAAAACAGCTTTAGCTGTCCCGAAGGGCAAAATATATTGGACGTATTTTGTAATCCCCTTGGGTAGCAACAGTCTTAGTGCTCCCATCGTCTAGAGGCCTAGGACACCGCCCTTTCACGGCGGTAACAGGGGTTCGAATCCCCTTGGGAGTACCATTTATTTAGGTCGTTGGTTTGAAATGAAGTTTTAAACGGGCGACAACAGTCTTAGCGCTCCCATCGTCTAGAGGCCTAGGACACCGCCCTTTCACGGCGGTAACAGGGGTTCGAATCCCCTTGGGAGTACCAAATAAGAGAACCTGCATTATGCAGGTTTTTTTATGCCTGAAAGAAAGTGCCAGTAGAGTCGGGTATTCGAACCGTAGGTTCGGCTAACAAGAGTCTGGCCTTGGGAGTACCAAGTTAAAAAAGCCAGTCGTATGACTGGCTTTTTTGCTTTCAGGGCTTCCAAAAAAGAGAACTCCGAACCCAAGGTTCGACTAATTTGTCAGGAACAAATTAGCACCGCTGTAAGCGTGCCGCATAGCGGTGAAATACACGGATGTATTTCATATTAAATCTGTCTGGAACAGATTTACACCGCCGTAGGCGAGCCACGTAGTGGTGAAATATACGGACATATTTCATACAAAAATGTCTGGAACATTTTTGAACAGCTTCAGCTGGCCTGAAAGGACAAATATATGGATGTATTTGACAATCCCCTTGGGAGTACCAAACAAGAGAACCTGCATAATGCAGGTTTTTTTATGTCTGAAAGAAAGTGCTGATTGGTTATGGAGTTAGAGATTCTGAAACAAGTTCAGAATGACGAATGCTTAGATTAAATGAGAAATTCTAGCCTAGAATCGCCTCATAGCGGCTCAATAGGAAATTTACCGTCTTACTTAAACTCTTTACTTAAAGTCCCCAGATAAGGCTCGTAGTTGCGCCATTGCTCAAGTCCTTTGTTCGAGATAGGTTGTCTTACTTGTTGAGCACTTGGTGTGTGGATATTACGCTTGGTGTTATAGAATTCTAAACAGCTTTGTTCAAATGGTAATTGGCAATAATCTAGTAGCCGCTTTACTTCATCTTCAAAGTTATTTACCAAATCTTCATGTTGAATACGCAGTATTTGATTAGGAAAAACCTCATCCCAGTGTGCCATTAATCGTTCGTAATCCCGGTAATACTGGGCAATATCATTTAAGTCGTAACTGAAATCTTGTCCTTCACCAAATAGTTGTTTAAAACCACTAAAACAACAAGCCATAGGTTCTCTTCGAGCGTCAATGATCTTAGCATTTGGCAAGATCAGTTTAATTAGGCCTATGTGAATGAAGTTATTAGGCATTTTATCAATAAAAAACGGCGCCCCTTGACGATAACTATGGGTGTCTCTAATAAAAGCTTCACCTAGTTGTTTTACTTGTTGTTCAGAAAGATCCCATAAATTCTTAGGATATTGCGGCTCACCATTTACGATCCTTCCTCTGAGTTTTAAGGCAATACCTAAAATATTGTGCAACTCCATAGTGCCATCAACTTGCGAATGTGATGCGAGGATTTGTTCTAATAAAGTCGATCCTGCTCTTGGTAAACCTAGAATGAAGATAGGGGCAGGGTCTGAGTGACCAATATTGGCTCTTTGCTTAAATAATTCTTTATTACAATGCTGGATTTGCTGGTCAATAAGCTCAGTTGTCTTATTTGCATCATATCCATTGCTTTGTTTTTTAAGTTCATTACCTTGCGCGTAATAGCTAAAAGACTGTTCAAAGTTTTTGCTATCTTCATAAGCTTTACCAAGTGCAAAGTTAATGTGGATGCTGTCTTCGGTCGTCACAGCTTTGTTATTAAGTGACTCTTGCATCAATATCAGCTCTTGTTCGCTGAACTTATAGGTTTTTATATTTGCCAACGACCAATAAGCGTCGCCAAATGTAGGCTTTTGTTGATAGGCGAACTTATAAGCATCAATTGCTTGTTGTTCTTTGCCCATTGTTTTGAATGTGTGACCTAATTGTAGGTGTAAACCCGTTCTATCTGGGTGAACATCAAGTAATGATTGGTATATATCTTTACCTTGTTCAAGTTTTCCTAGTCCAACTAGAGCGTTGGCTAACGTTGCTTGCACCGTTATGGTAAGAGGTTCTTCTGTTTTGAACTGAGTTAAAAATTGTTCTGCTTGCTTTGCGCAAAGTTCGAATTTTCCCAGTCGATTAAGTAAATAAATATAGGAGGCTTTTGCTTGTTTGTTGTCAGGGTACAAATTGACACAGCTTTCTAATAAAAACTCGGCGTCATCAAATACTTTTAACTTTAATCCTATCTCGGCCAATAAACACATAGCATCGGGTTGATGTTTATGTTGTTGTAAAAACTTCCTACATACTTGTTCTGCTTTATATAGCTTACCTTCATACATAAGGTCCATTGCTGCTAATACTTGTTTAGGTAGTGCTTTTAGCAACTCAAGTTGATTAACCGCAGCCGGATGATTTGGGTGCTTTTGTTGTTTTAATAAATCAGCAATTTGTTGCCAAGTCGCAAGTAAAGCTGGGTTTAACTCAACGGCTTTATGGAAAACTTGTAGTGCCGTTTCAATATTGTTGTTTGCTAATTCGCAGTAACCTTGTTCTTGGTAAGCTCTGGCATATTCTGGTGCAAACTCAATTAGCTGCTGTAAACATTCATAAGCTTGTGCGAATTGACGATCGTATCTCAGAGCCACTGCTTGCAAATACATAGCTTCAATCTTTTCGTCTTTAGATAATGAATTACTGTTTTGTAATGCGCTTGCCTGCATTGCAGCGTCATTGAAACGACTAGACTGAAGAGTGTGTTTAATTTGCTGAATTTCGGTTTGAAAGTTTGTCGTCATGCTTTGTTATATTCACCAGTGAAGAGATAGAAAAATGGCAAGTCTGTCACCAGACTTGCCATTGTTAAGGTTAACAACTAACTACAGAAGTTAGAAGTCGTAAGAGAAACGAACTCCCATTGTTCTTGGTCTGTTAGTGACTACTTTCGGAGTGAACTGCTGCTCATCAATATAAAGCTGTGCACGCTTGTCAAACAAGTTGTCTATGTATAACTCAGCGTTCCATTCACCATTAGTGAAGCCAAATGCTAGGTTGGCAATTGAATAAGCCTCTGCAACATAACGACCGCCTGCGAATTCATTACCATTACGATCGGTATAAGTTACACCTTGATAAGTACCCGCAGCTGCTTCTTGCTCTATCTTTAAGCCTGTTTCTGTACCGTAAACTAATTCGTGAGTATCTTCCGATACGTAAGCATTCATAAACATGCCTTGTAAACGATCACCTGTGTAGGTAATAGAACTGTTGATATAGCCTTCCCAGCCGTTTGATAACTCGTAGAAGTATCTAGCTCGTAAGTTTCCAGAAAACTCAGCAGAGTATGGCAGGGCACTTCCTACAGGTGCTGACAAGTTTTCCATTGTCGGGTTTAGTTCGGTGATTTCGGTATCCAAAATACTAAACGCACCACTAATAATTAAATTGTTGCTCGCTCGCCACGTGAAGTCAGCATCTAAACCTCTAATGTCAGCTGTGCCCACATTGTCAGTGAAATAGAAGAAAGCAATATTGGTAGGGTCAAAACGAGACGTTTGTAAGTCGTTAATTTCAGAACTGTAAACCGTGGCATTTAAACGTAAAGAACGCTCGAAGAAGTCACCCTTCATACCAATTTCATAGTTTTCTAATGTATCGGTTAGTGAGTAAACTGGGATGCGAAAATCTTCAAACGCAGAACCAGGAGTTTGGTTACTTGCTAATTGACCACCTGTTCTAGCCGTTACTGGAGGGCGGAAGCCTTCAGAATAATTAGCAAAAAACATTAAATTATCGTCGGCTTGCCAGTTAACAGAGAAACGGAAAATGCTATCGTCAACAGTAAGCACACCATCAGAATCTAATAAGCTATTATCTAATTGCCCAGCGGCGATGGCATCCAATATAGCTTGACCGTTTTCTTCACCAAAGTGATCAAGAATATCTTGGTCTGAACCACCCAAAGCACGAATTTGTCTAGTTACTCCGCCGTTATTTTGCGAAGTCGTTGCGCCCGTGTAAATATCTTCAATTTCATACCAACGAGCACCAATGCTAGCCGTAACCGTTTCAGTAATGTCATACTCAAACTGACCAAAAACAGCAATTTGGTTTATTTCGTGAGTTACATCATTAACAAAACTCACTTCCTTAGCAAAAGGTTCGCCGCCGTTATTCGTTCCTTCACCTGTTACAACAACACCATCTGGACCCCATACGCCGTCAGGGAACTTGCCTGAAGAACCTAACTCGAACTCACCAACTGTGCCTAGCTCTTGTTCGTCAAAGTAAATACCTGCTGTGATGCGCCATTTGTTTTCTGCAGGAGTGTTAAAGCGTAACTCTTGTGTGAAGCGAGTTACGTCAGTGTCCTCTTTATAATAGCCACTTGGGTCATAACATCTTTGCTCTTCAGGTGCTGCTGCGTAGCTACAAGTGTAGTAAGTCGCGAAAGCGCCACCATTAGTGTAACCAGTGTAATCTACCGTAGCATCGATTTGGCGATCTAAATAACCACCTGCATAAACGATATCCAGCTGATTTAAACGACCTTCAAGTGTCCAAGTTGTTAAACCAAATGTGTCTTGGTTAGTTTCAGGTTCAAAACGACTTACAGACTCTTCATCATCATACGATGGGTCGTAAGCAAATACGCCTTCGGTTTCTAACGTTTGAGCTGTATGTTGGAACAGGATGCTCCAATCTTCGTTGATTAGGTAAGATAAACCAAAACGAGCACCTGTATAGGTTGCGTCGTTGAAGTTATCTTCGACTAGTTCAGCATTGGTTGGAGATTCAATTGGTGTATTTGCTGGATCTGCTAGTTTACCCCACGACGGTGCAATACGATCTAAATGCACAGCACTGCCTATATATCCACCTTCACCAGGTTTATTGAGTTTGTTGTCGATCCAACCACCTTGGTGATCAGAATAAGCCGCAATACGGAAAGCTAGATTGTCAGTGATAGGTAAGTTGAAATAACCTTCAACTGAATTACTTAAATCTCCGCCTTGAGTAAAGCCTGTGTTAATGTCAAAGCCACCTTCAATGTCTTCGTGGTTAGGCTTTTTAGAAATTAATCTAACTGTACCCGCTTGAGAACTAGCGCCAAATAATGTGCCTTGTGGTCCCGGCAATACTTCAACACGTTCAATATCAGTAGCATAAATATCTAGGTTTCGACCTTGCATTGATACTGGTTGTTCATCCAAATAAATCGCAACGGAAGGCTGTAGGGCTTGCACAGAAGATACAGCTATGTTGGTTTGGGTCGTTGCTGCACCGCGAATATAAACCTCATTTTGGCCTGGGCCTGTACCTTGGAAAACAACGTTTGGTAAGAACTCTACATAATCTTGGAAGTTATCTATGCCAAGCTCATCCATAGCATCGCCACTTAATGCCGATACTGCAACTGGCACCTTTTGAATGCTGACTGCACGTTTGGTTGCTGTTACTTCAATGGTTTCTATCTCTTTGTTTATTTCTTCCGCGTTTGCTAACGGTATAGTTAATGAAGAAGCAAAGAGACAGGTTAGGGCCTGACTCAGAGGAGTTCTTTTAAACATGTTGGTCCTTGATTGTTGTTTTGTGAGCTAACAAATATTTAATAATAGTTAGCATTATAATAATTAGTCTTGTAATGATTAGTATTATAACTATTTATTGCTTAACTTTAACCCCAGATTCGATCGTTATTTAAACTTAATTGGCTTTAGTAGGGGAATTTAATTAGAATAATAATTTTTATAGCTGTAATTATATTTGAATGTTAAAACATCAACTTAATAAGTCTGTCTTTATTCCCGCCACCTTAATCATTTCTCTTTTATTGATTTTTAGTAGTGTTCAACCAGATGCTGCGAGCAGTGCGTTTGCTTCGTTACAAGCCGCAATAGTCAACAACGGCGGTTGGTTTTATGTTTTGACAGTGGCAATGATTTTATTGTTTGTCGTCTATCTAGGCATGTCTAAATACGGCAGCATTAGATTAGGCCCTGATCATTCAACCCCTGATTATTCATTTGCTACTTGGTTATCTATGTTATTTGCGGCAGGCATGGGAATTGGCTTAATGTTCTTCGGAGTAGCAGAGCCTGTAATGCACTTTTTATCTCCGCCCTCTGCCGATGCAGCCAGCCTGGCAGCCGTAAAAGAAGCAATGAAAACAACTTTCTTCCATTGGGGATTCCATGCTTGGGCTATTTATACTGTTGTAGCGCTTATCTTGGCTTATTTTTGTTATCGTCAAAATTTACCTCTTACTTTGCGCTCTGCACTATACCCATTAATAGGTGAGAAAATTTACGGCTGGCAAGGTCACCTAGTTGATATTTTTGCGGTTGTAAGTACAGTTTTTGGTGTTGCTACCTCTCTTGGTCTTGGTGCTTCACAAGTTAATTCGGGGTTGAATTACTTATTTGAACTAGAAGTAAGTACGGTTAATCAAATTCTTATAATGGTGGTGATCACTGCGTTAGGCGCAATATCGGTTGCAACTGGGCTAGAAAAGGGCATCAAACGTCTTTCAGAGCTGAATATGATCTTGGCGGTAAGCCTAATGGTCCTTGTATTCTTAGTTGGCTCAAGCGTATTTTTACTGCAAGCTTATGTGCAGAACATAGGTGATTACTTATCAGATATTGTCAGAAACACATTTAATCTGTTTGCTTACGAAAAGAGTGATTGGATTGGCGGTTGGACTATCTTTTACTGGGGCTGGTGGTTAGCTTGGGCGCCGTTTGTTGGTTTATTTATCGCTAGAATTTCAAAAGGTAGAACCATCAAAGAATTTATTCTTGGCGTGATGTTGGTACCTACTGCGTTTACTTTGTTATGGATGACGATATTCGGTAATAGCGCAATCTCACTTATCTTTGACTCCGGCACTACTCAGTTAGCGGACATGGTAAATTCCAACGCCTCTGTTGCCTTATTTGTCTTTTTAGAACAACTGCCATTTAGTACTTTGCTATCTGCTATTTCAGTATTAATGATAGTGGTTTTCTTTGTTACTTCATGTGATTCAGGCGCGATGGTTGTTGATATGTTGTGCTCTAACGGTAATAACAATACACCATTGTGGCAACGACTTTTCTGGGCAATAGGTGTCGGTGTTGTAGCAGCGATTCTAACCTTAGTAGGCGGTTTGAGTGCGTTACAAACAATGACAATTGCTAGTGCACTTCCATTTGCCATCATTTTATTAATTGCTATGTTTGGCCTAATGAGTTCGTTGCGAGTTGAAAAAGTGAAAAGAGAAAGCTTGCAAATGAATTTGTCACCAGCTCAACAGCCGAACAAGTCGCAAGTATGGCAAGAGCGACTAGACAACATAATTGATTGTCCGAACAAAGAGAACGTAACGGCCTATATTGCTAACAAAGTACAACCAGCTATGCAGTCAATGTTGGAATACTTTGAGCAAAAAGGATTAAAGGCATCAATTGAAGAACGTGATAATGGTGTTGTATTTACGGTACAGCACGGCGATGAGCACGACTTTATATATGGTGTGTTCCGTCGTAAGCATATGCAGCCTGAGTTCAGTGTTGAGCTAGATGAAGATACGGATGGCGATTCAAACTACTATCGCGCCGAGGTGCACTTGGCAGAAGGCGGTCAAGATTACGATATTATGGGCTGGTCATCACATGGTGTGCTAAACGATATAGTAGATCAGTACCATAAACATCAACATTTCCTGCATATGGTTAGGTAATAGGTGCTTATTGGATAGTATCTGAGCTAAGAATGAAAACTTAGCTTGGATACTTGCTTTATTTAGAGGTAATATCCAGCCCTTAATAAGTGTGAGGGCATATTGTGGAAAGACATGAAGAATTATTTGTATCTATTCGCAAAATAATACGTGCGATAGATATTCGTTCAAGAAAGTTAAGTAAAGAAGCTGGAATTACCGGCCCACAATTGATCATCCTACAAGAACTCGGCCGAGTTAAAGGGATCACCGCAAAAGAGGTTTCAACTAACGTTAACCTGAGCCAAGCAACAGTAACTAGCATTTTAGATCGTTTAGAAAGTAAGAATTTTATTAAGCGAGTTCGCAGTGAAAGTGATAGACGTCGCGTTGCATTGTTTCTCACTGATGAAGGTAAGGAAGCTTTGCTCAATGCGCCCCAGCCAATTGAAGATAGCTTCGTCGAAAAATTTTCAGCGTTAGCAGAGTGGGAACAGTTTCAGCTTTTATCGAGTGTAGAACGCATTGCTGAAATGATGGGTGCGTCTGAGATTGATGCTGCACCTATGCTAAATTTGGGCGAACTTGATTGTACTAATCAGAATCAAGATAAATAACAGAAGAGCAGGAGAGGCATTCGATAATCATATCTTAAGCTTTGTACTAATTTTAAAGTTGGCCCTTATTTTAAAGTGCCAACTGCTATCCGCATTTATTTCACCTCAATCCAACAAACTATCCAAAGCTTTTCTGAGTTTGTTGTACTCAAAAGTAAAACCTGCATCTAATAATCGCTGTGGAACTGCGTTTTGGCCATAAACCAACAAATCTGCCATTTCTCCCATAATCGCTCGTAATACAAATTCAGGCATAGGAAATACGCTAGGTCTGGCCAATGCGTTTGCTAATGTTTTGCTGAACTCTAAATTGGTAACAGGGTGGGGGGCTGTTAAATTGAATGGGCTTTCTAGCTCTGAGTTGTTAATTAAAAACAAAATGGCGTTCACCATATCGTTTATATGTATCCACGGCATCATTTGCTGGCCAGACGCTATCTTCCCGCCTAATCCCAACTTAAACGGCAGTAGCATTTTCTTTAATGCTCCGCCTTCTGTACTCAAAACTATGCCTGTTCTTAATAGGGCAGTGGAGGCTTTATCAGTGGATAGAGCTATTTGCTCCCAACGTTGGCACAGCATATGGCTAAATTCAGGGTAAGCGTCAGTGTAAGATTCGTTTATTGGTCTTTGGTCTTGGCGGCCATAAAAGCCCACAGCACTGCCAGAAATGAATCTTATCGGCTGTTCTTTGTCACATGCTTCTATCTTATCTACGAGAGTTTGAGTTAGCTCCCAACGACTTTGGCACAGAATGTCTTTTTGCTCATCACTCCATTTTTTTTCAACAATAGGTTCGCCAGCTAGGTTCACAACAACATCAAATGTGCTGAAGTCTAAATCTTTTAAGCTCGATACATAATTAACATTACTTTCACTTGGCTGCTTATCTGGTTTGCGTGTTAAAACCGTAATTTTATTGTTCAATTTTAACTCTGCGACCAAAGCTTTGCCGATTAGCCCAGTTCCACCTGTGATAAAGATATTCATTTTTGTGACCATAAACGTTTCCGTATTTATCAGTGTAGTTGTTTTGTCCTTGTTTGCTTTATACGAGCCTGTTCAATGAAAGGTTTAACGGCAAAAATAAATATGGCAAAGTGACACTTGATTCACTTGCTTAGCAACGAGCATGGTTGCACTACCAGATGGTTAAATTGAAATCCTTAATGATTACCCTTGTGTTTACTTTAGGCGCATTTGGAGTCATAACCTTGTATGACTCCTATAATCCTCATCACGGCATCACTTATGTTAATGCGCTTGTTAGTATTGTTTTTTATTTTTTGGTTGTCGGTTTATTTTTTATCGGAATTAAGCAGGGGATCAGCTTTGCTAAATCAATCACTATTTACCCTATTCAATTTTTGTTTGTTATCTGTTCTGGTTTAGTTATTGCCTTATTAATCATTCCAACCTTGTTCATTACCTTTACCACGAGTAAGAAAGTGCTCATAAGTGCAGAGCACTATCGAATAGAACGATTTGCGATACCTCTTGAAAGTAGAACTCATTTGATAAAAGCAGATAATATTTGGGGATTTTCCATAGCTGGAGACAAATTAGACTCAGGAGAGAAAGTAGAAATTTTGCAAAGCAGTCAGTGTGAAGTGGTTGCTGATATTGATGGCACAGCGAAAACTTTTTCTTTGTGTGATGATTAAGTTAATCGTTTCATGATTTGGAGCGCTAGTTTAACTACACGAGTCTATCTAAATTCAAAATAATAAACGCCATTTTTTATTTCTTTAAAGTAATCATATCGTTCTCTTAAGGAAACCTGTTTGGAAGGTTCTTGAGCACCAATCAAAACCCCATGAAAGCCCGCTAAAACACTACTGCCAGATTGAAAGGCATGGACTTTATAGTTATGGTCATAATAGTATTCCTTGAAACCTAAGTCAGCCATTAAGCTAAACAGATAGTCAACTTCAGGTTGTGAAGGGAGGTCTTTATCAATGGCTAAACTATTCCAACTTAGATATTGATTGGATGAAGCACTTTCAATATAGGTTTTAACAAATCCACCTTTAGGTGGTGTTCCATAAGTTTTCTTTGAAGCATTAACGATCACATCGTTAATGATCATCACATCCTCATTTATGCGAGCTAATTGAGTTATCTCTTTATCACTTATTAAAGTAGAAAGAGTCTCTATATTTTTAATTTCTTTTTCGTTTACATAAAAGTCTTCAGTAAACTTAGGCATGCAAGCATTTAATGAAAAAAATATTATTAAACTGAAACATATCCGTAATAGAGGCATTTAGCTTTCTCCTTCGTGTTATGGTTTAGACAATACTCCGTTTAAGCGGAGTATTGTATAAACTAAAAGAAAATCAGAGTAGTTTTATATTAAAAGCAATCTATTTGTTGCTCTGTCCAGTAATTACAGCCACCTGAGGTGCAAACTTGCCAGCTTTCAGTGGTAATATAACAAGCTCTTGTTCCTACTCCTCCGCCTGAGCTGCCACTTCCTGGGCTACCTCCATTACTGCCTCCGCTACTTTTATTTAAACCATTGTCGGGATCGCAAGAGTCAGATTTCAAAGTAGGGGTTGAATCGTTTTTATAGACTTCATCATAATACTTGATGCCACGTTCAATTTGTAAAGTATCATTAGGGTGATCTTGGTCTTGAGTGAACCAGCCTTTAAAAGCTTCCCAAGCTGCTCCCCAGTTTTTTCCGTTATCTTTCCATGCTTGATTAAAGCTAGCCCCACTTAAAATTTCGGAGCGACTAAAACCTGCTGCATTTAGAAAAGCACCATAGTGAAAGTTACCAAAGTCTTCAAATTCATCACCTTTTCCGAAGTAAGCTTTAACATCCAATGAATGCCCATCATGCATTAAGTTAAAAGCCCAAGCATATTTTAAAGGTGTTTCTAAAAGTGCAATGTTTCTTTTTTCAAAAGCATCGCCATGTGCTCTAATATTCGCAATATGATTTTCAAGTAGTGATTTATAGTTTTCCGCTATCCTTAAATTGTTATTAAGATCAAAAGATGATGGCATTTCTGGAGAACTATTGTTCATATTACAATGTGTTGACGAATTTTGTGTTACATTAGAAAACCCTAAAAAACTTGAACCAGATATTTCACAATCTGGCTGACCTGACTCTATTACACATTCTGTGGGAGACTCAATAATATTTTCATTAAAAATAAATAGGGAATCGAGTCCATTTATATTACCGAACATAATTCTAATCTTTGAAGTAACAATCCCTTCGCCTAAAACTGGTTTTATCCTTACATTAGCTATGTCCATTCGTGAAGTACTTAAAGCGGCATTAACAGCGACTAGCCCAGTTGAATTAAAGGATTCTAGTACAGTAGGACTTGAACTATTATCAGAGAGTACTTCGACCTTAAACTTGCTATTTGGACTTTTTAAACTTTCTACTTGATATATGATTAGTGGTTCGTTTGTGGTTAAAGGAAGAGACAAGCAATGTTGAGTTTTAGCGGGAATTTCTATCGAACTATTACTAGTCACAGATAAACAATTGGTTGCGTGTGATAAATCTGAAAAAAGGCTTAATACGAGTACCATTATAGTCGCGTAAATATTCCATTTTATACGTTACATTAAAACTTCCTTATTACTTATTGTGTTGAACGCAATTAACTTAAAGCGTAATGTAAGTCATATCAAGTTATTTTTACATCTTTATATGCATAATCTTCCAAAGACCAATTTTCTGGGTCATGCATGATGCCCAATTATCTAACGCTATTTCCTTTACCTTTCAAGCTTCATTCCTGTCATTAGTATAATGCCAATAACAACAAACTTTTACTTGTTTAATTTACGGAGTTCTTTTACCTTGCTTGGCTGAAATTATGTGTAAAAGGGGATCCTATGCCTAAGCTGGAAATGAACGTTGCGACCAAAGTATTGTTCGTGATGACCTGTTTGATCGTTACTTTGGCAGGTGTTAAAGCTGCAAGTCCCATTCTTGTTCCATTTTTGTTATCTATTTTCATCGCCATCATTACTAACCCAATTGTCCGTAAGTTAGTTGATTTAGGTGTGCCAAGAACGCTGTCGGTGTTCAGTGTGTTAGGTATCTTGGTGATCATTGGGATGTTTTTAGCTGGGATTGTTGGCCAATCGTTTAACGATTTTTCTAAATCTATGCCTATCTACCAAGAAAAACTATCGGGCGAGTTCACTTGGTTAGTTAGCAAATTAGCGAGCTTTGGTGTTGAAGTTAATGCAGAGCAGTTTGCTCAGTACTTCGACCCTGGTGTTGCCATGTCTATGGTGGGGAACCTATTGTCAGGTTTTGGTAGTGTAATGGCTAACCTGTTTTTAATTGTATTAACTGTAGTATTCATGTTGTTCGAAGCACCAGATGTTCACAAAAAAGTACACATTGCTTTACATGACCCTGCAATGAAGCTTAAACACATAGATAGATTTTTAGATTCTGTAAATAGCTACTTGGCTATTAAAGCGCTAATCAGCTTAGCCACGGGTACTGCAGTTGCGCTTTTACTTTGGGCTCTTGATGTTGATTACGTTTTGTTATGGGCAGTATTAGCTTTCTTATTTAACTTTATTCCAAATATCGGTTCTATCATTGCAGCAGTACCAGCTGTATTACTAGCTGTAGTAGCGCAAAGCCCAGGAGTTGCAGGTTTAGTTGCTCTAGGTTATGTCGTTATTAATACGGTAATGGGTAATGTTGTTGAGCCTAAATTTATGGGAAGAGGACTAGGGCTTTCAACCTTAGTTGTATTCTTATCTTTAATCTTCTGGGGCTGGTTACTAGGTACGGTTGGCATGCTGTTGTCAGTGCCATTAACCATGATAGTAAAGATTGCATTAGAAGCGCATGATGACAGTAAATGGCTGGCTGTGTTGCTAGGCAATGCGGAAGAGACAAAAGAAAAAGTGAGTGAATAAACAGGCGCTTTAATTCACTTAATTGTTCATAAATAAGGAAGTATTATGAAAAGTAAAAAAGCATTGCCACTTGTTTTTATTCCAATGTTTGTTGCAACAGCAACAAGTGCTGCACAGCATGACTTTCAAGCCATTCTTGAGTGTCATGCTTCACCAGATAAGCCAGGGCTGGCGGTCAGGATTGATCAATCCGGAAAGCAGATCTTTAGCGGCGCGCTTGGCGTCGCTAATATCGAAGAGAAACTACCACTTAATACCCAACAAGTTTTTCAAATAGGTTCTATCACAAAGCAATTTACAGCCGCTGCAATATTGCAGTTGGTTGAAGGTAAAAAGCTGTCGTTAAACACAAAACTAAGTGACGTTATCGTCAATATAGACAGTGACTATGCTGATGCGACTATTGAACGGGTATTGAGTCACACTTCAGGCTTACCCAACTACACTGATAGCGCAAGAATTAGAAGAAAGTTGGACTCTTTTGCTCCTGTCGATAAGGTAATAAAACAAACTACTCGTATGTCGATGGAAGCCGAAGCTGGAGAAAAGTACTTTTATTCGAATACTGGATACGTATTGCTAGGAAAAGTTATTGAGCTTGTATCAGGGGTAACTTACCGAGAATACTTGAAAAAGCACATCTTTGAGCCGCTAGAAATGAACGATAGCTATATTATTGCTCAAGGTGAAGGGGCGGAGCCAGTTGTTGGTTACACAGGTGATAATAATACTAAACCACAAAGTGTGGACCGTAGCTGGATTTACGCAGCTGGTGCGATAGCGTCAACTTTAGACGATATGAGCAAGTGGCATAGTGGCCTTAAAAGTGGAAAAGTCATATCAGAGCAGTACTATCAACAAATGGTCACTAAAGCTAAGTTGAGTAATGGTGAACAGGTTAATTACGGTTTTGGCTTTGATATATATCCTATTAGTGGTCACCACTCGTATAGTCATCAAGGTAGTGTGCCAGGCTTTATGTCATGGTCAATTTATTTCCCTGAACAGGAGTTATTTGCCACAGCGTTTAGTAATAAAGACACCTTTCATCCAGGCCCTGCGTTGCTCGATATGATCGCCAGACAATTAACTTTCTCACCAGATTTTGTAGAAGCGGACGAAGTCGAAAACAAAGCGCAAATTTTGTTAGGTAAATACAAGTCCAAGCAAAGTGGCACTATGGATATAACCTTTGAACAAGGCAATTTGTATGCTCAGGTCAATGGAGAAAATAAGCGTAAGTTACGACTAAGAGAAAACAACTCATTTTCTTATCAATGCACAGAAGATTACTTTTCGTTAAGACAAGAAGATGGTGAAAAACGCTTAGTTCCGGTAAGTATTTACGCAGGTGAGCAAGCTGCATATAAAAAGTATCAGTAGCGAACCTTTTGTTATTCAGAAACAAAAAATGCGACCTAAGGTCGCATTTTTTATTTGCTTGAACTGAGTAGTTAATTCAGTGCCAATTTAGAATGAATCTAAAATATTCATTACTTGTTGGCTAGCTTTTTCCATCTCTCTTAAGTATTCAATGGACTTAGCTTTGTCACCGCTATTTAGCGCTCTTAGTGCTTCAACGCCATTTTGGTGAACTTTTCTGTGTGGCTCGTCTAGTTGTTTATATTGGCTAGTGTTGCCATATAGCTCACGGCCTTCAGATGCGTACCATCTACCTAAGCGACAGCTTGCGTGGTCTGCAAAGTCATTTGGTGACTTGCTACTGCGGCCTGCAGCAACAGCGTAAACTTCACCTTTCCATACTACGTGATCAAGCTTAACCGTTTGGATAAAGCTACCTAAAGATGCACGGTGAATGGTTTCTTTCATTGAGTTACAGCAATTGATAATTTCTGAATAATCACTGTTTAACGTCTCAACACCATTAGAAAGTTCAGTATTTGAATTTTGGATGTGATCAACAGAATCTACCGTTTCGTTAGTAGAGCGGATGATTTCAGTAACTAGGTCTGATACTTCGTTAGCAGACTCATTAGTGTTGTTAGCTAATGCTCTAACTTCGTCAGCAACAACGCTGAATCCGCGACCAGCTTCACCTGCACGCGCTGCTTCGATTGCTGCGTTTAGGGCTAACAAGTTAGTTTGGTCTGAAATTTTAGAAATTGTCGATACGAAGATATTAATCTTGTCGGCCATTTCAGATAAACCAGAGATATTGGTTGTCATAGAGCCCATTTGTGAACCTAAGCCACTCATGCCACCAACAATATCTTCTAGCGCTTTTGTAGAAGTGTTAAACAATTGATTAATGTTACTGAGCTGCTTTGCTTCTCCATCAATAAGTTCAAATGAACTTAATACAGAGTCGCGTACACCAAAGATCTGCTCGATAGAGTTAATCGCAGAAGTCAGTACTTCGTGTTCGTAGTTTAAGTCTTCGCGAGTATCGTAACTCGTTGGTTGTTGTAACTCATTGATGAGTTCGTCTGAGTTTTTAACTTGCTGATTGAGTTCCTGAACTTCCTTTTTCAGTTTTTTATTTTCGGCTTCTAATAAGTCATATTTTGTTTTAAAAACAAACATCCAGGGCTCCAAGGTAAGGGATATTTCTTGTTATCGTCATAATCAAATAAAAATTAACAGAGTTTTTGCATTTCGTCCCACATTTTTTAGTTATTTTATTGATTTAAATTTACTTTTCTTCTGAGTTAAATAGACTAAAGAGCATGACAGAATTGCTAAAAAAGGAAATCTTGTGCTGACCTTACTTGCCAAGTTACTGAGTATCCTAAACTCGGATGCCAACCCGTCTCAAATCGCACTGGCCGTCACCTTAGCCATGCTAGCAGGAGTGAATTCATTATTTAGTTTTATCGGCTTAATTACGCTGTTGTTGCTTTTTGTATTTCGAGCAAATTTATCAACCTATTTAGCTTTAACTGCTGTGTTTGCTCTATTGTCATTTGCCTTTGCTCCTCTACTTTCGGCTTTTGGTGAAAGTATTCTTGCAGCTCCTGCATTAACTGACACATTTACTGCGTTATATAACCAAGATTGGTTCCGGTTGTTTTCTTTGAATAATTCTCTCGTTATGGGCTCAGCGGTTGCATCATTAGTTTTCTGTATTCCTTTATTCTTTATCGCCAGAGTTATGGTGGTTAAATATCGTCTAGCCATGATGGAATTTGTTAATAAGTTCAAGGTTGTTCAAACCTTAAAAGCGAGCAAGTTCTACAACATTTACCAATCGGTTAAGGGGTAAGTGATGACTGAACAAACGCAACAAAACAACCAAGAAACTGAAAACAAAAAAGCGGAAAATAAAGAGCAAAAAAACCAAGGTATGTTCCGTCTTTCTGGTGTAGCAGCTTTGCTAGCAACACTTGGTGTTGTAGGCGGTGGCACATATTTGTTTGCTGATAGCGCAGCTAAATTCGCTATTAAACAAGGTATGGAACTGAGCTTTAGGGCGCAAACTGACATAGAAAGTGTTGATATTAGTTGGTCGCCATTTGGTGTAACCATTAACAATCTGGCGCAAACAGACGCGTCACAGCCAAGCCATAATTTGTTTGAGGTCGAAAGCTTATCGGCGCAAGTCGACTTATGGCAGTTACTGCTTGGCAAGTATGTAATGGAGAAGGTGGAAGTTAAAAGACTGACTGCTTCGACCGAAAGAGCACAAGAAGGTGAGGTTTTTCAATCACTGGCTAAGCAGATTGAATCTAAAGCTAGCTCTGCAAAAGAGTCCTCTGAAAAGCTGGGTATGTCAGTACCTAGCGTCGATGAGTTACTGGCCCAATTAGATTTGCAGACTCCAAAAAAGGGCAAAGCATTAGAACAAGTATGGAAACAAGAGAAAGTTAAGTTAGATAAAGCATTCAAAGAGTTACCCAATGAACAAACTCTGGAAGAACTGAAAGCTGACTGGAAAAAGCTAACTTCTAACGAACTGAAGTCGTTGGACGATATTGCTAAATTAGAAAAGCAGTTAAAACAGCTCAAAGCCAAAATAGATGAAGAAAAAGCAAGTCTAAAACAAGCCAAAACTCAATACAAAGAGAGCAAAGGTAAGTTAGATGTGGCTTATGATGAACTTCAACAAGCAGCAAAAGACGATTGGCAAAGAGTAGAGTCGCAAGTTCCATTTGATAATCCAAATGCAGTTGCCGTGGCGAAAATGCTGTTTGGCGAAGAAGTCGCAGCATATCTAGAACAAGCCCAAGCTTTATGGCAAAAAGCCCAGCCATATATTGAACAACAGCAGCAACAAAAAGCGGCGCAACAAGAGCAAGAAGAACAAAGGTGGAACGCGAGTAAGAATTTTGAATTTGCTTTGTATAAACCTTTGCCAGATTGGATTGTAAATGAGTTGATTGTTTCTGCAGTTATCGCTGGTAACGAATATCAAATAACAGGCTCAGAGATCACTTCCCAATCATACGTTATTGAAAAGCCAAGTTTATATCAGGTGTCATTAGCTGATGAATTTAAGCTAAATGGCCAATATTACGTTGAACAATCAATGCAAGTTGAAACCTCAGGTGACTGGCAAGTAACACAGTTAAAACTAGCTGATAAATCGTTATCAAACACTGATGATTTAGCCTTGACCTTATCGTCAGCTTCTTTGAATGGGCAAGGAAATTATTCTTACAAAGAGCAACTAGAGTCTTCCAGCCAGTTTGGTTTTAATCAGACTAGGTTTACTGGCTCAGCAACAACAAAGTTGGCGCAATTGACGTTAGATACATTGGAAAACGTTGATAGTTTCAAATTAAGTCTTGGTGTATCAGGTCAAGTTCAAGAGCCTGATATTGCAATCAGTTCAGATTTAGATACACAGCTAGGCAACGCATTCAAATCTGCATTCAGCAATGAGTGGACTAAGGTGAAGGCGTCGGCAAAAACTAAATTAGAGCAGCAATTAAAAGAGCAATTTGATTTGGATGATACCGAGCTAGGTGTATTGCAGTCTCAGTTGTCGGGATTAGATAAAGACTTCACTGCATTTGGTAAAGGTACAGTCGAAGATATTCTTAAACAGCAAGAAAAGAAATTTAAAGATAAGTTAAAAGACAAAGCCAAAGACAAGTTGAAAGACAAACTAAAAGACTTATTTGGTGAGTAATTTAATTGATACCAAGATAAATAAGGACTAGGGAAGTATAAGCTGTTGCCCGAAACTTGAGTTATGGTTTAAAAATGGAGAAAAACAATGACAAAGTTACTGGTTGCAGCAGCACTTTTGTTAAGCAGCATAGCAAGTTTTGCCCAAGACAAGGTGCAAGTACTAAATAAAAGCCCATTCGCGATAGGTGAAACTTTAGAGATGCGCTCTGAGGTGTTAAATGAAACCAGAGTCCTTAACATCTATTTACCAACAGGCTATGACTCAAACAAAGCATATCCTGTTATTTATTTGTTGGATGGTTCTGCAGAAGAAGACTTCGTTCATATCGCAGGTTTGGTTCAGTTTGGTTCTTTTTCGTGGATCAACCAAGTACCTGAAAGCATAGTGGTAGGTATTGCAAATGTTGATAGGAAAAGAGATTTTACTTTTCCTACAAGTAATGCCAGAGATCAAAAAGACTTTCCATCTAGCGGCGGTTCCGACAACTTCATCAAATTTATTGCTGACGAGCTACAACCATTAATAGCCAAAAACTACAGTACTAACCAAAGTAAAACTATCATTGGCCAATCCCTCGGTGGCCTGTTCGCAACAGAAGTGTTACTTAAATCTCCAGAGCTATTTGATAACTACATTATTATTAGTCCTAGCTTATGGTGGGACGATGAATCGTTATTAGCATTTTCATCTGCTAATGCGTTAAAAGCTAAGTCGGTTTATGTCGGTGTAGGTAAAGAAGGAAAAGTAATGGAACGCGTAGCTCGTTCATTGTTTTCAAAGCTTAAAAAAGACGCAGAGCAAGTGAACAATAAAGATGTTCACTTCGGCTTTTTTGAGCAATTGAGCCACGGCGATACTTTGCATTTGGCCGTTTACGACGCGTTTGACAAGGTATTTAGAAGCAAACTAAAAAATAAGAGTTAGTTAGCTAAAGGGTAAATCGCTTCAGGTTAACGATTTACCTCTTTGAATTTTTTAGCTAGACTTTCTGCTCCGACCAGTTTAATTGGACCAAACATGAGTGTAGAAAGTCTATTCACTGAATTCAGTGAAACCAAAGATGAATATCTAGTTACCGTAAGTAAAGCTTGGACGCAAGGACGTACCTTATACGGTGGTGTATCGGCAGCATTAACCTATCAGGCAGCTGAGAACTTAATTGAAGATGGCCGTGGTGTTCGCTCTTTCCACTGCAACTTTGTTGGTCCTATTAATCATGGCGAAGAAATTAAAGTTACTGCCAAAGTGCTAAGAACAGGGAAAAACGTAACGCAAATACTAGCAACTGCTGAGCAAAATGGTCGAGTTTGCACCATGTCACAAGTTTGTTTTGGAGTGAAAAGAGATTCAAAACTAGACAGTAGAGCGCCAGATTCTCATAACATGACAGTGCCGAAAAAAGGCAAGTTTATCCCACAAATTCCTAAGATTGTTCCAGAGTTTATTCAGCACTTTGATATGGCTATCGACAAAGGTAGTTTTGGTTTTGGTAAAAGTGACGAAGCGGTATTACACGGTTGGAGCAAATTTAAAAAGACACCTGAAAAAATGACCATGGCGTACTTAATTGCCTTAATGGATGCTTGGCCGCCAACTATGTTCCAAATGCTTAGACTACCAGCTCCAGCGAGCACCATGAGCTGGGATTTAGAATTTATTCAGCCTGATTTAATGCTCAAACCCGATCAATGGTTTGCCAGTGAAACGGAAGCTCGTCATATCAAAGATGGTTATGGCCACGAAGAAGCTAAATTTTGGGACGAGAATGGCAATTTATTAGCTTTGTCTCGTCAAGTAGTGACAGTGTTTGCTTAGGATTTCCCCTTTGTGTTAGTTAGAGATCCTGGCACAAGTTCAGGGTGACGGTGTGGCATTTAAGATAACGATTTTATTGCGCCATTTTGGTTTACTAGAAAGAGCGTCATCTTGGTTTACTAAAAAGAACGTCATCTTGACGGAGGTCAAGATCTCTAACCGAACTAAAGCTCTTTCAACCCTTTATACTCAGCAATCTTGTTGCAATAATGTTGAGCTGAGTGCTTAAGCAATTCGATTTGTTCGTCTGTCAGTGTTTTTACTGCTTTGGCTGGTGTTCCCATGATCAGAGAGTTATCAGGGAATGATTTGTTTTCTGTTACTAATGAACCTGCACCAACAATAGAGTTTTTCCCTATCTTCGCGCCATTTAAAATAATGGCTCCCATACCTATCAAGCTATTTTCTCCAATTGAACAGCCGTGTAGCATTACCTTGTGTCCAACGGTTACACCTGAAGCTATGCTAACCGGGTGTCCTTTATCAACATGAATCGTACTGGCATCTTGGATATTAGTATTATCGCCAATACTAACTAAGTCATTGTCTGCGCGGATAACAACCTGAAACCAGATGCTTACATTTTTCCCTATTTCTACATTGCCAATCACGTCAGCAGACGGCGCAATAAAGCAATTATTAGGATCGTATTTTGGTTTTTGTTCGTTGAGTTGATAAATCATCTAATTTTAACCCTCGCTGAATGATCAATTCATTAGTACAATCGGTATAACAACATAATTCATCATCTTTAGATATAAGACTATTGGAGTAGTGGATGCAAATTGCTGATTTAAGAAGAGAATATTGTCAGGGAACCTTGTCGGAGCAAGACGTATTAAAGCACCCTATGGCACAGTTTGAGGTGTGGTTAGAGCAAGCGATTAAAGCGCAATTGCACGATCCTACTGCTATGGTTGTTTCGACTGTAGATGAGGAAGGACAGCCATCACAGCGTATTGTTTTGTTAAAAGGCAATGATGAAGATGGCTTTGTATTCTTCACTAACCTAGGTAGTCGAAAAGCAAAAGAATTGAGTAACAACAATAAAATAAGTTTGCACTTCCCGTGGCATGCACTGGAACGCCAAGTCATTGTTTATGGCGAAGCTGAGCCGTTAACAACAAAAGAAAACATGTCTTACTTCTTATCTCGTCCAAAAGAGAGCCAATTGGCAGCTTGGGCATCTAAACAATCACACAAAATCTCATCACGTAAGTTATTGATGCAGACCTTTGAACGAATGAAAGAGAAGTTCAGCCAAGGCGATATTCCGACTCCAGATTTTTGGGGAGGATTTAGAGTGAAACCACATAAAGTTGAGTTTTGGCAAGGCGGAGAGTTCAGACTTCACGATCGTATTTTGTACACGAAAGACCAAGATAACTGGAATATTGAACGCTTAGCACCTTAACTATAAAGAAGCTTAACCGTTTATAGAAACAAACTGCTTTATGAAATTAATTGATAGTCACTGCCATATTGATTTTCCAGAGTTTGCACAAGACTTTGAGGAAGTTATTGCGAATGCAAGTTTGGTGGGAGTAGAGCAGTTTGTTATTCCCGGTGTGCAAGCGTCTCAATGGCAGTCCCTCATTGAATTTTGTAATGACAATCCCAGTTGTCATTACGCATTAGGCATACATCCTTACTTTTTAGACAGTTTTCAAGAAAAGGATCTGGCATTGTTAGAAAAGTTGCTACAAAAGCAATGTGCTGTGGCAGTGGGGGAGTGCGGGATTGACTCAAACGTAGACAATATTCTTCTGCAACAGCAGATATTTGAAAGCCAAGTAGCGTTAGCCAATAAGTTCAAAAAGCCTATTATCATTCACCATAGAAAGTCACATCATTTGATCATGCAATCTTTCAAAAAGGTAAAGCCCAAATATGGTGGAGTGATCCATGCCTTTTCGGGGAGCTTACAAGATGCCAAAAAGTACGTTCAACTTGGCTTTAAATTAGGCATAGGGGGCGTAATAACTTATGAAAGGGCTAAGAAAACAAGAAGTGTTGTAGCACGAGTTCCACTGGAGCATTTAGTGTTGGAAACGGACTCTCCCGACATGCCTTTGTCAGGCCGACAAGGTGAACGAAACGAGCCCAAGTATATGCCAGAAGTACTGAAACACTTGTCACGACTAAAAGGCTTACCTCCTAAACATGTTGCAGAACAAACCTATTTAAACGCTAAATATCTTTTTAGTATCAAATCGTAAACACTCGCATTTGGTTGTTTTTTTAGCTGCTAAACTTTCAACGTAATATCCCCCGAGTCTTACTCGACCTTCCGTTTTTTACCTTGTAATTTCGTGTAATTGGTTATACTAATTTTAGTGTGCTTGAATTAACTTTATTGATTGTGATGATTACAAATCATGAAAACCCATGAGCTAACGTTGTTATTCGATTAGTAAGAAAACTCAATGAGGTGTTTTCTCTCTACTTAAGGGAGAAAATAGTACGGTAAGTCGAAGGAACAACGACATTTCAAAATAAGGATAAATTATGCCATTACCAGAAGGACATCTAGTATCTATTGACGCTGATTTAGTCAATGGCCAGTTTCAGTTACAAGATCAAGCTGGAAGAGTTTTGCTTATCGACAGTAATAACAATCTATATTTAGGCTGTCATAGTTATATTGGTAATAAAAAAAGCCACAACTATCAATTAGCTACGCTACATTTTGTTGGTAATCCGTTACAAGAACCCTGTAGTGCTTATATCCGTAATGAAGGTACCAATCGTTATTTATTTGGTTATGAGACTCTTAGTACTTGTGAATTAAGTAATAATGGGAAATCTGGTTCGCTCGTTTTAGTGAAATTAGTGAGAGAGCAAATTTATTTCACCTTAGAGTTTTATCTTGCTAGCGGCAAGCAAGTATGGCTATACGATGCCCAAATGGATAAAGGGCAAGAACCTACTCAGTTAGTTTTTGGTCCTCAGCCTAAACATGAAGGAACTGACGAATCTAAGCAAGAGTTTCAGTTTTCATTCGATTTAAAGCCTACTTATAAAATACTGTTAACGCCTCCTCAGAATAAGGGTAATGATAACTCTGATTTTGAAGCTACAGCAGAATACTTTAACTCTGATGAAAAGCCGATAACATTGAGCGATTTTCAGGGGCTTAATCCTGGTGATATTGTTCAGGTTGAAGTCACTCAGTTTGGAGAATTTGCTCTCACTGAAACGTGCTTAGCAGAAGCATTTATAGGATTATCATTAATGGCATTTGTTGATGACATTAACGATCCTCAGGATCAAATTCTTTATGAAACTCCTTTCTTTGAAGAAGCTATTTTACAAGAAACGATTGCATCAGGAGTAAATAGTTACAGCAAAGTTGGCCTACTCAGCGGTATTAGTCGAGCAAGTCTTCAAGACGATTATCCAAATCCTATATTCTTTACTAATGCAGTTTCATTTAATGAAACAATTATCAGAGAACCTATTCATACGATTAGAAGTAAAGGGGCGTTCGATGTACTCACTTTAACTAGTAAGTGGAGAATGGTGTATCAGCCAAATCAAGCGGCATTAGCGCTTCTTTCAAAATCGATAAGTAATCAAGTGACTCTTTTTAGTGTTTTTGGCGACCCTTGTAAAAAGAAAACTAAGATTGTAGTCAAAGATAAAAATTGATCTCGACAACTAATTAACATAACTGTAGCAAATGAAAAATGTTTTTATTTAGCTCTTTGTATGAGCGAGCGATAACGTTAAAAGCTAAGCTTGCTCAAATAGATTACAAAAAATATTATCAAAATGTGCAAGATGCGTTTGGGCATGTAGCCAAACTTGTTGCATTGTTAAGCGGATTGTTGATCTTTATTTCCAGTATTAACGGTGTTTTTGAAGACAACTTTACTATTACGCCGTTTGCCGTTCCTATTGCGTTTGAAGAAGTAGGAATTAACGGCAATTATGTTGCTTGGCAGCTCAGTGACAATATTGATGAAATTAGGAAAAGTGGTTGGAGTGTTCATGGTTTGCAGATATTCACAGAGGCACACAAAGAAGTTGAAGAAGATATTATTCTTTTTGGTGTATCCCTTAATTCAGTTAAATCGCTTGTTCGTCAAGCGCTAGGTATTAGTGATAAATCCATCTTTGGCAGTTTAGTCAATCAACATACTCGATTGCTATTGAAGATCTCAAATGGTGATGACGGCACTATAATTGTTGAAAAGGCAGTGAGCCAGCCTGAGAAAGTGTACTTAGCTTACGAAGAGTTAATGCAGGAAGCTGCAAAAGAAGTGCTTAGAGATATCGACCCTTTTATTTTAGCTAGTTATTTCTGGGCTAATAAGCAAATACCGCAAAGTATAGAAATCATTGAAGAAATGATCCGAAATGAAGATAGATCGGCTGACGCTGCCTATTTAATTTGGGGAAAGATTTTAGTCGATCAAAATGCCCCTAAAAGTGCACTAGAAAAATTCAAGACATCTGTTGCTTTGAATCCAGAACAATTCTTAGCATTAACCGCTTGGGGAACATTACTTTATCGAGAAGGAAACTATCTTGAATCAATACCATTGTTCGAAAGAGCACTAGATATTCAACCTGAGTTCTGGAATGCCATACATCTTTGGGGTAAAGCCTTAGCTCAACAGGAGCGACACAAAGAAGCAATTGTTAAGTTTAAACAAGCCATCGAACTCAATCCTAAAAAGTTTGATGCCTACAATTGGATAGCATATCAATACAGCGCGTTAAACCAAATTGATAAAGCGATTGAATATCTGAATATGGGAATTGAGCAAGTACCAGAAGAAGGAATGTTATACGCCACTCAAGCCGAGATGTATTGGCTCGCTCAGAAGCCAAACTTATCTTTTGATTACTTGAGAAGATCGATAAAGAAGGGATTCGATATTAGTGAGTACAGAGACAGCGAGCCTTATCATTCTTTTTTGAATATTGAATGTAATTCTAAAGAATGCCTGTTGTAACTCTAATAAAGTCTTTGATTAATTGAACATTACTAATCATTAAATTTTAATCCTCATCTCTAATCGCGCTAGCAATAGCTTGTTGCGTCCGTTTCGTATTCAACTTATGCAGTTTCGTTTATTACTTTAGTTCAAACCAGCCCTTAAAATTGCTCACATATTCACCAAGTTAATAAAAGGGGATTCACAATGAAAAGATTAAATCTAAGCTCCGGTAACAACAGTATTACATTTAAATCGCAAGGAGTAAGTCTTGCTGCAAACTTATATCTTCCTGAAAACTTTAGCAGTGAACAAAGCTATCCAGCCGTTATTTTTTCGCCTCCTTTTAATCAAGTAAAAGAGCAAACTGGAGCTGTCTACGCAGCTCAGCTGGCTAAAGTCGGTTATGTAAGTTTAGTGTTCGATCACTTAGGTTATGGAGATAGTGAAGGAGAGTTGAGGAACAATGAAAACGCTTTTATTAAAATAGAAAGCGTTCGAGACGCAATCAGCTTTATGGGAACGCTACCTTTCGTTAATAAGGAACAGATGTTTGGCCTAGGAGTGTGCGCTTCTGGTGGCTACATGGCACTAGTTGCGACCACAGATAAAAGGCTTAAAGCCATAGCTACGGTATCAGGAATGATGGGGAATAAAGCTAGCTATTTCGAAACTATGGATAGAACAACGGTTACGGCTTTAATCAAGATGCAAAATGCAGGTCGTCAGAAAGCTTATGAAACGGGCATTGTCGATTATGTTGATGCGCTAGGCTTTGAATCTGAACAAGAGGTTATTGCTCAAGGTCAAGAAGCCAGTGAAGGTTACGATTACTACATGACGGCTAGAGCGGGAGCACAAACGTACCCCAATTACACTCATATGGCACCATCATTTATGCTGGAAGCTCCTATGTTAGCCGATGCTCAATCGTACGCAAAATATCTATATACACCTTATATTGGAATTGTTGGTTCAAAAGCCATGCAGCCGGAAAGTGGTATCTTAATGACAGGTCCTTTAACTAAGGCATTTTATGATGAAGCATCAGAACCTAAACTATTTGTTGAGGTAGAAGGTGCATCGCATGTGGATTTGTACGACAAACAAGAATTTGTAAGTCAGGCGGTTAACGCTATGGACTCGTTCTTTACTGAACACAAATAAATAATCAGACTTGTGTTTGCAGGGGAGATCTCTTGCAAACACATAATGTAAACATCTCATAGCAATAGCTTTATAAGGCAGCTTGTTACATGCTCACCAAAAGAGAAATTAGTAAACTCATCAATGCACACAGTGTTCATCAAATTCGTTCTGGTATTGCCCATAGATTTGTTGATATTTCTATCGTTGAAGCGCAAGGGCGATTTTTTGTCAGGCAGTACAAATTTAATGCTAATAGTTGGTATCAAGCTTTTTTAACGACTCCAAAAGGTGAGATCAAATGCGGTACTACTCGAATTAAAATAGAGGGCAAAGTACCTGAAGATTTGGCTACAATTAACCCTGCTGTTACTAAAGCGTTTTGGCGAAAATACAATATTATTTATGGCTTAATGAGACTAGGATTTAATACTAAAAAGCATAAGGCATCTACACTGGAATTAATTCCCTATGAACAGGAATTGGAAAATGAACAGTAAATTACACTTTAAAAATCTGCATGACTACCATGAGTACTTGGGGTTGCCTAAACCAGAACATCCACTTATTTCAGTTGTAGCCATTAAAGCTGGTACAACTTGTGTTAACGATCAAGTTGAAATCAGCACTGACTTTTATGGTGTGAGTTTGAAGCATATTTTTGAAGGAGAAATACACTACGGCAGAACGAAATATGATTTTAAAAATGGCAGTTTAATCTGCACAGCACCAAGACAAGTGATCAAAATATCAAAAAAAGTAAAAGTGAGAGCAGATGCGAAAATGGTGTTGATTCACGAAGACTTTATTCGTGGCACTGATATTCAGCACATTATCGAAAATGCGAACTACTTTTCCTATTCTACAAATGAAGCTTTGCATTTATCTCCTACTGAAGAAGAGTTAGTTAACGGTATTTTTGAGGTGTTAGCGCAAGAATATGAACAAAATCACGATGCATTCAGTAAAAGTATAATGGTGTCGCAACTCAATACCTTGTTAACTTATGCGCAAAGGTTTTATCAAAGGCAATTTCAACAAAGAAAAGAAAGTCCCGTTTCATCTTTGACTGAGCGTTTTAATAAAGAGTTAAAACAACTCCCCAATGATCATATTCCAACCGTTGAAGAACTAGCAAAGCTATTGAACATGACACCAAGGTACTTGAGTGATGGCTTAAAAGTCGAAACAGGAAAAACCGCACAGGAAAATATTCATAACTATCAAATTGAAAATGCCAAAAACTTATTATTAGGAACTACTGATTCAGTCGCAACCATAGCTTATGCTCTGGGCTTCGAATACCCGCAGTACTTTTCAAGATTGTTCAAAAATAAAGTTGGGATAACACCTACTCAATATCGAGAAAATAACTTTCATTGAGCAGCACAAGTCGACATTTTCAAACCTTGTTCTGGATTGAAAATTACAGACCCTGACATAGTATTTATTAATATCGAGTTGTTGCTTATTTTCCAAGACGACATAGGAGCTCCTGGTAATCTATACAATGGTTGGATTAAGTACCCTGACTCTGTATTTTCTAGCCTGTATATAAGGCCGTTGTTAAAAATCATGTGAGCTAAGCCAGTTATAACATAAGCATAATCCCCCAAAACATATATATCTTCGATATTTTCGTTGAGTAGTGTTTTGGTCGGTTTGTTATTAGAAAAGGCGATTAATTCCCCTCCCCATTCTCCTCGGTCGTCACCAGTTATCCAGCTTTCGCTAAATTTAACCGCAACCGAAGGAGTAATAAAACTTTCATCGGAGAAACAAAACTCTCGGTAGTCCTCTTCATATCTGCTGTCGCTGCACATGGGATTCTTGTATCTGAATGCGGATAAGCTTTGTTCGTCGCTTTGATATTGTTTATTTTCAGAAGACTCTGGCAATATCGAGTAATCTTCCTCATCACAAATGTGATCTTCTTCACTAATTTGATTATAGTTTAGCAAGTCAAGATAATTACGCTCAGTGCCAGACTTGTAACTTTTGCCTGACGAAATTGCAATAGCAACCTTGTTAGCATACTCCCTAAGTGGCTTGTACCAGTGAGAGTTCGCCACCTTTTCAATCTGAGCAACAGTCGACTTGTCGATGAATAAGTTTAATGCATTGAGCGCGGCATAGACTTGTTGCCAATCCTCTTTATTCGATAGAAGCTTTAGCAGTTCTGGAATGGCTTGATAATACCCAATGTTACCTAGTGTTACTGCTGCATAACTTCTATTTTCCCAAACGGTAGAGTTTAAGTATGGAATTAACTTGTCACCTACGGAATTGGCTGCCAGTCCTATTTCAGACAAGTCTCTAAATATTGTGAAGTTAGAGTCAGGAGTAGAAGGAGTTTTTGTCCCATCGTTTAGTTTCTCAATCAAAAGTTCTGCTGCAAACGGGCTTTTCATATTTTGCAGTGAAAACAATGCAGAGTCTGAAAACTCATTATGTTTATTCGAATAATGAAGTATTTCTCTAGCTATTTGAGGATCTTCAGTTATATAACCAATAACCGACATTGCCGTTGTTCTTGCTTCAAGGGCAATCTGATCATTTGAAACGATTTTAAATAACTCTTTAGATGCTTCTTCAGAAGTGATCTTCCCCCATCTTTGATAACTGCGAAATACGCTATCAAAGCCCCCAAAATCTCTCTCGTTACAGGACTTAAAGCAACGGAGGCCTTGAATTAAATAAGGGATGCCTTCAATTCCCAATCTGTAAAATGCGGTACCTATTTGATTAGAAGATGATTGAGCGCGTTTTAGTTCGGCCACTAAATACTTGCTTGCTCTTTCTCCACCCACATATCCAAGTGCTCCGACCGACCAACCATGGTCCCCATCAAACTTTATGTTGTTTTGAATAACGTTTAAAACAATGTCGAAATCACTTTCATCTAAATCATCCATACTTGCAATTAAACTATCCGCCACAGCTCGGCGATTAGGATCCTGCTCACTTGTTAATTTTGCTAGCGGTAACAAGGCTTTCTTTCCAAAAGAACTAAGCTTGCTTCTTACCTGTTCATCGACGTTTCCTTTCCCCCAGACTTTACCTTCTGCATTGGGGATTAAAGCAATACACTCGTCAATGGAATGACATTCGTTAGCTCTTACTGTATTGATACTCATTGCAATAGTTAGTATTAAAACAGTTAACAAGTAATTCCGTTTCATCCCAATATCTTCCTAGCTTATTGATTTAACTATTATTTCAACAAGATAGTAGCACTTTATCTCATTTAGCTTCTATGTATGTTTACACTTTTAATTTTATCCTTAGGTATGTCTTGTTAAGTGGCAAGGAATCGAATAATGTGGTTTTTACCCGAATCAAGCACAAGGAAGTACTGTGAAACCCAGTTTTGTTTTTAAATGTTTGTCCTGTTTTACCCTGATAATGTCTTGTCAAAGCTATGCTCAACAGCAAAAGTTGTTACCTGATGATGGTAAAGCAAAAGACAGCTTCGGTTATAGTGTCGCAATAGATGGTGCAACTGCGTTAGTTGGCTCACATCGTGCGGATGCCCAGAATATTCAAGATTCGGGGGCTGGGTATATATACTCTCTAGGCTCTTCAGGTTGGCAGCAACAAGCAAAGCTGATTGCTAAGCCTGCTTATATTAATGACACTCTTGGTGGCAATGTAGCATTGAAGCAAAATATGGCAATGTTAGGTGTAAGAGGAAGAGATGAAGATGCTGGTGCCGTACTTGCCTTTGAGAAAGAGGATAATTCATGGTCGCAAAAACAGCTTCTAACAGCACCCGATCGTAAAGCTGGTGATACTTTTGGCCAAAGCATTGCTCTGACTGAACGATTTCTTGTTATTGGTGCTCCTCATAGTAATGCACCAAGTGAAGATTCTGGTTCTGTTTATGTTTATCAGCGAGAAGAAAGCAGCTGGCAATTTCACTCTAAGCTAACAGCAAAAGATGGGACTGCTGGAGATTTGTTTGGTATTAGTGTGGCAATTGACGGTAACACTATTTTAATTGGTGCAGACCTTAACGATCAGCTGGCAGAAAATGCAGGCGCTGTTTATGCTTTTGAATTTGATGGCAAGCAATGGCTACAACAAGCAAAATTAGTGGCTAGCGATGGAGCTGATACTGATATCTTCGGAGTGAGAGTCGCATTATCTGGCGATACTGCACTGATCTCTGCTAGAAGAGATGACGTTGAGAATATCGGTAAGGATGCAGGCTCGGCCTATATATTTGAACGAGTAAATGGTCAGTGGAGCCAAACTCAAAAGTTAGTCGCTCCTGATGGTAAGGCCGACGACAGATTTGCCAGAGGTGTTGCGTTAAACAAAGACACAGCCTTAATCAGTGCCATGCACCACGACTCAGCTGGTAATAATGCTGGTGCACTTTATATGTTCAAAAAGCAATTAGGACAGTGGCGTTACACATCAAAGATTGTGGCACAAGACGGTGTTGCCGGAGACAGGTTTGGTTGGAATATTGGTGTAACAGAAAAACGTGTAATCGTTGCAGTACCTCACCGTGATGATAATGGTGATGCATCAGGTGCAGCTTATGTTTTGGAGTTAGTTGATTAAACAGCCATGTATCAAAGGTGATGATTACTTTGTAGTGATTTATAAGCTCAGCAGTTGCTGAGCTTATTTCTATTATTTCCTCGTTACAAAAAACTACATTCTAATGTTCTTGGTATTTATCAATCAGCTCTTTACTTTGCTTTAATTCCAACTGAGCAATATCCAAATGAAATTTAACTAACACTAGCTCTCTTAACAACTTCTGCAGTGCTTGCTTTTTATCTACTTTTTGGTCACTAACCAATCTACCAATTTTGATAAAAGCAAGTTCTTTAATAAGTGAGTCAGTTTCTTCTAAGCTTCGATAGCTTTCTGAGATGGCAATGAGTAAATCAACAGGAAGTTGATCTAATTCTTTTCTATTTTGAATGAATTTCCATACCGCAATATCGGCTTCCAACAAATTTACTGAATAATCAACATCGATTTCAACACCATCTTCTACTTCTTTGATATAGCGGTTGGTAAGTTCAATGTTTTTTTCGTAAACCTTTTGGATTTGGCTTATGTTTGTTTGGTTATTGCTAACTTCATATTCTAGCTTTTGCAGTAGCGTTTCTGCTTGTTGGCGCATTTCTAAGTCTTGATACCAACTATTGATAGCTAGGGCTAGTAATATACCAAGCACGACTATCACCAACTCGAAAAGTATGTTCCTTGAGAGTTCCTTGATTTTTTCTTGCACTATTTATCCCTTACTACTTTAACAAGGGGAAGTGTTTCCCCTTAAGTAATACATGATACCTAGTAGTAATAGTTTAAGAAAGCTCAGCTTCCTTCGAGGCTGTTTGAATGTCATTCTCTTTGTTCAATATTCGGTTGCTAATTGTACCTGCTGTCATAGAGCCAGAAACGTTTAGGGCTGTGCGAGCCATATCAATTAAAGGTTCGATAGAAATCAGTAAAGCAGCAATAGTAACAGGTAAGCCCATAGCTGGTAGTACAATAAGCGCAGCGAAAGTCGCACCACCACCCACGCCAGCAATACCAAATGAACTTATTACAATAATGGCAACTAAAGACAAGATAAATGAGATATTCATAGGGTCGATACCAACGGTAGGTGCAACCATCACTGCCAGCATAGCTGGATAAATACCAGCACAGCCATTTTGGCCAATAGTAGCGCCAAATGATGCTGAAAGGTTTGCTATTGCCGGTGGAACATTCAGCTTATTAATTTGAGTATCAACATTCAAAGGAATAGAAGCTGCGCTGCTTCGAGAAGTAAACGCAAAAGTCAGTACAGGCCAAATTTTTTGGAAGAAGGTCTTTGGATTAACGCCAAATAAAGAGACTAAAATACCATGCACTACAAACATCAAAAAGATTGCTAAGTAAGACGCCAGAATAAAGCCCAATAAGTTACTAATATCAGCCATGCTAGATGTCGCAATAACTTTTGTCATTAGTGCAGCAACCCCATATGGCGTTAATGAGATCACCATTTTAACTAGTCGCATCACTACAGCTTGTATTGCATCGACAAAAGTTAGAATAGGCGCTTCTAGTTCTTCTCTTTCTTGCATAACTTTACGTGCAGCAATACCAGTCAAGATACCAAAAATAACAACAGCGATAATTGAAGTAGAACGATCCCATGCCAAGTCTTGAAAAATATTAGTCGGAATAAAGCTAACCAACATCTGCGGAATTGATAGGTCACTGACTTTTTCACTGCGTGTTTCTAACACTGCCATGCGTGAAGTTTCGCGAGCGCCTTCTGTTAAGCCTTCTGCACTAAGACCAAAAATATGAGTAACACCAATGCCGATGAAAGCGGCAATCATGGTAGTTATGAGTAAAATAGAGATAGTTAAGCCGCTGATTTGACCTAATGCCCCTGATTTATCTAACTTAACAACGGCAGAGATCATAGAAACTAGTACTAATGGCATGATTATCATCTTAAGCAAGCCAACATAGCCACTGCCTACAACATTGGTCCAACTCAGAGTTTCAGTTAAAGCCTGATGGCCTTCACCAAGTAACAACTGCAATCCAAAGCCAAAGCCACTACCTAAAACAAGACCAATTAACACGAGTCGGGAAAGAGCCATTTCCTTTTTTTGTAAACGAAATAGGGCAACTAAAATTACAGCAAAAACAGCAAGGCTAAATATAGTGATTAAGGACATGTGCTTATCCCAATAGTGTTAGATCAATCAGAGGGCGAAACAATAAACAACGCAAGTGCTATTTATCGGGCGCGAACGATAATAAAAAATACTGCGTAGGAAAAAGAATGAGTGGGAATGATATATTCTTTCAAGTTATAGGTGGAAGTTCAGTTATTCTTTTTATGCATAAAAGTTTAATTGTTATTCAAAGATCCGCAATTAGCGCCTATGCTAGAACAGATAGTGATTAAAAGGGAAAAAGCAAAATGAAAAGGAAAATCATTGTCTGTTCTAAAAGAGGTGTTTGATGAAATCAATTGATCAAACACTAATCTTGTTCTTAACGTTATAAGCTTATTGTTCTGGGATAACAAAAGCAGTTTTATTCAAGGACTCAATGAGGAAGTAAGTTGATAACCGTTATGTATGAATTTTTGCGACATGGGTCGTTCCTCGCGTTAAATTGCATTAAATCGGCATGCAGCCAAATTGGACTCTTAATATTTAGACTAATTGGACGATATAAATGTCACCTAGTTTTTCTAAACACACAAAGCCGCAAGGCTTTATCTTTGATTCAAATAACTAAGTCAGTTTAGAGGCTTAATCATATAGTTGTTTTAATCTGAATGAACACCAATACATGATACAGAGGTAGTAAATGCTTTCTAAAATATCGATAGCAAAAAAGGTTTATCTGCTAGGCTTTTCTAAATTAGCACTAATGTTAATTATGGGCTGGGTGTCTATTTCAAATATGGATAAAATTGGCAAAGAGCTGGTGGATATTGCCGAAGAAGATATTCCTCTTACCAAAGCACTAACCAAGGTAACAGAACATCAGCTACAGCAAGCTATCTTATTTGAACGATTTTTGCTGCGCACCTTAATGGCTGACCAAGGTAAGTTTGAGCGCAGTAAAATAGTGGATGAGCGTAACAAGGTCACAGAACTCATTAAAAAGACCAAACAAGAAATTTTTGATGTTGAAGCCTTTATCCAAAAAGCTATCCCATTACTTCACTCTGAAGAAGCCAAAAAAGAATATCAAAAGCTCTTACGCGACTTAAAGTTAATTGATAAAGACTACGAGTTATTAGAGCAAAAAGTAAGTGAAGTAATGCAGATGGGGCTAGATGACAACATTGATCAAATGTTATCTCAGGCTAAGTCTGTAGAAGCCTTAGAAGATGAAGTTGACGATAGACTAGTTGCTGTATTAGATGAGATCCAAGCCTTTACCTTAGAGGCAGCGATTACAGCTGAAGAGCATGAAAAAGGGGCAATACAGCTTATCATCATAGTATTTGTTATAGCGTTGCTTTGGGGAGGAATAATGCCTACCGTAGTAGCCCGAGCGATCACACAACCTATTAATTTATTGAATGAGCGTTTTAAGGAATTATCAAAAGGCGATGGTGATTTACGCATTCGCTTAGACGAAAGTGCCAATAATGAAACTGGAGCTCTTGCCAAATCATTTAACAGCTTTTTGAATGTATTAAGTGGCATGATAGGTAAAGTAAATGCTCAGACAGATAAGCTAGACACTTCATCTGAAGCGGTTGTTACATCGATGCAACAAACGTTAGACAATGTGGTACATCAACGTGAAGAGCTATCTTCAGTTGCTAGATCTATCCATGAAATGAACAATAGTACTCAGGAAGTTGCTAGCAATACCTCGGAGGCTGCCTTAGTAACAGAAAACGTTAAAGAAAAGGTAATGTTAGGTCGAACGGGGGCGGTTGAAACTCAAACAGTAATTAAACAAGTTGCAGAGGAAGTTTCTGCTGCCTCTAGGGTAATTGAGAATTTGGTAGCAGAAACAAATAACATTGGCACTGTATTAGAGTCGATTCAAGGCATTGCCGAACAAACAAACTTATTGGCATTGAATGCTGCGATTGAAGCTGCAAGGGCAGGAGAGAGTGGCAGAGGCTTTGCTGTTGTGGCTGATGAAGTTCGTCAGTTAGCCCAGCGAACACAAAGTTCAACTGTAGACATTCAGAATCAAGTAGAGCGTCTACAACAAGAAGCAAATAATGCCGTTACATCAATGCAAAAAGGCAGCGAAAGTACTCAAGTCTGCTTGGATAAGAGTACAGAAAATGCAGAATTATTTGAGCAAGCGGCACTATCTGTAGGTGAAATATCTGACTTAAATAGCCAAATCGCAATAGCTGCAGAGCAACAGTCAGCTGTTGTAAAAGAGGTTAATCAAAGCTTAGATAGCATTAATCAAATTGCTAATACTACTACTGAAACAACAGAACAAAGTGTGGTTGAAAATAAGAACATTGCTGAACACATTATTAACTTACACAAGACGTTAAGTATTTTTAAAATAACAAAAAGCTAGTAACTTAAATTCGTGTTGAAGTTAATAAAGAAGGCTATATACCGAATAGAACAACTCAAGAAGTTTATCTATTCGGTTTTTTTAGCTTGAGAAATAAAATCGTTTAGATAATTAATTTTTTGTTCGTTTTGACGAATTCCCATAAATATTTGTTTGTTAATTCCTTTCTCACCGAAGCGAATGCTTGTTATCGGCATTGTCTTTGCGTATTCGTCAACTAACCAACCTGGCAAGGCACAAACGCCTCGACCTGCTGCGACCATTTGTAACATTATTTCAGTTGTTTCAATGATCTTATGTTTTTTTACTGAGCACTTAGCTGGGGTAAGAAATTGGCTAAAAATATCAAGTCGAGTTGGTTCAACAGGATAAGTAAACAGCACTTCTTCACTCAGTTGTTCAGGTAAAACTTTGTCTTGTGTTGCTAGCTTATGAGAGGAAGAAACAACAAGTTTATGCTCATAGTTAAAAACGGGGATGTATTCTACTCTAGGTTTGAATAATGGATCTGGGGTGATCAGGACATCTATTTCGTAGCTAAGTAATGCGCCTAGAGCGCCAAATTGGAACTCCTGTCTTACATCCATATCAATGTCAGGCCACAACTCTAGGTAAGGTTGTATGACTCTCAATAACCATTGATAACAAGGGTGGCATTCCATGCCTATTCGCAGTGAGCCCATTTCGCCTTTAGCAATTTGTTTTAACAACAATTCGGTGTGGCTAAATTGCGGCAGTACTCTATTCGCAAGAGCGTGAATACGCTCTCCAGCAGCAGTAAGTCGTAGGTTGCGACCATCTTTTTCCCATATTGGTGTTGCAGCAAGATTTTCTAGTTTTTTGATACTGTGGCTTAGAGCTGACTGGGACAAATGCAAAGAGTTAGCCGCCTTAGTTAAGGTTCCATATTCCTTAACAGCGGTCAGTATCTCTAAATGAACTCTTTCTAACACGGTTAACTCCAAATATTATTCTATGAGTAGTTTTCATAAAAAAGTGAAATTATATTATTTTTATTCATCGAACAAGTGTGAAAAATATTTGCTTTACACCTTGGTCGACCGAACAATGAAACTCCTAATTGCTATTGTTTTCACCTAGCCAGCTGTTGGCGAATAATTTCAGCTCCGGCGCTTAACGAGTTGAGTTTAGCCGAAGCTATATCGCGCGGCAGCGGTGCCATACCACAATTAGTGCAAGGGTATAGCTTGTCAGCGTCGACGAATTTAAGTGCCTTTCTGAGTGTATCTGCTACTTGTTCTGGAGTTTCAATATCATTTGTAGCCACATCAATAGCACCGATCATAACTTTTTTCCCACGTATTAATTCAAGTAGCTCAATTGGTACACGAGAGTTGTGGCACTCCAGTGAGATTATATCTATGTTTGATTTCTGTAGTTGCGGAAAAATCTCTTCATATTGGCGCCACTGCGAGCCTAATGTTTGTTTCCAGTCTGTATTGGCTTTGATGCCATAGCCATAGCAAATATGAACGGCGGTTTCACATTGCAAGCCCTCAATAGCTTTTTCCAGGCAAGCAATTCCCCAGCTATTTACATCATCAAAAAAGACATTAAATGCAGGTTCATCAAACTGGATAATATCAACCCCAGCTGCTTCTAACTCTTTAGCCTCTTGATTGAGGATTTTTGCAAACTCCCAAGCCAGCTTTTCACGGCTTTGGTAATAATCATCGTATAACGTATCTATCATAGTCATAGGACCGGGCAGGGCCCATTTGATAGGTTGCTTGGTCTGTTGACGTAAAAACTTGGCATCGTCAGCAAAAACTGATTTTGTGCGACTAACTGGACCTACAACGGAGGGAACCTCTGCATCGTATCGATTGCGGATCTTAACGGTTTTACGGGTCTTAAAGTCAACGCCATTTAAGTGTTCAATGAAGGTAGTTACAAAATGCTGACGGGTTTGTTCTCCATCACTGACTATATCTATTCCAGCCTGTTGCTGTTCTTGCAAAGCCAGTCTTAGCGCATCTTGTTTACCTACTATTAAATCTTCATCCTGCAATTTCCATGGTGACCACAAAGTTTCAGGCTCTGCCAACCATGACGGTTTAGGTAAGCTACCTGCTGTGACCGTTGGTAATAATTTACTCATAATAAAATGTCCCCTGGTAATTAACTATAAAGTGTAATTTGCTGACCACTTGTCGAGTACAGCTTGATATGGCTTGATGAAGTGTTGTTCTGCAAACTTGCCTTGTTCAATAGCTAACCTGCTACGCTCTTCTCTGTCGTAGACTATTTGAGTTAACGAGTGATCTTGGTTTTTTAAGTTTGGCTGATAACATTTGCCAGCGGCTGCATTAGCATTGTAAATTTCCGGACGATAGATCTTTTGGAAAGTCTCCATAGTGCTGATCGTACTTATCAGTTCTAGATTGCTGTAATCACAAAGTAAGTCTCCAAAGAAGTAAAAAGCTAAAGGTGCAACACTATTAGGAGGCATAAAATAGCGAACTTGTAACCCCATTTTTTTAAAATATTGCTCAGTTAGTGACGACTCATTTGGCAAGTATTCAACCCCTAACACAGGATGTTGATTATCTGTTTTGTGGTAAGTTTTATTGTCCGAAACACTCAAACAAATAACAGGTAGCTTGCTAAAGTGCTGTTGGTAAGTTGTTGAATTAATAAAATGTTGAAAAAGCTTACCGTGCAAGTCGCCGAAACCGTCGGGAACAGTAAACTTAGCTAAGTTTTTGTTGTGATTTAATAATAAAACAGAAAAGTCGTAATCTCTTACATAAGAAGAGAAGTTGTTGCCAACAATGCCTTCAATTTGCTTATTGGTTTTGTGATCAACAATACTTGTTTTTAGTACTTCAATAGAAGGGAAGGTTTGCTGACTTTTAGCAATAGCCATCTCAACTGAAATAATTTCAAGTTCAACAGAATAACGATCGCCATTAGGATTATCCCAATGTGCCAGAGCATTAAAGCTATTATCAATCATCCTTAGGGCATTGCGTAGGTTATCTTGACGATACTCACCTCTGGCCAAGTTGGCGAAATTAGTCGTGATACGAGTGTTATCTGCAGGGTGATAATTTTCATCAAAGCAGATGTTGTTAATGGTGAAGATAAAATCATTACTCATGCGTGTTCTAGCTCCTAAATCTTGAAATAAATGCATGACTAGATTTATACGTGGAAGCGTTTATGAAAAAAATTGATTTAATTTCATTGAGCTATGAGCTTTGCTCATAGATTGAAAATGGCAGTAGTAGTGCCTAGTGGTAGTTCAACACTCTATTGGAAGTAAGTTAGAGCTTTAATCACGCTCTAACTTACGGAGAACAAGATGTTTTGTAAGTGGGCTTATCAATGTTTATAAAGAGATAGTAAGGCTTCATATTCTCCAGATTTAATCACTTCATTTAAGCCTCGATTAAAATCAGTAATAGTTTCAGGAGATACCGATTTACGGCTAAACATGACATAAACATCGCCTGTGGTAATCGATAAGCTGTGGGGGACAATTAGCGAAGATAAACCTTTTCTTCGGATCATTGAAGCGCCAACAATATTATCTTCGAAGAAGGCATCAATATTGTCATCTAATAAACGAGCGATATTCATTTCGCCTATTATAGCGCTAACAAATTGATCGTTTTTATCATTGTCGCGAAGCTCATTTAGCTCATCCCCATAAAAATAGTCATCGACTACGCCGAATTTTTTGCCTTTTTCAATAAAGTCATTAAAGGACTTTAAGTTCAAGGCTGCTTTGTCTTCTTTTCTCACATAAAGTGAGAATTGTTCAGTTCGATATGGTTCGCTAAACATGGCAAACTGTTCGCGCTTTTTCGTTTTGGAAGCGCCCAATAAAATGTCGATTTCGCCATTTCTAAGTTGTGCCAGTAAGTCAATCCAGGGTCCTTGAGAGTATTCAACATCACAAGGCATTCGCTTAGCAACCATTAGTAATAGATCTATATCTAAACCTTTTACTTCATTGCCTATGTCTAGATATTGGTATGGTTCCCAACTGTCGTAACCTAAGGTTAATTTACAGTCATTTTGTCCTGCTAATGCGTTAGATGAGAACAGGCAAGTTAAAAGGGTAAATAGAATGAAAACTAAATGGTTTGCAGATTTCATAAGCCAGCCTTGTTGTTATTTTCACTACTTTAAAGTGTAAGACAAGATTTTGATTTCGCTAATAATTTGAAACAAATGCTGGATAGCCCAAAGTACAAGCACTCTAGCACTTTGGGTCAAGTTTAATATGGTTAGGTTTAGAAAGCTGGTCGATTAACCCGTATGTTCTAACAAGTATTTTGTAATTTGTGCTTCTGCAAGTGGTTTACTGAAATAATAACCTTGTGCCATCTGACAGCCTCTTTCTAACAAGAAATCAACTTGTTCTCTGTTTTCCGTTCCTTCGGCAATAACTTCTAAACCCAATTTATTTGATAACACAATAATGGCTTCAGTAATTGCTATATCGTTTTCGTCTTCAGGGATATCTTGGATAAAAGATCTGTCTATTTTTAATCTGTGGAAAGGCAACTTTTTCAAATAGCTTAAAGAAGAATAACCCGTACCAAAGTCATCAACCGCTAGACTAATTCCTAAATCTGCAATTTTCTCCAATAGGGAAATAACAAATAAAGGTTGGTGTAAAATTGAGCTTTCTGTCACTTCTAATTCTAAATATTTGGCTGGTAATCCTGTTTCGTTGAGTGCGCTTTCAATGCTATCCAACAGTTTTTCAGAGATCAGTTGCTTTGCCGAGATATTAACTGAGATAAAACCAAAATTAATACCCTGGTCAAGCCAAGCTTTACCTTGTTTGCAAGCTTCTAATAAAACCCAGTCCCCAATAGATATAATGGTTCCGTTTTCTTCTGCTAGAGTAATAAACTTGTCTGGATAAATAATATCCTGTCCTTCGGGTTGCCAGCGGACAAGTGCTTCAACACCTTTGACCAATTCTTCTTGAACACAAAGTTGTGGCTGATAATGAAGAATAAATTCATTGTTAATAATAGCTCGGTCAATGTCAGCTTCTAAGTTCACTCTTTCAACCGCTCTTTGGGTCATGCTTTCAGCGTAAAACTGGTAGTTCTGTTTGCCTTGAGCTTTAGCTTGATACATGGCCGCGTCCGCATTTCTAAGCAAAGAATCAACATCGTCGCAATCTTTTGGCCAAGATGAGATACCAATACTTGCTGACATAACAACTTCTTTGTCTTGTAATACCACACGATAGTTCAAGTTAGAAAGTAATTGTTTTGCCGCGCGTTCTATGTCCTGTTTGTTGTTGACATTGAGCATGACAATCACAAATTCATCGCCGCCTAATCGCGCAACTAAATCTTCCTTTCTAACTGAGGAAGATATTGTTTGGGCTGCGTGCTTCAATAATTCATCACCGGCTGCATGACCTAAACCATCATTAATATATTTAAAGTTATCAATATCTAAAAAAAACAAAGTAAAACTTTCTTCGCTGCTCACCGCGCTATTTAAATACTCAATTAATGAAAGTCTATTGGGCAATTGCGTCAATAAATCTTTATAAGCAAGTTCGTGTAACAACCTTTCATTCTTTTTGCTTTCTCTGATATCTGAAATTAAGCAAATAAGATGGGTTACACTGCCATCTCTACCTATAGCTTCACTTAGTTTTAGCTTACAAAGTATTCGTTTATTTGAAGACGTTAGAACGTATATTTCACTTACTGAAGTTGAATGCCGGCTGGCAATGATAGTGGAAACTAGTTTTCTATTTTGTGAGCATATGATGTTAGAAAAAGGGGAGTGCAAAAGATGTTCTTCTTGATAACCAAATAAATCAAAAAACGCTTTATTCACATCGGCAATTGAGCCATCTAAATTCAAGATAACAACTGCTTCGTTAATACTTTCGAACACACTAGCTGCAAGTTGTAACTGCATTCTGGTATTTCTATGCTCTGTAATATCAAATTCGGAACCAGCCATTCTGAACACTTTGCCATCGGCATTACGTTTTGCTATGCCTCTATCGGATACCCATTTGATTGAACCATCTTTGCAAATTATTCGGTATTCCTGTTCAAAAGAAGGGGTTTTCCCACTCATGTGCTGCTGTACAGCATCAATTACAATATTTCGATCATCTGGGTGTATGCTGTTGAGCCATTCATCTTGGTGATTGGTGAAATCGCTCTTGGTTCCTTTGCGCAGTTTGCACCAACTTTCCGAAAAATGAACGGTTTGCTGTTCCACATTCCAATCCCAAATGGCTCCATAAGCGCCTTCTACAACTAGCTCATATCGCAGCAAGGTTTCCTCAAGCTCATGCTTTGTATTTTCTAACTCAGTGATATCGAGTATTCCTACATTCATGGTCGAAGACGATGGACTTGGCAGGTTAAAAATGAAAATTAAAGCCAGATTTTTGTTGGCTTGATTTGTTAAGTTAATCGTTTTAGTAACAAACTTAGCTTCTCTTAAAGATTCAAACAAAGCAGCAAAGCTGCTTATACCTAGCTGCTGCAATATTGATGAATCAAACAGTCGTTGAAACTCATCTAAACTGCTTGTCGCAAAAAGAGATAAACAAGCGTCATTCACTTGAGAAACTGGATGTTTAATTGGTTGTTTTAACGACGAGTCCATTTCGATTTTCTGAATTTCTATATGAGGTATAGAGCAAAAAGGAAACATGTTAATAACCCTAAGTTAACTTCAACAGATATGGTTATACTTTGTCCGTAATTTGAACTCAACTTAAATTGTTGTTGTTCATTCTGTTTTGAAGTAAATAATTCTAGGAAGTGAATCAGCAAGTTAAATTCATTTAACATCAATAGCTTACTCACTCAGTAAACGGTAGTAAACAGAGGCGGGTTAAAATTAAATGAATTTGAAAGGTTTAATTTTAACCTGACCCTATTTATTCTCATTCTGTTTAAATTATAAGCAACAACATGAAAAAAGGTTAGGTATTGTCATGTCCCTATACAAATGGCTACTATAGTGAATTAGTTTCAATAAAATAATAAAAACAATGAAAAGCACTTTTAAAGTCCCACACACTCTAATACTTCTGTTGTCTATGATGTTGATTGCATACATCGCAACTTGGCTTGTACCGCAAGGCTTTTTTGAAGAGGTAACGCTAGAAAACGGCAGACAATCTGTTGTTCCTGGTACGTTTACTTTAACTGAAGAAGCTGTTCGTCTGACTCCGATGGACTTTCTTGTTGCAATACCTCGAGCTTTAGCCGCTGCACAAGATATTATTTTCTTCGTTTTTATCGTTGGAGGTGTGCTAGCTATAGCAAGAGCCACAGGCACTATTGATGCGCTTATTGGCAACTTATTAGATAAATTTGGTCATAAACCTAATTTACTCATTTTTATGGTTGTATTTTGTTTTGCCATGGCGTCGGGCGCGATAGGGACTGCTGGTGAATATATTCCTTTCGTTCTTATTCTCGTCGGTTTATGTAAGGCGATGAGATTAGATGCTATGACGGCAGTTGGTATGATTATGACAGGTTATGGCATAGGTTATGGGGTATCTGCTTTTAATCCATTTACTGTGATGGTGGCACAAAGCATAGCGGATGTACCTGTTTATTCTGGTATTGAACTGCGATTGGCTATTTTTATACCTTTTGTTTTAATTGGTTTTCACCATGTTTGGAGTTACGCCAAAAAAGTTTTAGCTGACCCGTCACAATCTATGACTGTGGACTTGCCTTGTCCGTTGGCAACCAGCGAACAATCCGACTATCCAAAATTAGAACTCCGTCACAAGTTAGTTTTGTTCGGTTTGATTGCAACAATCGTTGCCGCAGTGTGGGGCATATCTCAACAAGGTTGGTATCTATATGAGCTTGGTGCCTTATTTATTCTATGGGGATTATTTACAGCTGTGATTGGCAAGCTTGATGCGGATACTGCGGCTAATCAGTTCATTGAAGGTGTTAAAGATTTAGCATCAACGGCAATGCTAATTGGTATAGCCAGAGGCATTGCATTAATCATGGAAGATGGTCAGATTTTACATTCACTTGTGTATGGTTTGTCTTATCCGTTGTCTTTTCTTGGCTCAGAATTAGCTGCTGTTGGCATGTTTGTGATGCAAACTTTACTCAACTTATTTATTCCTTCTGGTAGCGGGCAAGCATATGTGACAATTCCTTTATTAGCTCCAGTTGGTGATCTTGTTGGTGTTACTCGACAAGTTGTTGTTTTGGCATACCAGTTTGGTGACGGCTTCTCTAATATGATCATTCCAACCAACGCTGTATTGATGGGCATAATAGGTATGGCAGGAGTTCCTTATCACTTGTGGTTTAAATTCTGTTTACCTTTACTTATAAAATTAATGGCTACAGCGTCTGTGGTATTAGTCTTAGCTGTAATGTTTGGATACGGCGCTTAAAATAAGTAGCTTTTAAAGATAAGCGACCTTTAAAAATGAATAAATAGGGTCAGGTTAAAATTAAATCATTTTAAAAAGTTTAATTTTAACCTGACCTTTTTCTTTATGTATTTGTACAAGTACTTGTGTATTTTAATATTTGATGTATTGTACAAGTACTTGTGTATATCTGAGTCAACCTATGAGTTTATATTTTGAAACCTTAAACAGTGCCTTTTTAGCCCATTTTAGTCGTCGATTATCAGACTTGATCATAGATCAAGGAACTAAACTGCTTGAACAAAAGGGCATAGTCACACCAACAACTGCAATATCGACCATTTATTTTTTAGATAAAAACAGCAAGGTGACCTTAGCTGATTTAGCCAAAGCTTTGGACGTTACACATCAGATGGTGACACAGAGAATACAAACGTTGGAGAAACTTGGCTTGGTATATCGTCAAGCCAATCCAGAAGATAAGCGAGCTAAAACTCTTCACTTAACTGAGTTAGGTGCAGAGGAAGCAATAAAACTTAAGCCTTTCACCAAGCAAGTTAGCGCGGCATTCGATAGTTTAAATGAGCAGTTAGGTTGTGATCTTATGGCCAAGATCAGGGAAGCAGAGCTAGCACTCATTGAAAAGCCTATGACGAAAAGGATAGAAGAGGAAGGGGCATAATGAGCAATATATCCGTGTCGACAGACAACCTCAGTGATTCAGATACAGGCTCTAATACGATCAAAACCGCAGTTGTTGATCTAATTTATGTATTGGCCACCTTATTTATTTTAAAAGAAACCTTATTACAGTTCCCTGTAATGTGGACTTTTGCGGGACCGATATCTTTGTTATCGGCGTTAGGAGTTGCAATCTGGCGTTTGAAGCTGTCCGGTCAAAGCCTAAAAACAATTGGTTTTGTGCAGAATCAAACCAAGCGCTCGCTTGTTCTTTGGACGGTTGTCGCTTTGGCATCAACACTGATTCTTGCCAATGTGGCAGTATCGCTTATTGGACAGTTGTTCGAATTACCAAGCGGTACTAACGAAGAATTGAGTCAAGCTATGAGTGGCCGTTTTAGTAATGTTCCAGGTAATCTAGCGGTTTATGCATATTGGCTAGTCGTTGCTTGGGTCATAGGTGGCTTCACAGAAGAGTTATTGTTTCGTGGATTCATGCTCCACCGCTTTGAACAAGCTTATAAAAAATTGCCATTCGCTATTGCTTTGGCTGTGATCACACAAGCTCTAATCTTTGGCCAACAGCACTTTTATTATCAAGGTTTAAATGGCTTTATCGCAACGGGTATCGTTGGCTTGTTATCAGGCACTATTTATGTGTATTGCAACAGGCGTTTGTGGCCTCTGATCTTATCTCACGGCTTGGTAAATACCTTAGGTTTCACTTTGATATATTTAAATATCAATCTGTAAGTTAATAGATTTATGTGAAGGAGAGGGAAGAGCATGAAGAGTCGTTTTTTATTAACAGTAACTATAGCACTTGCAGGTTGTACCGCACCTGAAGTAGTAGAAGTTAAAAGCCAATTACAAGTGGCTAACAGTACAGCTTCTATCATCGCAAAATCAAAATGGATACATGGCTCTGCTAACTGTGAAACTAATATGGACCCTGCGCAGGAAGTGTATCAACATGATGAGTCTACTTTCATTATTCGACAAAATAAGTGTTTGAACTTTGAAGCGCCATTTATCTACGTTTTGGCTGGTGAAGAGCAAGTACTAGTATTGGATACTGGGGCGCTAGATGAAAAAGTGGATTATTCATTTTATCAGCATTTAACACAACTCCTTGCTGAGCACGGCCAACAACATAAAGAGATACTTGTGGTTCATTCCCATGGACATGGCGATCACATGCGCGGAGATGAGTCTATGGCAGGCAAGCCAAAAGTAAAACTAATAGATCCAACAGCTGAGAGTCTACAACACTTTTTTGGCTTTAATGATTGGCCACAAGGTTCAAAAATTATCGATTTAGGAAAAAGAGAAATTACCGTGATGCCAACTCCTGGGCATCAAGAGGAAGCAATAACTCTTTATGATAGTAAAACTAAGTGGCTGCTAACCGGTGATACTTTGTATCCGGGCTATGTTTATGTGAAAGACTGGAGTGCTTACAAAACAAGTATTAATAAGTTGGCTAACTTTGCTAACCAAAACGAGGTCTCTGCTGTACTTGGTACACATATTGAGATGAAAGCTCAATCCGGAAGTTACTATCCAATAGGCTCAACGTATCAACCCGATGAGGCACATCTGGCATTAGCTAAAGAGAGTTTGATTGAGCTAAATAGCCAACTGAAACAAACCAAACGGCCGGCAGAACTCAAGTTTGCTCAGTTTATTATAAAACCTATGAGTCAACTGCAGCAGGCAATTAGCGATCTCGGTCGTTGGCTTTTATTTTGATAGGAAGTTAGTGAGAGAGATGAGGTAAATTTTGCTTAGGTAATTTAACCTCATCTTATTTATCTTTAGTATTTGATAAAGCGGGAAAAACAACCTTTAAACGTTTTTCTGAAACAACGCGACTAACTGTAAAAATACTAAGGATATCAACATGATTAAATATCTAAATGGGTTTAGGTTAGTTGCTTTAATGTCTTTGAGCTTTTCCTCGTTAATGCAAGCCCAAGATTCACCGCAGCAAAAAGACCTTAAAAACCAAAATACTTTTATACAAAAGGGGAGCCCGACCTTTGTACGAACAGGCGCAGCGCCAATGTTTGATTTTGGTGGTGTACAAGCTGATATTCAAAGTAAGCCTACTGAAGTACTTGTCTTAGGAACAGTGCATCTTGCTCAAATGAGTGAGAAACATTTTGATAAATCTCATTTGTCGATTGTGTTGGAGAAAATACAAAACTTCTCACCAGATGTTATTGCTGTTGAAGCGGTTAATGGCAGAACTTGTGATGAAATCACTCGTTATAAATCACTTTATCCTGATGTACAGGGTTACTGCTTTAATAACAAACCTGCTTTAGAACAGTTAGGTATGAGTCGTCCAGAATCAGCTGCCGCGCTGGAACAAGTTTTGAGAAAATGGCCTAAGAAACCAACATCTTCAGACAGACGACGTTTGGCTTTATTATTTTTAGGAGCTGGTGAGGTTTGGTCAGGTGTCTTGCAATGGAGCAAACTGAGTAAAGATGAGCGTATCGCAAAAGACGGACTGTCAGAGCAGTTAGTTGCTAAATTGAATAAAGGCCTTAATTCCCAGAACGAAAACAATCTTATTGGTGTTGAATTAGCACGAAGACTTGATTTGGATGAGTTAGCCATGATTGATGATCATACTGCTGACTATATTTACTTAAATTCTCCTGAAGAACTTTGGTCTACAGTACAAGCTGTTTGGAACAGTGAGCATCCAAAAGAAAAGGAAATGAAAGATAGACAGCAGCAGTTTTGGAGATCGGCTGAGCAAGTAAAAGATGGGTATCTTTTTCTTAATTCAAAAGAATATCAACGCTTTGTTATTGAAAATGACTTTGGTTTGGCAACAGCAAATTCTGATGGTGAAGGAAGAGCAAGGCAATATGTTGCTTGGTGGCAAGTGCGGGGATTGAGAATGGCTGCAAACCTTTTGGAAGCCGCAGGAAATAAACCTGGAGCTAAAGTGCTAGTGATAGTTGGTGCTTCACATAAGTCATATTTTGACTTGTATCTAGATCAAATGCATGACATTGAAATTGTTGATATTAAAGAGGTTTTGACTGATTAACTTGGTAATCTAAAATTTATTAGTCATCATTATTTATTAACGAAGCTGGCTTAGGCGACATGTATTCACCTAAGCCAATACTCGTTCTTATCAGTTAGAAGTTTCTTTGACTAAGGTGTATTTACCGCTACCAATCAGAATAGAAGCGATAGAAGCCATTATTAAGAATAAAGGATACTCCCACCCTCCACCTTCAGATGTATGCAACCAACCATTGCCAATATGCGTGTACATAGCGACGACCATTACAGGAATAAGTGCAGCTGATGCATATCGAGCATGAACTCCTAATAAAATCATAATGCCGCCAATTAACTCAGCTAAAAATACTGGCCATGCAAGTGCAGAGGAAAAACCAATGCTTTCTAACCATCCTGCAAAACCAGGCATAGTAAAAGTAAACCACTTTAGCCCTGCATGAGCTATCCACATAACACCTAAACTAATACGCAGTATAAATGCACCTAATTCAGGATTTGTTTTATCAATGATATTCATATTTTTTAACCTAATATAACTATATTTAATTTACATGCTTGTGCATGTTTTATTCTAAATGCATTTGCATGTAAAATGCAATGATTAAATTTTATCCATGTATGTAACTTATGGTTTTAACTATTTTTGAATGAAAGTTAGAGAGCAGTAATTAAAGGTGTTTTGTATCGCTATGATTTGTCTATAGTTTTTATTCATTTATTTCTTTTCTTTATTTGTGCAATATTTTGCGTTATATTTTTCGTATTGTCAGGGTGAGATCACAATGCAATATGAAATGTAGGTTCGACAGCTGAATTGACTAGCAACAACCTGTGTTAAAGGTCACTAATGGAGAAAAGTAATGGGGAGCATCTTAACCAATTTAAAACATGCTCATATTGCATGCAGAGTAATACTTGGAGTGCTAGTTTCATCGGCACTTTACTTAGTTACAGACCTAGATATCGCAGCTTATGACTTAGTCTATACAATAGATAAGGTAAGAGATCTCTTGTCTTTAACTATGAAAGTGGCCTAAATACATTTTGTATTTAAGGTAGTAGAAGTTTGTTAATGACAGAATGAAAATAAAATTTGAAAGCTGAGTTTGAAAGTAAATAACAGGGCTTTATTGATATATTTTTTATTTATTTGTGCAATTTTTAGCGTTAATATTTTCGCAAATAACAGGAGTAAATAATGTCAGATATAAGAAGCCCACAATTTGGTGCAATTTTATTTCGAGCTAGTGAATTGATCAGCGTACAAGGCGCAGAAGTGTTTGATGAGCTGGGATTTAGCTTACATGCGAACAAAATTTCAATTGTTTTAGCACTTCACACTAATGGTGCTATGTCATCAACTGAGCTTTCTAAACATATAGGGATCTCTAGACAAGTGTTAGAGAGCCGCCTAAAGGGAAGCGTTAAGGATGGTTTTTTTACCTCGCTTGCGGATCCAAATGATTCTCGTAAAAGGATTTATGATATTTCCGCAGATGCTCGACCTGAGGCTGATCGAATCGTTGCAATCATGAAAGACTTTGAACAGGTTTATGATGCGATGTGGCAAGAAATTGGAGTGGATTTAGAACAAAGTTTGAAAAAGATGGAACGAGCATTAAAGCGCAAGCCACTTTTATCCAGACTTTGTGATGATTTCCCTAAATATAACGACGAATTTATCGACACTTAGAACAAACAGAGGATTAAAATGTTTAAATATGTATTTCTAGTAAGCTTGCTTAGCTTGCAATCTTTTACTGCTATTTCACAACAGCAATCAAGTGAACAACTTCCTATAAAAGCACTGCTTGGGGAATACATAAAATGGGCTGAAGAAACAGATAAAAAAGGGTTAAAAATTGGCGAACCTTTAACTCAGTCAGGTTTAGAACTGGCGATAGACATAGGTATTCAACATCCAGAAAGAGTCCGCATTATTTACTTAGAGTCGGTACCGTTTCCATATGAGAATAAAGCTCTAACCGCTTTGGGTGAAAATTTAGGGTTAATAGGTAATGGGATAACAAATAACGCGCAAGTGTTTGGTTATTCCATATATGTACGCCATGGCTATGAACTTGACCGACCTAAATTAGCTCATGAATTAGTTCATGTTTTACAAATTGAACGCTCAAGTCTCGGTAGTGTAGTGATGCAACACATTCAAGATATGAGTAAATACGATTATGAAAATGCACCACTAGAAGTTGAAGCATTTAAAGCAAATTTAAAATACAAATAAAATAAATAGTCGACTCCATTTATTTCGAAAAGTTTTGTTGCAATTGGCTTTGTTATTTTGTTCACACTTTTTAATCACATGCTTTAACATGTTGAAATTACAAGTTTATATTTAGGTGTTTTGTGCTTGAATTTGATCAGGTCAGCCACAGTTATTCTTCGCGGAGTATGTTCCGAGATTTATCGCTTAGAGTGAGCGATTCTAGAACGATAATTACTGGGCCAAATGGCAGCGGTAAAACAACACTTTTATTATTAGCTGCTGGAATCTTGCCTATAGAAAAAGGCAGCATAGAGTTAAATGGTGAAAGTGTTACTGCACTAAGCAGTAAACTGAAAATTGGTGTTAGTGCGAGTAAAGTTGACTTACCTGGTTTTTTGACAACTCAAGAGTTGTTAGATTTTCATGCGTCGCAGTTTAATAAAGCAGGCTTAAATCGCGGCAATATAAGCGAAGCTGATATTCATAGTTGGGCTAAGCATTTTAATATCGACAAGTTTCTGTTTACCAAAGTAACCAATTTGTCTTTGGGCAATTATAAAAAGCTCAGTTTAATTTTAGCGCTTATCCATCAACCTGAGCTGTTACTCTTGGATGAGCCGACTAATGGCCTTGATGAACAAGGTTTAGGTGCTTTGGCTGAAATAGTAAAAGATTTTTCAGGTCAAATACTTATTGCTAGTCATGAAGCGAACTCTGGATTATTTACACATATGTCTGAGTTAGCTATTTCTGAACTCGTCGCGTCATCATGATAAAGTATTGGTCACTCAGGTTTGGTGTGTATCATCACACCTTAAAGCTGCTGTTAGAAAATGTAAAACAGGCGGGTATTGCCGTTGTTGCTCTTTTTCCTTTGGCTATGCCTGCTTTGGTACTCATTCCTTTTGTGTTCATCGGAATTATTCTTAACCCTGAAACCACATCGACGAGTTTCTTCAATACCTTGTGGGGCTATTTATTACTGCTCTACACTTGGGTTAATTTGCAAAAAACAGCTATTCTAGCGAGCGGCTACTCAAATTACTTATCTTTGTTACCCGTTAGCAAACCTATGCGGGTTATTGGTGATTTGTTAGTTGTCTCATACGCCGCTAACTTTTTTGTTTTAGCGCCTATTTTTCTGTTTTTTTATGCCATTTTTAATTTTACTGGCGATGCTAATGAACTACTTGAAGCCACTGTTTTAGTACTTAGTCTTTTGTTACTTTCTTGTTATTACTGTTTTAAAGCTTTGAGAACAAGGACTCCGTGGTTAAGCCTTGTGGTGTTTCCTATTGTAATTAGTTTAGTTGTGACTGATTTATCTAAAGCTTCTTATCTTGTCGGTTGGCTAGCTGCGATCTTTGCTGAGCAATGGTTTTATCCTAAGTTTAAGCTACCAAAAAAATTAGCTACCAGTTGGTTGTATTTGTTTTTAAAGTGGGATTTAGAAAATCCAGAAAACAATAAATTGACCATCATCTCCTCGCTTCTTTTATTAGCTATCGCTAAAGTGGTAATAGGTTCAACTAATGCAGAAGTTGCAAATTACTTTTTAAATTTTACTGCTTTCGTATTTGGAATAGTGTGGGCGGCAAATTTGTTTTCTATGCAAAATCTCAAATCAAAGTTTGAGTCATATTTAGTTTCACTACCAATAAGTAGCAGCAATATTCAAATCAAATCCATTGAATATTCAGTAATAAAATTGCTGGTGTTTGGTTTAGTGTTGTTGGTTAGCGATATATTCTCTGTAAAACACTTCGCTTTATTCTTTAGCTTCTATGCTCTCGCCGTATGGGCAATAATTAAATGGCAAAAACGCTTTTTACTCCCTCCAATAGTATTAGGCGTGGTACTGACTGCGATAAGCGTTGTAGTCAGTTAGCCTTTAATAGTTGGAAATAATTGGGGTCAGGTTAAAATAAACCTAATTTCACTTCAGCTACGTTATTGCCATAAATTGGAGCATTCATTGACCATTCTCACTACAGAACAACTCGCGCAAACCTTGGCTGGTGGCGACTCTTACATTCGTACTAAAAATGGAAAGGTGAAAGGTTTAGCGGTTAACACTTTTAAAAATCCTGAAGCACCAGATGTGATCATTATTGGCACAGGGCCCAGAAAAATTGCCAACGCCAAGTTATTGTTGGATACCCAAGAATATGTGCCTGTGTATGTGAAGCAAGGTGTTAACGCTTGGAAATACTTAGGTGAGTACAAGTCTGATCGATATAGCCAAGAGCCAGAGGTGATAGAGCAATTCCGCAAAAACAGAGATGTTGCCAAAATAGACGGCATTATGTTTTTAGTTGCCAAGCCAGAAGAAGAGAGAGAAAAGGTGAATAAAGTAAGTTCACAGGCAATCAATTCTGTGACTGAATACTATCAAAAGCTTGGTTATGAGGTGACTGATAAACAACAAGAGAACAGTGGTTTTGACTTGTTAGCTGAAAAGAAAAATAAGGTATTTAAACTAGCTGTAAAAGAGGGTGATGAACCAGACATTCGAACGCTCCTATCAGCAAAAGAAAAGGCTAAGTCAGCAGATCCTCTTTGGCGTTTAGCTTTGGTTAAGCAAGGTGTGGTTGAAGTGTTTACTGAGTTAACCTAAATAAAACTTTCTTTTACTTATTATAGGTTTAACAGTTTACATTTGATAACTTACATAGCTGAGTTTGCTGTTGAAAATCCCTCTCATCTACCTAAAATAGATAATCTTTATTATTGAGCAATAAATTTAAAATCAATTATGCGTATATGGACTTATGTAAGACCTTTCCAATATAGAAATGAAGATTACGAAGTGAAGTTCCACTTTACCTTTACCACTTACACCTCCCAATTATTTCATAATGGTAGATTGTTAGACGAACAAACTTGCCGATACGATGCTGGATTGAAAGTGATAGAACACTCTTTGGAATTCAATGATCAGCCTTCGAAGGTAACTGTATCTGTTGGCTACTACAGCATGTGGAATGTTGGTATAGAGGTGAGAGAAGGTGGGGAACTAATTCATGCAAGCCACCCAGAGCACGATGTTTACTATGCTGAAAACAAAATAGCCAAGCTAAATGCATCGGCTAAGGCAATGGAAACTAATGAAAAAGCCAAACAGCAAAGTGAAAAGTGGCAAAAGAACAAGCACTCTATATTCGCGGATATAGGCCTTGGAGCAGCATTTTTTATCGTGGCTAAAGTTACAGGAGATTTAACTACTGCGGCATTTGTTGGTGTTGCTTTAGGCTTGGCTTTAGTTGTAATACAGCGTTTTGTAAAAGTAGATCTACTTGGTGGTTTTGCTGTTTTTGGTACTGTGATGTTACTGATATCTGCGGGACTTTCTTTAGCTTTTCAAAGTGAATATTTTGTCCAACTCAAGGGCACAATAATGGGCTTGTTGAGCGCATCTGTACTTCTGACCGATGGCATATTTAGAAAAGGTCGATACTTCGGCTCCCGCTTTGAACGCTATCTGAGTTCTCCGGTTGATCATCAATACTTTGTTGTCGGTTTGGCCTTAATAGGTATAGTCATGGCTGGTATAAATTATGGTGCAGCTACTTATCTAACGGAAGATAATTGGCTTACTTACAACACGTTTTTCGATACGCCTGTTTACTTAATTATGTTTTTCTTACTTATTTGGCGAGCTGGGAAAAGAGTGTCAAAGTAACCAAAACTAAGGATAGGAAAGATGGTTTATAAAAATACACAACCGGCTATAACTATGTTCATTGTTTTTGGGCTAGCAATAGCATTAATGTGGCCAGCTTGGACATCCAAGTCAGAGGATGTGATTTTACCTGTGGTCATCATTATGGGAATTGCAATAGTGCTGTTTTCATCTCTGACTATTAAAATTGATGGTGACAAAATTAAGTGGCACTTTGGGCCTAGATTTTGGCGAAAGTCTTTGGCTTTAAACGAGATTAAGTCAGCATCGATAATCAAAACAAAATGGTATTACGGTTGGGGAATTCGTCTGATATCAACAGGTTGGTTGTACAATGTGTCTGGCTTCACGGCAGTGGAGCTATATCTTAAAGATGGTACAACAGTTAGCTTGGGCACAAATGATGCTAAGTCCTTGTTGCATGCTATTGAAAAAGCAATATCTGCCAAATAAACAATAAGTGGTGGGTCAGGGGAGTTTAATATGAATTAATATCTTAAGTTCACTGGTGATTTAACTTTAGCCTGACCCTATTTATCTTAAATCGAGATATTTCCACCTGTCATTACGCTTATTAAAAACGGTGTAAAGCCTAACATTCCAATTAACATTAAAACGGTGAGCGCAACTAAGATGCCGCTAGAGATTAACTTAAATTTCGCTGTGCCTTTTTCTTTTGCATAAAAATACATTTCTAAGGTAGCTAGCGGTACTAAAAAGCAGCCGAATGTCCAAAATGGAAAGAAAGGATCGCTGGTAGCTGGATTTAGACCTAGCATAGTGCCAGATACTAAATAGGAGAATACACCTAAGCGCAAAAACCACTGTGCGTTTGATACTAAGAAAAGTCTTATTGCCCATTTTCTGTGGCTGTTAATATCTTTATCTATTGCTTTACGGACTGTTAAGTAAGCGAAAGTTAGTATTAAAATACCATTGATACTGGTGCCAATATCGGAGAGTTTTATAACAACAGGCTCTCTAAACCACACCAAATAAAATCCTGAAAGTGACAAGCAAATTACCGTTGTTAAAAAAACGTAGCCGTTTATTTTATGAAACCTCGGAAAGTATTGGCGAACTTTAGGGATTAGTTGTAACGCACCACCAAACGCAACTATACCAGCTCCTATGGCATGAGCTGCAAAGGCTAAGTTACCTGAGAAGTCACCTGCATGATAAGGTTTAACTCCGAATACTTCCCAGCGATTCCAAATCTCCATATTATCGTTTATTACCGAAAAGCCGTAAAAAGCCATGATGTAATAGAAGAAAAACCATTGGCCTAAAAGCACAGTAATAAACCAAAATACTGCTGAGTATTTTAAAGCTTGATTAGCTCGTCTTAATAGTGACTTTCTTTTAAATTCTGTTGCTTCTGCTAAGTCAGTTGTCGACTCTGTTACTGTTAATTCTGTAAGTGTTGTGTTTGTTTTATCCATCATAATCACCTCATCACTGTGGAAACTTTTCTGCAGTATGAGGTGACTGGTGGTCAGAGTCGTCCTAATGGGCCTATTTGGACAAATTAATCAGTTTTAAGCTTATTTTTGTTAGCTAACTAATAATTTTTCTTGGTTTCTAAAAGCGGTTGGTGTTGTTCCTGTAGCCCTTTTAAAGGCTAGGTTGAAGGTTGATTTAGAGTTGAAACCTACGTCATAACCTATGGTAGAAATGTTCAGTTCAGTTGTTATTAACAACGACTTAGCTTGTTCAATGCGGTAACCGTTAACAAACTGGAAAAAGTTAGTATTCAAATGCTGTGATAAGGTTTCTGAAATCTGGTTTTCACTAACAGCAATAGCTTCGGAAAGTCTTTTTAACGATAAGTCTTCTTCCAAGAAAAGTGTTTTTTCGGCCATTACACTAGTTAACTTTTCTGCAATCTGTGCCATCTGAGTAGCTGGCATCGAATAGCTTTTTGGCTGATTAGTGGCAACCGGTGCTTTTTCAGAGTCGGTAAGAATTGGTTGTTTTAGCGCGTAGTGACTAAAAGTCATTAAAACTAATGCTTCTGAAATAGGAATGACAAAACCTTTGCCAAACCACTTCCAACCTAAGAAGGTTATGCTGTACTCAATACTAAATAACAGCCAAACACAACCCCACAATATAAGTACTGTTTTGAACCAGTCCATTGAACGTTTCTCAATAGAGGAAAAGCGTTGCATTAATTGTTGCCTATGCTGTTTTTGCAATTTGAACGTTGCTATTAGATAAGCTGCAGTGAAGGCAATAAAAGTAACCATGGCAAAAGCGCAGGTAAATAAGGCTATTTTGAACAGTTCTTTATCCCGGGTTGCAGGAGTAGCCATGGCCAGTTTGTCTTCAGGTGAGATGAAAAGGAAAGGCAGCATTCCTAATAGAACAATAATCGGACCAAGAAGGGCTAACAGATAAGCCTTTCTTGGCAAGCTTTGCTCAGGTGACATGGTTGCGCAAGCGTAAAAGTACAGAGCTGGTCCTAGTAAGACTCTTAGTGGAAACTGCAAACCTGCAAGACCAGGTGCATAGACATAAGCTCCTGAATAGATGAATAACTCTCCAAGAATATGAATGAGCAGGAGCACTAACAAGCCCCCAAGAAAGAGAGTTTGTCTTTGTTTAGGCCGATTGACTACGTCAAACAGAGCGAATAATGTCATCCCTAACATACTTGAGTAGATAACCGTTGGTACTACATCTACATTCATTACCTAAGACCCTTTTAGATTTATCTGTACCAATTATGACTGTCACTTCGATGAAATACCACAAGCTATTATTTCGATAAATCCACTTAAACTGAAATTATGGACGATTGGTACGGTATTAAAGACTTTTGGACATAGCTAGTTATTGTAAGGAGTTCATAATGTCGGCATTAAATTTAGTTAAGTCACACTTGAAGTAGAAGGGTATAGAGATGAAATCAAAGCAAACTGCGAAAATCACGGTTTATAGTAAAGGCTATTGTCCTTATTGCGTTAGAGCAAAGGCAACACTGAAAAAGCTGGGATTAAAGTTTGAAGAATTCGATATTACTTTCAACAAAGCCTACGCTAATGAAATGCGAGAGCGCAGTATGCGCAAAACTGTGCCACAAATATTTGTTGATGAACATCACGTTGGTGGTAATGACGATTTGCAAGCCGCAGTTAAAAATGGCGAACTAGAAAAGCTTCTTAGTTTAGCAAATTCTTAAAACACAAGAAATTGAGCATTACAAACAGATAGAGTCATCAGCTTGCAACTTAAAAGCAGCACGAAAAAAAAAGGAATAAGGCATGAAGAATAAAGTCGAGTTTGTTAGCAATGGTGTTACATTGCGAGGCATGTTGGAATCACCAGAACAAAACATTCACAGCTATGCTTTGTTTGCACATTGTTTTACTTGCGGTAAGGACATTGCAGCTGCTTCTCGAATTACCAAAGCGTTAACCGCGAAAGGTATAGCCGTATTAAGATTTGATTTCACTGGATTAGGTAACAGTGATGGCGATTTTTCTAATTCAAATTATTCTTCTAACGTGGAAGACTTAAAAGCAGCAGCTGACTTTTTAGCTCAAAACTATCGAGCGCCAAGCTTATTAATAGGTCATAGTTTAGGTGGAGCTGCCGTTTTGTCGGTTGCCCATCAATTACCTGAAGTAAAAGCTGTTGCAACTATTGGAGCGCCACATGAAGCCCAACACGTAGTTCACAACTTTGCTGCAGATTTGGACACTATTAAAGAAAATGGTGAAGCCGAAGTAACATTGGGATTGAGAAAGTTTGTTATCAAAAAGCAGTTTGTTGACGACCTTGAGCAAAGCGAGTCTAAAATTGGCAACTTAAAAAAAGCACTTCTTGTTATGCATTCACCAATGGACAGCACAGTTTCAATTGCTGAGGCTGAAAAGATTTATAAAGATGCTAAGCACCCTAAGAGCTTTGTTAGTTTAGATAACGCTGATCACTTGGTTAGCAACAAAGCTGATGCCGAATATATAGCTACAACCATTGCAGCTTGGGCGAGTAGGTATATAGGCTCACCTGTTGAAGAAAGATTAGAGCAAGGTGTAGCAAAAGGGCATGTTTATGTAGAAGAAAAAGATCATAAGTTTACTCAAAATGTTTACAGCGACAGTCATCATTGGTTAGCTGATGAACCTACGGCTGTAGGAGGCCAAAATACAGGGCCTGATCCATATGAACATTTGCTTGCAGCGTTGGGAACATGTACATCAATGACAATTCGTATGTATGCAGATAGAAAGAAATGGCCACTGAGTAATGTTGCCATTAATTTGTATCATGAACGCAGTTACAATAGTGATTGTCAGCACTGTGACGAAACACCTCAGCAGATAGATAATTTAAATCGTGAAATTGTCTTGGAAGGGGATTTAACTGATGAGCAAAAGAGCAGATTGCTCGAAATTGCAGACAAATGCCCGGTACATAAAACCTTGCACAGTCATTTAGTGGTTAATACTAAGCTTACAGACCAGTAAAGGTTAGACTAGTCATAACTACAAAGTTACAAGATATTCGGAGAAAGATCATTATGGCAATTCCTATTCCTCAACGTCCAAGTGGCTTTTTATTAGGTGATCCAGCAGCACAAGTTACACTCGATGCTTTTGTTGATATCCAATGTCCGCATAGCAAAGCGGCTTGGTCAACCTTGATGGCTGTGATGGAGCACTATCAAAATGCCTCTGTTAACCTACGGGTACATCTGATAACACTAAGTAATCATCGCCAAGCGTGGGACGTAAGTTTAGGGTTATTTGCTCTTGCTGAAGGGAACGCAAACAAGTTTTATGACTTTGCTACTTTCGTGTACGAGCGCCAAGAACAGTTTTATAACGCTCCGTTTTTCCATAAAACTCATGAAGATCTGCGCAATTTCATTGCTGATTTAGCGCAGGAGTATGGCAATGTAAATCGTGAAGCATATTTAAAGCGAGTAGGGGACGAAGATATTTACGTGGATGCCAGAACCCCCATCCGTTACGCGGCAACAAAAGGAGTATGGGCAACACCAACCTTCTTTGTAAACAACGGCAACAATGTTCCAGTTAACCACAAATCTAACCTAGACGACTGGATTCAGATGATTGACCCATTGCTAGCGTAACAACAGAGACACCCACCGCAATTTGACGATGCCGTTTCTTTGTCTATATTTAAGGTACTAAATTAAATAAATCAGGATGATTTATGCCGCAATCAAGGAAGAGCCAAGTCAGCTTAGCTGACACGCCTTATTATCATTGTGTTTCCCGCTGCGTAAGAAAAGCCTTTTTATGTGGTGAAGATAAAAGCACAGGGAAAAGCTATGAGCATAGAAGAGGGTGGGTAGAAGAAAAACTGCACTTGTTATCGCAAGCGTTTGCAATAGAAGTTTGCGCATATGCAGTGATGAGCAATCATACTCATGTCGTCTTGTATGTTAATGAAAGTAAAGCAGATAGCTGGAGTACCATAGAGATATTGTCGAACTGGCATCGGCTGTTTAAAGGAACATTACTGACGCAACAATACATTAACAGCGAGCACTTAACGCAAGCAGAAAGGTTAACGGTAGAAGAGACCGCAAACGTTTATAGAGCGCGACTTAAAAGCATAAGTTGGTTCATGCGAGTATTGAATGAAAGCATAGCGAGAAAAGCGAACCAAGAAGATGAGTGCACAGGGCGTTTTTGGGAAGGAAGATTCAAAAGCCAAGCGCTTTTAGATGAAGCGGCATTGTTATCGTGTATGGCTTATGTTGACTTAAATCCGATTAGAGCGAAATTGTCGAAGACCCCAGAAACTTCAGAGCACACGAGTATAAAGTTAAGAATTCAACAAGCGTTAAATAGGAAGCAACCGAAAGAACTCATGCCTTTTACTGGAAGTATAAATAAGAGTGAAACAACGGGATTAAGGTTTGAATTAGCCGATTACATCGAACTGGTCGAAGTGACAGGACGCTATCTAAGAGAAGATAAACGGGGGAGGATTGACCATACACTTCCTGATATTTTAGAACGACTTAAGATAGAGCAAGAACACTGGCTTGCCATGAGCCAAAAGTTTGAAGTGATATTTCGTGGTGCTGTAGGCCCAGTAGATAGATTATCTGAACTTACTGAGCACCAAGGTAAAAAGCGACGAAGTAACCTATCAATTTGTTTAGAAGTTTTTGGTTAAGCTTCTGAGTTCAATTTACAAAACGGGTTAGTCGATGCATTAGAGGGAGTGTAGGTAGTCCCTATGGTCTTTAATGCTCAAAATTGCATGAAATGATTCTCACCTAGCTAGCAGCATCGACTTCACGCATAAATTCCAACAAAGACACCACTGACTTTTTATTTTTCACCTGTCGTCAAATGGAATTACGGTGGGTGTCTGTGTAAAATTAGCTCCACTTGATTGAGCAGCCCATGCTGGCTATTTGATGCTTTGGGCCTTGCCCTGTTTCCGCAATTTGCTTCATTGCGTTAACAAGTTCTGTGATGCGTTCTGCCGATTTGCCTCGGCCTGCATTATCAAGTCGACCGCGGTACTGCAATTCTCCATCTTTGTTAAATCCGAAAAAGTCTGGGGTACAAACAGCATTAAAAGCACGGCCTACTTTTTGTCCCTCATCGACCAAATATGGAAAGGTGAAACCAAAATGAGTACTGAATTTCTTCATGTATTCAGGGCCATCTTCCACAACATATGTGTAGTCATTCGACATAACAGCAAGCACATTTATGCCTTGTGCTTGTAGCTCTTTCATATCTTCGGTAAGTCGTTCGGCAATAGCTTGAACGTAAGGGCAGTGGTTACAAATAAACGCAACTAATAGACCTTTTTCTCCTAGTTGTTCGTTAAAATTAAACGACTTACCATCAGGATCTTTTAGAGTGAAGTCAGGGGCTTTCCATCCAAAATCACATATAGGTGTATCAAGTAACATAGTCTTTCCTCAGTATCTATTTGATTAGTAATAAGCTTCTAAAATGTTATTAGCAAAAGGTTGAAAGGCAGATGGTATTCCTTTTCCAATTGTTAATGAGCCAGCTAGTTATAATAAGCTGACTCAATAAATAGAAGTTACTTTTCAGGAGTCCAAGCATTTGGTGCAAATGCTGCGTCAACTTCAGTGTGAGCAATATGGTTAGTGTAGTTAGAAAGCACTTTTAGTGCAGTACCAAGAATCACTTCAAGTACTGCTGTTTTGTTGTAACCTGCCGCTAAGAAAGTTTCAACTTGCTCTTCTGTTGGCCAACCACGACTTTCATTAATAATCGTTGTAAATGTACGAAGCGCTTCTAGTTTTGCATCTGCAATAGGAGTGTTGTTGCGCAATGCTTCAATTATTTCATTACTTACACCTGCCATTTGTGATAACGACGTATGTGCAGCCATGCAATATGTGCAACCGTTAAGGCGATTGTTCGTCATTAAGATAATTTGGCGCTCTGTGTCCGATAGGTTTGTTTTATCGAAAATACCTGCAAGCGTCATATAACCTTCTAGCACTGCTGGAGCTTCAGCCATAGTTGCTAGTAAGTTAGGCACAAAGCCAAACGCGTCTTTTGCTCCTTGTAAAATTGGCAGTGCTGCTTCAGGAGCTGATTCAATAGTGTGAGTAGTAAACTTAGTCATAGTGTTTCTCCAATAAATTAATATTTTATGTACCTATCGGTACAAACAATGGTGAAAAAATCTGTACCAATTGGTAAAAGTTAAAGGGTTTGTACCAACTGGTCTAAATTAGATTAGTTGGTTTTGTACCGATCGGTCAAGTCTATTTTTGATTATTTTTTATCAACTGAGTTTTAAACTTATTAAGTATATGAAAGTAGAAGAGAAGTTGGGTTACTAATAATTAATAACCCAATGGCTAATTGCATGCGTTAAGCAAAAAGAGATTACTTTAATAAATTAAGAGCTTGAGTTTTTATGTTGATAAGATCTTGCTGATCATACACACCACGAGATAAAACCCTAAGACCAATAAGAAGCGTTAACAATCCTTTTGAAGTTAACACGGGATCAACGGTTTGAGGAATAAGTGACTTGCTGATACCTAACTCAACTTGTTTTTTAAAGAACTCTTCGGTGCCTTTAAGACCAGTTGTCACTGTAGAACGCGTATCTTCATCGTGATTAGGTAAATCAAGTGCTGTGTTGACAAGAAAACAACCTTTTCTTTCTTTGTCGGTACTGCCTTGTTCAATGACTGAATCAAATAATGTGCTAATAGCTTCAATAGGCTCGGCTAGCAATTCAAGCTGCGCTAATACATCTTTTCTTTGTTCTTTCTCATACTTCAACAGGCTTCTAATAAAGAGTTGTTTTTTACTGCCAAAAGCGTTGTAAAAACTCCCTTTGTTTACTCCTGTCGCGGCAATAAGATCAGACAAAGAAGTGGCTTGATAGCCTTTCGCCCAAAATACGTTTGTTGCTTTGTCGATAGCTTCGTCTATATCGAACGTTTTTTCCCAAGGCATACGTTTCCTAACAAGATAAAGTTGTTAACACACATAAATTAGTTTGTACCAAGCGGTATAATTTAAATCAAGATGATTTTAGGCTTCTAAAGCAGACTTTCAATATGAATTATCCTTTAGATAAAATCAAAACTCGGTGGGTGTCTCTGCAATGGCGCTGCAATTAGTGGTGGGTGTCTCAGCAATTAGTGTGTTGGTAAAGAAGTAGATTCAATGGAAAAGATTATGGATAAAGCACTAAAAAGCTGAGTCTATGATTGACGAAACATCAACAGCGATATGGTCAGTAGTTAATTCACTAGCAGAGAGGAAGTTAAACCTTAGTAATAATAAGAGTCAGGCTAAATTTAAGCTTAACCTGACTCTATTCTTTTGAATGGCGTTGACCTCATTGGCCAGATATTTTGCCTTATGCAACAAGCATCTTTGATTACGAGTTATCGTTTATTGGCGCGTTAGAAACATTATTGCTTGCTTGGCTAGATACAAACTCTACAGTTTCCATAATTTTGGCTACAACTACCTCAGGGGCATCGGCAGGAATGTTGTGGGTAGCACCCTTTACAATAATATGTTCTGAGTTGTTAGACAGCGCGGCGATGCTTTTTTGCATATCAGGCCAATAGTTAGCTAATTGAGAAAAGCGAGGGCTTTCGGCATAGGCCTCACTATCGTGACTCAAGACCAGCATTCTTAAATCACCGAAGTCATAGTTATAGTTCTTCAAAGGCGTGTAAAACCCTTTTTCGTTTCGATAAGTTGAAAGGACATGTGCCCATCTAAAACTAGAATAATACTGGTCTAAACGTTTGGAGATTGGGGAGTCATATGTCTTGAAAACATTCTTTATATCGGTCAACCCTAATGCCGCATTTACGTATTGAAGAACTTTTACATACTCAGGAATTGGATCGAATTTACCACGCATGATTTCGTGCTGATTTTCGTGAGCTGAATCTAGAAATATTAGGGCTGTTAAGTTGATGTTTGCTCTTGCAACAGTCTTTCTAGCGATGATCCCACCGTAGGACTTCGCAACTATTATTACGGGCGTGTCGCCAGCAATATGTTTAATAAGAGATTCTTGAAGTTGGGATTTTTCATCAGTAGTAAATGTGAGGGGGACGTCATCACTACCTCCATGACCTAACCTGTCGTAATAGCATGCCGTATAGGTTTCTGGTAACTCTTGAACAATAGCAGACCAAGTTTCTTCCGAATCTGAGCCAAAGCCACTCTCAAAAAATACTAAAGGTTCACCATTTCCTTTACATGTGTATCCCACATTTTTCCCTTCATAGTTAAAATAATTACCTTCAAAGGGGATTGATTCGTATTGATATACAGCGATAGCACGCAACAATAAATAAACAAAAGCTAGAATTACCAGTATCAAAGTTAGCTTATTTGCTGCTATACGTTGAAAAGAAAAAGTCATATTAATCCTTTAATTTATAATAACTTACAACTTTTTTAACATGGTGGCTGATGCAAGTCAAATACATGCACAGCCAATACCTCTATTAAAATATCTCCAATAATTGCGGTGTTAACGAACTAATTGAGCGTTTGCTTTTCGGAAGTGAAACAACATTCAATATCAGTATTGAGCTTTTTGCTCAGTCATATTGACCCACTCCAGTGTCAATCTACATGCGAATAAGGAAAGTAACGCACAAAAAGTAGAGACACCCACCCCAATTTAACGGTGGGTGTCTCTATATTTCTTCTCCCACCCCAATTTCACGGTGGGTGTCTCTATATTTCTTCTCTACAACTTTTTGCAGTTTAATATTGTGGAGCATTTTTCTGATGCATTGCAAAAGTCTGCCAGCTCAGAAAGTAAATAGGTAACCGTTTACAAATGTTATAAGGCCAATCTGTCAATGCGCTTTTGCATCCTATCCGCACGACCAAGATTTGTTTCCTTAGCTTTTAGCCCCTTTAAAATTTGTTGTTGTGCTATGTTTAATGCGTTATCTGCAGCCGTTTTAATATTCGGTTGTACACCAACTCCTTCCCAATTTGTTTTCGTAATAGGGTTAATCGAACGACCGTTAGGAATAAAGCTTTCGAAGTGATTTGTTAACCTAACCATATCACCTGGGTGCGCACCACCTCCCGTTATTTCACCAACAATGGTCGCACGATTTAAATGTTTTAGGGTATAGGCTAAATCTTCCGCTGCCGAGAAGGTGTCTTTGCTAGTTAAAATATACACTGGTCGTTGTTGTCCATAATGCTCGCCATTGACCTCGTTTACAGTAAAACGCTGCTCAAGACGATCTTCTTTTCGATAATAAATATTACTTGTATTGGTGCGCTCATTCATAAGATAGCTGGCAATTAAATCGACCATAGCAGGGCTGCCTCCGCGACTTTCTCTTAAATCGATAATCAGCGCATTAGTGTATCTAAGTAAATTCATGGCTGACTCAAGTTGTGGTCCGCCTTGAGCGGTTTCAGCAAACAACACCAAGTTTATATAGCCAATATTGAACGGTAAGCGCTGTACTTGTTCAAAACCATAATTTAGCGACTGCATAAATTCAGATTCTCGCTTTGCATACACTGCTTTTGACTCAGGAGTTTCTTCTGGGAGCGCAAATGGACTGAAAGTAACGTGTAAGTGTTTATCTGCGGTAGCTTTCATCATTAGCTCATTAATGACATGTGCAAACATATCGCAGTCATTGATTTCTGAAAGTGTCTTTTGTGATTGCGAGGTTTTTATGTGTTTAGCAAATAACTCCGCTTTTTCAGGAAAGATATACTCTTCATTCAACCTTTGTTGCAATGCGTCAAGCGTCTCTTGCTGTACTGATTGTGATTTGCAATTTAACACTGTTTTTTCTGTCCCCGATTGTGCTTTGACAACTCCGTTAAAAGCCAATATTGGTAGTAATACGAGTAATAAACTACGTTTTATAGTCTGATTGATTATGCGTTCCATGGTGTTTCCTTTGCTTACTTTAGTTGTTGATGTGCTTGTTTTATGCGCGCTAAAAACGATTGCTTTTCTAGCGCTTCAATCGCTTCTTCGGCAATTAAACTGAGCGGTATTTGTAACTCATTGTCGAGTGTTGCAGCTGCAATGGCGGTTGCTTTCCAACATTTTTCGAGTTGCGCCATCATTGAATTACCCTTTACTGATAAGCTAATGTGTTTTTGGCGGCTGTCCTTTCTACTCACAGAGATATTCACTAGTTCTCGTTTAGCCATCGCCTGAACTGTTTGTGTGGCTGCAGGCTGAGTAATTCCAGCTTCTTTAGCTAACTCACTTATCGAAGCGAATTCATTTTTTGAAAGCGTACGCATGATAGGAGTGAACCGCGGTTTATAATCAAGGTCGAAGTCGTTATAGACTTGTTCTACTGACCCATCTAAGAGTTCAATAAGATGTCTAAGCGTAGTGCCTAATGTTCGTTTCACTTGTTACCTCACAATAATATATAAGCGCTTATGTAATAATGTATAAGTACTTATGTGAATTTAAAAGAAGCTGTTTGTTACTAAATGTAAATAGCTTACAACTTTGCCATGACTATAGCTTTTATGAAATGAATCAATAATTATCGGTTGGCAGATTCTCTCGCTTGTTGCTCTGTAAATCCGACACTCATAGCCTTCTAACACATAGCAATTATTGGCAGGGATTCATCAATCGGTAATAGAGGAGGTGAATTGTTTATCAAGAATTTGTATTCCGATGCTCCATTTTTATCAGACATAACATCAACCCAGTATCAATCTTTATGCAGTGGCGGATATGTTTTATTTAGCCTTTTCTAATCTCAGATAAAACAATTCAAGAGAACGACAGCTCCGTGCCAGAAGTCGCCGTTCAAAGGTCAATAAGAAACTAATTGTCAGGGTGTAGAATCTCTTTAATTGCTCTTTGCAATAGTTCGTCCTGTCCTAGCCTAATTCCTTGGATTGTCGGGTGGACTTCAATATCTGGAACAATACCAACTTTTTGGGTTTCAGTGCCATCAGGATAATAAACACCAATACCTGAAATTGATGTTGTTAAACCTCCAGGAAGAGACAACCTAGATATATTTCCATCAGCACCAGCGGTTTGGGAACCGATTACCACGGTATTAATTCCAGCTTGAAAAGCCATTGTTGTATATTCAGCTTGGCTCTGAGTTAACTCGTTGACTAAAACTATTACCCTACCTTTATATGTCTCTCCTTTGTTCGGAATGATCACAGGACCAACAAAGTTAAATTCTCCTGGGTGATGAATGTCTGGAGCAGTGAATTTTGCAAATGGCGTATCGCTATCAACAAAAAAAGAACCAAGTGAAAAAGGTACAAAAGCGGAGGGATAGTTTCTAATGTCGATAATTATCCCTTTTGTATTTTTAAAGGACGATTTAATAGCCGCCACATCTTCGTTTTTAATAGTCGCTAAGGTGATGTAACCAATATTTTCTTCCAGTAATTTGTAACTACTCTCAGTGGAGTTTCTTCTATACCACCTAAACATATCTAACTCAGATGACTCAAATAGTTTTAAGGTATGTTGTTTGATAGCTCCATTTTGGTTAACTTCGATTGTTAAACTGTCATTATTAGAGCGGAGGAGTTCTGGGGCTATATCCCTTAATCTTGCGGGCAAATTTGAGCCAGGAAATAAAGGGAGTCGTTCAAGCAGGATATCTTCAATCTTTTTACCGTTTATCCGAGTAATAATGTCGCCAATATCTAACCCTATAAACTTTGCCATTTTAGAGTTGTCATCTATGTGGTCAGTATAGAAATCTGTAACGACTAATTCATTTTCAATGAAACGCACATGTGCGGGCGAAACAAAGTCACCTTGTCTCGATTTAAGCTTGTCATTTCCTGACCAAATATTCGCATGAGAATCGTTTATTTCACTTATCAATTTCAATGCTGCAAGTTCATATGCTAGCTCATTGTTTGCATTGAGGAATTGCTCGATGTATTTCGGTAAAACGTCGTTCCAATCACTATCTATTAAATGTTTGTAAGGAAAAAAGTAGTTGATTATATTCCAATATCTAAACACAGCTAAGAGTCTAAAGCCATCGTCCGGATATGGCATATTGTTATAGGCGTTTTCGTTCTTAAATTGAGGGTTACTAGCTGCAAGCTTATCTAAATAGTAGTGCTCACTTTGGTTTCTATTTTGATACACATGATTGAGACTTTGATTTAACCTTTCTGATAATGATGTATCTGACATCCAAGATAAGTCAGGGGAGAAAGTAGCATCCGTAGAAGGCTTACAACTATTGCAATGCTCTAAGGCTCCTAAGCTATCTATCCAGTTTACTAGAAGTTTGTTTCTTTCCTCTATTGTTCGTACATTCAGGTAATTGGGCAACAGTCGAAATAACTCATAGTCCCAGTTATATTTACCTTCAGCAATTTTGGGGTGGTAGTATTTTAGAAATCCCCAAACTTTACCTAACAACTCAAGATTTTTGATCTTGGCTTTATCTAATTCCCCAAAAGATATGGTTGAACCAGAATCAAACTCTTTGTCGTTATCAGCTTGCGCAGGTTGCTGTTGCTTAACAACTTTTTGAACTTTGCTAATTGGAACTCCATCAATTAAAAGCTCCATATGATCAAACCACATACTGCCTTTGCCAGCTAAAATCCCACCTACAACTATTTGCTTTGCATTTGATGGTTTCAACGCTAAGGTGATTTCATATTGTTTCCATTCAGTCGTTCCAGTTATCCCCTGATTTCGCATGTTGTCAAATGCCACATTGGGGTCTATTCGCATCCAAATGCCAGCCCAGCCTTTGCTCACTCCTTCAGTCTTAACGTATCCTCGAAGGGTAATTTTCTGCCCTTGGTATTGAGCTGGAATTGTATAAGCCCAAGCAGCAAACCCTGTTGTCTTTCCTGTAAAGTGAATAGCTCCTGAGTGATCCCCTCTGTAAGAAAGTTCAGAATCTAACTTTAACGAGTAGTCATCGGTGTTTCCAAAGTTCTTCCAGCCTTTTGCAATAGAACCATCTATAACTTCAAAGTCTAAATTGTGCTGTTCCTTTGCTTTTTCAGAGTGGGAATCACAAGCTGAGATAATTAAAATTGAAGAAAGAATTAGTAGTCGAATTAAATTCATTAACGAGGTCCTTGTTATAGTTAGCTCCTTGAAGAGTCATTGCCAGAGTAGCAAACTTAAAGTGAAAACTTCAGATGTGAAGTGTAAGCCTTTGTGTAGTTTAACTTCAACTTTTGTTCCTCGCTCATACCGGCCATACACCAACCCAGTACCAATCTATATGCAGGTGGGAGAAATGAGTTACAAAATGCAAAAATTGCCCTTGTAATATTTGTAATATAACTGCGTTATAAAGTGTATCTGCTTCATTTGTTCAACTCGAAGAAAGTCACGTTTGCTCAAAGGACTAAAACTGGCAATAATTTTTATGTGTACTAATGTCCAAGTAGTACATTTTTCAGGGAGAATAGATATGTCGAAAATAAGCACAGCTCTTCTAACGCTAGTCATCGTTTTATTATTTGGTTGTCAAAATACCTCTGTTAGCCAAAATGAAAAAGAATTAAATTCTTCGAATAATGAACCGCAGCGTCAAAAGCAAAATTCAATAACTAGCCTAGCCGTAAAATACAAGACAAATGCTCTAAACGCCATAATCGAAGATGAAGAGAACTGGCTACCTGGAACATATTACGCGATCCTTCATTCGTATGCTAAGGATGTTCCAACAGCGATAGGTCAATGTAACCAGCCTTCTCCGCTATTTAAAGGTTTAAAAAGCTTTTTTGGGATTAAAGATGTGTCTGAAATAATTGTAAAAGCCAAAATAGTAGAAGATGGTAAAATTGTACTCGATCAAATACCTTTATTATTCGTTGCTCATTATGATCGCGGAGAAAATGGACTACCGTACTGCGTTACAAAGAGTTTTGATGGCAATTTAACACCAGAGTTTCTTTTTGATGCTGATTTAAGTTTCAATGTCGAATATGAAATCTTGTTTGCGAATACTAAAGATTTCACAACAGCCCAAAAAGTTCTTGGTTATGTTCAGACGATAGCTAACTATGTAAATGCAGCACCTGTTGGACAGCTAGCAAAGTCTTTTTCTTCTGACTTCTCTGAAAGTTTGGATGATTCATTAAAAGTATCATTTAGTTCTGTGAGCAAAGATGTAATTACGCAACAGCTAAAAGCAAAAGTTGCATTCCAAGAAACCAGAAATGATGGGCTATCTATCGCCTTAGGGAAAGCACTCAATTCAATAGGCGAAAATTCTGTTAAAGAATCTTTTTCAATCAATACGGAGTTAAAGTATAGCAGGTCAGTTTTTGGGCTAGAGAAGAGTAATGGGAAATGTTGCACATACCCCAGTAGTGCGACCAGAATATTAAGTAAGAAGGACGCAATAAATAAAGCAACAATTGCTGCAGTAATTGAACAAAACAAAAAGCCAGGAATAAATACTGAAATATTAAAGCTTGTAAAAGATAGCACTGGTCTTGAAAGTATTAAGCAGTTTTGTTCTGCATTGAAAAATTACCTTACGAGTGAGTTAGAGCTAAGCGACAATGACAGCTTAATCGCTAGATGGGCAGTTATGATGGAATACTCTAATTACAACGACGTATTAACTATTAGGAACGAAAAGTGTTTTTCTAAAGAAGAAAAAGAAAAACTTTTAAAATTTAATTTAAAGTACAGGTTCAGAACTGACGAAGATATTGTAGCTGTAAATCAAAAGCCATTCGTGACAGAAGAAATTACTAAGCTCGTTCGCGTTATGCACGCAGTTATCAATGAGGATAAACTTGAGGATATTTTTGATATCGACAAGTTTGTCTTAAAAATTGATCCTGAAAGTATGGTTTATTCTAAAACGGTCAAAACGGAGAGTGAGGAACAAGAAGAAATAGTATTCAGTGGAAAAGCTGGTATAAAACAAATGGCCAAGCTTTTTGAAGGTGCGTTTTGTGGAGCTCGTTCATATGAGGTAAATAAACCTGAGATGGCCATTGTATTAAGGAATCGTACAGGTGATGACTCCAAGTTTTTATCTCCTGCTGCTGTTACCTACGATAGTACTACGGAAGGGAGAAAGATAGTCAGTTTGTGGGTTTTAGATGCAGATGCCATAAAAGGTATTCTGAGAGTTAGCTCAAGTTGGCCTAACAATTGGAACGTATCAAGTTGCAATAACGTACAATTCGGTAGTTCAAATACATGAGTTTGTTTTAGTTGGCTTCCTAGCGATTAATTAACGTACCTGGCCATTAGAGTTAGTGAATTTCTTCATTTGGTGACTCGATGAAATTACAGGTAGTTATGTGTTCAAAGAGAGCATTCAGAGAAAAGCTTTCTACCGTTAGCTTTATATAGACAGCAGATCTAATATTTTCAATGCGCGTATGATTGCTATTCGCTCAAAGCGGACATTACTCCAACCAAGTACCAATCTATATGAAGTGTCGGATGTGCGTCACAAAGTTTTGTATATTCTGTATTTTGCCATAACCGGGTAATTGGAATGTGTATGTAAGCTCAGCTAATATCGTTAATATTAGCTGATTGCTTAGTATGATTTGATAAAAGTATCGCTCAGATAAAGCATTTAAATACTTACTGGCTGCTTGTTTTTCTTCCAAATTACAGTCATTACAATTGCAGCAATAGTTAACAGATAAACTACGCTTAGTTTATGGTAACTATTAATTGAAAGAACACTTACAAAAGCAGCCAGTGTCGCACCGCCAACCATTCTCATAAATCCATCAATTGAAGTTGCCAAACCTGCGCAGTACTTAAATGGTTCAAGACTCAAAGAAGTTCCAGCTCCACTCATTACACTGAACCCTGCACAACCCATTCCTGCTAGAATGAAAAATACATTAACGTTTTCCTGTCCAACGAAAAACAGCAGACCTCCTGATATTGAAATCATACCAAGGCCAAACAAAACGGTATTACTTCTTCCGATCACATGCATTAATTTGGGGGCTATAAAGCTTGCCACAATTTGCGATGCGCCAATCATTCCAAACAATATTGAGAATGTAATTTGACTTAATCCAGCTTCTTTAATTGCCACAATAGGAGAGATAGCTACATATGACAATAACCCGCCAAAACTAAGTAGATTTGCTGTGCTAAAAGTCAAAAACTGTCTATTGGTGAGAATGTCCTTTAAGTTACAAGAGAGCTTTTCGGTATCTTCAGTATCAGTTGTTAGAATAGCAACCTTTTCCGAAACAACCCCTTTGATAGCCAAAATGAAGATAAACAATGTAGCTATCGACATTGCGTAAAATCCACCAAACCAGCCCCAATAAAAGGCCAACGCACTACCAATAAGTGGCGCAATGGTCGGTATCGCACTCGTTACACCACCCATATAGCTCAACCATTTGGCGGCTGTAACTCCATCATAGTGGTCTCTTATCCAAGCCATTGCACTGACCATAGTAAATGCAGCACCAATACCTTGAACCACCCTAAACAAGTACAAATAAAATAGAGACGAACTAAATGCTATTGCTAAACTTGCGCTTCCATATAGCACGAGTCCAATAATAATAGAGACCTTTCTGCCATATTTATCTGATACAGGCCCAGCAATAAGCTGGGCACCCCCTAGTGCTAACACATAGAGTGAAATTGTTAGCTGTATACTGCTATCAGTTGACTCGAAGTATTCCACCATTTGTGGCATTGACGGTAAGAAAACATCAATTGCGAGTGGGCCTAAAGGAACTAACAGAAATATAACAATCAATGCAAATGTGCTTGGTTTAGCCATCACCACCCCCTCTTGTTTGACCAAGCTTACAAATAGGATTAAAAAGCGGCATTCCAGATTGTTTTGAGATGTACTCTACAAAAGTTTTCATTAGCTCAGGAAGTTGCAACTCGTAAACCATCGACAGATTGCGCATCTCCGAAAAAGTGGCAATATCATCTAGATTGACACCTCTATTGTTTACTAACAAATCATCAAGCATTAATTTTGAGTTTAAAATAGTCAGTTGTTCGACAATTCCAGCAGCCACTCTATCCGTATTTAAAAGAGCTTCTGTAAATGAGCAGCCCATTCTCTCTTCGCGTGACAATTTAAAGAACGCTTTTGCCTCTTTACTTTCAAGTTCTGGCAGCTCTAAGCTAGGCATTCTTGGATAGCACAGCATGCTAGATGATTTAGAGATCTTAAAAAGTCGCTGGTTGATTTCATCAGAAACGTTATAGTCACGTATTAGAGGTGCTCCGTAGGACTTATCAAGAAATTCAATAATCTCCAGACTCTCTTGCATTAACTCGCTGTGATTATCTACATCATTTTCAATCTCAAGAATTGGAACAACTTTCTCTGCTATCCTGCCCTCCAGATGTTCTGGAAATTGCCCGGCTTGTAAATAAGCAATGTCACAATCGATGTTTTTAAGACCAATGAAGGTTCTTACTCGTGTGCAAAACGGGCAACTGTCGTAAACATATAATTTCATTTAACCACCATGAATAATTGAGAAGCCCATTTTCTGAACGTAGGTAGGCAAATCTTTATAATTAGGCCAATCTTGGTATTTTGGCATTTCGAGTGTATTACCCATCTCTAGAATTGAAGGCACCAACATTGAAGGATTCGTGTCATTTACCTTCTTAACCTCCTGAAAAACGATGTCATACAAGTCGTTTAAAAATCTTGCAGTGTTCTTAAGAGGCTCAAGTGAAGTTGAAGAAGAATGAACATTGATTGCATGTTTAAGGTCCCACTTCAACATAGTATTCAACAGATGCCTCACGCCAAGTAAGTTAGTATCTGTAAGGAATACACCTGCGTTTAAGCCTTTATCAACATACATATCAGCACTAACGACAACTTGCTCTTTAGGCAAGTAGATAATTGCAGTGGCAACTCCATCTGCGGCTGAAATGTGATGTAACTCGACTTTCGTTGTACCCATATCTATCGCCATGAAGCGCTCAAAAGTCTGATGAATTACATCAGGAACAAGGTGCAATGGATCTAGACCGTCATATTCACGGATGTTGTTCTGCGCAATAATTTCAGCGTCAGGAAATACTTCAGTTCCGCCCGTATGGTCGAAATGTTCATGTGAAAGTACAATTTTTCTGACTGGCTTGTCGGTTAATTTTTCTATTTCTGCCTTTAAAAGCTTTGCTCTAAAAGGGTTCGCTGTATCTGTTATTAAAACATCATTCTCTCCCACAACAACTAAACTAGCGTAGTGAAAAAGGCTAACCATATAGACATCATCGCCAAGTTGTTTAACGACTGCGTTTCCCTTCGCAAACACGCTAGTGGTCATAAAAGCAAAGATTGTAAATGCGAATAAACTCTTAAATATCTTCATTGTTCCCCCCTCTAGTTACCATGCCAAATTGAATAAGACATTCTCTGAATGTGGCCCGGTAGGTTTTGTTCATAGCCGATCCAATGACTAAACTCTGGTAGTTTGATTGTCTTCATTAGCTCCTCTGTAGACTTACCTTCCTGCATGCCATTCCAAACAGCGTCAAACAAAGCCTGATTAAATCGAAAATCTTCTTCAAATTGTTCAACAGAAGAGCTAGGCATATGCCCACTTAAAACATGATCAAACTCAAGCTCATTTCTTACTCGTTTCATTGTATTTAATACGCCAACATAGTTGTGCGCAGGCAATCGATAAGTTTCATTTACATACCCCTGCAAGTGCCAATCAACAGCTAATAGAATTTTGTCTTTAGGCATATGAATCACACTCATACAGTCACCGTCATTTGGGCCGTAGTAATGCAGATCAACTTGTTTTCTTCCAAGTTTAATGCTCATGCTCTCTTTGTAAGTAACATCAGGAGCAACAACTTTATTTTCCAAGTCGCGGCTTAATAATTCGACGCATTGTTCTTGAGTGATGAATTGAGCGCCTTCATCTTTGAAAATTTGGCCACCTCTTGAGTGGTCGAAATGATCATGAGAATAGATAACCTTCACTACTGGTTTGTCTGTCAGCTTTCTAATTGCCTTTCTCATATCTGCTGCACGATGCGCTTTTGACGGGTCAGTAACTAAAACGCCTTCATCTGTAATTACTACAAGACTTGTATAAAAATATTGATGGTATTGATACACACCATCGGTAATTTTGGTCATTATTGGCTTTGCAGGGTTAAAGTCTTGAGCTGACACCGCAAAGCCAAACAACATCAATGGAAGAAGTAGTACTTTTTTCATAGCATTCACCTTAATAGAGAAAATGAAGGAGTGAGTGTTAAAAGTCAGCCCCCCGATTTAATTAGTTACCGTGCCAGATTGAATACGCCATGCGGTCAACGTTATCAGCTAAGTTCTCTTTGTAACCTCTCCAATGGCTAAATTCTGGTAACTGGATTGTGTTTCTTAATTCTTCAACACTCTTGCCTTGTTGCAGACCAGCCCATACGGCATCAAATAATGCTTGGTGGAAACGATGATCTTCATTAAACGATTCTGGTGAAGACTCGGGAGAATGGGCGCTTACAACCGTATCAAACTTCAATTTTCTTTCTTTAACAGCTCTAAAGGTCTCCAGTTGACCAAGCATGTTACGAGCATATTGACGGTGATAATCAAGCATAAAGCCTGGCAAGTGCCAATCAGCAGCAAACAGTAAACCACCGTCTTTTGGCATATGGATGGTACTCATACAGAAGCTTTCATTTGGTCCCATGTAATGAAGGTCTATTTGCTTGTCACCAAGCTTAATACTGTGAAAATCACCTTCATAATAGATATCTGGTTGAACAACTCTTTCCTCTAAGTCTCGACTAATAAGATCCGAGCACAATTTGTGTGTAATAAACTCAGCTCCCTCTTTCTTAAAAATTTGTCCACCTCTTGAATGATCAAAATGGTCGTGTGTGTATACGACCTTAACGACAGGCTGATCTGTAAGCTTTTTAATTTCTGCTCTCATATCAGCAGCTCTTTTCTCATTAACTGGATCTACAACTAAAACCCCTTCGTCAGATATAACGACAAGGCTATTTGCGTAGAATTGAAAGTATTGATAAACACCATCTTTCAACTTCTTCATCATAGGCTTTGATGGATCAAAATCTGCCGCCATAACAGAAGTTCCAGTAGCTAAAGTTGCAATAATTAACAAAGGTTTAAGTACTTTTTTCATTTTCTGTCTCCAATAACTAAGCTTGTGAAGTAAGTTTTGGCCCTACAATCTCAGCACCAAAATTTTCCGCCATTTTTGTTAATTCATTCATTGGCACACCATTTTGTTCAGCTTCAGGAATATTCTTTATAAAGCCATCATGAACTCCCGGTGTTAAAACGCTAATCAAGTTACCGTTTTCTTTCTGACCGACATCTTCATACAAAAAACAATGTGCTGTACCTTTTGGTATATGGACAGTAAAGCCCGGCTCACCTACCACAACTTCATCACCCACTTGAAACTTGAATACGCCACTTACCACATGAAACGTTTCAGCCTGCTCTGTGTGCTTATGTAAAGGTGTACCTTCGCCAGGCCTTACATCTTGAACTCTCATTGAGAGTTGGCCGTTAGTTTCAGTACCAAGCAATGCAATATTGAATCGACTGCGTGTTTTTTCGAGTTCTGTGATCTTTACTTGCTCTTTCATAATTAAATGCTTTTCAATTTTCATTGAAATAAGTATATTCAATACATTAAATAGATAAATGTGCATAAAGTAACTTGTATGTATACTAAAAGTATCTAATGGTGGATTGGGGCTTATCGGTTGTAATAAGGGTGGTGATTGGTGGACAAGCTAAAAGACATGCAACTATTTTGTGAAGTAGTGGAAAGAGGCAACTTTGCTAATGCTGCTAAAAGTATTGGTGTAACCCCTGCAATTGTAGGGAGAAGAATAGCCGCCTTAGAGAACTCACTGGGCTTTGTGCTTTTGAATAGAACGACTCGTAAGATGCTTTTGACACCAAGTGGTAAAGCATACTATGAGGGATCAAAGAAAATTATTGAAAACCTTGAAGAGCTAGAGGATGCGCTAGGGTCAGAGCATCAAAAGACACCAGGAGGAGTAATTCGTTTGTCTGCGCCTGACGGCTTAGGTGCACCATTTTTAGTTGACGCTATTAAGGAGTTTCAGAAGCAATATCCTAATGTTAGGTTTGACTTATTACTCCAAAACAACCAAGTAAATTTAATCGAGGAATCAATTGATTTGGCGTTTAGGTTTTCATTTGATTTACAAGATTCATCTTACATCGCTAATAAATTCGGTGAGACAACTTTCAATATGTACGCAGCTCCCTCTTATGTAGAAAAATATGGAAAGCCAAAGCACTTTAGTGAATTAGAAAAATTTAGATGTCTGCATATGGGAGCAAATAGATATGGCGATTATTGGAATTTAATAGTCGAAGGAGAAAACGTAACCTATAGGCAGCCTTGGTCCGTCGTACTTTCTAATACTGAGTCTTATCTAGCAGCTATTGTTAAGGGAATGGGAATAGGCGTATTGCCAGAATTATTCGCTAAAAATGAATTTAAAAAAGGAAGTATTTTAAAAATAGAAGGACTAGCTGAATTTCCAACTATTGGAATTTACGGGATATACCCGACTAGGAAGCACATGCCTCACCGATTGAGACTATTTATCGACTTTCTAAAAGAGTGGCTCTCGCCCGTAATAGAAGCTAAGTAGAGTTTATTACTTTAGAGTTGATACACGCTTCATGGCTTCACCCAAATCACTTACCACTTCAAACTCTACATGTGCTTTTTTGAGGGAGCGAGTCATCGCATTTGCTATTGTCATGGATTTGCAAACTAATATGTACTGACATAATTTATTACTTTGCGCCCATAGCAAGGCTTCACAATATATATTTAGTACATCAGGAGAGCCTAACGTATCTTCATTGCAAATTTGTTCGATCCATTTCCAAGAGTTTTGAATATTTTGATTTTTGACAGATCCCTTTAATCGGTCAAAAAACATTAACGCACCTTCATAATTAATAGGTCCACATACAGTAGATACTAGTAAGTTACCCTCCCATTGCAGCTCTATTTCGCCATGAGGTGAAAATTTCATTTTTTCTTCGTTTTAGTAAAGGTCTTGATTAAATCAATTTTAATAAGACGCTTCATTATTGGATCTAGTAAAAGTATATATAAAAGTTACTCCTACGCAATTTACTATCTATTAATATAAGTTCTGCTCCAACCCAGTACCAATCTATATGCAGGTGGGGAAGTGTTTCAGTCGGCTTTTTCTTATTTTTGATATTGGCTCTTGGGTCGCCTTCTTTAAAGCTTGAATGTTACTAGACACAGTACTTATATACGATCGATGGAAAGGGTTACCTTGTGAATATCAGACTCTGATACTAACTCGTTTATGCCCCAAAACCACTTAAAGTATCTACTCTATAGGTCTGTTATGAGCGATTAGCACACATTAAAATGCTTTTACTTGATACTGTTTTTATGTCTAGAAACTGATCTTCCCCTAAACATCTAACCTCCCCCATACTCAGAAAAATAAGTAATTTGCGCATTTTTGTCCTTTTCAAAAAATTAACAACTTATAATTTTAATAGCGCTGCCAACTGGTTGTAATTTTGTTAAAACTAATCCACCCGGAACGGTGCAGTCAACGAGATTGCATCGCATAAAATCAGCTCCAAATTATTACCGTTTACAGAGCTTATAATTACGGTGACTCTGAGGTAACATTGCAATACTGTGCTGATACTGATGATATAGATGTTGTCAGTGATTCGAGTAATGGGATAAGCACTTTCCTTAATAAGTTAGTTACCAGTTATGACTTTGAGCTAGTAACATAACAATGCAAATTAAAGAGGTTAAATTTACATGAAGGATCTCTGTTTGAAGTTTTGGTTTAAATTACCAAGAGAGTATAGGCCAACAATTGTTGCTGTGGTATTAATCTTTTAATTATGTAGCTATTTAAACATTTTTGTATTACAGTCAAAATTGATAGTTTTTTGAACTACTTGTATTTTGAAATATATAAGGATCTAAAATGAATACGGTAATTCACAATTTATGGCGTCTATTATTAATTCCAGCTTTCATGTTTTTCTTTGCTGCGATTGAGCAAATAATATCATTTACGAGTAAAGAAACTATAATAATCATAATGCATTTCTTTTTAGCTTCGTTTGTATGCTTTGGTTTTTACTTTGTGTGTGACATATTACATAGAAAGCTAAAAGAAACGGATAGCTAAACCTTCGAATTTAATACTGATCTTCCCCTGAACAACTAGACATCTTTTATTTTGAAATTGAAGTAAGATAGAAGGTGTTATGAGAAATAAATATCCCCAAGAATTTAAAGACGAAGCTGTTCGTCAGGTTATCGATAATGGCTACTCAATTAAGGATGTCGCCAATCGATTAGGTATTACCGACAAGTCCCTTTATAACTGGGTTAATAAAGCCAAGAAAACGCCGAAACAGAACAAAGAAAGCGAAGAGCTAAAACGATTAAAGGCAGAGCTTAAAAGAGTTACAGAGGAACGTGACATATTAAAGGAAGCCGCCGCGTTCTTTGCAAGCGAGTCAAGGAAAGGTACGCGTTCATAAAATCACGGCTCGACAAATGGAAAGTCACCCGCATGTGTTCAGTGTTGAATGTTCATCGCAGTGGATTTTATGCTTGGTTAAACGAACCAGAATCACCTAGAGCTATTGAAAACAAACAACTGACCAAAGAAATTAAAGAAGCGTTTATCGAGTCTGGAGGTGTTTACGGCAGTCCTCGTATTACGGCTCAACTCAAACGTAATGGAACTCACGTTGGTGAAAACCGTGTAGCCCGATTAATGAGGTTAGCTAAGCTCAAGGCTAACTTAGGCTATAAACGTCGCTATTTTAAGTCGTCAGTTCCATCTGTCATTTCTGAGAACTATGTGCAGCAGCAATTTGTGGTATCTGAGCCTGATAATACGTGGGTAACGGATATCACGTACATCAAGACGTATGAAGGTTGGCTTTATCTGGCAGTAGTTGTGGACTTGTTCTCTCGTAAAGTGATTGGCTGGTCAATGCAGCCAACCATGAAGCGCGAAATCGTTATCAAAGCGATATTGATGTCACTTTGGCGAAGACAACCTAAGTCCAATGTTATCGTTCATAGCGACCAAGGTAGCCAATATACCAGTGATGATTACCAAGCTTTTTTAAAAGCTAACAACTTAACCAGTAGCATGAGTCAGCGTGGGCACTGTTTGGATAATGCGGTTGCAGAGAGTTTCTTCCACTCACTTAAAACAGAGCGAGTGAAACGAAAAATATACGCGACTAGGGATGAAGCAAGAGCAGACTTGTTTGATTATATAGAAGTATTTTACAATCGAGTTCGACTGCACAGCCATTTAGGCCATCAGTCCCCTGAAGAGTTTGAAGTCCGATATAAATCGGTAAGCTAGGTGTCTAATGTTTCAGGGGAAGATCACTGTAGCCATTGCCTATTAAAAAGACTAATCAATGAAATCAATTCGAGTTAGCCTTCAGTTAATATTGTTAATCTTACTTACAGCTTGTTCGTCAACTACAACAAACTCTAAAGCAGAAAGACAGCAAGAAGTACTAAATATGAAAGACAAAGTGCTCACCCAACTTTTTGCTAAAAAGCCATCAGCTAGACGACAACTGAGCTCTTCTCCTGGGTACGCTGTTTTTTCAAATGCTAATGTAAATTTAATTTTCTTAGCAGCAGGTACTGGCTACGGAGTTGTAAAAGATATGCAAAGCCAGAAGCATACTTATATGAATATGGCTGAAGGAGGTGTTGGGTTTGGCCTTGGCGCAAAAGATTACCGCTTAGTTATGGTGTTTCATAGCAAAAGTGCCATGAATAACTTTGTAGAGTCGGGATGGACGTTTGGCGGAAATGCCGACGCTGCTGCCAAAGCTGGAAAACAAGGTACATCAATTGAAGGTGAAGCTTATTATGGCGATGTTACTGTTTATACCTTTACCGAAAGTGGACTAGCCCTTCAAGCAACCATTAAAGGCACTAAATTCTGGAAAGATAAAGAACTAAACTAGATTTCCCCTCAATTTGTATGCTTTATTGAGGGATTATCAAATAACCAAAAGTTTTATTAATCTTAAAGTCAATTCAACTTATTGAAGTACGTCACTATTTATAAGCACTGACTACTTTAGTCATAAATAAAATTTCTCATTTTGGTCTATCTTCTCTTTCCTTTTTAAGTAATTGCTATAATTACAGGCTAGGAGAATTTAAGCATACCTTATGGATGTTGATGCAAAACTGTATTCATTGATGTTTGCTGTAGTGGAATACACACCGTTTAACATAACGAAGTGCAGGTGAATGTATGAAAAACGCCAAGCTCAACCTTTTAATATCTTCCTTAATATTACTCTGCTCTATAGCAACCCCAGCTCATGCTACCACTTTTAGTGGAACCTACCAGTTAACGCCAACCGCGGGGGCAATTGACGGTTCGACGATAACTGTTGAAGCTGAACTTATTAGTGCCTTTCCTTCCGTTCAAGATATGATGGATGAGGGATTTCGAACTACAGGTGGAGACTTTGCTATGCAAATGTTCCACTTTGGTTCAGGTTGGGGGTTCTTTGATATCACACCTGAACCCGATAATTTTGTTGTTATCGATAACAACGGCTCCACTTTCGGGTTGAACGGTTGGACTATTTATTCTGGCAATGGGCAATACAGTACGATTATCGCTGTATGGGATACTCCACCGACACAAGTTACTTATGGCTGTGATGACTTTTGTATCGTCGCCACATTATCAAATCCAATTGGATTTGAAGATGAAATAACAGACACTGATGAAGACGGATTAACCGATCCAGAAGAAACGCTATTAGGAACAGATATAAACAACCCCGACACAGATGGAGATGGTTTCAGCGACGGTGAAGAGGCGGCAGCTGGTACTAATCCTCTCGATGTTAATGATAGCCCATTTGTTGATACAGATGGAGATGGAGTCGTTGAACAAGATGACCTATGCCCTGACACTGCCGAAGGTGCATTAACAGATGAAAATGGTTGTTCTGGCTTACAGAATGTAACAAGTGCCTGCAGTTGTGATGGCCCAGAAACAGGTGGAACTTGGAAAAATCACGGTCAATATGTAAGTTGTGTAGCACACGCCAAAAATGCTCAAGTGCAAGCTGGCTTATTAACGGAAGAAGAAGGTGATGCCTTAACCGAAGCTGCTGGTGAAAGCCAATGCGGTAAGAAAGCAAAAGGGAATAAAAATAAATAAGCACAAATGAACTAAGTACAACTGAGCCTATTCGATAATCAAGTAAAAAAGCCATTACTCCAATTGGAGCGATGGCTTTTTCATGGCATAAATTAATTGCCAAAGTACTGGGGCTTAGGTACGCTAATTAACCAAAGTTCGCAGTCGTCGTTTCTTGAGAAACTACCTCTATAGATTGTACGTCAGGCGTTATGTCTGCTGCAGAGGGTATGGTTAAACCGTCAAATTGAACATTGTCATCTTCCTCTGTCCCGCAAAATATAGCTATTTGATAACTGCCAGCTTCTACGAAAGCTATTGAATATGCTCCAGACTCATCAACGTTTGCAGTAACAATAGGAGCCGGTGCTGTAATCCCACCTTCAGGCATAACGAAGTTTTCATCACTTTGGTCAAACATGTCTCCATACATTGTCACCTCTGAACCATATAAATAAATCGTACATTGGCCCAAATTAGTTAAATCTGCGCTAACACTTCCCTCAATAACACCAGAACTAGTTTGACTAACAATTCTCACTCCGTGAGGCTTTATAATATAACCGTTGTTGTTATTGCCACTACCTCTTTGAACTAATGACTGACGTAAGTCAAATTCAACAGTATATGCTGGCTCATCGCCAGCTTGAGCTACGCTGTCACTCGCAGTAAACTCACCTAACCTCAATCGACTGCTTGGAATTTTAATAGGGTGTTCTGTTGCATCATTGTTCAGTAACACATATGAACCAGCATCAATAACAACAAATTCCAGATCATAAGCTCCATTTTCCAGCTCAATCTCTTGCGCTTCATCAATCACTTTTATTTGCGAGGCTCCCTGATACTCCAACAAGTTAACCTGTATCGATTCCACTAGCTCGCCACTTTCATCGGTAAACTCTTCAATAGAAGTTTCTTCCGTTGTCCCATCTTCATTTGTTCTAACCAACGTAACCGTATCCAGTTCAATAAATACCGCCTCAGCTTCATCTACTGGAGCATCACTTAGTCCCAGTGAAAATTTAGCTAAACTGGTTGTAGGAGTTTGAGTACTACCATCTCCTGTAGACCCAGTATTACTTCCCTCAGAGGTTGAACTGCTTGACCCAGAGCCTCCACAGCTAACAACAGATAAAACAGCTAGTGCTAAAAGTGACTTTTGAAAGGCGTTTTTCATAAAAACCTCTTTATTTATAATATCTAGATAAAGAGAAATAATAGAGATACTCAATATCGATAGACTTTTTCTGCAAATGAAAAAAATATTTACTTGTCGTAAACACGATTGCCCGTAGGCAATGTTATCAACATCAGTCTACCCATTGCAGACTGTAGAGCCTGAGTTTAGCCGAAATTAGCTAATCTCGACAACCAGCTATAAAATAAAGGAGCTTTAGTTCAAAATTTATTTGTGTCTAGAAAAGTATGGCTGGTTGAGGATGTTTAAAACATTCTCAACCCTGCACCAATCTATATGCAGGTGGGGGAGTATGATCTTGAGTTCAATTTGTGCTAATTCACACAATCACAAATCAGGTAAGTGTTTGGCGGGATTTTGCCAGCCGGCTTGGGCTCGGGAGTTGACGAAGTAGATGCTGAGTTGGGATATCCCTTTGTTGCAGAAGTGGATTTTTCGGTTGGCTTCTTGGTAGTTTTTGGTGACATACCAGATGCCTTTTCCCGTTGCGGCAGCAGGGTTGGAGACTAGGTAGACTAGCAAGTCTGCGCTGGTTTTTTGCTGGGTTATGTGAACTTTGTATTGGGCTTGCGCGGCTGTGGGGGTTTGAAATACTTTAAGCATAGGTTTGCCATTTACGCGTTTGCGCGCTACTTTCAAGTTGAGTGGGTTTGTCTTTTTTATTCTTGGTGGAGAGCACTATGTCAGCCTTGAACCTTGGTGCAGCAAGGAATCCTGTGCAGTTGATTGGGGTTAATGCGCCGTTTGAGCCGAAAATTCAATTTGGTCGGGCTTATCAGCCGAATGATAATATTCGTGAGAAAACGCATAGTAATGAAAAACATGTGACTCGCGTAGCTGACAATAATCATGGCATTAATCAACCTGCGCCAGTTCGTGAACAAACAATATTGCGTAGCAATTTGTCTCCGCAATTGCAGCGCGAACTTAATATTGGCTTTTCTGGCCCGCAAAACCAAGGGCGAATGGCGGGTAATCAATTTCCTCAACTCGACAGCATTGCTGCTAAACCTCAACCAGCTAGTAATCAAAGGCATAACTATCAAGTTACACCATCTGCCCACGTTAGTGGCAGCATGCAGTTGCGACTGGTTAAGGGTTAAGTCGAAACAAGGGTTTGTTGTAAAAAGGTTAATTATATAAAAGCTCATTATAGAAGTTCATTTATAAAAGAATTCATCGTACAAAGGCAATTTGAGGTTATAGGCTAACTCTTCCTCAGCTTTGAATTGTGAGCGGCAATTAAACTCGAGTTCCCAATCTAACGGCATATCAACCTCCACAGGAGATTGCATTTTTATGAACAGCTCAGCCAGTTCAAATGCTTGTTCTTTATCGCTTTTTTGTTCTCCCCAATAGAAAAATGTTTCATTTTCAAAGGGCGCTACTGCCTGAAAAGGCATTGGTTTAAAACCCAGTTTTAACAAGAGTTGTTGTGAAGCAAGATTGTGGGTGAAAACCTTAGCGTAGCAGGTGTCCAAACCATAAATATCAATCGCCATTTGCATTAGTAATTTGGCTGCTTTTGAACCAAGCCCTTTCGCTTGGAAGTCTTTGCCTAACCAATAATAAATAAAACCTACTTGTTCATGCATGATCAAACTTACCACACCAACAAAGCCATATTCTTTGTGATACACAGCGTGACAGGTTTGGTCGTCAAAACCTAACTGCATGTTAAACCAATCGCGCCACTCGTCAGGTGTATTCATCTCTGGCAAACAGCAAAGTTCTGCAATTTTAGGATCCCAATACTGCCAGAGAAACTCTTCACAATGGTGATAACTTAAAGGTTCTAACGAAAGCTCTGGTGCAGCATCTTCATTAAAATAACAAGGTAGTCTTTGTAGCTCTGACAAATTAACTAAGTGTTGGTAAAAACCGAACAACTCTGAGTGATTAGGATGAGTGAACATGAGTTGTTGCAGCATATGGCAAGCATGTTGCCAATGTCCCAATTTCCAGTGAGCGTAAGCGATAATCTGCTGGTCAGCCAATTGCTCGATTTTGTAACTTTTATCTAAGCAGATAAGTAGTTGCCAATCACACAGATGATAGGCCATAGCTATAACTCGGCTTAAATCAGCTTCTAGCAATATTGGACTTTGTTCTAACCAAGTACGCAGTTGAGTTAAGTATTGCCATCTTTCTTCTGCGCAAATATCTAAGTTATCTGCCTTGCTCAACAGCTCTAAACCAAGATTCTGCTTGGTTTGAGCGTAGTTTAGAAAGGGGAGTGCGTTTGCTGCCATAACCTCATATCCTTATGATTTATTAATTTCTAAACCTAGAATTTCAAAAATATTGAGTTGTCCTTGGTATTGCACAAATAATTCCTGATACAGTTCCGCAGTGTTTAAGTTGCCCCATTCGATAGCTTTGAATATCAAATAAGGAACTGGGCTGTGAGGATCATCTTTCATTAAATATTCAGCAGCTTGTGCAAGTTGTCGATAAGCATTTTCTCTGCTCGTTAAGTTGTCGTTTCCACCATTGCTCGGTGGTGAGGCTGGAGAATCTTGCTCAGTGACTTCATCACTTTCAATGTTGCTTTCGCCTTGTTGTTGGCTGTTAGCTGCTAGTGAACCTCTATGCTGAACTAGTGAGGCTAAGGTTTCTCTAATTTCGTTAAGCAGTTGTTCTAATCCTGACAGGGAAGGGGCTTCACCTGTACATTTATTATCAAGCAGTTGACTTAAGATAGTTAAGGAGGAGAGTGCATCACCAAGTTGCATGTGGGCGTGTTGGTAAAACTCCATTGGTGTGGCGTTAATGCTTTGAATGATAGTCTGACTTTGGGTGTACTCTGTAGTCTGGCGCTTGTTATCGTCGGGCAACTGTTCCATATGAATGGCCATTTCCCAGTCAGCCCAGCAGTACTGGTTTTCACTGCGACTGGCGGTAATATTGATTTGGCGAATACTAGGTTGAAGTTTTTCATTGAGCCAAGCAATTAAGTTGGTTCTGTACTCTTCGTCATCGTCCACTATTTGTGGGTGGATGTCTTGCCAATATTCATCAATAAGTTGAGCCAATAGATAGATAGCTGGCGCTATACCAGCAAAGCCATAGCGATTAACTTGGGCTTCTATCACCCAAATGCCTAGCTGAATGTCTTTTGATTTTTCTGTCAGAGCTTTTAGTGCGACGTCGCTGACTTCCTGCCAATCTGCGACTTTTAAATTATGTTGCCAGTCACCTTGGGGCAAATTTGGATCATCTTGCATTCGAGCCGTTTTTATCTGGTTATATACTCCATTGCCCTTGAGATATTCACCCGCGGGCTCATCTGCGCTAATCGGGGCCATGATGTCATTAAATACAAATCCGGTTTGCTGTAACAACATCTGTTGGAAATAATCCTGTATTTCAGCAGGAAATGTTTGTTGTTCAGTGGTCATGGTGTAGCTCCTTGCGTTGAAGGGTCAATGTCTGGTGCATAAGACGGGAAGGCATCAGGCAGTAAAATGGCTTTTAACTCTTTAGTGGTTGCATCTGGTCCTAACAAGGTGACTCTAGCTAATGCAATAGCGTTAGGATGAATTTTAGCGCCGTTATCACCGAGTAATTCAGCATTAAAGTTAAGCAGAATTGACGCATCTGATAGGGCGTGTTCATCGTGAATATCAGAACGGTATTTGGTGATGAAATCTAGCAAGCTCCACATGCCTGAGCTTTCATAAATTAGCTGTTCTTGTTGCTTTTTACCTAGCACAGGAGTCGCTTGATATGGCGAGTTTTTAGCCCAGTCTAGTTCCATACTAATGGAGTTGTTTGGACGCCAAATTGCTGTTTTTTGATTTGTATCTTCGTCATTTGGGAAGCCTGAAAGTTGGCTACCAACACTCAGTGTCCACTGAGTAATATGGTTAACTTGCTGAGCTTGTTCAGGTAGCACATCAAATTCAATATTTAGCTCAAGGCCCGCTTTGCTTCCAGCTTCTAGCGACGCAATAGCTGAACTAAAGAAATCCAACGCTCGGTCTAGTTGCACGACAAATTGAGTTGCATCTTGATATAAAGCTTTATGGGCAGAGTCGCGTTTTGACCATTGTAAAATCTCCATGCGTTTTGCTAGACCAGTGCTCTTACCCGGATAGATTTCCAAGAAATCTTTGATTTCTCTTGGTGAAATTGCTCTTGTTTGATGTGCTCTGGTAAACGGATACTTGTTGGCTAAACGGTCAGTAAACGCACGGAATAAATTCTTATATTCTTTTAAGATTTGATCCGCTGTATAGCTCTGACAAAGGTTCTTTGCCTTTTTCACTATGTGTCTTTGGGCAATAGCAAACTGGTTATTACTTTGCGGTGAAATGAATTCTTTACCTTGTTTGAAACAATTACTCTGATCGGTCAGCAATAATTGATTATTCATAAAGTCGATTAAACCTTGCTGACTGTTTTGTGCATCTTTGTGCTGAGTTTGCTTGTCTAGTTCAACCAAAGTGTTTTGCCATAGGCTATACAATTGATAGTTGGTGGCACGAGCTTGAGTAGCGCTTAAGAAGAACAGCAATGGCTCTACGTAGTTAAGCGCAATATAACTCATACGATCAGATTGACTGGCAAGGTAGTCGCTAAGTTGGCCTTCACTAGCAATACCAAACATGGCTTTTATGTACTGATGCGCACCCCAAAATGGTTCTGTTAGCGGTTGGTATACATGGCTGTTTTTATACAGTTTGTCTACTTTTTGCAGCAGATAGTACGCATGGTTATGAGCTAAGCTTAGGAACTGCTGATTGCTCTGGGCAAAATTAAGTTCGATAAACACTTGGTGCAATTGCAATAGTAAGCCTTTTACTTCTGAGAAATTGCCAAGGTACGCTGCAACTTCCGCTTCTTGTCTATTTACAGGACGATAGAGTTGACCCAACTGAGCTTTGATTCGAGCTCTAGAGATAGAATTTAGCATTGCTTGTTCTAACTGTTTTAAGGCCACAGCTTGACCTAGTTGAGCTTGTCTATCGCCATCAACGCTTGGTACGAGAGTAATGCTACTGTAGTTGGTTTCAGCAAAGAGTTTATATTCTTGATAGTAAGCTAGTGCTTGATTTAAATGTTCTACTGACCAGAAGAACTCTTCGGCGTACTTGGCTAAATCTGCATCTGGTTTGGCATTGATGAAAGACAAATTCGCTAAGCTTTGCATTGCCATTTGCAGTTTATTGGCTTCGACAGAAAACATTATTCTATTGTGGTGAGACTCTGTGTAGAGACTAGGTTGAACAAGCGGTTGGTCGATTTCCAGTTGAGCGTCGGCCAGTTGCGTACAGGTTTGTTCAAACTTACCAATGAGTTCTTTACTTATCCATTCAGGCGCTTTATCTAGGTCATTAATTTTGTGCGTTAATGTTTGTATCGAAGATGCAACATTTTGGCAAACGCCATAACCTTCATGGTTTAACCAGTGGCTGCTCATGTTTGCAGACCAATTCAGGTACAGCTCTAAATGACGAAAGAAGTCATTAGGATCAGACTTGTTAATTGGCAAACTTTCTAACTTTTGCAGTTGCGCAAAGAAGGCACTAGGTGCTGCAACCTGATGTTTTATTGTTTGTTCGAATCGCTGTAGCTGTATCGCAATAAAACTCCAAGCTTGTTCATCTTCTATCTCTCCGAACGGACACTCATTTATCGCACTTGCATAACTTTTTTTGCGAATGGCGTCGAAATAGATATCTGAACGTTTGTTAAAGCTAGTTGGTAGCGTATTTCCCAATATTTCAGCGACTAATAGGTTAAACAGAGTTTTAACTTCTTGCTGGGTTAAATCTGTGCGATGCATCAGTTCAGACAGGTTGTTTCTTTGTTGATAGCTGTGCACCAACCCGTCTAACCACTGAGTAAATTTATCACTATCAGGGAACTGCTCTAACGAAGTCGCTATCTGACTCGATATTTGGCACTCCATGACTGGGAATATTCGGTCACCGAAAATATTTTCAGCAAAATAGTTCATTAACTTTTGGTCGTAGTAGCCGTACCAAGTGGCTGGAATGCTCCAGTAAAATAGATTCGAAGCCTTCATCTTAGTCATATTGTCTAAGGTTAAATTTACCGAGTCTTGTTGGTGTGTTAAGTCATATTCTGTGCTCTCTTGTGTATATATAGCACTAGTTAAATTGGCAACTTGGCGGTCGAATAGTACAAGTTCATAACTTAACCATGAGCTCATCAGTAAGAAGGCACTAAAGGCAAGGTATTGGAAAGTTTTTAACTTACGGTTGCTAGAAAATAGCTTCTGGCTTGGAGCAAAGGCAATATTGGCTTCTGCGAAGATCTTTTTCGCGAACAGATCTTTGATAAATAATGGCTGTGTATTTATTTCTGAATTTTGATTCAGATCTTCTTCTGCATCTGTATTTGAAAGGGAACCAGTAAAATAGAAACCACGAAGCATAAAGCTGTGGTGGAAACTAGATTGGTGGAATAGGCTTTCACAGAAGTTAGCTAAAGGTTTTTGCAGTCTTTCTAGCTGTTGTGGAAACAACAAAGTAGCCAGCTTAGATGGCACGTTAAACAAGAGTTTTCTTTGCAGTATTCTCAGGTTGTGACACAAGGTTTGCATGCCATCGACTATCCACTGACGTTCGAAGTCACGGCACTTTTCATGAGGGTTTGACCAGCCTAACAGCTCATCGTGGTGCGGTTTTACAATTGAGTTTTGCCAGAAAGTATCAAAGCCGGTTAACTCGTCACAATCGGTAACCAATATATAAACAGGCAGTACGAAGTGTTGTTTAATCTGAATCTGCCAGAGTTGTTTATGAAATTGTTCTGCTCTAGCCTGAATGGTGCGGAAATCATTGTTCAGCAGTTCTTCACTGGAAATACAAACAATAATACCGTCAAGAGGTCGCTCAGGGCGAATGCCTTGCAACTCATCGATAATGCTAAGCGGCTCGGCAAAGTCGAACACGCAACCCTTGTCGAAGATATGCCAATGGTTGTTGCTCTCTTGATTAATTCTCGCTTCTTCAAGTTTTACTGTATCGGTATCGTGACCGTAGATGTTTTGCAATATTGCGCTTAAATCACTGTTCCAGGAGAGTGTTAAGTAATGGGGGCGGTTATAACGACCAAATTTTAATGCTGAAAGGCCATCTACTTCTTCTGTAAAGCGATTAAGCTTAGGTGATAGGTTGTTTATATGCAGGTGGACTAGCAGTTTTTTAAACTGCTTCCACAGCCATTTGAACAGACGCACTAGTTTGTTCTTTAACCAGATCACTAGGTTGGTAACTGGCTTTTCTCGCAATATGAAAATTACCACGGCCAAAACCGCAACCGCGGTTAGTGTCCATTGCATATCCCATTCTTTGGCGGCGTAGTTCGCAAGTCTTACTATCTTGTGATACATCCGCATTAAAAGTAGTTTTAACTCAGTCTCCATGCATCCTCCTGGAGTGAGTTCGCTTCACGTGATTGTCTTCTGCTAGGGTTAATTCTCGGTCTAAGTCTATTGTGATAACAAACCAAGAGAAGCTGGAAACCAGCAGATAACCTAATAAACAGTACAATCCGTAGCGATACCAGCGTCTCAGCGGGGCTAATCGAGATTGTTTTTGCGGATTATTGTTGTACTTGTAAGCTTGTTCAATTAGTTGTCTTTGTTCTACATCTGGAACGAACAATTCGGCTGATTTATATAGTGCTTCTACTAGTTCTGCAATATTGCTGTTGTCGCCGCTTTTTTCTTCTTTATCTTGATATTTGCCGACAAAACCCAGCCAAATTATCTTGATGTAAATTTCGGCTAATTTCTTTTCATCAACGGTGAAGTTATGTGGCAAGGCTGCAAATTCTTCCATTTCGTCAATTAACTTAACGCCTGCATTGCGGCTCTCGAACAAAGTTTGTTCCATCATTAGCACAATCCATTGATCCGAGATCTTCCATTCAAGTTGGTTGAGGATCTGTTCGTCAATAAGCGCAGCGTGAGCGTATAAAGATTTTTGATACAGTTGTTGTTGTGGCAGAGACGCAGCTTGTTCTACCTGTTTCATTTGTAGTTGGATAAAGTCGTAGAGTCGACGTTGAATGTATTTTGCTAACTCTTGTACTGGCTTTTGTTCTTCATCTAACAGCTTGTCTCCCATATGAATATGCTTGTTTACTTGATCTTGTATTTCTAGCCAAAAATGCAATAACTCCTCACTGTAGTGAGTTAAGTCGAATGCTCTAATTTTGGCTGATTTGATCAAAGTAGTAGGCATGAACAAGCTCCAGTTATTGCTTAGGATCGCGTTTGCGATAGCAGCTAATTGCTGATGGCTTGTACTTATTCAACTTGCCTTCCGAAGAATGAATAAACAAGGTTGGATGACTAGTACGTGGGAAGAAGTCGTCGTCTACTTCTACTGTGAATAGCAGCTCATCCTCGGACTCTTCGATACCTATTTCTTCAAACTTAAGCACTGCATCCCGCTTAAGGCCTAATACTCTTTGTTTCAATAGGTTTTTTTGCTGGTCTTCGGCACAGATATAGGCGTTTTCCATCCATTCTGTTAGTTGTTCTCGGCTTACGCCTGTTGCTAGTCGCAGCGACAACATAAAGCAACCCGAATAAGCTTGCTCTTTCAGCTCGCAGTAGAAGCCGTGCTGTTTATTTTGTTCGAAGTTAACGACTTCGAAATTAAGCTCTAGTTGATTAACTAGTGCAGTAATATCTTTGATTGGCTCCTCAAAAATTTTATTCAGTGCTTGATGGTCGTAGTCGTGGTAGTCACTCGCTAATCCGTCGCCAAGCAGCATTGACATGCCTGCACTCATTTCGATAAGAGCTAAGTAAAACTCGTAAGGGTGACAGGTATTGCTATTTAGCATGATCCTAAGCTTTGGCAAGTATTGAGTGAGTAACAGCAATTCTTGTTTTTGACTAAAGGTTAGTGGCGATTTATTACCTCCGTTGAAGTAATCGCGTTTTTCAATTGCTTTGGTTCTCAAGCGAGCTAACAAGCTTTCAATTTTGTTCCATAACTTCGATTGAGCAGGGGTGTCTGCTATTTTGGGATTGATCTGCAAACAGGGCGGTGTGTAATCTAAAAACTCGTAACTACCGTCGTGTCTACGCTGCAACTTCAATAATGGTAGAACTGTATAGTTGGAGTTTTTTTGTTCTTCCGTTAGTAATTGTAATTTAAGTTCTAGTCTTGCTACATCTACTCGGTTGTCTCTATCGTGCAGGTCTTTTACTAAGCCATCTTTAGTCATGTTGTAACGGGTTAGCTCATTGCTACCTTCGTCACTGTTTTCATATTTATTTCTGTCTTTGTGTTTTGCTAATGCTAGATGAATAAAAAACGGCTTCATCGCAGCTGGTTGCTCAATATCATTTAAATTTAATTCAAGTAGCTGCTCAGAGTCGTGTTCAGAGTCAGTAGGGTTAGACTGGCAATGAACCACACTGCCATCTGGCATAATAGCGTGAAGTTTGGTGATCCGAACCATATTGTCGGCAAGGGAGATCTTATCAATAGACAGCTGCAAGAAACCGAAATAATGTGGATTTAACCTTTGCAATTGATGAAACATCATCTGTTCAAGATGCAAATGATTCTGCTGGAAGTGTTGAGGAGACAACAGCATTCCTTCAAACCAATGAACCGCAGGTGAAATTGGCTGGATCATAGCACTCATGATTTATCTCCTTTTGTTTGGCCTAAAGGTGGTTGCGCCAAAGTAGTGAGTTTTCCCTCTTTAAAAATAAGCCAAGGGGTCTTTAATTCAGTTAGTACCGCTTTTGCATCAGGATTTGGCGGGTAATAAACAAAAGCTAGTACCGCAATAGCGTCAGAATGACGTTCAGGTAACTTTTTACTTTGCTCAGCAAAGCCAGGAACAACTTGCCATTGCAGTACATCAAGGCTGCTGCCGTAGCTCGATAAAATTGCTGGCTTTTGTGAGAACCAGTCAAGTGCCGAAAAGCCGTTAACCATAGTTAGCAGCAAATCTTGGTAGACGAAGATCACGTCAACGTTCAGGGCATATCTCAACTCGGGATCTGGCTCAACATAAACACTAATTTCTTCTACTTCGTTGTAGGAATACCAAGGAGCTAACTTAGCGATGTCGCTAAGTGTAGGCACGCTTGTACAAGCACTTATTTCCACAGTAAGTAGTAATATGATTAGTAATCTAAGTTGTCTCATACGCCCATTACCTCATTGACATCCACTTACATGGTGGAGCCGGTGAAATGTAAGCTCCCATGCAATTGAAATCTTTGTTGTGGCCAGTTGGATCTGCTAGTGACGTCGACATCATAGCGCCAAGGTTTAATACTGTGCTGCAACCGATATTTTGTGAGTCTAAACAAAGTCCGCCTGTCACTATGCCGCCCGCTGGGATTGAACCTAAACTAGTCGGGTTTTCTGTCATTTGGTTCACCACTGGCATACCGCCGTATATGATGTTCATCACGTTTGGAGTTGCAGTTACCGAGGTGAAGTTGTTAACCGATGGTGTAGGTATAGAGCCTGTTGGCCCTGGTACGTTTTGCACGCAAGGTGCGCCTAGCGCCATAGCTCCTGCAGTATTGTTGATTGGTCCTGGCATACAATAGACTCCCGTTAGCCCATATTGATGCGTTCAGCATCAACTCTAATGTCTTTGTCTGCTGTCATGATCTGATTGCGGCTGTGACTTTTCAGCATTTCTTTCGCTTGCATATCAGAGTATTCGGTGCGACTGATAAGTTGTTTGCAGGTTTGAATGAAACTGTGTTGAACTTGTTGGATCAGGTCGGTTGATAACATGAATAATTTGCCGAAAGCCGAGTTCAGCGACATATCGCCAGCACTAGTCAATTCCATTTCGGTTTTTGCTAGTAATGAAAGTTTCTTAGCTGAAAGTTCAAGTTCAGTATCTTGCGATAAAGACAGCTTAGCCGCATTAGCTTCTAGCTCAGTGCGTTCTAAGATTGCAGTGATAGACGTTTTATCGTCGTGACTGACGCAAACGACAGTGTCACCGACTTGCGGCTGAATTAAGCAGCTAAATGCGCGTTGCACTATTTTACGGTTTTCAAGTTGCCAAGTTTCTTCACCGAGCTGTTTAGTGATCTTAGCTTGAAAGTAATTCACTTGGTTGAATTCTGCGTTGTTTGAAGCCGCAGAGCCTTCGTAAACTCTGAACTTGTGCTTGCTCACCATAGGTTTTTTGTTTAACGGATTCATGCGCTTGCTCCTTCTGCTTCTAAACGAGCTTGGTCTGTATTGCGAGTTGTTTTGGTTTTATTTGCTCTTAGCTTGCTATCAGTAAGGTCTATATTGTGCCAGTCTGCCCAACTGAAGTTGTTTGCTGTCAGCGTACTTTCCAATACTTTGGCGTCCGAAAAGTTGCTCATTTCTAAGTCGTTCAGGGCGAGCTCACATTGAGTTAAGTTGGCCTTGTTAAAGATAGCTTGCTTCATCGCACAGTCAGTAAAAGTGCAGTTAGTTAAGTTTGCAGAGGTAAAATTACTTTGAGCTAACTTGGTTTGTTTGAAGCTGCACTCGCTCAAGGTCGCCTGTTGGAATAGAGACTGCTCTAAATTTGCATTATCGAAGTTAGATTCGATAAATTCGCATTCACTAAAATTACATTGAGGCAGATGAGCTTGCTCGAATAAACATTGTTTAAAACTGCTTTTATTCATGGTGCACAGTTGCCATGAATTTAGATTTACAGGCAAGCCATCGAAGCTACATTCTATGAAGACACCCATTTTAAAATTGCAGTCTTTAACAACTGAGTCAGAGAAAAGGGTGTTAGCTAAGGTGAAACTTTCTAATTGACAGTTAAGCCAATTGTTTTCAGTGATAGTGTTTTCGGTAAAAGCCGTTTCTTTAATTTGGCTGTCTAACCAGTTGGACTTGATCAATTTACTTTTAACAAAGGCGCAACGATTAAGTTTGCAATTGATAAATTGGCTTTGGCTTAAATCACAATCGACAAAGCTAACTCCTTGCATATCATAGTTTTCAAAGATGTGGTTTGGCATGCTGCAACTATTGAAAGTTGTATTAACGAAGATTACTTTTTCGAGTGACTGTTTACTTAAATCACAAAATGCAAAGATGGTGTTGCTAAGGTCACAATTTGCTAACGAACAAGCTTCAAAAATACACTTGTTAAAGACAGCATTGGTTAAGTCGAGATCGGTAAAGTCCATCGACACAAAATGTTGTTCAAGCACTGGCTGTTTAAGTTCAAGCTGTTCCAGTAATTCTGATTTGGTCATCAGACACCTCCTGTTGTTGGGAGTCGCGGCGTTTCAAATCTCGTTCAGCCACTTTCGAAAAGTTTTTACACTTAATAAACTGGGTTTTAATGAGCTGTGCCCACATCAAATCAGCGTCCAGTAAGTTGCACTCGCGTAGCCTTGCTTGAAGCAGTAATGCTGAGCGAAAACGTGACTTGTACAAATTACAGGTATTAAATAATGAGCTTATGAGACGTGTTTCTGCTGCTATGCATTGTAATAGTTTAGAGTGGATAAACTGGCTAATGTTGAAGTTGGCTAAGGATAGATCACAGTTAATTAACTCACAGTTGTAAACTCTTGTTTTTATCGCTGTGATGTTTCTAAAGCTGGTGGAGTCAAACTGGCAGTTAAGCCAAGTGCTGCAACGTAAATCGACCTCTGTGGACATGACCCATTTATGTGAAACAACTTGCTCTAAAATCGTTAATTGCATAGTACAAAGTTGCATAACAACGCGTTCAACTTGGCAAGCTTGCCAGCGGCTCATTTGTAAATTGCATTCTGAGAAAATTACTTGGCCAAACTTGCAATCGGCAAAGTCACTGTCTAACCATGAGCATTGAGTAATGGTTGATTTCTCTGCAACACACTTAGTTAATTTACTGTGCAAAAATTCGCAGTGTAGTAAGGTGCAAGCTGTTAATTCACAGTTGTTTAATTCTAGATTGGTCAGTTTGGTATAACGCCAAAGAAGGTTGGTTAGTTTACAATTGTTGAAACTGACCTTGTGGCCTTTTGCTCCTGATAATTGAATGGAATCTACAGAGCAATTGATGAACTGTGCATGGTTTAAGTTTGCGTTAACCAAAGCGGTAGCGGACAAATTACAATTCTCAAATACACAATGTTGTAAGTTAGCGTGGCTTAAAATCGCTGATGATAAGTCGATATTGCTAAAACGCATGGAAGACAAATCACTACCTGTTAGGTTTTTACAACTTAGTGATTGGCCAGCTGCAACCGTACTCTCAACCACTTTGCGTAATTCACTACTAGCCTCTGCACTCATAGTTACTTGCTGAGTTGGAGTAATTGTTAGCTGTTGGGATAATAAAGCTTGTTGCTCTAAGCTGTCTTGCCCATGCACAACTTGTAAGTTTTGCTTCACCTGAGCGATATCGAGCTCTTGCTGTTCTGAGTTTGTATTTGCTTGTTGGGGAAACTTAGCGGTTAACTCAGCTAAACGTTCTTCGCTTTGTTTATTAGCTTGCTCTGTTTTTGCATCTGCATGGGCCAGTAAAGGAGCTAAGTCTACATTTCCCGATTTCACATCTTCTTCTAATATGTCGTCTGCTGGTGTTAATTCTGGTTGTGGTAGCTGCCCAGAAGCGACGATAGAAGGAGGAAATCGTTTTAACATTTTTTGTTGATAGTCTTTGATTTCACCGACTTTTCTTTCTCTTTGCTGAGCTACTTTTTGTTGCTTTTCACTTTGCTGTTGGGCTGACGTTGCAGGAGCCAGTTGAGCTTCGTTCATAACATTGGCAAGAGCCGTGTCTTTGTTGGTTCTAAGTTCGAACACTTGTTGGTAATGTTGTTGTGATTTAGGTTCGTCATTCAGACTTTCATAACCTAGTAATACATCTGTGATCTCCAAAGCTTCGGTATTGGCAACAGCAATCTGTCCTCTGAAGATCAAAGCTCCTATGCCCACGGTTGGCATAAACCAAACCGTATCTAAATTTAATGGCAGCTCAGTTAGGGTTTGTTGATAGTTAACAAAAGCTCTTGCTTTTATACCTGGTAAACGACCTTCAAACTCACGATGTTTTGGATGTAGCTGGCTGAGGTTATATGTTTCATCGCCGTTAAAGTAACCTTTTAAGTGTTGGTCGTCGCTAACGCAGTTGAACAATTTCAAATCCGTTGATGGTGAAAATGCAGGGAAGTATTTATCGAACCAATCTTTTTTATATTTGCCTTGATATTTACTGCGCTGTGGCCATGTCATTTGCATTGGTAAGAAGCTAGCTGCTTGTGTTTTCTTACCTGGGCGCTCAGCGACATAACCTTCTTTTTCAACACAAGGAGGAGGTGTCGTTTTAACATAACCTGTGCCCAATGGATTGGCTGCGTAACCTTCTCCACCATAAGCATTGTTCCAATCTAGTGAAACTGGTTGTGCAATGATTTCAGGCTCGGTAGGGCAAGTACTTCTTAGTATGGTTTTCTGCCACTGGCGTTTGCCTGATACTTTCAGCTGCTTTTGTTTTTTACCTACCTTGATAGTGGGATAAATAACGTCAGCATCGTCTTCATGCGGATAAGCGTGACCAGCTAACAAAAACTCTCCACAAGTTTTTGGTAAACCGTGATCTAAGGCATCTCCTGGTAAAGCTTGAGCAACTTTAAGCCATTGCTGGTTTTCCATCAGAATTTGATTGGATTCTAAGTCAAAAAACACAATAGGCGAGGCGACATAATAAAATGTTTGACCGTGACCGTAGGTTCTTTGTAAGAAGCCCATGTTTTGGGATTTAATTAATCTCATAATATGGTCTTCATGGTTGCAATTTCGGTTTCAGGAGCGCCGTGCAATTTGGTTTGTACGGCGGAGTTATTTGCTGTATCTGTTCCAGCGGAGACATTATTCACGGTATTTTTGGCCGTAGTGCTAGAAATGGAATTGTCAGCTTGTTTAGTTTCTATTGATGCATCAGAGGCTGTTGTTTCTACTTCAGACGTAGATGCAGTAGTGTTAGTGCCTGTTTTAGCTGCCGCCATTTGATTTTTAGCCCAAGCCAAAATGCTGTCATTTTCTTCTTTTGCAGCGGCATCTCGACTTTCTATCCAGACACCGTTAACTATGGTTTTACTGGTTTGAATCCCGGTTGTTGTACTGAAAGTTGTGGTATTACCAACCGTCGTATTGGTGGCTGTGTGGTTGCCAATTACGGTTGTGGTGCTTGAATTATTGCCTAAAGTTTTGTTATTGCTAAAAGAAGCACCTGTTACGATTGAGCCTGATAATTGTAATCCGTTGATGTTTGTTGCGCTGTTGAATGATCCTGTCTTGGTTGAAGCGCTATTCTCCATACCTATAGTGACGTTTACGCTGTTACTTACCCCATTGAAGTTTTGAGCGCTATTAGTTGTACCATTGGTGTTGCTAGCGGAGTTAACTGCACCATTCATATTATCGGCAGAATTTCTTGAGCCCGTATGAGTGGAACTAGAGCTGTTGTTACCAAGAGTTGTGCTGCTACTAACAGTGTTGCCTACCGTTTTGGATTTGTGATGGGCGTTGCCTTTAGTTAGGGTGTCTGTACTGACATTACCATGGGTTTCACTTTTATTTTCAGCATTGCCTTTGGTATAGCTATCGCTTTTCACATTGCCATAAGTTTCATTTTTGCTGAACGCATCGCCATAGGTAATGGCGTGGCTATATTGCACATAATTCATTTTGTCTGAAGGTGCAGGACTTGGACCTGCGCCATTACCAGTTACTGAGAAATTGTGGCTGTGTGAAGTTACATTATAGTTGTATGAACTGCTTTCACCGTAACTGACATTATTGTAGTCACCAGATTCGTACTGTGGATTTACTATATCTTGCGCCGTAGATAAGCTTGTGGTGATGTCTGCTCCCATATGAATACCAGCGCTATCGCCGTAACTAGTGTTGTAGCTGTCGCCAACATTTGTGTTGCAAGTGTAGCCTTGAGGCATGATCACCTTGCTACCTTTGCTTTGTAAGATCTGCTGAATTTCGGGTACTTCGGTTTCATCTTGCGAACGACTTACTACAACATAGACACCCACTTCAGGAACTGTTTGCATATGTTCTGCTAATTTGACCCACTGAGCAGCTGCGCTTTCGGGTTGATCAATAAAACGAACGTAAACGCCAGTGCATTTTTGACTTTGTCCGTCGTCATAAGAGAATTGTTTACTATCAAAGGTAAAAACGGTTCTTTCTAGCTGATTTGCTGATGAGCCTGTGTGATCAACTTCTTCAAAGCCACCAGAATCAGATATGGTAATGTTAGTTTCTACGTTTTGAGTTGGCTTTTTCGTTACCTTCGCCAAAATTGTACCTTGGCCTGCATCATGGGCAGGAGAAGGAGTAGCTAGGCCTGATGCGGTAACTGCGCTGAATGAGTTTTGATAATCACCCGTTGCCGTAGCTTGATGTTGAACTGAGGTTATTACAAACTCCTGATCATTTAGTTCCGGTCTAATTGGCATTTGCGGATTGTCGGCTTCTAATGCTTCCAACACTTTAAACTTATGGCCAGCTTTTAAATCTGCGCAAGTGGAACTGCCAGAAAAATCAAAGCGACTAGCATTGAGTTTTTTCATTGCAGTTTCAGTTTTACGAGTAGCTTCTTCACGTGATGCCCCGTATTGCACCTTGTGCATTTGCTGCATATTCAACTTTTGCTTTTGGTACTTACGGTCGAGGTAAACAGGAGACACTTGCGCAGTATTTTGTGACTCCCAAACCGCTTCGGTTTGTGCCAATACGGAAGTGATGCCTTGAGAAGTTAGGTTTTGTTGGTACTTAAACTCAGTGATCCTATCGTCATAATCTAAACTTTGTTGCTTGGTATAGCTTAGATAAAGTGACTTTATCTCTTCAGTTTCTGCGTTAAATCCTGCGCTGTTTACTTCGCGTTGATAGATGGTCTTGTAGTAAGGCTGATCTGTGATCACCATAGTATGTAGGCCATCTTGATGGATAAAGTAATAAAACAGATTTACCTTTTGCATTAGGCGGTTAATAAAATCTAAGTCGCTTTCACCTGCTTGTAGCCAATCTTGCACACGATAGTTAGCTAGGCCACATACAATGGCATTTTCAGGTGAGTTTAAGTCTGCTTTGTTAAAGCTAATGTTGTTCTCTTCTAGTACTTGGGTAACGACTTGAAGAATGGTTTTTTGACTGAATAAACGGTAGTTGTTTTGCAAGCTTAATTTAAATAAAGCAGGTTTTATTGTGGCGTGATAAACGCCTCGCTCGGCTAAGGCAAAGTTGGTTATGATACCGTTAAAAAAGATGGTTGGGCGTTGGCTTGGATAGGACTTCATATTGACGTCATTATCCGTTTCTGGCGTACCTAAGATAATAGTTGAATTAGCCCCTAAAACGTCAGAAAAATCTAACGTTTTTGTATTTACTCCACCTTTACTCAACAGCTCGCCGTAAGATTGTTCATTGGCTTGCGGACCGCCGAAAAACTCTGGCAAGGTCGAGCCGGCTCTATAATCATCAGCTCTCAATACCAAGTTATATTCAAACGGTTGTGAAATGGCTTCATGGCCTTGGAAGCTCTCTAGTCTTAGCTGACGGTCGGTAATATGCTTATTGTCGTCGGTAATAATGCGTAAATCTAAGCTACAACGCGGCGGATAGGGCGCATTCATTTTGCTATTTGCTGGCAATGTAAGTTCTTGCTGCTCAACGACTGGTGATTTAGGGCGATTTAATGTCATGCTACCGCTCCTTGGTTATTTGCTTTAACAGCTCCTTTTGATTTTGCTGCTGCTTCTTCAAAGCCTGGGTACACAACAAATGCTGGATATTCACTAGCTGGAGCCTGTTCGCTGGTTTTTGTTTTGAGCCAAGAATTTTGCCCTAGCTTAAGTGCCGGAGTTGCAGTTTGTTTGCTTAGCTTACTTAAAGGGATTTGCTGCCAATTTAAGAAAAGTCGAACGTTAAACTGATATTTACCGTCGCTTAAAAATGTGAGCAGGTTTTTTAATTTGTAGTGCTCCGAGTTTTTGTCCTTACTTGGTAATAAAGCGGTGAGCGACTCGATATCCGGCAATGATAAGTCCAAACCAATAACAGCTTGGTTATGCCAATGTTTGCGTCCTAAGCCAATGCCGTTGCCTAAGCCTTGCTGTTGGATGGAGCTTAGTTGTTTTGACTTTACGGTGAGTTTGGCTTGGAACTCTTTAGGCAGTTCTTTCCAAGCGCCTTGGTTAGGATGAACCTTTACTTCACATTTGAAACTTTGTTGCAGCAAGTTGTGTACAAGGGAATAGTCTAATCTTTTATTAGCCATAATTGGCGACATGGAAGCTAGATGTTCTTGACTCACTGGTAAGTGTTCAAACACGTTTAATTGTTCAAACCCACAGACACTAGAGAACAAGCGATACAGCTCATGATCGGTTTGTGCCTGATTGAATAACAGTGGGTTAAAACGCTTTTTGATTTGGTAAAGTAAGGTAATGATCCTGTCATGGAAAATATCAAGAAACTGATTCGGATCTTCTTTACCATTAGGGCTTTTTATTTCACTGTATCTCAATAAGTCTGAGAAGCTTTGTGGAATAGGGCCTTGCATGCCAGTAAGGGTAAAACCATTGACCTTTACTTTGATGTCTTGATGGCTGAGTTTTTGTTCAATACCAGCAATAAAGTTAGGATGAAAGGCTTGACTGTTTTTGGCGCTAAAACGCACTTTTTCAATGTCCGCGACTGCGCGTTCCAAAAGCCTAATGGCTTGGAAAAAGTTAAGCTCTTCCCCTTGTTGGGTGAGTAAAGTCAGATAAGGATCTGATGACCGCTCATTGGCTGCCATTGATAAATACTCCTACTTCCAACTTTTAATTCGACGCGAATAAAAGAATTGATGTGACAAAACAGGGCTAAAAATTGCTGCAACACTCGACCGAATAGTAATAAACTAATGCCATTGGTTTTGCGCTCAGATAGCGTGATCACAAACTTAGTGCCTTGGTAGTACCCGCGCCATCCTCCTTGTCTTACAGGATGAACGTCTTCATTAACTTCTAACTTTTCTATGCTGTCGATTTGACGCAAGCTAACAGGGTTGTCTTTGTTAATATATAAGCTCAAGAATCGAGTCAATGTCTCCTTGGCTAACTTAGGTTCGGTTAGAGAAACATAGTAAACCGATAGATGAGATAAGATTTGCCATAGATGCTCTTTGTTTAACTGACTGCCTCTATGACGAGTTGGCCTAGTTAATAAACTCACTTTGGTTACTGGTGAACTGCCCACCACTGCAAATTCTTGGGAGTGACTGAACATTTCGCACAAACTGCGATTACAACACCAAGTATCGGCGAATAAAGTTTCACCAACAGGGCTAGTACGAGCGAAGTCCAAATCGAATACAGATAACCAACAGTCTGTGCCAGATAAATGCTTTTTGTGACTGTTTTCCTGTTGTACCAACCAGCGATAGTTAGCTTTTGGCGTTTCATTTTCTAACAAACTGAAATAAGGCTGCAATTCGTTGCTTTCGCCTTGTTTGTTCACAGATTGCAGTTTGTTCACCTTTAGAACTTCGAAGCAGTCGTAATGTTCTCTGCTTGGATAAAGCTTATACCTGTAGTCTTTGTGGTGAATTGGCAGAGGCTCTGTAGTTTTCTTAAATAGGTTTATGACTGGCGCACAATTGAGTCTTAATGCTTGTTTGTGAAGTTTGATAGATGGCGATAAGTTTTCGTCAAACATCAGCAAGATTTCTAAGTCTTCCTGCACTTGTGCTTGTTCTAAACCCGTTAGCTCAATGAACATAAACTTTTCAGGGAAACTGAAATAGTCTTGTAGCAATGAAAAGCCTAAATCTTGATTTACATCGACAGGAAAAAGGCGTTCGTCGTCTTCAAAGCCACAGACGTTGAGCTGTTGCTTCGACAAAATAATACTTGGCTGCCCGTCTTTTTGCAGTACAGCTGCGCCAATGAAGTGTTTGACGATATGATCGTAAAACTTAAATCTTTGTGACTCTTCCAAGTCGATGAAAAAGCGCAAAGGTCTAACAAATTGCGTAGGTTTAGCAGCGCCTGGGTTAGTTTCAACTAAGCGAACCTTTATTGCTGTTTGAGCATGAGGAAAACGCTTGGCATCCGCGTAGTCATTAATCGCTGCTTTACTCACATCTTGAGTTTTAAGCGGCCATAACACAGTGTTGTAACAGTTAGAAAATTTGCATTGCTTAAGTTTGTTATCCACTTCCTTTTGTTCACTCAAACCCGTTGGCTCTATGGTTTGCCTAGCTGAAAACAGATAACCTTGCTCAAAATTGGCACTGAAACCGTTTACCTCAAATTGTGCGATAGCCATAGAAGGGGTTGAGCTGATGAGTTGTGGATATAACTGCTGAAGCAATAACGCTGGTAATTTAGCAGACTCAGATTCAATGTTTTGGCGTAAGCGACTCGTTAACCACGCGAAAGATTGAATGAGCACTTCAACATGAGGATCTCTCGATTTGCCGTCATTATGCTGATTGAGCATTAATTCTTCAGCAATATTCGGGTTTTCTGTGGCAAATTCAATTGCACGAGTTCTAAGACCTGCTAATTCAGAAGCAAAGTAGTCATTCAATTGGTTTCGGCTTTCAGAGGCACTCATTCTGATACCTCCGATTCTTCCGCTTTATTACGCCAACTGAACTCTTCTTGAATTGCACCTGCACTTATTACGCCTGATATTTTGATTGATGCAGGCAAAATTGTACTGTCGGTCGACTCTAGGCTAACTTCAGGGTGGAGTAATCTTGGTTCGTAGTGCAGAACCATACGCTTAATTTGTTCAGCAAATAACTGCATGCTGTCGATATTTGCGCTGTGACTAATGACATCGGGTAAACCAAAGTTCATGATTGAAGGTTCTGATAATGACTGGCTTTGCTCCGACAAGCCCGCAAAAAAGCTACGTTGACCAAACAGTCTTTGTAGTTCATCTGTGATGGCTCGACGCAGCCATAAAACACGTTCTTCATGACTAGTCGGAGGCGTGTCTAACGGATTTGCAAGTCGATCAAATAAGTAACGTAGTGTCATTATCAGTCCCTTAGCAAGAGGCTAATAACTGAGCATTAGCCTCATAGTTGCTGACTGTTTACTTAGAAGGCACCGCGGTTACGCGCCACGCTCCAGTTGTAAACATAACTACCAGTAATAGCTGCTTGACTGTCTTGATTCGAAGTTGTCCATTCGATTTCAGTAAAGTTCAGCGTTAACTGCTCGGTGGCCATATCGTTAGGATGTGATTGAGCTTCGATAGAGCTGATCATGCAATTCCATAGTTTAATTGTCATGATGTTGCCTATACCTGTTTCACCACCTCCGTCGTTACTGACATTTCGGCATAAAAACAGTTGCGTTGGCGTGCTACCATCATCAATTGGAATCGCGCCTAAGCAATGCTTGTATAAGAGTGGAGACGTCTTATCTAAGTACTTTACTGCGGTAATGTCGTGCAAAGCAGGGCGGCCAGAAGTTCGCGCTGCATTACTCACATCTGTGGTCATTTGTTGTTTCATGCCAAAATGGCTTGAAACCAGCTCTATACAACCACTGATGTCTTCATCAGAATCGATAATTGTGCCATCAATTAGACTTGCACCTGCTAGTTCTGCTAAGCCTGGTTTAAGTAATACTAAATCCATAATTTATTCCTCATTAATCTGTGATCCGTTTGTCTGAGCGCCATAACCTAAGACGGCAGCTCAGCAACTAAACGGATTGATGTACTGAGTTCTTCCAACTGAAAATGAGGTCTTAGGAACACAGTGGCACGGTAGGCACCTGGCTTGCCCGGAATATCGGTTACATCAATACGCGCTTCGCGCAATGGATACTTAGCCTTGATATGTTGAGGCGGTGTATCGTCTAGCAATACATATTGAGATATCCAAGTATTTAGATAATTTTCTACATTGCCTCGGGTCATAAAGGTGCCGATCTTTTCGCGCATAATGACCTTGATGTAATGGGCAAATCGCGAAGCGGCCATAACGTAAGGCAGCATTGCTGAAATTCTAGAATTAGCTGATGCGGAGTCAGTTAAGTAAAGCTTAGGTTTGTTGGTTGTTTGACCGCCAAAGAAGGCTGCTTTGTTGGTGCCTTTACAGTGACAAATTGCCATAAAGCCTAAATCGTTTAACTCTTTTTCGCGTCTGTCTGTGATGGAAACTTGAGTTGGGCAGTTTAGTGCTATGTCGCCATCGTCCGTTTCGAACGTGTAAGCTGGCAAACCTTCTACTAAACCACCACCTTCGACACCGCGAATCGCTGCTGTCCAACCGAATAAGGAAAAGGCGTTAGTGATCCTTTGACCTAAAATATAAGCAGGATTACCCCAAAGGATCTTGCTAGCGTCAACTTGTTTAATCGAAGTTTCAACTTTCAAACCATCTTCGTCACGGGTAACAATGACAGGGTTGCCATTGTCATCTAGCACTAATTCGCCATCATCGTTCAATTCTAGAATGTTTACAGCACAATCTTCGTCGAAGAAAATGCCCTCAATTGGATTGTTTTCGTGGTGGTAAGGTAAGCGCAGCATTACTTTAGGTAAGGTTAATGTCACGTATCTAGAGTCTTCTTGTTCTCTAAATGCACGCCATTGAATTAATTCTGCACTTTCAAAGATCTTGGTTAGATCTCTAGGTTTGTATAGATTTGCGTAGTCATCCATATCGAATAACTTAGCCCAAGCTGACGATATAAATGGTGCATGAGCGGCAGCAGCTACGCCAGATATCATTTCTAAAAATTTAATATCTTTAGCCGTTCTACCTAATTGGAAATCGCCAATTAACGCGCTGTATGGTTCACCACCATAGGTGCCGTATTCTTCTTCGTAAACCAGCTTAAACAGCATGCTTTGATCAAACTCAACAGCTTTGTCTAAGTCTTTGTAAAGCTCATCGTATGAAGCGTTTAGCAAACGTAACTTCAGCTTATTGTTAGTTTCGGTATTCATCACTAAGAAATGCAGGCCACGCCAGCTTGCTTCCATATTTTGGAAGTCGTTGTGGTGAATAATATGATTTAACTGACGGCTAATTATTTTGTCTCGTGAAGCGACGTTGCGAGCGATTTCGCCAGCAATATTAATAGCTCCACGAGCTTGGTTTATCAGCTTGCTCGTTTCGTCAAATGCTTTTTGAGCTTCTAGTTTCGCTGCGTCATCATCACCTTCAAGAGCTGTTTTTAGTGCTGCTTCTTGCTCTTCCAGTTTAGGATAAAGTTCATCAAGAGAGGCAAACTTATCTGCCCAAACATGGTCTTCGCTATTAAATAGCGTGCTGAATTCGCAAATAAGCTCTAATGCATAAGCCTTTTGTACCTCTTCCAAGATCATATAGGCTTTATTGGTGTCTAGCAGTTGTGCAAAGTCGCTATTTTCTGCCTCTATTGCGGCTTTAAATAGCTCTAAAATTGCTGCATTACGCTCTTTGCTATCTTTGATAGCTCTTGCTTCAACTAGCTTTTCGTTCGCCTCGGTAATTGCTGCTAGTAGAGTTTCACGTTTTGCTTTTGAAGTAATGATATTCAATAGCAAAGTAGTAAGGGGCTCGTTACCATCCAATTTTGCCATCATGTCACGTAAGCGGCTACGTTCCATGTATAGCTGATTAAGTAGCGGAACTTTTTGCAGAACGGCGACAGGATTAAAATCATCGATATGATTAAAGTCGACGGCTACTTGTAATTGACCTGCTCCATCAGGGAGAGTATTAGGAACTTCAAAGGCAACTCTTGGATTAATAGAATCTAATACCTTGTTAAAGTTGTCTCTGTCTATGTACACCATTTTTTTCTCAGCCATAGGGATCTGAGGTTTGGTGGACTTGCCCGATAGTGGGGCAATTATGCCCACAACAAACGGGATTTCTTTTTTCTCTAATGCGCCACCAGTTTCCACGTCATAGGTGATTTGAACCCTAGGTGGGCGCACTCTGCTCAGCTTGTGTTGTATGCTATCCGACATCGTCTAGCCTCCATTTCGAGTTAATTGGCGGATCATATGGTTTAGTGAATGTTGTCCCGCACATAGATTTCTCGTCCATTAAATACCCGTTTGTGCAGTTCTCCTTTTTGCACTAAATAATCCAGCGCTCGCTGAACCATTAACGTCGAGTTTTTTAACCGCTGATTGGCAACCCACCAATTAGCTATCCCTTCCACTGTGTCGCCTGCATTGGGATTCACCTGAAAGTACTCCCTAATATCCTTTGCAATAAGTTCGACTTTCGCCTTTACAGGTCTTGAAGACATAAGATAAATCCCATTCCGTTACTGTGAAAAAGATGAACTCACTCCATAACAAACAATGTGCCAGCTTGTAACTTGTTGATTTTTATATGTATTGTCGTGTCTTGTTGATTGGGGAAATGAGGTAATAAAGCCCTAGATAACACCTAATTTTTACCTCTAGAGAGCTTGTTATAACTGGGTCTAACTGTATATGTTTACTAAATGCCTCGGTGAGGCTTTTTAGCCATAACAATTATCATATTTTTTGTGAGAATTAATTAGCTTTCTACTTTTTGTTTTTAGTAAATCATTGATAAATAATGATTAATTAATTTTTGTTGAAGTTTGAATAAGATTGGAATGAGGGATGCAACTATAGATTAGTAGTAGATGAGTCATCTGCTTTGAAAGCTCTTGTTAACTTGGGAGTTTTCCCACAATAGTTTTGAATTCTAAAAGGAAAGGGTATGAGTCAATCTAGTAGAGAACCAGTTGTAGCAACACGAAGAACACGCAGTGGAAGTACCTTTACTGGATGGAGTGGTAGTTCTGGAGGTTTGGCGGTTGTTAAACATGTCAACCGTGACAAAAAAGTTAATTGGCTATTCGCAGGTGAATTGCACAAACATCGCGACAATGCGAAAACTTCTCCTGCTCTGCAACCAATGAGGAAGCAGCTTCAGGATGGCTGGGATACGCATCATCATCCAGGCAGTTGCGCAGAAGCAAGAATTGAAATGGCTGCTAGTTACACTACCCCGAAAGGTGAAAGTGCGCTCAATCGAGTACAAGATGTTCAGACAAATGAAGGTGGAATAAGAAATACTTATGAATTCGTCTCTGAGTGTTCTAGCTGTGAAGCGAGACGTGAAGCGACAGCTAAAATCAAATAATTCGAAGAGGATTAGCTGCTTAGAAATAAAGCGGTGGAAAACGAAATGCTTATCAGCATATAGCGTTTTAGCTTTGATTTTAAATGTATTATTGATTTTCAACGAGATGGTATAAGTATGAGTAGCTTAGGCGGAGGGCAAGGTCAGCCAAGTGGTTGGAGTAGACAGGGAAACGCTCAAATGGAGCAAGGAGGTATTACCCCTGGGGAAAGATTGCGATCTGTTACTACAACAGGTGGTCATACTTCTGGAGCGCATGAGGTTATACCGACTAACGTGCAACGGGAAGCAACCTTTCAAGGTTTTAGCCCCGGCATTCAGCTAACGCTCAGTAGTGCGAGGACAGATACTGCGAGAACAGTAATGAGTGGTTCCGGAGGTCAGGCTGCAGGACATACTCATTCTCAACAGCCCACTCAAGGGCAAGCCAACGCTCATGATCAGAATCGAAATGCATTCGCAGCTTGGGCTACTGATAATTCAGCTGGTCCACATACAGAACAAGAAGCTGCGGTCTTTGCTGGTGCTTTGGCTGTTGCTTCTATGGCTCCGGCAGCTGTTGCTAGAGCTAATAATTTGGACGGAGGAGTAAGAGACCAAGAAGCTGCGAAAACCTGGGAAGCTGACAGAGAAGAGTCAAAGGCTAGGGTTAACAAGGGATTTTCGGAGTTACCTCAGCAACAACAAACTCGAGTTGTTGGCGCAATGCAAGGATTTATGACTGGTGTCAGTGGTCCGCAGGGATCCACTACTGAGAGACAGTTAGCGCCAGGTGTACCTACTAGTCCACGTCGAGATACGACTCAAACTAGTGGAAATGGATTTTTAACTGGAGGGGCATATAGCGGAAGTCCACCTGTAGCAACTCAGTTGAGTGGAACAACTGGACCAGAAAGGAGTTCAGAAATGACACAGCCATTTAGGAGAACGAAAGTTTAAAAACAAGGCACAAACTGTGTTTAAACAAACTTATAAGAGAGGATATCTTTATGGATAGATCAACGAAAAAAACAACCTTTGTTACGGCTGGTGGAACGCTAGCTGACGGTACTCCTAGACCTCCATCCACTTACCATGTAACGGGTGCGGATAACCCGGCTGGTGGGGTAAGTCAGAGAGCTCGACAAGAGCATAATCACGGGCCTGCTGTCACCACACCAAAACAAGCAGTACATGCTTTTACTGATAATCCAAAATTTGGTAGTGCAGCTCGGCATAATGTTCGTAAGGCTGTGGAAAAAGGAATGGATCCTAGAGCAGCTTTACGATTAGAAATGATGGACGGTTTGATCAAACCAACGGCAAAAGCAAACGATTATCATATGGAGGCGTTTTCAGGCCCTTTGAGTGCAGGCAATCCGCATAAAAGTGGTGGTCGAGTTAAATTTGTTTCACCGGGCTCGGATTTAGAGAATCACGGTCGTGTTGTAGCTTATACCAATATGAATAAAACCGTTGACGAACAACAACGTCTTTATGTAACTCAAGGGGTAACAACTGCATCGACACCTGAGTCGCAAAAATTCAATAGTGATGCACTGCAAGCGCAAGCAAGTTTCGCTCGACAAGTCTTAACTAGAAAGTGATGTGTGCTTTATTGGTAGAAGTTTAAGTTAATTGAAGTCGCTAATTATTAATATTTATTCGCTCAAAACTAGTTAGCTAAATTGTCCAATTTAATTATCTGGTTTGTTAAATGTATTATTGAAAAGGGAAGTTATTATGAGCTTTGCAAAAAATTTTAAGTCTTTTGTTACCAAAAAACTCTTTACACCAGCGAGCGCTAAGCGCCTCAGTACAACGGCCAATGCATCGAAGAGTGATACTCTAAGTGGTTTACAAGCACAAAAGAAAGAATTCAGTCATCGAGCAAAGCAAGCTTTTAATAATAATGAGATAGAGAAAGGCAGAGACTTTGCTAGAAAAACGGTTGAAACGATAGAGCTAAGAGCAAGCATGTACCCTTCTAAAAAATACAGTTCTCAAAAACTTGATGATGGTCATCTTTATGAGCTGAACCGTTGGAAGAAAATTGTTCAGGAGCCAAACACGGGTAAGAAGCGCCTTAGTACATTTACAACTCAGCCAGGGCAATTTGGTCCTAATGTAGCTTATAATGGAGAGGTTAGGGTATCTAAAGAGCCAAGAGCTGAAGTAGAAAGACAAAGAAGTGAACATGCTCAACATTATGCTAGAGATAAAAACAAAAATTTTTAAGCAAAGAGATCATAAATTATTCTGGATGTAAAAAATTATTGCGAACTAGCCCGTGTTTGGCCATAAGTCTAGAAAAGCTGCGACGTTCTTTTTGTGCGATCTTCGCAGCTTTTGAGACATTACCTTTGGTTTTGGTTAAAACGTGGTGTAAATAGTCTTTTTCAAATCTTTCTACCCAACGCTTTTTTTCATCACTGAAACCTTTAGAAAAACCTGAAGGAGATTTAGCCCCTAGTTTTTCATTTTCGTCTAGTGAACAAGATAAGGCGGATAATTCAATTTGCTTTGTCTTGCTTAATAAGAATGCTCGTTTAACAAAGTTCTCAAGTTCACGCACATTACCGGGCCACTCGTATTGTTGCATGTACTCTAGAACATCAACGGAGAATACTTTGGTTGTTCTTTGATAATCCTGAGCTAACTGGGCTAAAAAATACTGAGCAATAAGTTGTATATCTTCGTCTCTATCTTTAAGTGGGGGTAACTGAACACTAAGGACATCCAAACGATACATCAAGTCTTCTCTGAACTTACCTTGTTTTACTAGTTGTAGAATATTTTGGTTACTAGCAGCGACAATTCTCACGTTTACCTTTTTAATCACGCTGCTGCCAACAGGCCTTATTTCGCTATCTTGCAAAAATCGTAATAACGAAACCTGAGCTTTGGCTGATAAGCTATCGACTTCATCAAGAAATACGGTGCCATTGTCTGCCATTTCTAACAAACCTAGCTTAGATTTTGTTGCACCGGTAAATGCTCCTTTTTCATAACCAAACAGTTCGCTTAAGATTAAATCATCACTAAAAGCGCCGCAGTTAATGGGAATAAAGGTTTGTTTAGAACGTTGGCTCAAATAGTGAATTGAACGTGCGGTCAGCTCTTTACCTGTACCTGTATCTCCTTTGACTAATACACTCTCGTCTGTACTAGCGAATTGCATTAGCGTATTTACTGTGTCGATGTAAGCTTCAGAACGACCCAGTAAATTCATTTGCAAGAACACCTGATTATTGACCTCAGGGCTCTGAAATTGATTGCGTTGAATAATGGTTTGTTCTTCATTCACTAAGGTTTGCTTTAACACTTCAGTGGGACAATCTAGATGCAACTTAGTGTGTTTTGTTTTGCTTGTTGCGGATAAATCAGCGGGAATAAAACAAATAAATGACTCATGATTAGCGTGAAATAAATGTGAAGCTATCGCTTCTAGCTCTTCTGTAGTGTCAAATAGTAGTAGCCAAATAACGGGAGCAGGGTGTTTTATAAAAGACGGAGTGCAATCATCTTTTTGAATGGCGTGAACATTTAACGACAACAGTTGTTCCGATAATTTTTCACGCGCCTGTTTATTACCTTTTGCAACGATAACTTTAGTATCTCTTAGCAACATGTAATAGCTTCCCTGAGCTGTTTGCTGTGCTGACTACGATAAGTGTCAGTTTTATATTTGGTTTATCAACTTTAGGTTATGAATTCCACAAATTCAAATGTGCATCAATATTTATTTTTAGCGCCGCGAGAAGTGTTTAGCTAACAAAGTTTTTGAAAGGAAAAGTTAAATTTTTTCATCAAGAAAATCCCGAATAAAATCTATAATATTTCTATTTTGCTCAAAAATAGATTTTTATTAAGACAATCTTTCGCGGTTTCACTACGCTTTTTAATAAGTTAATTAGACCAAAAGAAGTAAACCGTATGAAAACTAGTGACCGCCGTTCGTTTTTGAAAAACAGTCTGTTAGCAACTCTAGGTACAGTTGTTGCCAGTACTGTAAATGCACAAACAAGTACACCTAGAGATGCAGAAGGCCCTTTTTATCCAATCACACCGCAAAAGGATAAAGATGCAGATTTAACAAGGGTTGCAGGAAAAACAGGCACAGCTAAAGGTACGATTATTGAGATATACGGGCAAGTGCTGGATACCAACTTAGAGCCCGTTGAAGATGCAACCATTGACTTATGGCAAGCAAATAGCTTTGGTAAGTACCATCACCCGCATGATAATAGCGAAGCTCCTGTTGATGAACACTTTCAATCTTGGGCAATAATTCAAAGTGGAAAAGAGGGGAGATTCCGATTTAAAACTGTGATGCCCGGTGCTTATCCTTTTCGTGCTAAACCAGAAGACCAGCGAACACCACATATTCATATGAAAATAGGTAAGCATGGCTATGAACCGGTTTTGACTCAAATGTACTTTCCTGATCAAGCGCAGAATAAAACGGATGGCTTGTATCAAAGAAAAACTCAAGAGCAGCAAGCTATGATGACAGCAAAGCGCACGGATAAGCCTAATGAGTTTATTTACAATATCTTTTTAGAAAAGGTTTGAAACTCACATGTTAGTAGCAAGTTATCCCAGTGAAAACTGGGAACCATATTTTACTTCACATAGTAAGCATTGCTGGAAAAAGGTTTTAGGCCTGTTGTCAGCAAATAGCCAATAAATAGTGAAAGTAAAGCTAAAACAATGATTTGCCCAGATATTTCAGTAATAAAAGTATGACCTGAGTCCTGCAGGTTTTTCTTTAGCACTGTAATGCGGACAAAGCCGAGCAAGTCGTTTTTGTCGTTTCTTATTTCTTTGACAAAAGGGGCTGGATTTAGTGGTTCGATTTCACTGTTTAAATCAGAAATAAAACGGGCACGAGTAGTAATTGCATTGGCACTTTTACTCAATACTAAACCTTGATTGTCATAAATCACCATTTCTAGCAGGTAGTCGGATTTTAGTGTCGAATCAGTTAATTGATGCAATGCATCCAGATCATCATTTTCTATGTATCTTTGGGCGCTATGGCTGGTTTGTAGCAGAATGTTTTGAGCTAGTACTTCTGCATTTTCCGACAATAGCTCCTTGCCTTGATAACTGACGTTAAACCACATAGAGATAACTGCGATAGATAAAACTAAAGCCGCCGCAAGTTGTCCTACTTTTCTCGCCAAAGACGAGGTTTTTACATATGTTACTTTTTTCGCCATGAAAAATGATAAGCCAGTGAAAATTATTATAAATAGTGCGGATTAATTAATGAAAAAGCAATCAAGAATAGGCTATTCTAGCCAATCATTTTGTAAATATTGTTAAGCCCACTCAATTATGACTACAAATACACAAGGTTTTGAATTTATTTGTGAGCAGTTCACTTTAGCTCAAGCAATGCAAACATTGCCTGCCAAAAGTGCTTTTCAGCTTGTTTGGCAACAACAAACAAGTGTTGAATTTGCAGCTGTTGAAGGACAAAACTTTGTCGCTAAGCTCGTTTTGTTTGGCGAGATAAATTGGCAACATCTGCTTCAACTGCAGGCCAAGCTAGCAAGCTTGGACAACGAAGTTGCATACGTTGAGGTAACACGACCGAATTCTGCTCTTAGTGGTGGAATTCAATTTTATTTAGCCAATGAACTTCTTGGCGCTGAAAAAGCTTCTCTTGTTGCTTGGGCGGAATCTGAAAATATTGAGCTTTGTTATCTCAACTCAACCGTGAACCTAGCGCAACCTGGCTTGATAGTTATGGATATGGATTCAACTGCAATTCAGATTGAGTGTATTGATGAGATTGCTAAGTTAGCTGGAGTTGGCGAACAGGTTGCAGCGGTGACTGAACAAGCAATGCGTGGAGAGTTAGATTTTGCTGAAAGTCTACGTGCAAGGGTTGCAACGTTAAAAGATGCTCCTATCTCTGTTATAGATGAAGTTGCCAACAATCTACCTTTGATGCCAGGTTTGGAAAACTTAGTGTCGCAATTAAAACAGCATAATTGGAAAGTAGTCATTGCCTCTGGTGGTTTTACTTACATGACAGATAAGCTAAAAGACCAACTCGGTTTAGACAAAACCGTTGCTAATCAGTTGGGTATGGAAAACGGAAAACTAACTGGTGAAGTACAGGGGGCTATTATCGATGCTCAAGCAAAGGCGGATACCATAGTTGAGCTGGCAAATCTGTGGGGCATTCCTATGTCACAAACCGTTGCTATGGGCGATGGTGCAAATGACTTGGTCATGATGGCTGCAGCTGAGCTTGGCGTTGCTTTTCACGCTAAGCCTTTAGTTAGAGAAAAAGCGGATGTGAGTGTTAGAAATGGCGGCTTAGATCAGTTACTTTATTTACTATAAACAACAGATGAATTTATTGGCGCTTTTGTTTAAAATGCGCCGCACTTAGGCGCATAAATAGCGCAGTCAGAAAGACAGTAAAGAATAGTTAATACAAAACAGGAAACCTGATGTTACGAATATACAACACATTGACCCGACAAAAAGAAGAGTTTAAGCCGTTAGTTGCTGGCAAAGTGGGCATGTATGTGTGTGGTATAACAGTTTATGACTTATTGCATATGGGCCACGGTCGAACTTATGTTTCTTTTGACGTGATGCAAAGGTACTTCCGCTTTTCAGGCTACGAAGTTAACTACGTCAGAAACATTACAGACGTAGATGACAAGATCATTAAACGCGCGTTGGAAAACAATGAAACTTGTGATGAATTGACAGCAAGAACAATTGGTATGATGCATGAAGACTTTGAGTCTTTAAACATGCTACCTGCTGATATTGAACCTCGTGTAACAACTCATATGCCTGAGATTATTGATGTTATTGAGCGTTTAATTGAAAAAGGCCACGCTTATGTAGCAAAAAATGGCGACGTTATGTTCGAAGTATCTACTTATGCGGACTACGGCAAATTAGGCCGACAAGATCTAACTCAACTTGTAGCTGGTGCTAGGGTAGATGTTGATGATGCTAAGCGTGATCCTCTAGACTTTGTGTTGTGGAAATTAGCTAAACCAGGTGAGCCTAGCTGGCAATCACCGTGGGGTGAAGGCCGTCCAGGTTGGCACATCGAATGTTCAGCAATGAACTCTAAACATTTAGGTACTCATTTTGATATTCACGGTGGCGGCTCTGATTTAACTTTCCCACACCACGAAAATGAGATTGCGCAATCTTGCTGTGCATTTGATACGCCTTACGTTAACTACTGGGTACACACTGGTATGGTACAGGTAGACAACGAGAAAATGTCTAAGTCGTTAGGCAACTTCTTCACAGTAAGAGACGTGTTAAAGCAGTATGACGCAGAATCTGTACGTTATTTCTTATTATCAGGTCATTACCGTAGCCAGTTAAACTATACCGAAGATAACCTTAAACAAGCGAAAGCAGCACTAGAGCGTTTATATACCTCATTACGTGGTATTGATGCTAACTTAGAGGTTAACTTATCTGACTTTGCTGAAGTAGCGAAATTCAACACAGCGATGGATGATGACTTCAATACGCCAGAAGCTTTATCTGTTTTATTTGAATTGGCAAAAGAGCTAAATAAAGAAACAGACCAAGCGAAAGCTGCAGATATTGCAGGTGTATTGATTAAGTTAGGTGAAGTTCTAGGTATTCTACAATCTAACCCAGAGCAATTCTTACAAGGTGAGCAAGACGACGATGAAGTAGCGCAAATCGAAGCGTTAATCGTTAAGCGTAACCAAGCAAGAGCAGATAAAGATTGGGGCGCAGCGGATGAAGCGAGAGATGCTCTAACAGCTATGGGAATAGTGTTAGAAGATGGCCCAGAAGGGACTACGTGGCGTAAGCAATAACAAGTTTCTTAATTAAAAAGCCCTGCCAAATATGGTGGGGCTTTATTTTTTTATCTTTATAACTTTTTTATCTTCATAACTTTCATTATCAAGGACGGGTTCTTAAATGCAGTACGTCAAAGAAATCATTGAAAATCTACGTTGTCCACTAGATTGGCAAAACTGCTCAGGTAAAGAGTTATTTTTGCAGAAGTGGTACTACACAGTATCCGATATTATGCCTAATCAAGCCCTTGATGCTGCTAGTTTAAAACCGGCTTGGCAAGCAGAGTGTTTGCAGCAACCTTGTGAACAGTTTTTACTCGAAGAACTAGACGAACGAGAATTAGAGTCTCTTCATTATAACTCTGAAAAGTTTAAACAAGAGTGCAGAGCTCAGTATCAAGCAGAATGTGCTAAGTTTTCTCGATTTTATGCTCAGCCAGCCGATGAAAGAAGTAAGCATTATGCATTACTAGCCAAAAACCTTGATGATGTAATACGTCAATCTAAAGCGAAACCTGATATAGGCCTACTGTTACCTAATTTGTTACCAAGGGTTCAAATAGAGTTTTACTGGCAAGCCATGACTAACATATTTGAGCAATTACAATTTGAATATGAAGAGCGAAATGAACGGGCGAGTGAGCGGGAAGTATTTGATTTTGCTTGGCAACAGTTAATGACCGTAGAGCAATTTAGAATCTCAGTTGATGCGCTGACCACAGTTGGTTATTTTGCAGGAAAGCCCGCTAAGTGGTTGATTTATGATACAACCTTATCTGGTAATGTTGTTCATTGTTATCCAGCTCTAGAAGGTTTAAGTAATGGTCATCATGCGACAATAAGCTACTTGAAGGGACTAGAACAGGCGTATATTGAGCAAAGAACAGATTGGCCTTAATACATAGATACATAAACACTTAGTAGCAAACTTGATTTGAACTTTATTACAAAAAGACTCGTAACAAACTTATATCAATAAGGTGTAGAGAGTAAATGAGTGAAGTTCAAAAGAGCGTTATATTGGTTTACCAATGATTTAAGACTGTCAGATAATGAAGCTTTAGCCTCCATGGCGCAACAAGCTGAGCAAGCTTGTTTTCTCTATATCATTGATACTACTGAAGCGAATGGCCCACTTTATCTTGAGTATGGAGTAAGTGAGCATCGTAAAATGTTCACCCTTGCTTCATTGCAAAGTTTGGCACAAGCTCTATCTAGGCATGGTCATCAATTACATGTTTTGGCTGGTGACAAAAAAGTCGTTATTAACCAAGTGATGCAAAAGCTTCGTCCAGAAGCGGTTTTTATGACTGAACTCTGTGGTTACAATGAAAGAAGCTTGGTTGCTGAGTTAAAGCATTCGTTTCAAGATACTCATTTTGCTCAATTTAAACAATTCACTTTATTCGACTTGTCACAATGGCTAGATGAACCTTCGACGTTTCAAAGCTTCACTCGTTTTCGCATTGATATTGAGAGTAGTGAGTTAAAGGTCGATGCGTTAGCCCATTCAAACTTATCATTAAATTTAATACAGCCAGATGACACTTCGTTTGTTGATGATGTAAGTGCCCAATGCAGCTCAAAACTTGCTGAACTAAATTCTTTGTATCCAATTCCGTATTTTAAAGGTGGAGAGTACGCAGCCCAAGCGCATTTACAGCAGTATTTCTCGTCACTTGCTCCAAGTACTTACAAACAAACTCGAAATGCATTAGACCAATGGTCAAGCTCCACAAAATTAAGTGCTTATTTGGCCAATGGCTGTTTGTCAGCAAAGCAAGTATGGCACGCCGTCGAGTCATTTGAGTGCGAACAAGAAAAGAACGAGTCAACTTACTGGATTAAATTTGAATTGTTGTGGCGAGAATACTTCCAATGGTTATCTATTCTCAAAGGAGCGAGTTTATTTCACTTTTCGGGGACTCATAGTAAAGCACCGTTAACTAGTTTTTATCCAGAACGCTTTGCCAAATGGATTATGGGTTCAACACCTTATCCTATAGTTAATGCTTGTATGAAACAGTTGAGAGATACCGGATACATGTCTAATAGAGGAAGACAATTAGTTGCAAGTTGCTTGGTTAATGAGCTGGCTATCGACTGGCGTTACGGTGCGGCCTACTTTGAGCAACAGTTGGTTGATTATGATGTTGCAAGCAACTGGGGCAATTGGCAATACATCGCTGGTGTAGGCGTCGACCCAAGAGGTGGGCGACGTTTCAATCTAACCAAACAAACCGAAACTTATGATCCTAATCACGAGTTTATAGCCAAGTGGGGTGGGGAAGAAGAGGTGAGTAGGTTAGATAGCCAAAACTTGGTTGACTGGCCAGAGCGTTGTGAACCCTAGTTAAAACTAATGTTCTCGAGGAACAGAGTCTTGCCTAAGAAAAAAAGTAAGCCGCTACCAAGCAAAATATGTGAAATATGCCAGCGTCCTTTTAATTGGCGTAAGAAGTGGCAGAAGGATTGGCCAAACGTGAAGTATTGTTCTGAACGTTGTAGAAGAAGCAAAAATAAAGCAGTTTAGTATAGGAGTTGCTATGAAACAGGGAGCTATTCAACAAGAGCCTAAGACGTTAAAACCCAAGAAGCTAAAACCAAAGAAGCTAAGGCTTATCCTAGGCGATCAGCTCAATGCCAGCCACTCTTGGTATGAAATGAAGAGTGATGAAGTGTTGTATGTTATTGCAGAGTTGCATCAAGAAACTTGTTATGCCAAGCATCATATCCAAAAGGTCTGCAGTTTTTTTGCTGCTATGCAGCATTTTGCTGATGCTCTAGAGCAAGCTGGTCATCAAGTTCTGTATTTAACCTTATATGATACTGCTGAGTTTAAAACCTTACCTGAACTATTGAACTGTTTAATAGATAAATATCAGGTATCGCTGTTTGAATATCAATTGCCAGATGAGTACAGATTGCGAACACAACTCTGGCAGTTTTGTCAGTCTTTAAACATCACTCACCAAGCCTATGAAACGGAGCATTTTTACTTATCAGAGCAGGACGTCACGAATTATTTTAAAGCAAATACTGCGCATAGAATGGAGCACTTTTACCGTAAAATGCGAGTACAGTTTGATGTGTTAATGGAGCAGCAGCAACCTTTAGGCGGGCAATGGAATTTTGACAAAGCCAATCGCAATAAACTCAAAGCAGCGGATTTAAATCAGGTCCCTCAGCCTCTGCAGTTTGAAAATGATGTCAGTGAAGTGATTTCCAGATTAGAACAACACCAAGTTAAGACAATAGGGCAGATACAAGGCGCTTTATTGTGGCCAATAAATAGAAAACAAGCTTTGCTACTGCTAACTCATTTTTGTAAAACTTGCTTATTGAACTTTGGTCGTTTCCAAGATGCAATGACAGGAGAGCTGAAGGATTTAGTGGAAGATAAGGGCTGGAGCTTGTATCACTCTAGATTATCTTTTGCTTTGAATAGCAAGATACTAAGTCCCAAAGTAGTCATAAATTATGTGACTGAGTTTTATCACCAACATAGTAATTCGATTGATTTAGCTCAGGTTGAAGGTTTTGTCCGTCAAATCTTAGGTTGGAGAGAATTTGTCAGAGGTATTTACTGGGCGAATATGCCCAATTACCAAGCTTTGAATCACTTGAATGCAAGCAATAATCTACCAAGCTGGTTTTGGTCAGGGAATACCAAAATGAAGTGTTTAAGACACGCTATTGAACAATCGTTAGACTATGCTTACGCGCATCACATTCAGCGCTTAATGGTGACGGGAAACTTCTGTTTAATAGCTGGAATAAATCCTGACCAAGTAGATAGTTGGTATTTGGGCATATACATTGATGCTATCGAGTGGGTAGAAATGCCAAATACCAGAGGTATGAGCCAATATGCAGATGGCGGAATTGTTGGCTCTAAAGCTTATGCAGCAAGTGGCAATTACATTAATAAAATGAGTGATTACTGCAAAGGCTGTCATTATCAAGTTAAAGAAGTGACTGGTAGCAAGGCTTGCCCTATGAACTCATTATACTGGCGTTTTATGAATCAAAACCAAAATAGATTTAACAACAATCCAAGAAATGCCATGGTTTATAAAAACTGGTTGAAAAAATCGGAACAAGAGCGTGAACTAATTTTAGCCCACGCTGAGCAATTACTTATAGATATAGAAGAAATTTGAAGATCCGCTTTGGTTCACCCCTGTTGCGGTTTACCAACTAACTCTAATTCCCACATAAATTTATCTTTAAAAAAGCTTTCGGTAACAAAGTTGATAAAGTCGTCATTGGTTAATGGTTTACTAAAGTAATAACCTTGTATTAACTCGCAATTGAACTGGTTTAATACTTGAAGTTGATCAATAGTTTCAACGCCTTCGGCAACCACATTTAAATGCATAGTATCCGCTAATAACATGATAGCTTTTACGATGGCTGCATCGTTTTCATCTGTGGCCACATCTTCGATAAAGGAGCGATCTATCTTTAATGTATCTAGTGGGAATTGCTTCAGATAACTCAGTGATGAGTAGCCTGTGCCAAAGTCATCACAAGCTATACTAACGCCCATATTCTTCAAGTCATTAAGACGAGCAATGTTATCTTCTAAATCCGACATAATTGCGCTTTCGGTTAACTCAATTTCTAATAGTTCAGGTGCTAACCCAGATTTAGCCAATGCGCTTTCTATCTTTTCTAACAAGGCGGACTGTTTAAACTGTACGCTCGATACGTTGATGGATACTTTGCAATTGTCTAACCCTGCATCTTGCCATTGCTTTGCTTGTTGACAAGCTTTGTTTAAGATCCAATCGCCCAGTTCAATAATAAAGCCTGATTCTTCGGCTATAGGAATAAAGTCAACAGGAGAAACAAAGCCCAAAGTTGGGTTGTGCCAGCGGATCAAGGCTTCAGCTTTGGTCACTTTATTCTGTTTAACATTAACTTGTGGTTGATAATAAAGCTCGAACTCGCCTCTACCTATAGCAGCTCTCATCAGCTCTTCAATTTGCAAACGCTCTAACGCTTTGTTATCCAGCACATTGGTATAAAACCTATAACTCCGGCTACCTTCCGTTTTAGCTTGATGCAGGGCAATATCGGCATGCTTTACTAAATCACTAATGTTTTCACTGCTCTCTGGATAACAAGCAACACCAATACAAGGCGTCACAGCAACCTGATATTTACCGATTTGAATTGGCTGTGAAATCAACTCAAAAAACTGTTCAATAATGTCTAAAATTTGGCTTCTGTCTTTTGGCTTATTAATCACCAAAGCAAATTCATCCCCACTGAGTCGAGCAAAGTTAGAATTAAATTTACGGTCAACTTTTAACGGTCGTGCTAGTGGTGTTTCAGCAAGGAAGCTAAATACTCGGTTTGCAACCTCAATCAAAATTTTATCGCCAAACTCGTGACCTAATGTGTCATTAACACGTTTAAACCTGTCTAGGTTAAATAACAAAATCCAAGCAGGCGAGTTTTGTTTGTCAGCTTCGTGTAAATAATTACTTAGGCTTTCATAAAAGTTTTGGCGGTTAGGTAAGCCCGTTAGCGAGTCATAGTAAGCTAAACGATGTAAGTGCTTGGCATGAGCTTTACGTTTGAGTCGTTGTTTTTTTTGTTGGCTGTAAACCAGAGCGGAGACACCCAAGACAAAAAATAGGTAAATCATGTAAGCCTGGTTCGTGTGCCAAATAGGCGGTAACACACGAATCGGGATCTGCATGGTTTTACTCCAAACTCCGTCATTGTTGCTGCCTTGCACGTTAAGCTCATATGTACCTGTAGGCAGATGTGAGAAAGAAACAAGGTTATTGGTTCCTAAATCATGCCATACGCCACTCATGCCTAACATCTTGTAGCGATAATGATTATTTTCTGGACGAGTGTAATCAAGCGCAGCAAATTGGAAGTCAACAACGGTTTGGTTGTGCTTTAATTCCACAAAGCCATCGGCTGACAATTTTGACTGTACAGTCACTAACTTATTCTCTTGTTTGAAGCCTGTTAGACGCAGAGGTGGTTGATAAGTATTAATTGGTATTTGGTTTGGTAAAAAGGAATTAAATCCGTTGCTACCGCCAAATAACAAACGACCTTTAGGGGTTTGATATAAAGCACTGCTGTTAAAGTCAACACCTTGCAAGCCATGAGTAGTATTGAAGTTTTGCAATTCTTCAGTTTTCGGCGTATACCTTGATACGCCTTTAGCATGGCTTAGCCAAATATGGCCATAACCATCTTTTAGGACTCCATAAACAAAGTTACTTGCTAAACCTTGTTGGTTATTAATGAGCTTGTAGTTGATGGTGTCACCTTTGTTTTTAGGCTTCGACATTTGCAATAAGCCTGCACCAGTTGCAGCCCAGATATGATTGTCATCAACAATTAAATTAAATACTTCTTCAACGTTAAATTGCTCTAGACTTTTCGATTCGTTAAAGAGATTAAAAAACTCATTATTCAATAAGTTAAATTCGACAATACCTATGTCAGAGGAAGCTATCCAAAGTTCAGTTTGGTTATTGATGGAAAAGTCTAATACGTACTGAGTTGGTACTTTTGTTAAGGCAGAGTGTTGTTCAGCGTTAGTGAGTTGTTCACCATCAAAATAAAGGTTGTTTAGTCCACCACCATAGGTACCAACTAAAACTGAACCATTTGGCAATTCGATGAACTTACTGACTGAGTTACTACTTAACTCTACTTTCTCGTTATCTTGAGTTAGATGGATAACTTGCTCTGAGTCATATGGCAGTACGTACAAACCGCTGCGGTATGTGCCAATCCATAAGTTTCGCTTTGAATCAGCGAATAGAGACATGACGTTTTGCTGCTTTAACGATGCTAACCGTTTATCAAATATGACAAGATCTGATTTTGCCTCCGGTAGTTTGACACGAGAAAGTTCTTCGCCCCAGCCTCCGACAAACAGATTATCTAATATGGATGTAAAAGCCATAATTGAATTTGACTTTAACCCCACAGTATTCATTTTAGTTAAATGGGCAAAGTAGCTCAACGAAGCATTCCATTTGCTCACGCCGGAAATGGTGCCCACCCAGATAACGCCACCATTGTCTTGCATAAGAGAAAATATGCGATTGCCGGCAAGGGTTGTTTTGGCTTCGTTGCTTTGTCTGTGAGAGATGACTTGTCCATCTTTCTTGACCTGACAAAGACCTTGCTCAGTGGCAAACCAGAATTCACCTGACTTGTCTTGTAAAATGTCGTTAACTGCGCTGGAACAATAAAAGCCTAAATTAGAGTGGTGCTTTACCACTGTATTCTGATAAATGGCAAACGCACCAGCGTTTTCGGTTCCTACCCAAACAAGGTTATTTCTTGCTAAATACAGTTTGTTAATTTTTTTCGAAGGCAAATTTGCAGAGAGGTGACGGAATAAAGTTTGGTCATGGCCTTTGAAAATAATTCCATCATTGCTTGTGGCAAGCCAAATATTATTATCAGCATCAACCAAGATATCATTCAGATCGTCTGCAGCTACTTCTATGTTTTCAAAAAGACCAGAAGTAGGTGAGTACTTTAAAACGCCAGAGAAGTCGGTAGCAAACCAAATATTACCGTCTTGGTCTTCTGCAATAGCCTTGACGCTCTTATCAAGCGCTTCTTTTTGGTTAAAGTTGATAAATGAGTCTGTCTCTGGGGTGTACAAATGAACGCCAGAAGAACTGCCAATCCAAAGTCTACCTTCACTATCAGAGTAAAGGTCCCAAATCCAATTACTACCTAGACTATATGGATCATCTGGCTGATTGTAATAGTGTTTTACTTTACGGCCATCAAAACGACCTAATCCATTTTGCGTAGCAAACCAAATAAATCCTTGTTTGTCTTGAGCAACTGCATTGACCGAAGGATGCGGAAGTAAGGCTTCAGTATCCAAGGTTGTTAGCAATATATTATTTGCCAATACAGGGACAGAAAAGATGACAGAGCCTATAAGGGAGAAAGTAAGAATAAAAGCTCTAATAGTGTGATAAATTTTTTTGCTCAAAGAATGCATCAAGCTTCACTTTATTATTTTTCTTTTTTGAAAGCTCAGTAGTTATAACATATTTTAAAATGGGCTGTCACAACAGAATTAAAGAATGCTTGTTTTAACTGTAACTAAGGGGTTTATAACGGCGAGATGCTTGTTTTCTCGCCGTTAGGTAAGGATTAAACCAAGGTTAAGTCTGTTTGACTTCTGTGTTTTTTAGGCCTCTTTTTGCCAATTTTACCCCAGACAAAACCAGCAATTTTGTTATCTAAATTAGCCTGTTCTGCTGCCGGTGGTTTCTTGCCAATTTTACCCCAAACAAAACCAGCTACTTTGTTATCTAATTCAGTTTGTGTTGCAGCAGGTGGTCTTTTCTTACCGATTTTACCCCAAACAAAGCCAGCTACTTTGTTATCTAAATCACTTTCCTGCGCAGCAGGTGGCTTCTTACCAATTTTACCCCAAACAAAGCCAGCTACTTTGTTATCTAAATCACTTTCCTGCGCAGCAGGTGGCTTCTTACCAATTTTACCCCAAACAAAACCCGCAACTTTGTTGTCAACTGATGTGTCGTTGAAGCGCAGAAGAGAATTTTTTTGTTGTAATAAAAGTACTTCTTGTGCTGTAAGAGAAGCGGAGATGCCATCCGTTAATGCGATATTTTGAATAACTTCACCACCAACACTTTGTACTAATTGGATCATGGTTGTAGAGCTTGCTCCTTGAATAATATATGAATGCTCGTCAGCTTGATAAGCATTAGCTGTAGCAGCAATAGCAAGTACACCCGCAGAGGTTAAAACTAGCGACTTCTTAGACTTCTTGAATAGTTCGCCAAACATGGTTCCTGATCCTTATTATTGTTATAAATCAGTTGGAACAGGCAAATTTAATACCAGCTAGGCACGTCAAATTTCTGTTTTGCTTTGCAAAGCTTGGTGTCTCTAGCTTAGGTAAATTAAGTGATTAAACTTTGAACATAGAAAGGGGGCAATAACTTGCCGTAGGAGGCAATAATATTCCAAGAGCTGAGTTTTGTTTGCCGCAATAAAAAAGGTGAAGCACAGCTTCACCTTTTTTAATCTTTTAATCTAACGAGTCAATTAAATTGTTTTGTTTTTAACTAAACTCGATGTTAAAACTAGGGCTGCTGCGCCAGTAAATATGGCGAAACATACCACCATCCACGATGGCATAGACTGACCTAAGAACTGCCAATCAATGTCACCACAAGTACCTCTAGCTTCAAATACAGCAGGGAACCACTCATGAATCGCAAACCAAGATGGGAAGTCTGGATAAACATCACAAGCCATTGCGAGTAAGAAGTTTTGTGGGTCTTGCATTTGTACATGCTCATAAGCAAGTAACAAGCCCCAAATAGCTGACACAAACCAAAGTACATACGCAGCTAAACGAACTATTAACTTCTGTGGAGCAACTGCTCCGATATAACCTGCTACAGCTACACCTAAAACCGCAGTTCGTTGGTAGATGCACATAACACAAGGTTCTAAGCCCATACCGTATTGAAAGTACAAAGCAATTAGCTCTAAAACTAAAGCGCTGGTGCCTAATAACAACCAAGGCCAGCGTTGAGCTGGCCAAGTACTAATGTTTGATAACAACTGCATTCAACTAGTGTCCAGAAGGTCTGCTTTCACCAACAGTTGTATGATGCTCGATTAAGTTGAGGTCATATAGAGTTTGAGTCCACTCAGTCAAGCCATAGTAAGTTGCAATTAAACCTACGATAGAAAGCACGATAGTGTATGGCAGTGCCATATACACCATTCTGCCGTAAGACAATCTGATTAACGGCGCTAATGCAGAAGTAAGTAGGAATAAGAAAGCCGCTTGACCATTAGGAGTTGCAACACTTGGTAAGTTAGTACCTGTGTTGATTGCTACTGCAAGTAGGTCGAACTCGTCACGAGTAATGATGCCACGTTGTAATGCAGCTGCAACTTCATTGATGTAAACCGTACCAACGAATACGTTATCACTCACCATAGATAACAGACCGTTAGCAATAAAGAACATGACTAACTGCATCTTACCTTCAAAAGTTAATACCCATTGAATCACAGGTGCGAATAGACCTTGGTCAATAATTACTGCAACTACAGCGAAGAAAACACAGAGTAGAGCAGTGAATGGCAAGGCTTCTTCGAATGCTTTACCTAGCGCGTGTTCATCAGTAATACCAGCAGCAGAAGTCGCTAGGATAATGATAGATAAACCAATTAGACCTACAGCAGCTAAATGCAAAGCTAAACCAATTACTAACCAAATAGCGATGAAACCTTGAGCCCAAAGCTTAGCCTTGTCTCTTGACGTTAATTTAGCGTCACTGTCTTTGTCATAATCAACTAAGATTTTTCTAACTGTCTCAGGTAGTTGAGCGCCGTATGCGAAGATTTTAGTTTTTTCTAAGAAGATAGTAGTAAGGATACCAAAGATTAAAACTGGAATAGTTACAGGAGACATACGCAATGCGAACTCAATAAAGTTCCAGCCTGCGCGCTCTGCAATTACTAAGTTTTGCGGTTCACCAACCATAGTACATACACCACCTAGTGCTGTACCAACACCTGCGTGCATCATAATGTTTCGCATAAATGCTCTGAATTCTTCTAGATCGCTACGAGTTGGGCGGTCAAAGTGATCGTCAACTGTGTGGTCGTGGTCATCATGATGATGTGGTTTACCTGAGGCAACCTTGTGGTAAATAGAGTAGAAACCTGTCGTTACTGTGATAATTACTGCAACAACAGTTAGTGCATCTAAGAATGCAGATAAAATTGCCGATGATAGAGCGAATGCTACTGACAGTGCAGTTTTTGATCTCACTCTGATAAGTAACTTAGTGAAAGAATACATAAGTAAGTCTTTCATAAAGTAGATACCTGCAACCATGAACACAAGTAATAAAACAACGCTTAAGTTCTGCGAAATTTCGTGCTCAATATGGCCTGGTGAGGTCATTCCAATTGCAACCGCTTCGATAACTAACAAGCCACCAGGTTGTAAAGGGTAGCATTTTAACGCCATTGCCAAAGTGAAAATAAATTCTAGTACTAGTGCCCAACCAGCTATGTATGGGTCAAGAGCAAAAAGAACGGGATTGATGAATAAACAAGCTATGATAGTGAGCTTGTACCAGTCTGGGGAATTTCCAAGAAAATTCTGATAAAAAGCATTAACGGCTGTTTGCGGCATACTTTATAAACCTTCCTTTAGTGATTTTCGGCTAAGCCTTATTTTTTCGCGAATTAATGTACTAGAAAAGCAAATCAAATCCCATTAAAAAATAGCACTTTATTTATATTTTTCGAGTGTTTATGCATTGTTTTCTATTACGGGATAATTAAATCTAGAGTCATTTTTCAACAAGTTGACGAAAAATGATGCTTATCTTGTACTGGTTTTAGGTATTTAACTCGGTTTTCCACTAGTAGAAAGTTTTGTTTTTTCGATCGAATTTTGAATCAGAACTTTGAGGTTAGAGCATGCAGCAAAGTCATATTTGCAAGGATAGAATTAAGGTTTTTCTACGACAAAATGACTTTGCTGCAAATAATTAGTTACCGTGCCAAATTGAGTAGGCCATACGCTGTATATGAGCAGGTAAGTTCTGCTGGTAACCTTGCCAATGACTAAACTCTGGTAGTTTTACTGTTTTCATCAGCTCTTCTGTTGATTTTCCTGCTTGCATTCCTTGCCAGACCGCATCAAATAAAGCTTTATTGAAACGATAGTCTTCCTCGAATTGAGCTACCGATGAACTTGGCATGTGGCCAGCTAATACATGCTCAAACTCTAGTTCTTCGCGGACTCTTGTCATGGTATTTAGCACGCCAACGTAGTCATGCTCGGGCAGTCGGTATCCTTCGTTTACGTAACCTTGCAGGTGCCAATCTACCGCTAGTAGTACTTTGTCTTTTGGCATGTGTATAACGCTCATACATTTGCCGTCACTTGAACCATAGTGATGAAGATCAACTTGCTTATTGCCCAAGACTATTGATGTTTTTTCTCGATAAGTCTCGTCAGGTTGTACTACCTTATTTTCTATATCTCTTTGCAAAAGTTCAGTGCAGCCTTCGTGTGCAATAAAACTAGCACCTTCATCTTTAAATATTTGACCACCTCTGGTGTGATCAAAGTGATCGTGAGAATAAATAACCTTAACCACAGGCTTATCTGTGATCTCGCTAATTGCTGCTCTCATCATCTTAGCTCTATGTGCTTTCGATGGATCTGTGACCAGGACTCCTTCATCAGAAATAACAACTAAGCTGGTGTAGAAAAATTGATGATATTGATAAACCCCATCAGTGATCTTGGTCATCATAGGCTCTGCAGGGTCAAAACTGGCAGCATTAGTAAAGTTAGTTGTAAGCATGCTTATGGTTAGTAAGGTGCTAGCCAATACACTGTTTATTGTTAGATATTTCATGGTGCTTTCCTAGTGCTTGTTATTTTTCAGCTAATTTAGGGCCAACAATCTTGGCTCCAAATTGTTCGGCAATATTTGACAATTCTTCTTGCGAAGCACCTTGAGATTCGGCTTCGGGTATCTTTTTTATGAAACCGTCATGCAATCCAGGAGCTAGAATGCTGAGAAGCTTACCTTGTTCTTGCTGTCCTACATCTTCATATAAATAGGCGTGGGGCGTATTTTTAGGTATGTAAACTGTCACTCCTGGTTCACCGACTACTTCTCGGTCTCCAACTTTAAAACGAAAGTTTCCTGTGATGACATGGAAGGTTTCAGATTGCTCTTCGTGAAGGTGTATAGGAGAACCTTGTCCAGGAACAATGTCTTGAACTCTTAATGAAAACTGATGTTCTGTTTCTTGCCCTAATAGGGCAACAAAGTGATTGTCTTTTGTTTCTTGTGCGGTTTTGATGATTAGTTTGGAATTCATGGCTGTCTCAACTCAATTAATCGTGTTGATATGATATTTTGTGTACTATTGTTAAACAATTAGAGTAAATACCACTTCTATATATACAAAAAGTATCGGATGTGTCGGAAGCATCAATGAATAAATTTAAAGATATGCAGTTTTTTTGCTCGGTAGTGGAAAAGGGCAATTTCGCTAGAGCAGCCAAAGCAATGCAAGTAACTCCCGCAATTGTGGGAAGGCGTATTAGTAACTTAGAAGCAGAGTTGGGCTTTGCATTGTTCAATCGTACTACTAGGCGCATACAGCTCACCCCAGCGGGACAAGATTATTATCAAGGTGCTAAGCGTATTCTCAGCGAAGTCAACGAACTTGAAGATGAACTTAAAACGGATAACCAAGTGAACCCCAGCGGGACTATTCACTTATCGGCTCCAGATGGCTTGGCAAACAAGCTATTAATAGAAGCGATAAAAACGTTCAAAGAGCAATACCCAAATATTCGCTTTATCCTTGATTTGGACAATCAACCAATGGATTTAATTGAAAACGAGATTGATATCACGTTTCGACTGTCTTTCGACCTGCAAGACTCCTCGTACATAGTAACTAAGTTAGCGGAAACAACTTTTGGTTTATATGCATCACATGATTATTTAAAAGACTGGGGTAAACCCAAAGACTTGCAAGCGTTACAAAACCACCAATGTATTCATATGGGGGCGAGTAGATATAGTGGCAATTGGACATTGTTGGAGAATGATAAAACCATTTCCTACAAACATGACTGGGAAATTATAGTGTCCAACACGAATGCTTTGATAAACTCGATTAAAGCAGGTTTAGGTATTGGCATGGTTCCTAAGCTGTTTATTGAAGATATGTTGTTAGAGCAGCAAAAATCGGCAAAAGCGAGTAAACCAATAGAGCAAGAAATAGTCGAAATCAACGGAGTAGCTGACTTTCCGATACTAGGTTTATACGCGCTATATCCGACAAAAAAACATTTGCCATACAGAATTAGGCTATTTCTCGACTTTATGAAGGATTGGTTTAAAGATCGTTAGCTTAGATTTATGTGAGAAAGAGCGGGGGGACCGAAGTAACACTCCCAACCGTTGCTCGCGCAACAGTGTTACCTCGATCACATGCAGTCTGCAATTGTCAGTTATTTAACTATGACTTGATAAAGTGCAGTTGGAATATCTGGCGAATCATTTTTTAGCTTAATTTTTAAGCCTGTAGTGTTAATTGATTGCGCTAGGTTTATTACACAAAGCGTTTGATAGTTGTTTTGCTCGCTGTAAATGAGATTTCCAGAGGCATCGTAAAGCTCTATCTCTTTAGCGCAGAATGGGATCCTTTGCTCTGGGTGTCCCCACAAACTAGACTCCAATGCGTGGTCAAAGTCTGTATCGAAGTGCAAAGTGATTTCATTGAACGACTGTTCTTGTTCCCAGGTGATTGACAATTCTGGCGTCGTGTCATTAAAGTCGGTTAACCAAGCATTTGCCTGCAGGTATGGACGAGAGTAACCACCGACAATGTTTGACTTGTCAAAACAGTTAATTGCAGGTGTAACTTCAAACGCTAAATTTTCACCATTAGGTCTTCTTTCTGGGATCCAAAACTCAAATTCATCTACACCAATATCACCATTAACAACTTGTTTGCCATTGTTAGATACTGCTTTGTTTACTCCATTAACGACTTGCAAAATGCCTGAAACGCGTTGTGAGCTTATTGCAATACTAACATTAGGGTTAGCCATAAAGCAGATAAATGCATACTGGTCTTGTTGTAATAAAGCATCAAAAGAGAGTGTTATCTCTTGTTCACCAGCTTCCAAATGCAATTCGTGTTCTTGTAAAATTTGCTCCGGAGTATAATTTTCAACTTTGTCTGATGTACGGAGTTGGCAAACTAGTTTTGTTGCATTAGCCACTTGAACGTTAAACTTGAAGCTGTAACAAGTGTTACTTTTTAATGGCAGTAATTGGGCTCTAGAAACATCTAACGACTTCCAATTTCCATTAGCGGCCAAGCTGGACAGAACAAGCTCTGAAGATGTTGTTAATTTGGCTTTTTTGACTAGATTGTCTGTTGTTGAAAGCGGCACTTCTGGAATAAAGTGAGCTTGGTCATTTAGCTTGTTTTGTAAGTCTTTTACGAACTCGTCAGATACCAAAGCTTTAGGAGTCACATCTTGTTTAAGGCACATAGAAGCGGCCATGCCTACTGCTTGTCCACCATGTCCATTCGTAGCCATAACGCGAGTAGAGCCAAAAGCGATATGCGATGAACTAATGATTCGACCTGCAAAGAACAAGTTATCTATATCTTTGCTAACAAAACAGCGTAAAGGTATCTGGTAAATTCCTTTGCTGTGGAACTGTTGGCATGGAGGCCTATCGCTGTATACGCCATCACCAGGGTGATGATCGATGGACCAACCACCGAAAGAGATAGCGTCGTTGAAAGTATTTTGTTCAACTACGTCTTGCTGAGTTAGCATATATAAGCCATTAAATCTGCGGCTTTCTCGCTTGCCTGGAACGGTTCCTACCCACTCTAACGTTAAGTTTTCAACGTTTTCAAAGTTACCGCTGTTTTTAATGTAATCCCAGACACCATAAACAACTTTCCACAATTCCCATTTGATTTCTTCAGTTTGATGTATGGTGTCTAAGTTGCCACCATACTCTATCCACCAAAGTCTTGATCCTGAGTCTGATGGGTTAATACGATTAATTCGGTCAACCGCTACATCATTGATGTCAGCATAATTAGGTTTTACAAAATCGATTGGTTTACCCGTATCTTTACTATAAAAATAGATTGAGTGACCCAACATTTCGGTTTCTTCTGCTTCTGGCGCCATTTTTTCGCCAAACTCAGCCCTTGATTCTGCCCCCATTCTAAATGACGCTCCAGCTTGGAAAGCAACAATGCCATCACCTGAAGCATCACAGAATAACTCGCCATTTATAGTGTAGTGCGTCGAGTTTTGCGCACAAAAAGCTTCTACTGATTGTATTTTTTGATCGTTAACCTTATTTGTATGATAAACCGCAGTGTTAAGAAGTAGTTGAATATTTGGCTCGTTTCGTACTTTTTCTAGCATTATGGTGTCGAAAATAACGGTATTGCCTTCCTTATTTCGATATAGATTTTCTAGCAATAGCTCATCCATTATTCCACCTTCACGGGACCAACGGTTGTTGTTACCCATATGCGAAGTTGCACCTAAGATCCAAAGTCTTACTTCACTAGATGCATTGCCTCCAAGCACAGGTCGGTCTTGCACAAGACAGACTTTAATTCCATTTCTTGCTGCATTTATAGCTGCGCAAACACCTGCAATACCGCCGCCGATAACAACGAACTCAGCATCCAGCTCTTTAGTTAAATTCTCTCTGCCATGTGCACTGAAAACTTCGTTTAACATTAGTTATTGTCCTTATGTAAATTCTGGTTAGGGGTATAAGTGTGATTGCCCGTTAAAAACCTAATTGGGTTGAAATAAATGAGCGGAGGGATACAAATAATGCAGCCAACTAATACAGTTACGCTAACTATGCCTTGAGAAAGTAAACCTAGTAGACTGATGAATATGCCTATGACGAGTACTCCTGCGGCTATGATGTTGGTTCCAAACTTGTTGTCTGAACCAGAAGTATTACCCTGCGTTAGTTCTTTCGCTGATTGAGCAGTTGCAAGTTGTTGTTGATATCTAATGTAGTCTTGGTTGGTACTAGGCTTGATCATGAAGTAAGCCTCAAACAGCATCAAAACAGCAACAGGGACTAGCACACCAACTAACATTTCGTATGATTGTGAAAGGCTGATATTCAGCAAATCAGGCGCTAAGAACTTAAAGAATAAGTTGATGCCCAAGCTAATTAGAGTAGTTAAAAAGATACTTGTGCCTGTTTGACGCTTTGAGAATATTGCCCAAATAGGAGGTAGGTACAGGGGCGCTCCAGTCAATGCAGCTAAACTTAAAACCACTTTAACTATGCCGCCCATATCTTGAACCATCAAAGCGACAGTGATAGCAAGCAAACCAAAGAAAACCGTCGAAGTTCTCGCTATTTTCATTAATGTTTGAGGAGTTAAATTAGGTTTTACACTTTTAAGTAAGTCGTTAGAAAATACGCCTGCTGCAATGTTTAGCGTGGTGTTAACTGAACTTGCGGTTGCAAAGATCATGGAACCGAAAACTAAGCCAAGTAAGCCACTAGGCAACACTTCCTGACTGATAAGTAAATAAGCATTTTCAGCTTCAGTACCTTGAAGATCGGGATTCATTACTCGGTAAACCATAGGTGGTAACATCCAAATAATGGGAGCAACAAGGTATAAAGCTCCAAACAGCCAACCTACTTTTTTAGCATTTTTAGGAGAAGACACAGAGGTGTATCTTTGAATGTAGGCCCAGTTTCCGCCAATAAATACAGTGTTATAGAAAACAAAGGCCACTAGGAAGACCCAACTGTACTGCTCGTTTTGGAACGCCATAAACCCTTCAGGCAGCTTGTGTAAAAACTCAGAGGCACCGCCAACTTGACTTAGTGACAGCGGAACCAAAATAACGACAGCTGCGGTAAGAACAATAAATTGCAAGACATCTGTTACAAGGACGGCCCATAAACCACCAATTGTAGTGTAGGCAATGATCAGAACGCCTAAAATAACAATCGCAGTGTTAAGTGGTAATCCCGTTGATACTTCAATGATTTTGCCAACTGGGTAAAGAAAAGCACCGGCGGTAAACAAATTCATGATCAAAAATACAGTTGAATATAATTTTTGGGTATTGGTACCAAGCCTTTTTGAAATAAACTCTGCTGCCGTGATCACTTTTGTTTTATTCCACGCTGGCGCGATAAAAAAGCCAACGAGAATACCTGAAATGGCCATAGTCATTTGAATGGCAATAGCAACTGCACCGTCTGAATATGCGATGGAGCCCCAAACCACAAAAGTACCGACTGAAAAGAAGCTCATAAATAGAGATAAGCTACTTATCCACCAAGGTACGGCACCACCTCCGGCAAAAAAAGAGTTTATGTTTCTACCACTTCGATAGAACATCATTCCCAAACCTACTACTAGTAGAGAGAAAGCTATCGCGGTAAAAAAGTCGAAATTGCTCACTAAGATTCCTTAATAATTACTCAATTTTAAATTGAGGGTAAAAACCCTTAACAGGCGCTTTTACTGGTAAATTTAGTTTTTATTAGGTGTGTAATTGTTTTGTTATAACAAGGAGCCAAAAGGCTCCCTGTTGTTATTTAGCTTTAAAACTTAGTTGAAAAGCTCACTTTAAACGAAGTACCAAACTCAACATTACGCTGAATTGCCTCTTCGAATGCGGCGTACTGTTTTTGTCTCGTGTCTAACAAGTTGACAGCTTCAAAATTAATTGAAGTATCTTCGCTTAACTTATAGTTAGCAGTTAGAGCAAGGTCACTATAGTCTTTGTAGAAAACACCATTGTCACCGGAGCCTAAATAACCAAGGTATTCATCCCTCCAGTTATAAGCTAATCGAACACCTACTTTTTCTGTTTCATAGTAAGCGACAAAGTTAATGTTGTTTTCAGAAAGGCCCGCTAATGGTAGTGCGTTTCCTCTACCATCTTCAAAAGGCGTTTCACTATCAATATATGAGTAAGTCGCCATTATCCCCGTATTAGATAGGAATGAAGGTAAGAAACTAAATGGTTGCTGATATAACAGCTCAAGGCCTTGAATTTTACCGCCTTCGCCGTTGATTGGCTGGCTGATAAATACTTCTTGGCTATAGCCTGGAATGTCTCTAGGCTGGATAGTATTTACAATGAAAGAGTCGACATCTTTATAGAATAGACCTGCTGACAACAGGGCTGACTCATCAAAGTACCACTCAGTTGTAAAGTCGATTTGGTTAATAATAAAAGGTTCTAGCTCAGGGTTACCACCTGTACCACTAAAGTCACCTCTTACTAAAACACCACTAGTTAAATCTGCCGTGTTAGGGAAAGAAAGTGTTTTACTTGCTGCCAATCTAAAGACTAACTCATCGGTGTAATCAAACTTTAATAGTAATGATGGCAAGACTTCAGTGTCATCTTTATCTACAGAATATTGGGTTAGTCCACCTGTTGCATCGTCGATGATAAAGCCAGTTGAAGTAAGATCTCTAGATATATACCTCACACCTGCGTTACCACTAACTGGAACATCACCCCATTCTGTTTCAAAGTTAGCTTTTAAATATAAAGAAGAGATATCTTCTTCAATTTTATAAGCTCTAGAATCATCCCAACCTTCAGCACAGGCCGCTGCTTGAGCATCATCATATGCTGCAGAAATGGTTTCGCAACCAACCCAGGTAGAATTGTCCGCAACTACATACTGGCTAGTTACTGCAGGTGCATCACCAGAGAAAAAGTCATTGTTGCTATACATGCTTGTTAGTGAAGGAACCATTGATTCTAATTCAGTTAAAGTGAAGTTTGGTCGAATGTCTCTGTTAACTTCTTGGTTAGTGGTTTCCTTGTTATTGATGCGACCACCAAATTCAACAGAGGTTAAGAAGTCGCCATCTACTTCATATTCAAAATCTAATTTAGCTGCACTGTCTTCAGTTTCTTTAAGTACTCTAAAGTCAAACAGTATCGCTAAATTCAAGCCTTCTGATGTGGTTAAATCTGCACCTTGGAATACAACATCTGGCGTATCGTTACCATGAGTTAAGTCGTATGTAACTGATGCACTTTCTGCGGTTTGGAATCGGATAAAGTCTTGTGTGTGATCATTTTCAGAGTCAGTGTAAGAGTATTCGCCTGAAATCTTCCAGTTGTCTACATAGTATTTGAAACCTAAAGCTGAGCTTTGGAATTCTGCTGTAGCATCAACAAACTCTGAGTTGGTTTGTACTGGACGTTGGACTGTACCTTGAACTAAAACGCCGTTTTCCGTGATTTCAGTATTTTCATAACCACAACAATTCCAGAAACCAGTCCAATATCTCTCTCGGTCAGAGTCAACTTTTGATCTAAAGGTATCAAGATAAATTTCTAAATCATCGCTTACTGCCCACTGCAACATTGCAGTCAAACCTGTTCTGTCTCTTTCGTCATTGATTTGCCAATATCGCATATCTCGGAATACTAAAGTTTCATCTTCAGGGTTTGCTGTTACCGTGTTGTCATAAGCATAACCAGAGAAAGTGTTTAATCCATCTTCTTGGAATTCATTTGAAAAAGATGAAAGGCCGATTTGAAAACCTAATGTGTGGTCTAAAAACGATCTTGAATAAAATGCTGAGAATTCAGTGCCAAAGTTCTCTGACATTTCGTTGTAGCTGCCTGTACCACTTAGTAAAAGCAATGGCTCTTCCGAGTCTAAAGGCTTTCTTGTTTGGATGTTTACTGTACCACCTAGCGCACCTTCGATATCTGATGCGGTAGGTACTTTAGACACTTCAAGAGAAGAGATTAAGCTAGAAGGAACTAAAGATAGTAAGCTGTAAGTAGAAGACTCAAGTGTGTCCGGTCCTTTGTCACCGCGACCGCCACCAGTGGTGATCTCTCTGCCATTGAATAATATTACGTTTTGACTTAGACCCCTGATAGATACTGTGCTGCCTTCACCGATGCCTCGCTCTAATTGAACGCCAGAAACACGTTGTAAAGATTCTGCAACGTTAGTGTCTGGAAGCTTACCCATGTCATCAGATGAAATGGCATCGACAATTTTAGTGGTATGCCTTTTCTTTGCTGCTGCTTTGGTTAATTGACTTCTAATACCAGTAACATTGATCACTTCAATGTTCTTTAGTTTTTCATCTTCCGTTTCAGCGTAAGCAGTATTAACAGAAGCAGCAAGGCTAACACCAAGTATTAATTGCGTGATTGCGTTGAGTCTCATCTTCTTCCCCATCTTTATAGTTGTGGTTGTTGTTAGTTTTTGAATTGTTTATTTTTGAATCTAACTGAAACCAGAATATGTCTATAATAGATATTTGACAAGTGTTATTTGTGTCTTTTATAGACACTGATTTGCTATTTATTTGATTTTAATGGGGTTTTGTTTGTTTGTTGTGTATCTTTAATAGATAAAGCGGCGTTCCGCTTTATCTACAAAAATTTAGAAGAGGAATGGGAAGTTAGTCTTCTTGACCTAATTCAAGAGCAGAAGCTTTGAGCATTTCAACAATATCAGGAGTAGCTTCTTCACTAATATGACCTGATACACCAATAGCCGCGTACACTGGAGAACCTATGTTAATAGCAACTGTGTATGTCTTAATCGCTAGTTCTTCTTCTTTATGAGTCTCAACTCGGCAGAAACCTTCTTCACGGATCTTGGCAAGTTCAAGTTTTAACTCATCAAGAGAGTCAAATCCTGTCAGCTCTTTATTTAAATACAAATCTTCAACTTCTTCATCGGTCAACTCAGATAAGAGGGAAAGGCCAATACCACTTTCTGTGGCTGGATAGAAACTCAGGCTACCAATAGCATTGAGGTTATCCATATTTGGAAAAGCGTGATACATATAGGTAACTTTATCTTGCCATAGTGAGCCCATTGCGACTATTAGACCAAGCTTTTTAAGTTTTTCTAAGGCGGTAACACAGTTTTTAATGTAACCGGAGGCGTATACACTTTGTGCCGCTAAAACGTGCATTCCCGGACCTGAGGTGTACTTTCGATTTGGTGTTTGTCTAACTAATCCTAAAAATGCAAGTGTTCTAAGTAGCCTGTTAACTTTAGTAATATCCAAATCTAACATTCGAGATAGTTCTCTACTACCTATTGGCTGATCACTAGCGGCTACACCCTGAAGCACTTCAATACCGTGGATCAAGCTCTGATTAAGTTGACTGCCGTACTTCTTAATTGCAGCGTTGTTGAATACAGAGTTATTGGGTAATGTCACGTTGGCCTCTCTTTCGTATTTATTCACAGTCGTCCTATAGCTTGCTGGCAATTTTTAAAACATCGAATGATATCTATATTTGAAACATCTGACCACTTTTTATTATTTAACAATGCTTTTGTGTCTTATATAGATAACCGCTTGGCGTTTTAAAACAATGTGATCCAGCGATGTTCGATAATAACACAATGTTCATCCAGTATTTTTTGTTAATTTGTTCTGACCCACTTCCTATAAAAAACTAAGCCGTTTTATCTTGAAATTTGAGCCTAAATGTATCTTTTATAGATTTTGTTGTATTTTTTCTTACCTGCGTGATCTTTTTAAGTTTATGAAAAATAAAGGGATATATAACGTACTTTGTACTTTGCAATGTATTTGTTTTTTTTTAATGTTTACAAAGGTTAATATGTGTCTATTATAGATATCGCTCAATAAGCAAACAATAATAACAATTATATAAGGCAGGATAATGAAGTTCTTAAAATCAAGAGCATTGTTGTGTGGGGCTATACTAGCAACTTTGTCTGGCGGGGAGCATGCGATTGCAGCAACCGTAGTATCAAATAGCAACGGAGTTGAGATCGTAGAAAATGATTTCAGTGTTTTGATTAATTTAAACGGCTTTAGATACGAATTCAGAAATTCAGACGGTAGCGTTATTGCACCTATGCATTCAGACTCGGGTATTGTCATCAATGGTGAAGTTGTTACATCAGCAACATACAACTCATTTGATTCGGCAAACCAAGTGGCAGATTTTACTGCGACGCTAGCAGACTCATCAGAGGTGAATATTAAGGTTCATCTAAAAGAGGATAGCGTAAGGTTAAGTGTTAATCCTAATAATAGCGGAGCTAATGACATTAGAGTCCGATTGGGAGAGGTCGAAGGTCCTTTTTATGGATTAGCTGATGACGGTCGGAATATCCGCCTATCCGAAATAAACGATCAAACGATAGAGAATAACGGTGGACACGACAGATTCGTTTCTACTTTTGCTATTGCTCCAGCTACCGGTTTTGCCCAAGTGGCAATTTCGCAACTAGACGAAAGAAGTTTAGCGAATGCAAATACAAGCACGCCACATAAGGTAAGCATAAACTCAACAAGTACTGCGTTAGGTGTGCAAAATGTAACAAACGTAGAGCATTTTTATTACTTCATAGGTGATACGACTGAAATTTATCAAGCATTTAGTAATGCTAAAACAGAAGCTAATTATCCAGATGTTAAACCTGTCTATGGCATGTTTGGTGTTGGTTGGGAACTATGGCCATTTGCCAAGTGGAACAGTGGCGATGCGGATCCTTATGATGCGCCAGATATTTTGGCGAACATAACTCGATTCGTTGATGTTCATGGTTATGAGTTAAGTTGGGCTGTTTTGGGGTCAGGGTTTTGGGAAAGTGGTGGGTCAACCGTTACTTTTGGTCAATTTGACCTTACCAAATTCCCTGATACCCAAAATTCCGGTGTCACTAAACCAGATCTGATCACAGATCTAAACAATAAAGGGCTTGAGGTCATGTTCGGCCTAAGAACCACTTTTGCAGATTGTAAAGGTTCAAATGACTTTTCAAGTGGTGGTGACGGCTCTCAAGGTAACTGTTTTAGTCCGGTTACTGCTCCGTATGCTTATAACGATGCATTAAGTAATGACTATTTTGCTAAAACAAAAAATGGCGAAAACTTTACTTCTCGTTCAAATATCTTTCCTCAATGGGACACTTTTTTAGAAGTACTTGATAGCGATAATGCTGATGCAGTTGCTTGGTATGTTGAACAAACAGCTAAGTGGCAAGTAAAAGGTTGGAAAGAAGATACAATGCTTACTGGCACTACTAAGTCAGGAAGCACTACCAATAAGGTTTATCATGATGGAGCATGGAATAATGCAATGAAAGCTCTACATGATAGAGGTGACTACGTAATGGCAAGGAATGCCTACGTTAGTAGTCCTGGTAGTATACAGAGAATTAATGATACTCATGGTGAGCAGTCGAGAATTCCTCAACTTGTACTCTCCTATGCAGCCAGTGGTGCACCAAATGTGTATACCGACATTGTTGGTAACTCATCGCAAGATGACAGTCGTTATTTAGAGCGTCATGCTAAGTTAGCTGCTCTGACTGCAAGTATGTCGTTTGGTATTGAGCCTTGGGACAAAAATACTAGTTCTAGACCAAATACTTCGACGAATATTAAGTCGGCTGTTGATTGGCATAACAAGTACAGACCGTATATTTATAGTGCAGCGTTAAAAACTTACGCTTCTGGTTATCCTCATACAGCAACGCCTTTGCCAATTGCTTATCCTCTGGATGCCAATACTTATGACTTAGACGATAACAAAATGTGGCAGTGGTTAATTGATGCTTCTATGCTTGCTGTTCCTTTGTTTGATAGCGCTAATACTTCGACTAGTGAACAACGCGATGTATATCTACCTAGTGGGTTATGGATGGATTTCAATACTGGTCTGTCGTACATAGGCCCTGGTGTAGTAGAAAACTTTAACCAAGCCGGTACTAGAATGCCGGTGTTCATTGGTGGCACAGGAATTATTGTATCTGAAGGTGATGCTTCGATAGAAGCTGAAATTTGGCCAATCAAAGACAATAGCGAAACAGGCGTTAGCTACGAATATCGTCACTATACTTCTGATTTAATCTCAAACATCACACTTAACAATACAGGTTGGGATCTGAGCTTGTTGGAAGTTACCAATGACGCAACAGGCGCAACTTTAGACAGTGCTGATGTAATTATTGATGAGTCGAAAGGCACTATTAAGTTTGATATAAACCCTGGTACTTCATACACGGTAACAGGAGGTGGCACTGAAGTTGGCCCTGGTGGCAATTCATTCGGTGATGTTGTTGCGGTTAAGGAAAACGTAGCTAAAGGTAAACCAGTTGTTGTTGACTCAACTTATTCGTCTGACTTCCCTGGCTCTAATGCGGTTGATGGGGACAATGCTTCGAATAGCAGCAGATGGTTATCTAACGATGATTCATCACTTCATTATATCGAAGTTGATTTGCAACAACCTACTTGGATAGGTGAGATTAAGTTTTGGACTGGGTTTGGTAATACGGGCCCGCTTAGCTCTTATCAACTGGAGTATTTCAATGGCACTGATTGGGTTGGATTAGTTTCTGAAACCAACAATTCAGAGTCGGCAGTAACTGAGAGCTTTAATTCAGTACAGGCACAACAGGTAAGACTAAGCTCTAACGAGTGGATCAAGCTTTACGAAATACAAATCTTTGAAGGTGAGCCTAATAGCGGCTCTTCTAAGATTGCAAACACAGTGGCGAGCTCAAGTGACGACTATAGTCAAAACTTCACTGCCAATAATGCGGTAGATGGTGACAATGTTAACGATGCAAGTCGTTGGATTTCTGCAGAAACAGGCGAACATTGGTTAGAAGTTGATTTAGGTGCAACCTACAGCGTTGATCAGATCAAATTCTGGACAGGGTGGCAGGGCTATAACACTCCTTTAACAAGTTACTCATTAGAATATTGGGATGGAAGCGCTTGGATTGAAGTGGTTAATGAGACTAATAACTCAATTGCTGAAGTAAGCCATAACATTACAACTGTGGAAACGGATCGTATTCGATTACTAACTACAGATTGGGCTAAGGTCTATGAAGTAGAAGTTTATGGTTACCTTTCAGATAACAACGTAAATAGAGCATTGTCAGCGACAGTCGTAACAAGTAGTGATTATAGCGAAAGTTATATTGGTGCTAATGCTGTCGATGGCAACAAAACTGATGACTCTAGTCGTTGGATTTCAGCAGAAACTGGCTCTCATTCTATAGAGGTTCATTTCGACTCTACTTATGCCATAAGTAATATCAAGTTTTGGACAGGTTGGAATGGATACAATAGTGAACTTTCTAGCTTTTCACTGGATTACTGGGACGGCAATACTTGGGTTGAGTTAGTCAATGAAAACTCAAATGACAGTGCTGAAATCGATGTCAATTTTGCAACGGTTAATACCGATCGAGTAAGACTGCAAAGTAATGACTGGATTAAATTGTACGAAATTGAAGTTTACTAGTAGATAGTTAAGAACTGTTGACCTTTCACGTGCGACATGTGAAAGGTCAAAGGCGTTTAGGGCAAGTTTATTAAGATAGTTTATTAAGAGAGCTTTTTGTTAAGAGAGCCTTTTATTTAAATGGCTATTTTATTTAAATCGACGGGCTCTAAAAGCCGCCGTAATAGCATGGCAAACGAACATCACTTTTAGATAGAGCAGCTAAGTAATTAAATCTTTAATGAGGTTTAATTGCATTCTTTTAGCTGAGATAGTAAAAAATTTTTAATCAGAGGGTAAACGTTTACCCTTTATAGCAAGGCAAGATAAATTAATATGAACAATGGTTTTATTCCGTCAGAACATCCACATCGTCGATACAATCCACTTACTCAAGAATGGGTTTTAGTATCACCTCACAGAGCAAAACGTCCGTGGCAAGGACAGATCGAGACTCTAGATGAAGAACAAAAGCCAAGTTATGACGAAACTTGTTATTTGTGTTCGGGCAATACTCGAATAAATGGAGAGATAAACGATAAATATGAAAAAACCTTCGTATTTACCAACGACTTTGCAGCATTAAAAACCGATACTCCGCAAGCCAGAACAGATGACCCGTTATTCAAAATGGCAACTGAGCAGGGGGAGAGCAGAGTAATCTGTTTTTCACCGGATCACAGTAAAACACTGCCGCAGTTAAGCGTTGAAGAAATTACAGAAGTGGTGAAGACTTGGCAGTCGCAATGTGAAGAACTTGGTAAAACTTATAACTGGGTGCAAGTGTTTGAAAACAAAGGTGCAGTTATGGGATGTTCTAACCCACATCCTCATGGTCAAATTTGGGCGCAGCAATATTTACCAACTTTAGTTGAAAAAAAGCAAAAGTCGCAAGCTGAGTACTTATCTAAATTCGGCACTAACTTATTAGCTGATTACGCCAACCGAGAGGTTGAAAAACAAGAGCGAGTTGTCGTGGAAAACACCGATTGGGTTGTTGTCGTTCCTTACTGGGCTGCTTGGCCATTTGAAGTTTTATTGCTGCCTAAGTTTAGAGTTCAAAGAATGACAGAGCTGAATGCACAGCAACAAGTTTCACTTGCTGACATCATCAAGCAAATTACCATTAAATACGACAATTTGTTTAATACGTCATTCCCTTATTCTATGGGATGGCATGGCGCACCGTACGACGGTGAGAACCACCCTGAGTGGACGTTACACGCTAGCTTCTTTCCTCCACTATTACGCAGTGCGACAGTACGTAAATTCATGGTTGGCTATGAAATGATGGCTGAAGCTCAACGAGACTTAACGCCAGAACAAGCTGCTGCTAGATTACAGGAATTGCCTTCGGTGCATTATAAGGAAGCAAAGTAATGTCTAATCAAGCATTAATGTCACGTCAAGAATCTATAAGGCAGAGATTTAACTTACATTTCGGCTACCAGCCAACTGAAGTTTTCCATGGGCCTGGGCGAGTTAATCTTATTGGTGATCACACTGACTACAACGACGGATTTGTCCTGCCTGCCGCTATCAATTTTGGCACTGATATCGCAGCGTCATTAAATGATGATAGCAAGGTCAGAGTATTAGCTATCGATTGTAATAACGAAACAACAGAATTTGATTTATCAGATATTGAATTTGATGAGCATAAAATGTGGGCTAACTATATTGGTGGCACCTTATTATCACTGATGAAAGTTTACCCTGACATCAAAGGCGCAGATTTGGTGGTATCTGGTAATGTTCCTCTAGGTGCAGGTCTAAGTTCATCCGCTAGTTTTGAAATTGCAGTTCTAAAAACATTTGCACAATTAAATGGACTTGCTTTAGACGGTATTAAAGCCGCCTTGATAGGCCAGGAAGCTGAAAATAATTTTGTTGGTTGTAACTGCGGGATCATGGATCAGCTGATTTCATCAATGGGGCAAGATAACCACGCCATGTTATTGGATTGCCGCAGTTTGACCTTTGAAGATGCACCTATGCCCTATGGCATGAACATTGTTATCGTTAACTCTAACGTCAAGCGTGGCTTGGTTGATAGTGAATACAATACCCGCCGAGAGCAATGTGAAAAAGTTGCAACTCATCTAGGCAAAGTTGCCTTACGTGATGTATCGATGGCAGAGCTAAATGCCTACAAAACGGACTTATCCGATGTTGAATACCGCCGAGCTAGACATGTAATAACAGAAAATGAAAGGACAGTTGCTGCATTAAATGCAATGAAAGCAAATGATACCGCAGCCTTGAGTGCTCTAATGAAAGAGTCACATAACTCTTTACGCGATGACTTTGAAGTAACGACCAAAGAGCTCGATGGTTTGGTTAGCATTATCAGCGACGTGATTGGCGATGAAGGTGGTACTCGAATGACTGGTGGTGGTTTTGGCGGTTGTGTCGTCACCTTGGTACCAGATCACTTAGTGAAAAAAGTATTTGAAATAGTAAAAACAAAATATCCAAAAGAGTATGGTTTAGAACCCGATGTTTATATTTGTACTGCTTCAGTAGGTGCGTTTAGAAAGGAAACGAACTAATGAAAGTATTGGTCACAGGCGGAGCAGGTTATATAGGTTCGCATACAGTATTGTGCTTGTTAAATGCTGGTTATGAGGTTGTCGTTTATGACAACCTCTGCAACTCAAGTGTTGAATCACTTACGAGAGTACAAAGATTAACAGGTAAGCAGGTTGAATTTGTAGAAGGTGATGTTCAGCAAACGAATAAGCTCAATGCTGTATTTGAAAATCATCAAATTGACGCGGTTATTCACTTTGCTGCTCTAAAAGCGGTTGGAGAGTCTGGCAAAATTCCTTTGTCTTACTATCAAAACAATGTGCATGGCTCAGTATGTTTATTGGAAGTCATGGAAAAACATCAGGTTAATAACTTAATTTTTAGTTCTTCAGCAACGGTTTACGGTGAAGAAAATCCAATTCCTTATGTCGAAAATATGAAATTAGGCAGTTCCTCGAGTCCCTATGGAGCCACTAAAGTTATGTTTGAGCGTATTATGCTAGATCAAGCGTCAGCCAATAACGATTTTCGAAGCGTATCTCTGAGGTACTTTAATCCTATTGGCGCTCATGAAAGTGGTGAAATAGGAGAAGATCCAAAAGGGATCCCGAACAACCTCTTGCCTTTTGTCGCCCAAGTTGCAGTCGGTAAACGAGACAAACTCAGCATTTTGGGAGGAGATTATCCAACTAAAGATGGTACTTGTGAGCGTGATTATTTGCACGTGATGGATTTAGCCGAAGGCCATGTTGCCGCGCTAGTGTGGCTTTTGAGTAATCAAGAGTTTAGTGGAGTGGAAGCATTTAATCTGGGAACTGGTACGGGAACTTCTGTACTTGCAATCGTTGAAGCGTTTGAACAAGCTACAGGTGTGCAAATCCCTTATGAAGTCGCAGCTAGGAGAGATGGCGATTTGCCTGCATTTTGGGCTGACGCTAATAAAGCTAACTTGCAGCTTAAGTGGCAAGCAAAACGTACATTATCGCAAATGATGGAAGATACATGGCGTTGGCAATCGAAAAACCCAGAAGGGTACAGAAGCTAGCACCTGCTTTATTTGTCTTATCAGCTAGGATGTTGCTATTTTAATAGCAACATCTAAGTCGTTGCATTATTTTTTAAATCTGACTTTGAGCAGAGCGTTAGAAATGAACATATTTGGAGTAACTATAAATGGCATCAATTTTTGTCTACGGAACGTTAAGACAAGGTTTTCCTAATGAACATATTTTAACGAAAATAGGCGGTAAGTTCGAAGACGCTCTGATAAAAGGTTCTTATGTAAATACAGGCTGGGGAGTTGAGTTGGGATGTCCTGCTCTTCAATTAAGTGAAGATGGAGAGTGGATAAGCGGTCAAATTTTCACATCTGAAAATCTCGAAAATAACTGGGGCTTTCTTGATGAGTTTGAAGGCGAGGAATATAAAAGAGTTAAAGCCAATGTGAAACTACTCTCAGGGCAAACGAAAACCGCATATGTATATGTAGCAACTCATCATATCTAAACAGGGAAATTCTACTGGTTGTGCTATTGAAATCATCTGGTACAATCAGTCCACTGTATTGAAGAAGCTATCTGTATGAAAATAATAAAAGCCCAGAGCCCAGCCGGGTTCGCAGAAGAATATATCGTAGATTCAATTTGGAATAATCGCTTTCCTCCAGGTTCGATTTTACCGGCTGAGCGTGAATTATCAGAGTTAATTGGCGTCACTAGAACTACTTTACGTGAAGTTTTACAAAGATTAGCAAGGGATGGTTGGTTAACTATCCAACATGGCAAACCAACAAAAGTTAATAATTACTGGGAAACATGCGGATTAAACATCTTGCCTACGTTGGCTAAGCTAGATATTGAGAGAGTTGGTGACTTAATCGATCAACTTTTATCAGCTAGAACCAACTTCAGCGCTATTTATGTACGTGGCGCAGTTAAGAATAATCCTGAACAAGTGATTGAGTTAGCGCGTAAAGCATTAACAATTTCAGATGATCCTCAAGAATTTGCGGAATTTGACTATTATATAAACCACGAGTTAGCGTCTGCATCTAACAACCAAATCTTTGTGTTAGTGTTAAACGGCTTTAAGAACTTCTGGTCGAAAATTGCTAGTTACTACTTCTCACACGAAGAAGCTCGTGTATTAGCTAGAGAATATTACGCGAACTTAGAAAAATATGCTGTTGCAGGTAAGTTTGATGAGTCTATCAGCTTGATCCGTAAGTACGGTATTGAATCTGGTAAGATTTGGAATCAAGTAAGAGCTACTTTCCCGAAAGATCTTGTTGAATAGCAAAATAAATTTTGCAATATAGTAAAAAGGCCAGCGTATGCTGGCTTTTTGCTCTTCTAAGTTTAAATTTGGCGGATTGGTACCAGTAGGAGTGTTGGCTAGAAGCTTGCAGGTCCTGTTATTCTGAGTCAAACTTAGAGTATGCCTGTTTATTAATCAGCAATAGTAGTAGCTATGCCACAGTTAGAACTTTTTCACATTCCAAGTCCCTGTAAAGGGATTTGCCAAAACGGAACCAATGGCTTTTGCCAGGGGTGTTTCCGCAGTCGTGAAGAGAGGTTTAACTGGTTGCACTTTTCCGATGAAGAAAAACGTCACATTATTCGCCTATGTAAGTCACGTAAGTATCGTTGGGTGAAAAAACAAATTGAAACCAAGATTCAACAATTACCAACGGATACAGATCCAACTCCAGATTTGTTTGATTAATCTTCTTTGCTTGCAGGGTTACAAATCTTTTTTTATTTTGCGGTGAGTGTCTTTGTAAAGCATGCGCAATCGTCATCCTAGCGTAGGCTGGGATCTACTATTGTTTTGCTCTCCTTGTTAGTTTCGCCTAATGGCGAGTTCCATCTTTGCAATAGCTTTAAGAGCTTTTTGTTACTTCAAATAACCCTTAAAGGGATCTCACCTTTTAACTGGTTTATTATGAATATCAATGCTGTTTTATTTGTTCTAGTTTCGCCTAAGGGCGAGTTCCATTTTTGCAACAGCCCAAAAACGGAACCCAAAAAGGCCGTTCCCACCCAATATCTTAATTTCATTCTTTGATTTGTTTTATCGTAAAAAACAGGATGATTTATCGTCCCTGAACAGCATCCTTTTCTCGGCGTCCATGCCTCAAATTTTCATCTCATTGGTATAAGAAAACAAAATTAAATAATGAGCGATATTGTATGGGGATAATGACTCGGAACACTCAGAATGAGTTCTACAGATTCAGGTTTACTTTCCCGCTCAAAACATCTGAATCCAATCTGATTTTTCTCGAATAAAACGGGCATGGATGCCCAATTAGAAAAGAGTACAAGGATGTACTTTCTTTTCGTATTCGACGACAAAAATCAGATTTTATTCAGGTTAAATGTTTTGTGCTAAGGGCGGCATTTTCGCTTACCTTTTTTGCTGTTGAAAAAGGTGAGAACCCTTTAGGGTTAATTTAGAAGCAACAAAAAGCTCTCAAAACTACTGCAAAAATGAGGCTCGCTCTTAGGCGAAACCTAATAAAAAAAACAAAAGCTTAAAAGCCTTGCTCATAATTAACAGAAGGTTTCAATTTGTGCTATAAAAATAATTATCTTGATACTTAATGTTCTATTTTTTATTTTCCAATGACTAAACTTCACTTTCTTAAATCAGTGGAGTTAAACAATGAAATCAACTATTAAATTAGTAGCGGCGGCATTAGTTTGCATGACTACGTCAATCAATGCTTTTGAACTGACGAGTAAAGATGTGAGTGAGGGCCGTCATATGAGCAACACATTCGAATTTCAAGGTTGGGGTTGTACTGGCAGTAATTTATCGCCGGAATTGACTTGGAGTGATGCGCCAAGCGGTACTAAAAGCTTTGCTATTACTGTATATGATCCAGATGCGCCAACGGAAAGTGGTTTTTGGCATTGGTTAGTAACAGATATTCCTGTGTCGGTAAACTCACTAGCGAGAGGTGAGAATGTTAAAAAGTTAGGCGCCAAAGTATTTAGAAATGACTATGGTAATTTTGAATTTGGGGGAGCTTGTCCTCCTGTTGGTCATGGCATGCATCGCTATCAGATTACGGTTTGGGCATTACCTATGAGAAAACTAGACCTTGCAGAAAACACTTCTGCGGCGGTTGTTGGCTTTAATCTAAATAGTGCAGCCTTGGCTAAAAAAACCTTAACGACGACGTACAGCAGATAGGAGTTTGACAGAGTGAGTGAACAAGTGTCTTTGTATGATGAAGAAAATCATAAGGAACTCTTATATAAGGAATCTTTATACAAAGAGACCATATACAAGGTCTCGTTTTATAAAGCGAAACAGCTACAAGCGCTTAGAAACTTGAGAATTCACTCTGCTTGCATCATCCAAATTTTATCGGGCAGTAAGCGACTTTTCTATAAAAACGACGTAACTAACTTGTCTTCATCAGCCTATTTATTGTGTAGCGCTTCAGCTTCTTTAAGTTTTGAAAATCTGCCACAAATGGGCTATTTCCAATCACGGGTTTTTAGCTTTTATTGTATCCCAGATAAAGCAATGTTGGAGTTGAGTCGGAAAACTGAATTATCTAGTGATGTACCTATAGTGCCGCGAGATAAGAATATCGATATCAGCTTAGAAGCGCTAAGTTGTTACGACTTAAACAAGATGAGTGAAGCTAGTCAAATCAATTTAGTTATGGCGCTTTATCAACAATTGGCTGAAATAGGTGTTCTGCATGCACTGTTCCCTGAAGATGAGTTGTCTTTTAGTAGTAAAGTTGCAAACTATCTTGCAGCATCGCCAGAACAGGAGCATTCATTAGAAAGCGTGGCAGAAAAATTTGCTACGAGTAGAGCCACAATGATCCGTCGTTTGGCAAAAGAAAATCTTCGTTACCGAGACTTGCTAGCTGAGGTAAGACTAAGTTATGCCTTAAAACTGATGCAAGAAGGTGTTTCGGAAGTAAGTGTACTAGCGCACAGATGTGGTTATCAATCAGAGAGTCGGTTCAGCCAGCGTTTTGTAGGAAAATTTGGAGTAACACCTAAGGAATACATAACATCAATTATCGGAAACTAGTGCATAACAATTGACGTTATGCACTTGCCTAAATAGGTTTTACTAATACTTTTGAGTTTCTTTGAAAGTTGTAAAGTTCTTTTTTCTTTGATGGTAAAGCGTCGATGTTTGACTCAATAAAGCCTTGTTCTTGAAACCACATACCACTGACAGTTGTTAGCACAAAAATGCTTTTTAGCCCTTGTTTTAAAGCTATAGTTTTAATTTCTTTGATGAGTCTGTCGCCACGATTGCCTTTGCGATAATCAGGATGAATGACCACACAGGCTAACTCGCCAGTTTGTTCCTCTGGGTAAGGATAGAGTGCCGCACAAGCTATGATCATTTCTTCTTTTTTCAAAACAATAAAACGCTCAATTTCCACTTCCAGCATTTCTCTAGATCGCTTAACCAAAATTCCTTGTTGTTCTAATGGTTGGATAAGTTCGAGTATTCCAACCACATCATCAATGTTTGCTATGGACACTTGTTCTTTGTGATCTTTTGCAATAAGAGTTCCTGCACCGTCTGGAGTAAACAATTCCTGTAATAGGGCCGTGTCGCTTTGATAACTTACACAATGACAACGTTCTACTCCATTTTCTCCCGCGTTGATGACAGCTCGCATCAATAGCTGATTTACATATTCGCCTTGTTCGTTCAATAAGCTTTTAACAGTGCGAACGCTGCAGCTACGTATTAGCTTGCCGCTTTGATCTAGCAAACCTTCACCTTCTGTGAATGTAATGAGTTTATCTGCGTTTAAAGCTATGGCTGTCTGTGTTGCAACGTCTTCTAACGCAAGATTGAATACTTCACCTGTTGTTGAATAACCAATAGGGGAGAGCAGTACAATAGAGCCAAATTCTAATTGGGTGTTAATTCCTTGAGCATTAATACGTCTTACTGAACCAGTGTACTTGTAATCTATGCCATCGTGGACACCCATAGGTTTAGCAATAACAAAGTTACCTGTGCTTACTCTTATCTCAGAACCGTGCATAGGCGAGTTCACTAACCCCATGGTTAGTAAAGCTTCGATTTGTAATCTGAGTGAGCCCGTCGCATCTTTTACTGCTGTTAACGTATCCGCATCAGTAACACGAATGTCGTTATGGATATTACGTTGAAGATTGCGTTGTTTGATCCGTTCTTCTATTTGAGGCCGAGCACCGTGCACTAGAACAAGCTTCATTCCTAAACTGCGCATTAGAGCTAAGTCATGAATGATATTGGCAAAATTGGGGTGTTGCACTGCTTCACCGCCGAACATCAAGACAACAGTTTTACCTCTGTGTGCGTTGATGTAAGGAGCGGCGTTTCTAAACCACTTTACGTAATTTTGATCGTTCGACATTCGGTTTTAGCCTTGCTTTAATTGGTACACCATAGCCACTTCGTCATTTGGATCTTTATAAGGACTAGGTTCACTGTCTAAAATTATGTTGTCCGCTAGGCTCGATTTATCGATTAGAGCAAAGCTTAACTTACTAAAGTACTCAGGGATGTAAGTCAGTACTATGATGTCCTGCAGTTCCATTTGATGGGCAAACTCAAGCAAATACTGCACTAGAGCTTGGCCTTGACCTTGAGTGTGGAAGTCTTGACCAATGACTAAAGAACGTATTTCTGCTAATCCTTTTTCATAGATATAGAGCGAAGCGCAGCCCACGACTTTTCCTGCAATTTCAGCGACAACAAAGTTTTGTACATCGTGGATAATGTTGTTACGAGTTCGAGCAAGTATTTCACCTTTTTCAGCCCAGAAGCTGACAAGCTGGTGGATACTATCAACATCAGACATTCTTGCTCTGCGTACAGAAGTAACTGCAGCTTTGGTCGCATTTAATCTCTGCTGAACTTGTTTTAAGGCACTGCCAATACGAGTTTTACTCGGCGAGCCGACTACTTGAGAGTTTAAAAAATCACTAGAATCCGACTGAATGTCCGCTAGTGCTTTTTCTACTTGAACTCTTGATGTTCCGCCTAAAGCTTCACGCTTATCTAACGTTGATTCGATAGATAGATGTTGATACACGTCTTTTTCTATTTTACTACTGAATTTTTGTAACTGGGTTAGAGTTAAATCTTCCAGCGGTAAACCTTTGTCTATGGCATCTAGTACTACTTCACCAACAATGTGATGTGCTTCTCTAAATGGAATGTCTTTGCTTACTAAATAATCAGCTAGCTCGGTTGCATTGGCATAACCTTGCTGGGCAGCGGCCAAAGTTCTCGTTCTATTTACCTTTAATCCATCAGCAACTAATGTGGCCATTTCCATACATTCCTGCCAGGTATCTAACGCATCGAATAACCCTTCCTTATCTTCTTGCATATCCTTGTTGTAAGCCAAAGGCAAAGCCTTCATTGTCATTAGCATACCTGTTAGATAGCCTGTTACTCGTCCTGACTTTCCTCTAATCAGTTCGCAAGCATCAGGGTTTTTCTTTTGTGGCATAAGTGATGAGCCTGAACTAACTAAATCGCTCATCTCAACAAATCCAGCTTCACCCGAATTATAAAAAATAAGGTCTTCAGCAAAGCGCGATAAGTGGATCATGGAAATACTTGCTGTTGAGAGCAGTTCAATTACGTGGTCTCTGTCTGAAACTGCATCTAAGCTGTTTAACGTCGCAGTTCTAAAACCTAAGTTATGTGCTAGTTGTTCACGGTCTATAGGATAAGCTGTTCCCGCTAAAGCTCCTGAACCTAACGGTGACGTATCAGCTCTGTACAAGGCGTCTTTCAATCTACCGATATCACGGTTAAACATCTCAACATAAGCTAAACACCAATGTCCGAAAGTAACAGGTTGTGCTCTTTGCAAGTGGGTGTAGCCTGGAAGCACAGTATTTCTCTCACGTTCGGCTAAATCTAGCATTGCTTGTTGCAAATTGACTAAAGCAGCATAAATGGCGTCGCCTTTTTCTTTACACCACAATTTCAAGTCTGTCGCAACTTGGTCATTACGACTCCTACCTGTGTGCAGCTTTTTGCCCAAATCACCTGTTTTTTCAATAAGCTTGGTTTCCACCCAACTATGGATGTCTTCGCTATCAGCTTGCAGTATTTGTTCTGGATTTTGTTCAACGGATGCTTTTAGCTCATTCAGAGCTTGAGTTAGCTTGCTAACCTCAGCTTCTGTTAAAACTCCTACGCTGTGCAATGCTTGAGCCCAAGAGATAGAGCCGACTATGTCTTGTACCGCCATGCGATAATCTACAGGTAGTGAGTCATTGAACTTTTTAAACTGAATACTGGCTTTCTCTTTGAAACGACCGCCCCATAAACTCATGAGCTTTTCTCCACTATGTCTTTTACAGAGACACCCACCTTAATTTCTGTCTTTTTGTTCAGAAACTTTACAGAGACACCCATAGTTAATTCCTAAAACTTGCGGTGGCTGTCTCTGTTAATTGTCCTGTTAATTTGATCGCTAACTTTTGAATTACTCAGCGCAAACATTAGTTAAAAATGGGTGGGTGTCTTCTTAATATTCTCTCTTAATATCTGATTGATACCACGGTGTTTACGCTTGTGTCATCGCTTTGATTCGACTAGATAAACTGTACAGGCGAATGAAGCCTTCAGCGTGTTTTTGGTTATAGACGTCGTCGGCACCAAAGGTTGCAAAATCTTCTGAATATAAGCTGTTCGGTGACTGTCTCTGCACAACTGATGCGTTGCCCTTATACAGTTTGATAACAACATCACCAGTGACGTCTTCAGCCAAACTTTCAGCACCTGCTAAAATGGCTCTACACAAAGGAGTGAACCAACGGCCATCGTAGAGAAGATGTGAAAATTCTTGTCCGAGTTGCTCACGATATTTAAGGCTAGTTTTATCTAAGATTAAGGTTTCTAATCCCTTATAAGCTTTGTACAAAATCGTGCCTCCTGGTGTTTCGTAACAACCACGAGATTTCATGCCAACTAAGCGGTTCTCCACGATATCAATACGGCCAATACCATGTTCTGCACCGATCGCGTTTAACTTAACAATTGCATCAACCCCTTTCATTTCAGCGCCATTTACCTTAGTTAACTCGCCATTTTCAAATGAAAGCTCAACGAACTCTGCTTCATCTGGAGCTTGTTCTGGAGATTTGGTCCAAGTCCAAACTTGTTCTGTCGGTTGTTGCCATGGATCTTCTAATTCACCACCTTCGTGTGAAATATGCCAAAGGTTGGCGTCACGGCTATATATTTTGGTTGCACTAGCTGTGGTTGGAACCTTTTTTTCAGCTAAATAAGCTAATAGATCTTCACGGCTTTCCATATCCCATTCACGCCAAGGTGCGATAACCTCGAGCTGAGGCGCAAGTGCAGAGACGGTACTTTCAAAGCGAACTTGATCGTTACCTTTACCTGTGCAGCCGTGAGCAACGGCATCAGCGCCAAGTTTTAGCGCTAACTCAACCTGAGCTTTGGCAATAACAGGTCGTGCTAATGACGTTCCTAAAAGATATTCGCTCTCATAAATTGCACCGGTTTTTAGGGTGGGAAAGATGATGTCTTCAACGAGTTCTTGTTGCAGGTCAACCACGTGACATTCGCTTGCACCGGAAGCGATAGCTTTTTGCTCAATGCCTTCTAGTTCTTCGTCTCCTTGACCAACGTTAGCGGCAAAGGCAATAACCTCTACGCTGTCGCCATATTGGTCTTTTAGCCAAGGGATGATTGCTGATGTGTCTAAGCCGCCGGAGTAAGCCAACACGATTTTGCTTATTTGTTTTTGCTGTAATGCCATGATGTTATTCTCTAAATTTGTATTTTTAGCTAAGCTATTTAGGCTTAACGATTGATTATTTGGTTGTTTAATTTGTTATTGCACCAATAAAGTGTGGAGCAGGGCGTTTTGCGCCCACATTCGATTTTCGGCTTGGCGCAAAATAATGGATTGCTCTGAGTCGAGTACTTCGCCCGTCACTTCTTCGTCTCTATGTGCTGGTTGGCAGTGCATAAAATACTTAGCATTGAGCTTATTCATTAACGCTTTGGTTACCTGATAAGGTTTGAACTTTTCTATAATATCTTCGAGCTTCACCTTATCGCCCATTGATATCCAAGTATCTGCGTAAACTGCGTCTAAATTGGTAATGCTATCTATATCGTGAGTGAGGATAATGTCAGCGCCATTTGCTTGAGCAATAGAACAAGCTTTATCGAAAATATTCAGATCAACGCCATGACCTTCAGGGGTAATAACAACTAGGTTGACTCCTAGTTGCGCACCGGTGAGCATTAGAGAGTGAGTGACGTTGTTGCCATCACCTATATAACCTAAAGTTAAACCTTTTAGGCTGCCGTAAAGCTCTTGCAAACTCATGTAATCTGCCAAAGCTTGGCAAGGGTGATACAAGTTACAAAGTGAGTTTACAACTGGAACATTAGCGGCGTTTTTTAGCTCTTGTAGAGTACTGTGATCCATCACTCGTGCAACAATGGCATCAACCCAACAAGAAAGGTTTGCTCCGAAGTCGGCAACGTCTTCTCGTTTACCCATTGCACCGTTTTGCTGATCTAAATAAACGGCATGTCCGCCCATTTTATTGATGCCTACATCGAAGCTAACACGAGTACGAAGAGATGGTTTTTCGTAAATAGTTGCAACTGACTTACCTTTTAGTGCGTCAGTGTACTTCATGGGATTGGCTTTCATATCTATAGCTAAATCCAGCACTTGTTGTAGTTGTTGAGAACTCAGATCTAAGTCAGTTAATACAGACGGTAACTGTGCTTGTGTCATTTTTTATACCTAAATAGATTAATTTAGCGTTAAGAATTAGGCTTGAATTTGCGTGCCTAGTGAAATTTTCGTGCTTTGGTTAAACTCGCTTAACGCTTTCGAGTCTTGCCAGCTGCCTATATTGACTGGTCGTCGTAAGTGTCGAGCGGCATTTAGAGCAGCGTTTACTTTTACTGCCATGCCGTCACGGATCACCCCCTGACGTATAAAAGACTCAATAGTGTCTTGAGTTAATGAAGAAATAAGCTGATGGTTATGATCTAGCACGCCTGGAACATTGCTTAACAAACATAAGTCAGCTCCTAATAATTGCGCAGTGGCAACGGCTGCATCATCAGCGTTAATGTTTAGTGTTTGCCCAGAATCCGAGCAACCAATAGAATTTAGTAATACAACAAATCCTGTGTTGAGAAGGGCATTGATAGCTTTAGGTTCTTTAGCTGTAACCTCACCTACGTTACCAAGTTCATCAGATTTTACCTTTGCAGAAAACAAGTCAGCATCAGATAAACTAAGGCCTATCGCTTTAACATTATTCTGTTTGCATGCAGCTAATAACTGTTGACTAGCAACGCCTGACAACGCACCAATGACAATTGGTAATTGTTCATCTGGCGTAGCTCTTAGCCCGTTGATTTTTACAGTTTGTTGTTGGCTCATACTCATGAGTTGTTCAACTTGAGGCCCACCTCCGTGGACAATAACTACAGGTCTTTGCTGTTGGATAACTTTAATTTGTGCAAGAAACTCTGAAAGTGCGTTCGAATTAGTAAGAGCTTCACCACCTAACTTGAAAACAACAGGAGTCATTATTCACACTCCTTTATCAGTTGGTCTGGTAACAAGCCTGTAGCTTGCGGTAAACCTGAAATAATATTAGCGCATTGAATTGCTTGGGAGGCTGCGCCTTTTAATACGTTATCTATAGCACTGATCACTATTAAGTCTTGGCCCTCTAACTGCCAATAAATATCGCAAAAAGGGGTAAGGGCAACATCGTTAATAGTAGGTATTGTCTGTTTTAATCTTACCAAAGGTTGGTTTTTATAGGCTTTTTCAAAACTTTTACCGATATCAGTAGGAGAAACACCTTGCTTCACTTGCATAGTGATAGTTGCCAATATACCTCTGTCAAAATCTGCAACATGAGGTGTAAAAATAACTTTTCGGCCAACGCCTTGAATTATTTCAGGTGTATGTCTGTGCTTGAATAGGTTGTAAGGTTTTAAACTTAATTCGCAAAAACTAGTGCCAAGACTCGCTTTTCTACCAGCTCCACTAACACCACTAACAGCGTTAATTACAGGTACACACTGCTCTGTTAAAAGTTGGTTTTCAACTAAAGGTTTGATTGCTAGTTGGGATGCTGTTGGATAACAACCTGGCAGTGAAATAATAGACTTATTTGCTAATTGTTCAGAATGCCACTCCGGTAAACCATATGGTATTTGAGATAACAGGTGTGAATATTTATGCTTAAACCCATAATGCTCTGGATACAAGTTGCTATCTTGTAATCTAAAGCCACCAGAAAGATCTAATACGGTTATTTTATCGCTTGCTAAAGACGTAGCAATATCATGACTAAATTCATGAGGGGTAGCTAAAAAAATAAGCCCGTGATCAGCGTTCGTTAAATCGCTGATCAGGGCTTGAACGTTGGTTTTACTACCAGGGAATAATTCCAAATCAAGCAACCCTGAATACTTAGGGTACAGATCCGACAATAGTTTGTTAGCGTCCTTACTTTGTTCCGAAACCATAACTTTGCACAACTCAAAACTTGAGTGACAGGCTATGATCCGGGCTAGTTCAATACCAGCGTAACCACTTGCACCAAATACTGCGCATTTAATTTTTTTAGATGATGCCATTTGTAAACTTACTAACTACTTCTTTATTGACTCGGTTGAATTAATCATTGCAGATAAAAGTTAATCTGTAAACAATAAAAATGCAGAAAAAGTAAATAAATATTCAATTTTGTTTGTAAGGAAAGAAAATAATAACTTTCAACGTAATAAATCTAAGTAAGCAATAAAAGAAAAGGTGGACGAAGTGAACACCCAAAATTACAGAGACATCAAATAACAGAGACACCCACCCAAAGTTGTTTGATCAGCATTGGCGATCTGTGGTTTGGCAAACTGCTAGAAATAACAGAGACACCCACTTAAAGTTGTTTAATAAGCATTGGCAAGCTGTGGGTTTGGCAAACTGCTAGAAATTACAGAGACACCCACTTAAAGTTGTTTAATAAACTCTGGCAAGCAGGGATTTATCAAATTCTTAAAGCAACAAACTCAAGGGGCGAGGTTAGTTATTACCGCCAAGAGCCTCTTCTAAGCTGGGCAGCTCATTTTTATATTGTTTAGGTTGATAATGAGTCAGAGGTTGATTAATGGTCCATTGGGTGACTCGGTCGTTGATAGTTTTCACATTGATCCATTGCACTAAAGAAATTAAGTCGCCTTGAGATGAGCTAGTATGAATTCGGTTTGATTCAATTGCTGCAGCAACGCCCAAATTAAGAGCGGCAACGGCAGCTTCTGTGCAATCATCAGTGCTGAATATGCAGGTCAAAGCCAAAAGCGAAACTAGGCCGCCAGTTAAAATGTCTAAGTCAGACAAGCGAGTGTCGAGTTGAATTAAATCTTCACGAAACATAGTGATGTTACATACATTCGCTGGGTTACACTCTCGCACAGCATAAGGGAATAAGCCCAATACTTGGCCTTTACTCATTCCTATCTTTAATTGTTCAATTTCATTTGAGTGTAGCTTGGCAATATTAGGAACATCGTCAAGTGAACGTACTTTTATTGCATTGGTATGACTGACACAAGCTGCGAGTAAAATAACGGCAATAATTAGAACAATAAACTTCATAATAAATTCTTAAGTTTGGCTCTTGCCACTAAGCTATCAAGAATTGATATGACTTCAATCAATAAATAAAAAATTTAAATCCCCAATCACCCTACAAACGACTTTATGAGCTGTGTTACAATCCGCCAAATTTTTACTTTTAGTTGCCTGTAAATTGCTTAAAGTTCAAGGATTAACCTGTTTTCGTCAAAACCGTTGTTTATTTGCCGAGTTAAACTTCAGTTTAGCTGCTGGTGATATTTGCCAAGTAGAAGGACCAAACGGTGCTGGCAAGTCAACTTTGTTGCGAGCTTTGTTAGGTTTGTTTCGTCCAGACGAAGGCGAAGTATTGTGGCAAGGTAAAAATGTCGCTAAGCAACAAGAATTGTTTTTTCAAGATGTCCTTTATTTAGGTCACAAGTTTGCTATTAACGCAGATTTAACCCCACTACAAAATTTACAGTCTTGGTCTGACTTACATTTGACCCATAATCAAGACTTTGAGTTTGCTTTGGCACAAGTAGGGCTAGCGGGGTTAGAGCACATTCCTTGTCACTCATTGTCAGCAGGGCAGCATAGAAGAGTTGCTTTGGCTCGTTTATGGCTATCAGCGGCGAAACTTTGGGTGTTAGACGAACCTTTTACCGCTATCGATAAAGCTGGTGTTGCTTTGTTACAACAACAATTTGCCAAGCATATGGCCAATGGCGGGAGTGTACTTATCACTACTCACCAAGACTTATCAATGCAATTTGATTCGTTAAAGCAGGTAAAACTAGGCCAAAGTATGGAGCAATTCGCTTAATGCAAATTAGTTATGCGCGCGCTTTTAAATCTGTATTTGCCAGAGAGTTTAAACTTGCTTGGCAAAAGCCTGGACAAATGCTGCAGCCTGTTGTGTTTTTCCTGATTGTTGTTTCTTTATTTCCTTTAGGGATCTCGCCTGCGCCACAAACTTTACAAATGATAGGACCTGGAGTGATCTGGATCGCTGCTGTCCTCGCTATCATGTTAACAGTAGAGAGTTTATTTAGGCAGGACTTTCAAGATGGCACTATAGAATCATGGCTGTTATCTACGGTACCAATGTCGTTATTGGTGTTGGCTAAACTATTAGCTGCTTGGATTATTTCTTGTGCTGTTTTGATTTTATTTACGCCGCTTTTAGCTTTGCTAATGAATATAGAAGGGCATGTCATTCCAGCAATGATGTTGAGCTTACTTATCGGTTCGCCAATCTTGTTGTTTATTGGTGCTATAGGTAATGCATTGACGGTAAGTTTAAATCAAGGTGGTGTGTTGTTGAGCTTGTTGGTATTGCCGCTATACATACCAGTATTAATATTTGCGACAGCATTGATTGAAGCGGCGAGTTTAAATATGAGTTTTGTTGGTCATATTGCCATTTTAGGCAGTATGTTATTGCTATCAATTTTATTAGCGCCGTTGGCTATTTCAGCGGCATTAAAAAATACGGTGAATTAATCTATGTGGAAGTGGCTTCATCCTTATGCCAAAGCCGAAACGGCTTACAACCTGTGTTACAAGCTATTGCCTTATTTTGCTTGGCTAGCGGTTATTAGTTTTGTTGTTGGAACAGTTTGGGGGCTGGCATTTGCACCTGCTGATTATCAACAAGGCGATAGTTACCGAATTATTTTCTACCATGTACCAAGTGCTATTTGGTCTATGGGGGCTTATAGCTCTATGGCGGTGTGTGCATTGATAGGAATGGTTTGGCAGATTAGAAATGCTGAATTAGCCGTTTACGCCATTGCACCTATTGGGGCAGTGTTTACGGCTATGGCTTTAATTACAGGCGCTATTTGGGGTAAACCAATGTGGGGCACTTGGTGGGTTTGGGATGCACGCTTAACTTCCCAGCTGATCCTATTATTTTTATATCTTGGTGTTATGGTTTTATACAATGCGTTTGAAGATAAAAGAACAGCAGGCCGTGCGGCTTCCATTTTAGCGTTAGTGGGCTGGGTTAATGTTCCAATTATTCATTACTCAGTGGAGTGGTGGAACACTCTGCACCAAGGTGCGACAATTACCAAATTCGATAAGCCGTCAATTTCGTCAGATATGTTGTGGCCGCTACTACTGACTCTAGCGTCCTTCTTCTTTATATTTGCCGCGTTAACTTGCTTGCGTTTAGCAAATCAAATTTTACTTAATGACGCTCGCCGTCCTTGGGTAAAACAGTTGATTGATAAAAACGATATTTAGTGGAACTTAGATTATGCAATTTGACTCTATGACAGAATTTTTACATATGGGCGGTTATGCCACTTATGTTTGGAGCTCAGTGATCATCGTTTTGTTGTTACTGATAGCGTTAGTAATTGATAGTGCGACAGGGAAAAAGCGTACATTAAAGAAAATAAAACAAGAGCTTGACCGTGCTGAGAAGATTCAGCAAGCGAAACAAGCACAACTGAAAAGTTAAGGTTTTTCAATGAATCCTCGCCGTAAAAAACGATTGTTTATAGTGATATCTTCTATTGGTTTAGTGGGTGCAGCGTTAGGTTTAATGCTTTATGCACTGACTCAAAATATAGATTTATTTTATACCCCGTCAGAGATCCTAAGTGGTAAAGAGTTAGCTGGTGGTCAACGTGGAGAAAAACCTCAAGTAGGTCAACGATTACGCGTTGGCGGTATGGTTGTAGAAGGTTCAGTAGAAAGAAGTAACGATAGCCTAGACGTTAAATTCAGACTGACAGATACAGGGCCAGAGATAACGATTAAGTACACAGGTATTTTGCCAGATTTATTCAGGGAAGGTCAGGGCATAGTTGCGCAGGGTATTTTAGTTGCAGCGGACGTTATTGAAGCAACGGAAGTATTGGCAAAACACGATGAAGAATACATGCCGCCTGAACTTGCTGAAAAGATGAAAGGCATAAAACACGTTAAGCCTGAATATTAACAGAGACAACACAGTGGGCTTAGTGCTCACTTTTATTAACTGAGAAAGACCAACTAAGAAAAATAACCATGATACCAGAATTAGGTAATTACGCCTTATACATCGCTTTTGCATTAAGTCTTTTGCTATCGATTTTTCCGGCGATAGGGCTTAAACAAAACAATCAGAGCCTGACTTTATTAGCACCCAACTTAGCAGTTGGTATTTTTGTATTTACTCTTTTTGCTTTCGGCTGCTTGGTTTTCGCCTATTTAACCGATGATTTTACAGTGATGAATGTGGCGCAAAACTCAAGTATTGCTCTACCTTATTACTACAAAATTGCAGCGAGCTTTGGTAATCACGAAGGTTCATTCTTACTTTGGTTAGTAATGCAATCTGGCTGGATGTTCGCGGTAGCGGTTAAGTCTAAAGCGTTGCCGGGTGATATGCGTACTCGTATTTTAATGGTGCTAGGTTGGATTTGTCTTGGCTTCTACGCATACATTATTATTGCATCTAATCCGTTTGAAACGACTTTGCCTTACTACCCAGTAGACGGTAAAGACTTAAATCCATTGCTTCAAGACGTTGGTATGATCTTCCATCCACCGCTTTTATATATGGGTTACGTAGGTTTATCTGTTAGCTTTTCTTTTGCAATTGCAGCTTTATTAAGTGGTAACTTAGATTCAACTTGGGCTAAATGGTCACGTCCTTGGACTGCTGTGGCTTGGGCATTCTTAACATTAGGTATTGCTGTTGGTTCTTGGTGGGCTTACGCAGAACTAGGTTGGGGCGGCTGGTGGTTCTGGGATCCAGTTGAAAATGCTTCTTTTATGCCTTGGTTAGTGGCAACTGCACTATTGCACTCATTGGCTGTTTCTGAAAAACGAAATGCGTTTAAGAGTTGGACTGTGTTTTTAGCGATTGCTGCTTTCTCACTTTCTTTATTAGGTACCTTCTTAGTTCGTTCAGGTGTTATAGTTTCGGTTCATGCTTTCGCTAGTGACCCGTCGCGTGGTGTATTTATCTTAGTACTGCTTACCTTAGTGATTGGTGGGAGCTTATTACTTTACGGTTTGCGCGCTGGAAACATTAAATCTGTAGGTAAGTTCAGCTTGTTATCTCGCGAGTCTATGCTTTGGGGTAACAATGTGTTGTTAGTTGCTGCAACATTAGTTGTATTAATGGGAACTTTATTACCTCTAGTTCATAAAGAGTTAGGTTTAGGTACTATTTCAATTGGCGTTCCTTTCTTCAACCAAATGTTCACCTATTTAATCGTACCATTTGCCTTAATTTTAGGTGCTGGCCCATTAATTCGTTGGAAGCAAGACAAAGTAAAACCTCATACAGTTAAAGCGGTTATTTTTGCGTTAGCGAGTGTCGCTTTGGCTTTTGCTTGGATCCTTCTAGAGTTTGGTGAAATTAAACCATTAGCTTTCTTAGGTTTAACACTTGGTCTTTGGATCACAATTTATTCTGCATACGAAATGAAACTAACTTGGCAGAAAGTAGGTAAATGGCCGGTTTCTCACCTTGCGATGATTTGTGGTCATGTTGGTTTGGCCTTTGTTATTGCTGGTGTAGGTTTAACTTCACAGTACTCAACTGAGCGTGACGTTAAAATGTTCGAAGGCGACAGTGCTGAGCTATCTGGATACGTATTTCATTTTAATAGAGTGAAAAACTTAGACGGCCCAAATTATGAGAGTTGGGCTGCAGATGTAAGCATTTCAAAAGAAGGCGATAAGATCTCAACGCTAATTGCCGAGAAGAGATTTTATCCTATTCACAGAACAACAATGACAGAAGCCGCAATTGATGATGGTTTCTTTAGAGATTTATACGTATCACTGGGTGAACAGTTACCAGATAAATCTTGGGGCTTACGTATATACGTAAAACCTTACGTACGTTGGTTATGGCTCGGTGGAATCATTGTTGCACTGGGCGGGTTCTTAACCCTTACAGACCGTCGCTATCGTCAAAATCGCAGATTGAGCTAAGGATTGACCATGAGTAAAAAATTAAATTTGGCAATATTGCCACTGATTATTTTTGTCGTGTTGTTAGGCTTTTTATTAAAGGGACTATTTTCAGATCCAAGAGAGCGCGATTCGGCGTTAATTGACAAACCTTTACCTGAGTTCCAATTACCAGATTTGATGGATGAATCGGTTATCTACAATGCTAAAACGTTAGTAAAAGATGGTCCAGCATTACTAAATATATGGGGAACTTGGTGTGTAACTTGTCAGTATGAATTGCCGTATTTAACTAAATTAAGAGAAGAATATGGTGTTCGAGTGATTGGCATTTACTACGATCAAAACCACGCGCCTGAATTTGGTCAAATCGCTCATATTCCGACAATTAGAACGGAAGTAAATGAAATGGTTGCTCGTTTAGGCAATCCATATCAATTTAATGTATTAGATTTAGAACGTGAGTTATCACTAAATCTTGGTGTAACTGGTGCGCCGGAGACATTTTTGGTTGATAGCAAAGGCATTGTTCGAGTTCATCACATGGGTGATGTGAATGAGCGAGTATGGCGTGAAAAATTAGCACCGGTTTGGAATGAGCTGAACTAATGAAAAAAATATTTGTATACCTATTAGTTACCTTCTCTTGTTTATCATTTGCAACAGAAGATCAAATAACATTTGAAAATAAGCAACAAGAGGAGCTTTATAAAGAGCTTATTCAAGAGTTGCGTTGTCCTAAGTGTCAAAACCAGAACATTGCAGATTCAAATGCAGTAGTGGCGAAGGACATGAGAGTTAAAACCAAACAGCTTGTTGATCAAGGTCAGAATAAAGATCAGGTTATTGACTACATGGTTAATCGGTATGGCCAATTTGCCCATTATCGTCCGCCTTTAAATGTTGCAACTAGCTTGTTATGGATTCTGCCTATTGGCTTTATGCTATTAGCCGTTTTGGTACTAGTGAGAAGAAGCAAGAAAGCAGTACCAGCGAGCAAATCGACAAATACTGAGCAAGACAAAGAATTGAATGATGAATTAGATAAAGAACTAGCGCAGCTAATGGCCGAAGAGGATAAAGACAAATGATTGAACTTTGGTTAGGTATTGCTGCATTAACGCTAGCTGCAGTTACTTTTGTTGTTGTGCCTTTTATTCGTTATCAAACAGACGAAACAAAATTAGCTGCAAGTACCGACTGGTTTAAGAACCGTCAGCAAGAGTTAGAGCAAGAATTTAAAGCTGGCTTATTTTCAGAACAAGAATACCAGCAAGCATTAACAGAATTAAAACTAACAGCTAAAGATGAGCTAGTATTAGCAAAAGCAGAACAAGGTCAGACAAAAGAAAAGCTAGCAGACAGAAAGTTAGTGATGATTGCTGCCGTTGCAATGGTTCTGATTTCAGTGATCTTTTATGCAATTAAAGGTCATTACAGCCAAGTTGGGCAGTGGCAAGAAACTATGGATAAACTGCCGGAGTTGAGCTCTAAAATTGTTGAGCAAAGCGACCAGCAAGTGACTATACAAGAGTTAGTTCAATTTGCGTTAGGTTTAAGAACTAAGCTAGCACAAAAAGAAGATCCTGTTGGTTGGATGCTGCTAGGCCGAGTATTAATGTCGATGAATGATATCGACGGCGGTATTAGCGCATTTGAAAAGTCTTATGCGATGAACCCAAGAAACCCGTCAAACAGCTTAAGTTATGCGCAAGCGTTACAGATGAAAGGCGAACAGTGGGAAATCCAACGTTCTTTGCAATTATTGCAAGAAGTGATGTCCATGCAGCCACAAAATGACTCGGCGGTTATTTTGTTTGGTGAAGGCAGTATGATGCTAGAAAACTATGAAGTGGCGAAGGCGAGCTTTGATATCGCTCTACAAATGTTGCCAGAGTCAGATCCTAGATATCAAGCAATTCAGAGTAGAGTTGCGTTTTTACAGCAACAATTATCAGCGGGTTCTGCTGTGGCAAATGAACTTAGTTTGAATATAGAGGTCAATCTATCTGACGCAGTACGCAGTCAGTTAGAAAAGTTTAACTATTTATTTGTCTTTGCAAAGTCAGAGCAGATGCCAATGCCAATTGCAGTGAAAAAGTTAGCATTAACCGATTTTCCAGTTAATGTAGTACTGACAGATGCAGATTTAATGTTGCCTGATCAATCATTGGCTAACTATGAATCAGTGAATGTCTTTGCTCGATTGTCTGTTGACGAGCAAGCGCCTTCTGCAAGTGGAGAATGGCAAGGACAAGTAAATGCAGTCTCGACAAGAGACCAACAAGTAATTCAATTAGTAATTGATGAGGAAACACCTTAATGCGCCAATACGCTAAGCTCCTTTTAATTTTATCTTTCAGTGTTTTTGTTACTGCCTGTGCAAATAACTCTGGTGAACAGCAAGTTGCTGCTGGAACTAACCAAGAAGAATATGAAGATGAAAGCGATCCTCTTGAGCCGATAAACCGAGAAATCTGGGACTTTAACTGGGAAGTATTAGATAAGTACCTGCTTAGACCTGTAGCAGTAGGGTACACCAAGTTACCTGAACCAGCTCAAGACGGTGTGAGAAATTTTGTTACTAACTTAGAAGAGCCTGGTTATGCACTGAATAACTTGTTCCAAGGTAAGGTAGCAGACTCTGGCATAAGTGTTGGTCGATTTGTTGTTAACTCGACAGTCGGTGTTTTAGGTTTGTTTGACGTTGCTAGCCATATGGGGATGGAACGCAAAGAAGAGTCTTTTGACGAAACGTTAGCGGTTGCGGGTGTAGGAAATGGTCCTTATTTGATGGTTCCAGCTATGGGGCCAACTACAGTTAGGAATGCATCTGGTGATTATGTAGATGGCTTAATCTTCCCTCTTTCAATTTTGTCTTTCCCTGAATCATTGATCAGAATGGGCTTAAAAGCTGTCTACACGAGAGCGGACTTAATGCCGCAAGAGAGCTTAATTAATCAATCAGCTGACTCTTATGAATTTGTTAAATCAGCTTACTTCCAGAATCAAGAATTTAAAGTTCATGACGGTAACCCACCAATCGAAGAAGAAGAAGAATTTGACGAAGAATTTTTGGACGAAATCGATTAATTCATTAAATACTCGCAAATAACCTCTCTACCAAGCTGTATAAAAATCTTTTGTATAGCTTGGTAACTTTCTTTTTCCTTCTTCTTTCTCTCTCTTCCAATTGTACAAAGCAAAAACTTTCAAACTAACGAAAACAAATAAACTGGCTAGTCAAAATAAGTAAATCAACCAACTAAAATAAGTAAGCTAGCTAAGCTTCTCGAGTAAAATTACTCAAAAAACGGCCAAATAACATAAGCTTGTAATAAACCACTTAATAGTAACGAGTGTTAACGCACACTTTGTTTTATGTCTGTGAACCCATTCGTATAAGGTATATATATTTTTTGTGACAGAAGTCTTGTTTCTATTTGTTGGTTTTATTTAACTTTAGGGGTTTCACAATTTCATTTCGTTGTTATAATGGAAACTTGTGTAACCCAATTAATTTTTAAATGTAAGAAAAATGAAGCGAAAACTACTTATTTCACTATTGGCATCGTTCTGTTTATCTACTTCTGCAGTGGCTGCACCAAAGTCTGCATCAAACAACAGCATTTTCTGTGATCTGTTCGGCATTGGTTGTGGAGTCGTAGCACAAGGTGCAGGTGATGGGAAAGAGCCACCGAAAACAGACGGTTGAACCATGTAATTGAGAGGCAAATCAAGTGGAGTCACTATATTACGTTTTAGATCACATTCAAAGAGCAGTACTCAGTACTTATTGTATTGCGCTAGTTGTCGCTATTTATCGTTTTAGAGTAGTAAACAGCACAGTGATTTGCGTTTCATTATTATTTGCAATGGAAGTTTTCATGGATGTTATTGCAGAACCCTTGCTAGATTCTGCTTCCCAAGAGTTGTGGTATGGCACATGGACGTTTCTCTTTGTGTTTATCATTTATGCCTTGTACAAAATGCATGACATTTTAAAAGTTAACTTAGCTGAGATTACCAATAGGGTGGCTTTTGTTTGCTGGTTAATGGCATGTGTTCAAACGATAAGATATATAGAACGGCAAAACTTTGGTGGGGAATATTTAGATTCATGGTATTACCTATCGGTAAATACAATAAATGTTTATTTGGCAATAACTGTATTGTGGACGGTAGTTAAAGATAAACAAGAAAAACAGGTAGGTTTATATGTTTAATTTTATTTTAATTGCGCTTTGCTGTATTGGCTTTTTTATGTATCGTAAAAAAAGCAAACCTACCAAGATACATTTTGAACCTATGTCAGCTAAATCTGCGATAATTGATAAATATTTGGCAATAGGTGCTATGCCTAGTGATACAAATAAACTTCAAGCTTATGAACAATTTCAACAAGAATGTCAGCAGCTTCACAGCCAAATTGATAAACAATGTGGCGATAAATAAAATAGCGATAAATACCACTAACCCCTCAAATTCTCATCAATGACTGATGGCTTAATAGATGTTGCGTTATAGTAGTATGTAACTCGTAGATGAATAATAGTTAAGTACCTTGCTATTAGGCTCTAAATATTAAACGTCATACTATTAAGAACTAGCATATTTCATTTATTCTTTGTTTAAGCTTTTCGTTATGTAATACATAGTGATCTGCTTATACAATACTTATATGACGAGCAATATCTAGCTTTTCACATTTTCTTACTAAAACCTGCCGAATCCTTACAATTGCCTGACAAAACTCAAGGAACCAGCCCTAAAGCCTTGTGTCTTAATTGCCAGATTCTTCTGTGAGTTTTGCCATAACGGTAAAACCGCAGTGATATTGGCATAATTGATTAAAGGTGAAGTAAATGTTCGATTTGAAGAATATTTTAAAGCTAATGAGTATTGGCATTATAGTATCCATGTCATCAGCATGTTCAGATGACGACGATGATAGTGACGACCCTGGTTACTATCGTTTTGTTAATTTATCAGCTCAAGGTACTGTAATTGCTGTTGAGGTTGAGGAAGAGCATTTAGCAGATCTAAATTTTGCTCAATCAACCAATTTACTATCAGTAGATAAAGATACTTACGAATTAGAATTCGACCAAATCCTACCCAACTCAGAAAACAATAACTTTATTGAAGATGATGAAGTAAAAGTTTCTAGAAATACCATTCATAGCTATATCCTTTATGGTGATGCGGACAGTCCAGAGTCTATTGAAATAGAAACAGATGTTAAGCAGCTTTATGATGAAGACTTTGCTGATGATTATGACTATGGCTTGGTGCAGTTTGTTAACCTCGCTGATACCACAGACAGTTATGACGTTTATATTGTGGATGCTGGAGACGACTTGCTTAATGCTGAGCCAGAAACAACATTGGCTTACTTAGATCAATCTAACGATATTGAACAAGAAAATGGTGATTATAAGTTTATTATCACCGAACCTGGCACTGATAACATAGTTATAGCATCGGACAATATTTCGATTAATACAGGCCAAGCCTATTTGTACGCATTAGTGAGTTACAAGGTAAGTACCGACCAGCAAGAACGTATGGCTCTTGTAGAATTAGACAATGACTCAGCTCGTGTACTCAATAACGACTCGCAGCCAGCTTACATCAGATTTAATCACGCAGTATCAGGAAACAACTTAATTAATGTATTGATCGAGGACGCAGGAGAAGCTAAGCCAATTGTGTCAGATTTATATTTTGGTGAGATTTCTGAGCAAATCGCTTTAGACATTGATGACTTACAAAGTGGAGATAGCCGAGACTTTTATTTGGTTGATAGTGTTACCGAGGAAGTACTAGATAGCTTTACACTCGATATCGACCCAGATAGTCAACTAAATGTTATTGCTGCAGGAATGAACCAAACTTCTATTAGAGTCAACGAAGTAGAAGAAGATTTACGCATAACAAACACTCACGTAAAAATTATTTACAGCCACGCCATTGATGATGAGCGTGATGACTCTATCGAGTTTCTAATCGTGGAGGATGGTGCCAGCCCTGATTCTTATAATCCGCAAGTAACACTAAGTTATTTAACCGAAGAAGAGTACGAAATTGAGCAGGGCGATTATCAAATCTACGTTTACAACGAAAACACCGGAGAGTTGTTAATCCAAGAAAACCTGTATGGTTTAGAAAAAGGCGAAGTAGTTAATCTAACTGCAACAGAAAGTGAGGAAGGAGGAGCTCCTTATCAATTGCACGAAGTAAAAACGAACTAATCATTCACTCAGAGCAGATAAACTCTGCTCACAAAAAGTTTATCTAGCATATCAAATTACAGAAATAACAGAGACACCCACCGTAAATTGAAGTGGGTGTCTCCGTTATTCCGGCAGCTACCTCTCGTAAATTGAAGTGGGTGTCATCGTTATTCCGGCTGCTATTTCTCGTAAATTGAGGTGAGTGTCTCTGTTATTCCGGCTGCTATTTCTCGCAAATTGAGGTGGGTGTCTCCGTTATTTCGGCTGCTATTTCTCGTAAATTGAGGTGGGTGTCTCTGTTGTTTTATATCTTTTCCGTTAACTTTGTCTTAATTATTCTTAGATTAAACAAATAGTTACCAAGTTCTTGAATTTTTATCTTTCGAAACCATGTTAGTGAAATAACTGAATAACTTATGCTGCAGCTTAACGAAGAAGGATGAAAGATGGCGGTTTCTTTAAAAGCAATTAATCAAAGTAATTATGAAGCTATTTGTGAGTTGGATGTGAGCAAAGAACAAGAAGATTATGTTGCTTGTAACATGTGGTCGTTAGTAGAAGCTCATTACAATTCAGGATATACAACCCGTGGCATATACCTAGATGAGGAAGCGGTAGGCTTTTTCATGTGGGTTAAAGAGTCTTACAAAAAAGTGTCTATTTGGCGCTTTATGATCGATCAGTCACAACAAAATCAGGGGATAGCTAGGCAAGCTATGCAGCTTGCTTTGGCTGAAATTAAGCAAGACAAAAACCTTGAGCAAATCGAGATTTGTTACAACCCTAACAATCCTGTAGCAAAAAACTTTTATTCTAGCTTTGGCTTTGCAGAAGTAGGTATGGATGAGGATGATGAAGACATGCTTGCTATTATTGATCTAACGAACTAGATGAAAGTAGAAGATAGAGAATAGAGAATAGAAAACAGCTGCTATCAAATCTTTAACTATGGTGGCTAAGCTCAGTGAATCATATTTTGAGTTTGATTTAAGTTAATAATTTTCTAAACAATCTTTGCCTTAGACATGTGCTCTAAGGTACGATTCCCCTATCTAAATCGTCTTGAGTTCTTTCCTAACTTTATGACAACCGCAAAGCACTATGATGTCATTATTTCAGGAGCTGGCCTTTCTGGTTTGCTTACTGCTATTGGACTGTTAAACGAAACAGCAAACTTATCTATTGCACTTGTCGAACCTTACGACGGCACCCCAAGTAATCAACACGTTCCTAACTTTGATGATAGATGTTTAGCCTTATCTTATGGCTCGTTACAGCTACTTAATCATTGGAACATTTGGCCTGAGTTAAAGCCAACGGCTTGGCCCATTAAAACCATAGTTACTTCTGACCGAGGTCATCTAGGCAAAACAATAATGCGAGCTGAAGATTATCAGCTTAATGCTATGGGTTATGTTGCAGCAATGCGAAATATGGGAGTCGCTTTTGAGTCGACGTTAGCTAAATTGCAACAAGATAGTTCACACGAAAGCTCGCCTAAACAAATAGGCTGGTATAAACCAAATGTAATCAAGCAAATTGAGCAAAGTGCAGAGCAAGTCAAAGTTGTACTCGATGACGACATTTGTTTATCAGCAAAATTGTTGGTAGTAGCAGAAGGTGGTAACTCTCCGACAAGAGAAAAGTTAAACATAGCAATAAGCCGAGATGAATACCCACAAGCAGCGGTTATTTCTAATGTTACAGTGACTGGAAATAAAGGCTTAGATAAAACTCTAGGTAGAGCAGATAGCGCTCAGAATAAAAACAGTAAAGTTCAGCCTTATGTTGCGTTTGAACGTTTCACTACTTATGGCCCAATTGCATTCTTGCCAATTGGCGATAACCAGTTTTCTGTTGTTTGGAGTGTACCTCCAGAACAAATGGCTGATGTTTTAGCGCTGTCAGAACAAGAGTTTTGCCAGCAGTTACAAAAAGAATTTGGTACCTCAGTTGGGCAAATTATCAAATCAAGTAAACAAGAAGCCTACCCATTAGCGCTGGTAAAAGCAGAATCTATGATTCATCACAGAACCGCATTGGTTGGTAATGCAGGGCATACGGTACACCCAATTGCAGGGCAGGGTTTTAACTTAGGTTTACGAGATATTGCGGTTTTAGTTAAAGAAATAAGTAACGCCGCTGAGCAACAACAAGATATTGGTGGGTATGCTGTGTTGGCAAGTTACCAACAACAGAGACAACCAGATATCGATAGAATCACAGGTTTTACTGATTTACTTGTTCGAAGCTTTGCTATTGAAGGTCGTCTCGCTGCTGGAACTAGAACATTAGCTTTGCAGGCATTACAAAAGTGCGACAATTTACAACAATGGCTAGCCTTACATTTCATGAGCAGCAGAAAATACTCCAGCCACTAAACATGTATTAAGGAGGAAACATGACAAACGAAATGACGCCAACACCAGATTTGTGTGATGACAATGAAGGCAGTGTTGCCGCATTTGAATTGCAGTTTCAGCACTTTGGTCTTAACAAAAGCTTTAGTGGCCAGGCTGTGACAGTTAAATGTTTCGAAGATAATTCCGTAGTAAAAGAACTAGTGAATACTCCAGGTGACGGCAAAGTTATTGTCGTTGATGGCGGAGGTTCAATGCGCCGAGCTTTGCTTGGAGACATGTTGGCAGAAGCTGCGGTTAACAATGGTTGGTCAGGATTAGTGATCCACGGCTGCATTAGAGATGTACAAGTTATCAATACTTTAGCTATAGGTGTAAAAGCGTTAGGTACACATCCGATGAAAACGGATAAGCGCGGCGAAGGCCAACAACAAATAAATATAGAGTTTGGTGGCGTCACCGTAGCAAATGGCGACTATATTTATGCAGATGAGAATGGCGTAATTGTCGCCAAAGAAGCGCTTATATAAGAGAAGCTCTTGTATAAAAGGTGCTTATATAAGGAAGAGCTATAATAGAGTTTTATATAAATAGAGCTTTATATTAATAGAACGCTAGACAAAGAAAGTTGTTTTTAAGAGTTACATTATTCAGTTAAGAGATCCTGACCTCCGTCAGGATGACTAATTAGCCAGTATTACTCTCAAGCGAGCTTTCAAACAACTGATTTAAAGAATTAACATACAGAAGATAAGAAGAACAACATTGATCACAACAGATATCGTTATAATTGGTGCTGGCTGCGTAGGTTTAACAGCGGCTTTAGGCCTAGCGGAAAAAGGAATGAAGGTTACGGTAATAGATGCAGCTTCAGCAGAAGTTGAGTTAACAGAGCCGGAATTACGAGTCAGCGCTATTTCTGCCGCCAGTGAACAAATCTTTAGAAACCTATCTGTATGGCAAGAGTTAACACAAGAGCGACTAGCGCCTTATCAAACGATGAAAGTTTGGGACAAACATAGTTTTGGCAAAATTCAGTTTGATTCTGAACAAATAGCTGAACATCGCCTCGGTCACATTATTGAAAACAACAATATCCGCAATGCGCTTATTAAAGTGGCCAAAACAAAACAAAATATTCAGCTTAAGTTTTCAACCACAGTATTGGCAATTCATAACACGGATGAACAGGTATTATTAACGTTACAAGATGGTACACCTTTAGTTGCTAAAGTGTGCGTGGCAGCTGATGGTGCTAACTCTTGGGTAAGAAAACAACTAAACACGCCAATTCGTTTTTCTGATTATGATCATCACGCCATGGTTGCCACCATTAAAACACAAGAGTCTCATAACGGTTGTGCCCGTCAAGTATTCTTACCGCAAGGACCATTAGCTTTATTACCGCTTAGTGATGACAACACTTGTTCAATTGTGTGGTCAGCAACGCCAGACTTCAGCAAAACGCTGCAACAAATGTCTGACCAAGAATTCAATCGTGCTATTACTGCTGCAACGGACAGCGAATTAGGCGTAATTGAAGTACAAAGTGAAAGACCTGTTTTTCCTCTCACCATGCGTTATGCACAAAAGTGGGTTGATGGTCGAGTGGTATTTATGGGGGACGCTGCCCATACTATTCATCCATTAGCTGGTTTAGGCATGAATTTAGGTCTATTAGATGCAGCAAGTTTAGTTGAATTACTTAATACAGAAACAATTTCTGACAATAGTTTGAACAAAGTATTAACCAAGTATCAGGGATGGAGAAAAGCAGAAGCGCAAAACTATATTGCAGCTATGTCGGCATTAAAAGAATTGTTTGCTGGTGACAATCCAATAAAAAAACTAATCCGTGGTGCTGGCCTATTTGTGACTGATAATTTACCTATTGTAAAAGATAAAATAATAAAACAGGCTACAGGTCTTGATGGTAAGCTTCCGGATTTGGCGAGAACTGTTGATCCTATATAACTAATTGTGGATAACCTGCCTGTTTTTGGATAAAAATTACTAATGGATAAGGTGTAGGTTTCGCGAAATTTATCCGCTATACTCCAATGCAGTTTTTAACAATTCTGCTCAATTTTGTAGAGGATAAGAAGGTTAAGTTATGGCGAATCAAACGGTTTTATTCGATAAACATTTAGAAGCTGGCGCGAAGATGGTGGATTTCCACGGTTGGGAAATGCCAATTAATTATGGTTCACAAATCGAAGAGCATCATGCCGTTCGTCAAGACGCTGGTATGTTCGACGTGTCTCATATGACAATTGTTGACGTTAAAGGTGCAGATGCACAATCTTTCCTACGTAAACTAGTTACTAATGACGTTGCTAAATTAACAGTTGCAGGTAAAGCACTATATACCGGCATGTTAAATGAAGAAGGCGGCGTAATTGATGACCTTATCATTTATTTCTTCAACGAAGAGTTCTACCGTTTAGTAGTTAACTCTGCAACTCGTGAAAAAGACCTAGCGTGGATCAACAAGCAAGCAGAAAGCTTCTCTGTAGAAGTAACTGAACAGCCTGACTGGGCAATGGTTGCTGTGCAAGGTCCAAAAGCAAAAGAAAAAGTAGCAACAATTTTAGATGACGAGCAAAAAGCTGCAGTTGAAGGTATGAAGCCTTTCTTCGGCGTACAAGCTGGTGACTTATTCATTGCTACTACTGGTTACACAGGTGAAGCAGGTTACGAAATCATGCTTGCTCCTGAACTAGCAGCTGACTTCTGGCAGAAACTAGTTGATGCAGGCGTAGTTCCTTGTGGTTTAGGTGCTCGTGACACACTTCGTTTAGAAGCTGGTATGAACCTATACGGCTCTGATATGGACGAAACTGTATCTCCACTAGCTGCAAACATGGGCTGGACTATCTCTTGGGAACCAGAAGATAGAGACTTTATTGGCCGTGCAGCATTAGTTAAAGCAAAAGAACAAGGCACTGAAAAACTAGTTGGCCTAGTTATGGAACAAAAAGGTGTGCTTCGTGGCGGTCTTAAGATTGTTGCAGAGTCAGGTGAAGGCGTAATTACTTCTGGTACTTTCTCACCAACACTAGGTTTCTCAGTGGCTATGGCTCGTGTTCCTGCTGGCGTAAAAGTAGGTGACACAGTTCAAGTAGAAATGCGTAAAAAGTTAGTTGACGTAAAAGTAGTTAAAGCTGGTTTTGTTCGTAACGGCAAATCTGTTCTTTAATTAGGGTCAAATAACCACAAATTTATTACAACAAATGTTAAGATCTTGGTTGAACTAAATTTAAAGTATGCTTATCTTTTTTGAGTGGTCTTTGAACAACCAAGATTTTGAAACAACAATAATTAAAACTAATTCCTAAGGAAATAATAATGAGTAACATTCCATCGGATTTAAAATATGCGTCTTCACATGAGTGGGTTCGTAACGAAGGTGACGGTGTAGTAACAGTTGGTATCTCTGAGCACGCTCAGGGTCTACTAGGCGACATGGTATTTGTTGATTTACCTGATTCAGGTGACGAGTTTGCAGCAGGCGACGATTGTGCAGTAGCAGAATCAGTAAAAGCAGCTTCAGACATCTACGCGCCAGTAGCAGGTGAAATTGTTGCAGTGAACGAAGACCTAGAAGACTCTCCAGAGTTAGTAAACTCTGACCCATACGGAGACGGCTGGTTATTCAAAATTAAAATGTCTGACGCGTCTGAATTAAATGACCTGTTAGACGCTGAAGGTTACTCTGAGTCAATCGACGAAGACTAATAAACCGCTTCGAAATCTAAGCCTCGCCGGTTTCAGCGGGGCTTTGTTTTACTGAACCTGAATCGATAAAAATAGGTTTGGTAGGACAGTAATGTTCAAAATACTTATTGTTTTTATCAGTGGTATCAGAATTATTGATTTTAAATTTTAAAATCGAAAGCCAAGTCAGTAATTCTGATCCCATTGATATAGCGACCGCAAATTTAGGAAGTCAATTAACATGACCGAAAAAACAAGCTTACATCAGCTAGAGCAACACGATATTTTTATTCGCCGTCACATTGGCCCATCTGAACAAGAGCAAGCACAAATGTGTCAAACCTTAGGCGTTAATTCAGTTGAAGAATTAATCGGCCAAACGGTTCCAGAAACTATTCGCTTAGAGCAAGACTTAGACTTAGGTGATGCGCAAACGGAAGAAGAGACTTTAGCCTACTTAAAGTCTGTTGCAGCTGAAAACAAGGTCGCTAAATCATATATTGGTTTAGGTTATCACCCAGTATCAACACCAAACGTAATTTTACGTAACGTATTAGAAAATCCAGGTTGGTACACAGCATACACGCCTTACCAGCCAGAGATTGCACAAGGTCGTTTAGAAGCTCTTTTAAACTACCAACAATTAACTATTGATTTAACAGGCTTAGACCTAGCATCGGCTTCTTTGTTAGATGAAGCAACAGCAGCTGCTGAAGCGATGGCACTAGCTAAGCGTGTATCTAAAGCGAAAAAAGCAAACTCTTTCTTCGTAGCAGATGACGTATTCCCACAAACAATTGACGTAATCAAAACACGTGCAGAAATGTTCGGTTTTGACGTAGTTGTTGATGCTGCTGACAAAGTAGCAGACTACGAAGTATTTGGTGCTTTATTCCAGTACACAGGTGCGGAAGGTCAAGTTAACGACATCAAATCATTAATCGAAGCAGTACAATCAAAGAAAGCTATCGCAATTGTTGCAGCTGACATCATGAGCTTACTTCTTCTAGAAGGCCCTGGTCATTTAGGTGCTGACGCAGTATTAGGTTCTGCACAGCGTTTCGGTGTTCCTATGGGTTACGGTGGTCCACACGCAGCTTTCTTCGCAACTAGCGATAAGCACAAGCGTTCACTACCAGGTCGTATTATCGGTGTTTCTAAAGACCGTCGTGGTAACAATGCACTACGTATGGCGATGCAAACACGTGAACAGCACATCCGTCGTGAAAAAGCGAACTCAAACATCTGTACAGCACAGGTGTTATTAGCAAACATGGCGTCTTTCTACGCGGTATACCACGGTCCGCAAGGCCTTAAAACTATCGCTTCTCGCATTAACCGCATTGCAGACATTTTTGCAGCTGGCTTAAAAGAGAAGGGTGTAGAAGTAGTAAACGACACTTGGTTCGACACTATTACTTTTGTTGCAGCAAACAAAGACGAAGTATTAGCTCGTGCAAAAGACAAGCTAGTTAACTTCCGTACAGACCTTGAAGGTAAGCTTTCTGCAACTATGCACGAAACAGTAACTCGTGAAGACTTAGTTGAGTTATTCGACGTTGTTCTTGGCGAAGGCCACGGCTTAGACGTTGAAGCATTAGATGCGAAAGTAATCGCAGGTGATTCTTCACTACCTTCTGACTACCTACGTAAGACAGAAGTGTTAAAGCACGAAGTATTTAACTCTTACCACAGCGAAACAGAAATGTTGCGCTACATTCGTAAGCTTGAAGGTAAAGACTTATCATTGAACCACTCAATGATCTCGCTTGGTTCTTGTACTATGAAGCTTAACGCGACTGCGGAAATGATCCCAGTAACATGGCCAGAATTCGGTAACATGCACCCATTCTGCCCAATGGATCAAGCGCAAGGTTATCGCAAGATGATTGGCGAATTGTCTGACCAACTAATTGAAATCACAGGTTACGACAACATTTCTATGCAGCCAAACTCTGGTGCACAAGGTGAATACGCTGGCCTTATCGCTATTCGTAAATACCACGAGTCTCGTGGCGATCACCACAGAAATATCTGTCTAATTCCAAGCTCTGCACACGGTACTAACCCAGCATCGGCTCAAATGGCTAGCATGAAGGTAGTGGTTGTTGAGTGTGACAGTGAAGGTAACGTAAATATGGATGACTTACGTGCGAAAGCCGAAGAACATTCAGATGCGCTATCTTGTATTATGATCACATACCCGTCTACACACGGTGTATATGAAGAAACAATTAAAGAAGTTTGTGAAATCGTTCACCAGCACGGTGGTCAGGTTTACATGGACGGTGCGAACATGAACGCACAGGTTGGTTTAACATCGCCTGGTTCAATTGGTTCTGACGTATCTCACCTAAACCTACACAAAACTTTCTGTATTCCACACGGTGGCGGTGGTCCAGGTATGGGTCCTATCGGCGTTAAGTCTCACTTAGCACCTTTCTTGCCTAACCACACAGTAACTGAAGTTGAATTCTTCGGTGCTAACGAAGCAGAAGTTGGCCGTGACAACGGTGCGGTATCAGCAGCGCCTTACGGTTCGGCTGGCATCCTACCTATCTCATGGGCATACATAGTGATGATGGGTAAACACGGTCTAAGACAAGCAACTGAAATTGCTATCTTAAACGCGAACTACGTAACTGAGCGCTTAAGCGAACATTACCCAATCTTATACCGTGGCCGTAACAACCGCGTTGCGCACGAGTGTATTGTTGACTTACGTCCGTTAAAAGAATCTTCAGGTATCTCTGAAATGGACATCGCGAAGCGTTTAAATGACTACGGTTTCCACGCGCCAACAATGTCGTTCCCAGTAGCCGGCACGTTAATGATTGAGCCAACTGAGTCAGAAGCTAAGGTTGAACTAGACCGCTTCATCGATGCGATGATCGCAATCCGTGAAGAGATCACTAAAGTTGAAAACGGCCAGTGGTCGCTAGAAAACAACCCACTAGTATTCGCACCGCACACAGCGGAAGACGTACTAGACAGCAGCTGGGAGCGTGATTACAGCCGTGAATACGCAGCATTCCCAAGCGAAGCTGTAAAAGAAAACAAATTCTGGCCAACAGTTACTCGTATCGACGACGTATACGGTGACCGTAACCTAATTTGTTCGTGTCCAGCTATCGACAGCTACCGCGACGAGTAACCTAACCTTAGGTTAACTCTTTAGTCTTCAAAAGCGAGCCCTATGGCTCGCTTTTTTGTTTGTAATTCTAATTACCGTCATTCCAGCGTAGGCTGGAATCTAAAAGTTATCTCAGCGGAGGTTGTGATTTATTGTTTCGCCTGATGGCGAGTTCCATTTTTGCAACAGCCCAAAAACGGAACCCAAAAAGGCCGTTCCCACCCAATATCTTAATCCCATTATTTAATTTGTTTTGTCGTAAAAGACAGGATGATTTATCGTCCATGAGCAGCATCCTTTTCTCGACGTCCATGTCTCGAACTTTTAGAAAACGAAATTAAATAATGTGTGATATTGAAAGGGAATATATAGCCCTGAACGTTTAGTGTTTATTCTTAAACATTGTAGTTAACGCCGTCATTCTGGCGAAGGCCAGAATCTATTGAGCTCATCACTTAGACTTATTCATTAACTCAAACCGTCATCTGTCCTAGCCCGTCATTCCAGCGAAGGCCGGAATCTATTACCTATATTAAACACACCAAACAGCCCGAAACCTATTAATATCAAAACTTCTTAAACAAGATTCATTATGCGTGTTGATTACAATCAACTATAGAGTTAACCTTTTGATATAAATTATAAATAAAGCTAGTTGGTTAGTCCTTTAAGGCAATATGCTTAGCCTTGTCTGGAATACACACTAATTAGCTGTTAGGTGAAATGATGGTTAGAAACCGACTTAACTCAAGATACAATGTTTGGGTGGCGTAATGACTGAATCCTTACCTTTATCAAATGAGATGAAATTGACGGTTACTTTTCGAGTTGAGCCTGGTTGCCTTGGCCCTCAAGGAGCTAGCAAGGTCGATGAGTTTTGTCTTTTCGCGCAAAGCCGTGTTGAATCGCTTGATTCAGATTACGTGACATGGAACATAATACCTAGAAATGATAAGACACTCCCAGAAGTTCAGTACGCGGTGCTAGGTAAAAAAATGAATCATTCTCAAGCCGAAAAATACCTATCACTTTTTGAAAAAAGTTTAGATGAATTCGAGTCGCATCTAGATGATCGACTTGCAGAATTAATTGACGAGTTTATGGCTAGGTAGGTGAAAATAATAGGATTTAAACGGGTCAGAGTCGTTGGTTTTATTTCAATCGTTTCATCAACTCTGACCCCATTGGTTGACCCCATTGGTTTGGACCTCATTGGTTTGATAGTAGGCTTTAACTATGGAAAAGATAACGGATATCTGATCTTCCCCCTGAAACACTAGACGCCTAGCTTGCTGATATATTTGAAAACCTATTTCAACCTGACGTCGTAAGTTAGATCGTTCATTGCCCGCTTAAATACTAAAACGTTTAGCTAATTTAAGGTCTTCAAGTGATGTTGATTTATTCTTAAGACTTTGATTAAAATTACGTTTTATTAAATTTCTTTGCAAGTTGTAGTCATTATTATGAACTTCATTGATATTGCAAAATATGAGGAAAGGAAAGTTATTTAGTGAATGTTAATTTAATACAAATCATAACATTGTTGATAGCGTTTTTAGCTGTTTTTGTGCCAGTTATTGTTGGAGTAAGAAATAAAAAAGTAGACGAGCGTCAAAAGTCTGCTGAACTACTAATTAATTTATCTGAATCTAAAGTTGATGAGATCGGTAAAGCTCATATCGAACTTGAGTGTTTGAGAAGTCTTAGCCGCTATGAGTACGGAACGAATAGCTTTTTTGAGGGGACTAAGGTTTTTAGAGATCCTGTAGCTGCAATACAAACTTTTCGACAATATGGGCATTTTTATCCCAAATTTCCGAGTAAGACGTCCAATAAAGATAAAGTTTCGAGATGGTTTATATTACCTAAGTTTCTTTTTATAGCACTTTTGTGTGGTTCGGCTTTTCTTTTATCTGCCACACTTGCAGGCGTCTCAGGTGAAAAAATTTTTGAAAAAAAATCGCCTTCGGAGAAAGTGATTTCAGTGGAAAATATTTCTATTAAGAAGTTTGAAAGGAGTGGCTCTGATATTAACTTTAGTCTTGGTTTGGCAGAAATGAAGAATGCTAATAAACAGGATGATAAAACAGGTTTCTCTGGCTACCTTAATACTTTCATGTGGTCAATCTTCTTTACTGGCTTCATCCTAGTTGCAAGCGTTTCTGGCTATGTCTTCGTCTATATCTTATATAAATTTACCGATTACCTAGGCGTTTCCGATGAATATATTAAAACGTCGTTAGAGAAGATTGAGCCTGAAGAAGATGAGAATGAATCTGCTCAGCCGGGTGTAATTGCTGACTCTATCTGGCGTTTGGGGGTGCAAAGTTACATAGCTTTGTTTCATAGATGATTTGTGGCTCTATGCACTCGAGCCTTACTTTGCTCGGTAGTTTGAATTAATCTGAAATTGTGATGACTTCGTTAAGTCTTCTAAGAAAGTTTGAACGTTATATGAGTTTCAAACTTTATTCGAAAATGACAAGGTTAACTCTTTAGTCTTCAAAAGCGAGCCCAACGGCTCGCTTTATTGTTTCTAGTTCCCGTCATCCGACTCTACTCGTCATTCTGGCGCAGGCCAGAATCCAACCAATAGGGTCAGAGTCGTTGAATTCTTATAGTGAGACTGAGTTAGCTAATTAGGTATAAGAAATCACTAAAATCACAGTTCCCGAATAAAACACAATACTAGTGTTGATTACAGTCGACTATAAAGTTAACCTCTTGATATAAATTATAAATAAAGCTAGTTAGCTATTCCTTTAAAACAGTGTGCTAGGTCTTATCTGGAATGTACTCTGATTAGCTAAAAACCAAGTTAAACATATCAATCAAATAGGGATGTTACATGAAGTCATTATCAAAAAAGACACTACCAAAAAAGACACTATCAAAAATCATATTACTTTCCTGCTTGTTCTCATCAGCCAGTTTTGCTGGTGAACAGAGAGCAAAGTTTGACGTAGAGTTATTAAAAGATGGAGAAATTCTTTCTACGACAACATTGATAAGTGCTTTTGAGCAATCAAATACTCTAGAGGTAGATGGAAAGTTCAAAGTGACAATAGAGGCTGGAGAACTTGAGGGAACTAAGTCTCTAGTATCAGCGCAAATATCTTTCTTTGATGGCAATAACATGGTTAATGAGTACAACCCATCAATGGTTGCAGATTTAGGTTTAACTCCATCGTTCCAAGTTAGTTCTAAAAAGTCGCCTTATAGGGTTGAAATTAAGCCTAGGCTAATGAAATAGCAGCTTAACAAGCTAATCAACAAAGACAAAAAGCAGCTGGTTTTTGCTCGTGCCTCGCTAATATTAACCAGCAATTTTGCTAATATTTACCAGCCATTTTATTGCCTCTGAATGAGGCGTTATGTACCTAGGGTAGTACCGTGAAGTTTTTCGTATTTATATTGTTATTGGTATTTTCTTCGAGTGTTACAGCTAAAGAAAATTATTGGACGGTTCGTGCCAAAATTGACACTATGAGAACTAATGATCGAGTTTGGGTAAATAGCGAAGGTGACTTCTATTGGGCTGCTTCCTTCTTTTCAAACGCAATGCCGTGTAAATCTAAACTTGAACAAACTGAAATTACCGAGTTATCGCATTTAATTAAAAGTTTACCTACAGTCCCGTACGAAAGAGAGTTTAACAATCAATGTATGGATGGACTGCGTTTTTTTATTTTTTCATCTATAGAGCTTGAAGATGGTTCTTTGGTTGAAGTTGGTAAAGAGTTCCCTAACTCCAAACAGTGTAGAAAGTTTCCTATTGATAAGTCGTGGGATGACTTGAGTTTGAAGCTGTATGAGTTAACACAAGAGAAGTTTAAAAGTTGTAGGGTAAACATGTGGCAGTAGTTGCATAAGAAGCTTCTTAACTTGATCCCATTTATTATGTTTTTGGTCGAGAAACTGACATATAACAAATCAATAAAATTGAATGCGCCGAGCTTGGCTTGGCTCTAACCACTTTAGCCAAGCATTCATGTGTTCATTAGTTAAATACAGGAGTAGAAAAGTATGTGGGAATTAGTATCGTTTGTATTAGCCTTGGCTGTGTTTATGTTCATTCTGGAGTATATGTTTGAACCGAAGAAGCTCATCGAAGACATTAGAGGTTTAAAGGAGTCTAGCTCAAAAATTAATGAGTTAGAGAAGAGAGTTGCTGAACTTGAAAAGTTAGTTTCAAAACAAAAAGCAGACTAAAGTTCAGGGGCGCAGCAAAGCTGTGCCCATATTCACGACGTTATATGAATCTATAAATATGTCACACGCAATTTCGATGCAGCGCAAAAGTTTGGATTTAGCGACCAAGCTGATATGACCAAGCTGATATGACCAAGTAGTTTCGCACTATTGAGCGCCTTACACTAGAGGTGATGTCAATTGATTAGGTAAATAGAAATAGGCTAACAAAGCTGAATTCATGTTATTTCTCTGTATTCATTTATTAGAGTAGATGATATAAAATCCTGTGTGGATTAAAATTTACATGGTGTATTCAATTGGTGCTAAATAAATTAAAGAAGTCAGTTATTTACGCTGGCTTAGCAGCCTTATTTTATTATCTTATCTTCACTATCGATACAGTAAAAACAGCATATTACTCTTGGGCAAAAGTCTATTTCGAGCTCGATTTAGAGGGCCATTGGTTTGCTGGATATGCCTTGATAACACTTGGTGGTTATCTGAGTTATTATGGATTGAAAAGTATTTATAACTTAAGGAAGTCATTCGTATACGCTTTCTTAGCTATCTTTTTTTATTACCTTATCTTCACTATCGATGCTGTAGCAAAGACATATAATTCTTGGGTTAAATTCTATTTAGATAGCCATTTGTTTGTGCAATACGGTTTGATAATGTTGAGTGGCTATTTGAGCTACCATGTATTGAAAAAGGTAGGAGCTTATTCAGTTGAGTTCGATTTAACTTCTTTGAAAAAGACTCAACACAGCGCTTTATCAGTAGTGAGAGCCGCCGTTACTATTTCTTTGGCATTGTGGTTACTTGTTTTTAAATCTAGTGACATTCATCAGTTTTCCTTTAGTAATCTAATATCTGCATTTTGTTTTTTTTATTTGGGTGGGATGCTATTTGAAACTAATTTCGTAAAGTATTACGCAAAACATATTAAGAGCATTTGGCAACACCATGACCTGTTTGAGCAAGGTGAAAGGTTTGTTTCTAATAACGATGCCGTTGAGGCTCCGATTAAGTTTGTTGATCAAGATAAATATCAGCGTGTTCACGTAGCTCGACGTTTAGCGGATAAGTTAATGGGATTTGGGGATAATAAGGAATCGTTTAGAAGAATAGCATTAGTAAGCGGTTTTGGTATGGGCAAATCAAGTACCCTCAATATGGTGGAACAGCTGATTATAAAGGAGCAAAGCCAGCAGAATAAAAATCAATCAGAGCGATGGGTATTTGTTCACTTTGATGCTTGGGGAAAAGAAAAAAGCTCAACAAATATTCAAGGACAATTACTCGAAGCCATTATCGGCCAAATAACGAAGCACATTGAAACTACTTCTTTACGAGGATTACCTAGTGAGTACTTGGCTGCTCTGCAAGGTCTCCATTCTAGTACAAAAATGCTCACTCACTTTGCATCTATCCCTCTATCAGTCAGTGAACAATTAACAAGACTTAATAATTTACTTAAAAAACACCGGATTAAAGTGTGTATTTTTATCGAAGATATGGATAGAAATGACGAAGCTTTGGCTGCCACTAATGCGATTGCTCCTTTGTTAAACAACCTGAAAGATACTAGCCAAATTCAGTTTGTTTTTACTTTAGGGTATAGCGAAGGCGCATCTGATATTTTGTCTAGAGTGACGGATTACAGGGAAGATTTACCACCAATAGATTTTAAAAACGAACTGGCAGTAGTGTTAAACAAACAATATGCAAAACTCAAAGGTAATGACCAAATACCTTTTATTGGAAAAAGTGATCTGTTAGATGGGATGAAGCACACTACTAGGGCATCAGCGTTTGAAGACGCTTGCAAGTTAATTGCTTCACCAAGGAATTTTTCCGCTATAAGAAGAGAAATTGATAGTAAGTGGGCTTTTTTAATTGGCGAATTTAACCTTGATGACTTAGTCATTTTATCCATTTTTAAAGTGGCTCAGCCTGTAGTTTTTGACTTTATTTCTGTTAACTACGCGGAGTTACGTGACGCCAATAGTAATAATGATCAAGAGCTAAAGGGCCGTTGGGAGAAGTTGGCCGAAAACATAAACGGTGACGTTGCAACCACCTCAAAATTATTGGTGGAGCAATTGTTTCCTCAGTGGCAACCTAAGCAGAACAGGAAGTTGCAATCTGTTGCCTCAAATGAAGCCAAGGATTATTGGATGGTTTACATGAAAGCTAACTCCAATATGGCTTATGAATATAAAGACCAAGACATTTATTCTGAAATGTTACAACTTTCTGAAAGTGAGGGTGTGCCTAAGTTTGATACTTCGATACCTGAGTTAATGTTTAAATATCCAGAGTTTATAAATTTTATTACCAGTCTGATCCAAGCGAACAAAGATTCATTTACCGCCAAATTTTGGCAACAACTATTAAGAGCTATAGAAGTTAAAGGTGATCTTTTGAGAGGACTCTCTTTTGATGACAATACTGCTTATAACCATAAGAATCGAATGGTAGAGGCACTTATCAAAGTTGTTAAGGTTGTTAAGAATGAGGAAGATTTTAAAAGGCACATCGAGTGGGGGATGAAAACTTCTCTAATATATGTAGCTCGATTGGCCAATCACAATGCCTTGAAACATCATGAACTCAATATTAAGGAAATTGTTACCTCTGCGTTTATTGAGTTTGTAGATAACCAAGAACACTTTGATAAATTAGTTACTGGTTTTGAAGGAAAAGCTAATGATTTTGAAAGAAAAATTGTTAAGTTCCTTAGAGTGTTTGACAACAACTTAATTAGTAAAGTTGAAAAAGATGAGTATGAAATAAGCGATATTCAAAAGAAGTTACATCGTTTACTTTTTGATTACGCACTTAAGTGTGGAAGTGAAGAAGACTTAGCTACAATTTACAATTATTTATTGTTTAAAGATAACTTTGAGCAACATGCCGATGGTTCTCTCGGAAACGTTCGTCGCTTTGATTACGGTGCAAAGCACCTTATGTCAGAAAAAAATGAACAACATTTGTTAGAAAGGCTAGAAGACCCAGCCTATGGCAGTATTAAGGAAGAGCTTAATAAAGCAAAGGTTTCAGAGAGCATACTCTGAATAAAGCCGTTGTAGATTAGCTCAAATTGACTTGCTATCAATTAAACCAATTGGTTTGAGGCTGGCAAGTCGATAGAGTATAACTAATCAATTTTGCCTCCTATTAAGACGTTACTACTTGGAAATTTAAATGGAAATGAATCAAGTCACTCTTCCTGTGAAAAATATGGAAGACGCTGTAAATTTTTATCTAGTTTTGGGATTTACTCAAATCGTGGATACACCTCACTATGCTAGATTTTCTTGCCCTAAGGGCGACTCAACGTTTTCACTTTCGTTGGAGTCTGAAGACTTCACTAATGGTGCTGTTATTTATTTTGAAACAGAGGAATTGGATAGTCTTGTAGAGACCTTGGTTACGAAAGGGATTGAGTTTGAGCAGTTACCTACAGAGGAGCGATATTTGTGGAAAGAGGCGGTGTTAAAAGATCCTTCTGGCAACAAAATCAAATTGTTTTGGGCTGGTGAAAATCGATTATCACCGCCTTGGAAGGTTCAAATTAAATTTTAATCTAACCTTATTTATTATTTAAACCTTTTCGTCACTTGTTTCGTCTAAACAATGATTTCAGCGATTTATAAAGGAAAATAATGAAATTTTTAACCTCAATTGTTTTACTGGTATTACACCTGGCGTTTGGTGCTCAAGCACATGCGGCATCTAAATGTAACAATATTGAAAGTGAAGTTTCGGTAAATGGCACTTGTACTGTTATTGAAACTTATAAAAGTAAGAAACTATCTGCTTCTCCAACCCTTGCAGTTGTGCTTCATGGCGACTCGCCATTTTGGACTCCTAGTGTGCAATATCGAGTTGCGCAGCACTTAGCAAAAAATCAAGATAATCTGATCTCAGTAGGTATGTTAAGACCAGGTTATACCGATGACTTTGGTAGTAAGTCGGACGGCGTAAGAGGTGAAACAGTAGGGGATAACTACGATGACAAACGCGTGAATCAAATCGGCAATACTATTGAAATGTTGAAAAAACACCATAATGCGTCAAAGGTTGTGGTAATAGGTCATTCGGGTGGAGCTGCGATTACGGCTAGACTTAGCGCCTTGTTTCCTCAGTTGGTCAATCATGCCGTCGTGATTTCTTGCCCTTGTAACATCAATGCTTGGCGCAAAGACATGCTTGTTCGCAATGAGTATGAGCTGTTTAAAGGGGATTTAGATATTTCATCGCCAGTTGAACTAGCAACAAAAGTATCGGCAAATACTAAAATTGACCTTATTATTGGTAAAGACGACGACAACACCAAACCATACCTTACCAAAGAGTACTACGAAGCTCTTAAGAAACATGGCAAAGATGTAAACCTGCACATGATTGCAGGAGGTCACAATATTTTCCAAACAGAACAAGCTATCGCAGTGATGTTATCGGCTCTAAAACCTTAGAGTAATCTGCTCGCTTTACTAGGGTGAAGCGAGCTTTATGTATTCTCATCCAATTCGAGTATATCTCCGGGCTTACAATCTAAGGCTTCGCAGAGTTTTAACAGGGTAGAGAATCTAATAGCTTTAGCTCTTCCGCATTTTAGCTTCGACAAATTAGCTATTGTTACATCTACCTTATTGGATAATTCCGTTAGTGTCATTTTTCGCTTAACAAGCAATAAATCAATATTTACTTTAAGTATCATTTTGAACTGTGGCGCTATTGGAGTTGTAAAGTAAAATGATAATACTACACATCGAATAACGATAAAACTGTGTTGTTATTCGATGTGGTGTGTTGTATCTTAATTTGTAGTCAAATTAAGGAGAAGACTATGTGGATGATAATTATTGCAGTAATGTGTTTGTTGTTTGTTTCTACAGTTACTTGGCTAAGTTACTACCTTGGCCGCACTAAAACTGAAAACCCAGTAGCGTCTGGAGTTATCGGTTTCTTACTTTCTTTTTTACCGCCTTTCGGTTTAATTTATCTAATTATCCTTTCTTTAAAAGATGAAGTTGCGACGGTATAGAATAATCAATAGACAGTTTACCGATTATTGTTTTCAATAAGGGTAATTTTTCTAGTTGGAGATTCACGATGAAAGATTATAAGCGTACAACCTATATTTCATTAGGTTTGGTTATAGGCTCTATCGTTGGCCTATTCTTGGACATGTATCAAATCACTCTTTATGGAGAAGTTGGGTTAGGCATTGTTTTTACTCCAATAATAGGTTTGTTTTTAGGTGCGTTTATAGGATATTGGCGAACGGGTAAATCTAGACCACTCCGATAGAGCAAAGGTAAAGGAAGACATGAAATACAGCTTACTTATAATTATTTTTCTTTCGTTTTTAAGTTTTGCTGATGAAAGTGAAAGTATTGTTTTTACGGAGTCTTCCATAGGAAAAATGAAGATTCATAAAGGGATGGAAATATCCCTTTATAAAATTAGAGAACAATTTCCTTTCTATCGAGTAACACAGGAAATAGGTATGGGAGATTCACCTGACTTTCACATGTTCACAGTCTCAACCAGAAAGAATGAAGAATTAATCTATTTCATATCCTACATAAACACTCAGCAAGACTATGAAAAGAGCATAGTTAAACTAGATGAAGTGATGACTTGCAGCAGTAAGGTTAAGGATAAATATGGAATTAGCCCAAAGAGCGACTTCAATACAGCTTACCGCTCAAGAGAAAAGTTAGAGTATGGTTATGGCCACTTGGATAATTATTTAGGTGAAGGCAAATTATGGTACTTGTTTTCGGAGTATAACGAGCTAGGAAATCGAATAAATAAAGATAAAGCAATTGAGCTGAACCCTAAAGTCGATTGTATTAGCTGGCCGTACGCTCGCTGGCGCTGATTTAAAGAGCAGTATCAATGGGGTCAGAGTCGTTGATTTGAGTCGTTTATTTCACCCCTTGATTTGAAAAGAACAGCAAAAAAGATTGCAGGTACTGGTGCTATAAGTAATGAAAATTGAGCTTAAAAATTTTGAGTTAGCAGACAAGTCTTACATGTGGAAAACCTATGTCGAGGCTATGAAGCAACATATTGAAGAGATGTGGGGCTGGGATGAAGCCTGGCAGGAAAATAACTTTAATAACGAACTGACACAAAGTAATACCCAAATTATTTTTGCTGGTGGTGAGCGCGTTGGCTATCTTCAAACTGAGCCAGAGTCCTGTGGAATATTCATTCGAATGATAATTCTAGAGCCTAAATGTCAATCTAAAGGGGTCGGCGCGAAAATATTAAATATGCTGCAACCTAGTTCGGCAGGTCAGTTATTAAAATTGAACTGCTTTGAGGTAAACAAGGAAGCATTTCGCTTTTATCAAAAAAATGGCTTTACCGTTACCAAAACAGACGAAAAGTTCATTAGCATGCAAAGAGTAACTAAAGGATAGCAAGGCGCTTAAGCGGTTTTGTCGCTCATAAAAACCAAAGCCAAAATCATATGCTATAGTGCAAGCTTTCAATTAAAAAGAGTGCTAACTTGATGAAAGTATTTAATTATTTCGTATTATCCTTGTTAAGTTTTGTTGCTAGTCTTGTTCTTTATGTTGCTCCAGTATCGGCGTCAACAATGCAAGACTACGCTAGTTATCTTGACCGTATGGCAACTGTTAAGCACTGGACTAAACAACAAAACGATGAGTTTGCTCAGCAAAGTTGGCGCTATTGGATGAGTGTAAAAGAGCAAGTTAATGCAACGCCTAGCCAGTTTTCATCGTTAATTAATAAGTACCATCAATTACAACAACAGCACCAAATCCCTCATAAAATCGATGTAAACCGATTTAAATCAAGCATTGAACAGTTTGAACGCTTTGACCAACGTAATAGCCCAATTAAAGAAGCAACATTATTCATCGGCAGTTCTAGTATTGTTTATTGGAAAACAGCGCTTTCATTTCCTCAAATTCCCGTTATTAATCGCGGCTTTGGTGGTGCAAGTATTGCTGAAATAGAGCATTTTTACCCGCAAGTAGTGAAAGCTCATAACCCTAAAAACATTGTGTTATACAGTGACATCGATATTGAAAACAATGTTGAACCAAAAGTAGCTGTTGCTAACCACAAGCGTTTAATTAAGCGTATTGAACAGGACTTTCCCAAAGCTAATATTTTGATCTTGGCAATGAAGCCAACCTTGGTAGATTTTATTCTTGGCAAGGACATTCGAAATAATAAAAAGATAGCTAACGAGTTACTTGAACAATTTTCTAACGAGCGTAAAACGCGTCATTTTATAGATATTACACAGGTGATGTACAAAGCTAACCAACAACTTAATGAGCAGCTATTTCTTGATGATGGCATGCACTTGAACGATTTAGGCTACCAATATTGGCAACCTTTGATGGTTAAGGCTTTGGGCGAATTGACTGATTAACATTGCTAATATTGAATTATCATTGATTATTAAAAGAACTTAATTCTTGGAGGAAACATGCAAACTAGGTTGGTTTTTAAGTTCATAATATTACTTTTACTTACTTTTCCTATTGGGCTTTATGCAAGTACAGAAAAAACCATAAACGTGAAACTGTATTTTGGCTTGTCTTTACCTGAAGGTAACTCGGTGTCGTTGTACGACTGGAGGCGTTTTGAAACAGAAGAGATAGCAAAGCAGTTTGAAGGTTTTAATATCATTGACTCTACTGGATATTACAAAGGAAAGCCCGAACGTTCTAAAGTTGTGACTATCGTTATGAATAGCAGTGAGTTAGGGAAAGCGAAAGACTTGGCTGCCTTGTATGCCAAAATGTTTAACCAAGAATCAGTAATGATAGTTGTTAGTCCGGTCGAACAATGGCTGTTTGTTAAACCTGAGTAGGTTGAGTAGAGGTAAATACTATGACACAAGGACAATGCAATTGTGGCGAAGTTATTTTTGCTATCACAGGTGAAGTTAAAGACGTTTATTTTTGTCACTGCTCTATTTGCCGCCGAGCAACTGGCACGAATGGTATTGCTGTTGTTGTAGTAAAGAATGAAGACTTTAATTGGCTATCTGGACAAGAGTTAGTTAAAACTTGGTCTAAGCCTGAGCATGATTGGCAAACCAGTTTTTGCTCCAATTGTGGTTCAACCTTGCCGGGAAAAAATGATGATTCAAGACTCTATATTCCTGCTGGTTTGTTGCCAGACTTACCGGAATTGCAAGTGAAACATCATATTTGGGTTGGTTCAAAAGCTAACTGGGACGTGATTGGCGATGGTGGTATGCAACATCAAGAAGCGATTGATAGTTAAGCTTAGTGTTAAACAAAGAGAGGCAAGTTGTATACCTTGGTTAACACAACAATAGGTTTCACCTGTTAAAACATTTCCAATAAAAGCACTTGATTAGTATAGAAATTATTTTGATTAAGCTATATTAGCGCTCATTGCTCGCTAGGCTGTATTTAGTCCTAGTTACTGATATTGGAGAAACCATGCACATTTTTAAACACCTGTCTGTCGGGGTTGTGATGACTCTGTTCAGTGTTCAATTGTTGGCGGCAGAAAAGCCAATCACAAACGAACAAAAGAAAACTGCTGAACAGTTAATTCAAACCGCGTTAAAAAGCGATCTTGGCTTTGAAATTGTAGAATCACTAACCACTGAAATTGGTCCTCGTTTGGGCGGTTCTGAAGCAGAAAAACGCGCTAGAGACTGGGGCGTAAAACTAGGAAAAGAACTAGGGTTCGACAAAGCTTGGAATGAAGAGTTCACTATGCCTTTTTGGGACAGAGGCCATTTACACATCTCTTTAACGTCGCCTTATAAACAAGAATTATACGGCAGTGCATTAGGTGGTTCAGCACCAAGCAAACAAGACATCAATGCAGATGTTGTTTACTTTAGAGATATACACGCACTTGCAGAAGTGAAAGCTGGTGCGCTAAAAGGCAAAATTGCCTTTGTTGACGGTGAACCTATGGTTAAAAGCCAAACGGGTGGAGGCTACAGCCAAGCAAACATGCGTCGTCGTGTTGGCTGGCAACATGCAGAACGTGGAGAAGCACGTGCATTAGTAGTTCGTTCTGTTGGCTCTGACTCTCATCGTTTTCCACATACTGGCATGATGAGCAAGAGTGAAGATAAATGGGCTAGCATTCCTGTTATCGCCATTTCTAATCCAGATGCAGACCATCTTCGCCGTTTACACAATTTAGACAAGCCTTTGTCTATGTCACTTCACTCAGAGTCTAAATGGAAAGGTGAAGTGAGCAGTGGCAACGTTATATTAGATTTAGTTGGTAGCGAGAAGCCTGAAGAAATCGTATTAATTGGTGGTCATTTAGATAGCTGGGACTTAGGTACGGGCGCTGTTGACGATGGTGCAGGTATTGCGATAACGACTGCTGCGGCTGCTCTTATCGGTCAGTTACCAAAGCGTCCAAAGCGCACAATTCGAGTAGTTATGTTTGGAGCAGAAGAAGTTGGTTTGTTAGGTGCATTTGCTTATGCCAAGCAACACGAAGCTAATTTGAAGAACCATGTATTGGCGACAGAGTCAGATTTTGGTGCTGAGACTATTTGGCGAATTGCTTCAAATGTGAACCCTCAAGCAACGGTTTTGATTGATGAAGTGGCTAAAATTTTAGCTCCACTTGGCATTGTTCGAGGTGGCTCTGATGTACCAGGTGGCGGTCCAGATATTATTCCACTAGCGAGAAAAGGCGTTCCAACGATTCGTTTAAACCAAAACGGTCACGACTATTTTGATTTACACCACACACCTGACGATACGTTAGATAAAATTGACCCAGATAGCTTGGCGCAAAACATAGCTGCTTACGCTGCCAGTATTTATTTAATAGCTGATTCTGATGTTGAGTTAAAGCAGCAAGAAAACAAATAAAACGAATAGAAGAAACAAAGAACAGAAACAAGAGAGAGGGCTAAGTTAGCCCTCTTTTTTTGAGCTTTTTTATTTTGTCGACTGTTGTAGATAACGGAACTCTTGTGTAGTTTATTTGTTCAATTTTATTGGCTGGATTAGCTTTTAAAGGAATATGCAGATGAACTTTAGTTTAAACAAAGAGAAGGCTGAGCCAAGCTTAACCAAGCCTTCACCACTGCCTTTTTTATTCGACCTGATCATTTATATTTCTATCATGTTTCTGATCAGAGAAGTTTATTTCTCCCAATTTAACTTTATTACCAATGGCCTGTTTTGGTCGTTTACTACATTACTTACCGCGACAATCTTACTGCGTCTAAGACAAGTTTCTTGGCGAGAGATCGGTTTGTTCAAACCAGTAAATTATAAAAAGTCGTTATATGCGACGGTTTTTATTTTTGCCTTTACCATAGCATCAATTGTTGTATTTCAAATGTTACAAGATCAGTTAGGTTTGCAGCTTACACCTGATAAATCAGAAGAACAAGCAAGCTCCAAGTTTGGCAATCTTGCTGGGAATTGGGGATTGTTTTTTATGATCATTCCTTTTATCTGGCTGCAATCCGCGTTAGAAGAAATATTAGATAGAGGGTTTTTAATCAACTGGATTGAAAGGGCATTGTCTAGCACTTGGTTTGCAACTACTGTTGCTGTTTTGCTTCAAGCGCTAATTTTTGGTTTTAGACATTCATATGACATATCGGAGCGTTCGATAACAGTTGCTTTAATTGGCCTTGCAATGGGAATAGGGTACGTTGCATTTGGTCGTAACTTATGGCCTTTAATTTTGGCTCACTGCATACTCAATACTATGTCTATGCTGGAAAGAGTTTGAGGTATTCACTCTAAATAATGATCTAGCGCAAAGCGGTAACTAAAAGCACACGCTTAATTTAATTACATATAAATCGGTATTTACAATCGCAAATGATAATTGTTATCATTTGTGTCTTGTTCCTATTTAGTAAATATTATTTTGTATGTTTAAACTTAATCCCCTATCAAAAAGTATCCTTTTATCTACTCTTTGCTGCTCTCAGTTTGCGTTAGCAAACGATGAAGCAACTAATAAAGAAGAGACCGACAAAGAAGCTGCCAATATAGAAACCATTGAAGTGGTAGGCCGTGCTCAGCAATTTTATTTAGCAACAGAAACAAATGTTGGCAGTAAGGTTAATTTATCCTTGCTTGAATTGCCGCAATCAGCTCAAGTACTAACAGAGCAACTTATCATCGACCAAGCAGCAAGAGATATTACTGATTTGTATCGCTCAATTGCTGGGGTAAGCGAGTTCAGCTATTCAGGTGTTACTTTTAGGGGATTTCGTGACGATGCCAACGTTTTCTATGATGGCGTAAGAGGTGACCCGTACTCAGGTTTTGGTGTGCCGCAATTATTTAACGTAGCAAGAGTTGAAGTATTAAAAGGTCCTGCATCTGCATTATATGGTGGTGGAGAACCTGGAGGCATGATCAATTACGTAACTAAAAAGCCAAGTTTTAACGACAACAAACAGTTAAAGCTAACAGTCGGCAACTTTGCTACTCAAGGGGCTTCACTTGATATGACTGGTGGCTTAACAGAAGATGTTGCTTACCGACTAGGTGGTTTCTATGAACAGCAAAATAGTTTCCGTAATAATGCCGATTCTAAAAATACAGAGCTAGCAACTGGTATTCTTTACAACATCACACCTGAAACCAGCTTAACCACGACAATTGATTTTATTAAGCAAGACTTAGGTGGTGCACGACTGCGCGGTGTACCTGTTGATGACAATGGCAATTTCTTAGTTGACCCATCATATAACGCAAATGAAAAGTTTGATTACCAAGATATGGAAGCGTTAGTTGTTCAAACTGAGTTGTCGCATTTCTTTAGTGATGCTTTCAAGGTAAATACAATATTACGTTATTTGGATAACGAAAGAGATCAGGCTTACCACGAATCACGTGAGTGGGTCGATGTGAACGGTGATGGAACCGCTGATATCAATGATGAAACGATTAGACGAGAGTATCGTAAGCAGCACAGAGCTAACGAAGAGCTAAGTGTAACGTCTGACTTCGTTTATGAACTCGCATCCAATGATTTTGAACATCAGCTTTTATTTGGCTTCGACTACCATACGGTTGATACTGAGTATGATTATTTTAGAGCGAGATATGAAGCGGATGGTGTTGCGAATTTGAATATATTTGATTTGAATTATGGCATTACCGACCCTAGCACTTATAACTTAGCCGACCAAGACAGAGACGGAGTGGACTCAGATAGATACGGTATTTATGTTCAAGACGTTGTAAAAATAGACGAGAAGTGGACGGTTATAGCAGGCTTGCGCTATGACAACTTTGAAGAAATTAATAAAGAACTTGATTACTCTTTTGAAGACAGTGATGTAACTCCGCGTGTAGCCGTAACTTACATGGCCAATCCAGATACCTCTTTATACGTTAACTACTCTGAAAGTTTTAACCCTGCCTCTTCGTCAGATCAAGAAAGCGTATCCGAAGGCAGAAGTTTAACGCCTGAAACAGGTGAACAAGTTGAGATTGGTTTGAAACAAGAATTGTTTAACGGAAAGATGTTAAGCACGTTTGCAATATATCGAATCAATAAAGAAAACATTGTTATGTCAAACCCTGAGTTCACTGGAAACGATGATGGTATTCCTGAAGTACTCAATATAGGTGAGGTTGAGAGTAATGGATTTGAGGCTACATTAGTCGGTGATATTGCTGCTAATTGGACTATGACAGCTAACTACGCTTATAACGATACTAAGGTTGTTAAAGGAGTAGAAGGAGATTCCATTCGTAATTCATTTGGTGACGGCAGTCGTTTTGCTAATGCACCGCGCCATCAAGCAGGTTTATGGACTCGTTATGATATGACTAGCACAGACTCTTCAATTTCATTTGGAGTAAATCATGTCAGCGAGCAGGTAAGTTTGAGTAACCAAAGAGTTAAGCCTTTTACTGTATTTGATATGAGTTGGACCAAGCGTATAGATAACACGTTAATTAGTGTGAACGTAAACAATTTGTTCGATAAAGAGTACGCTGTAAGTGGATTTAGTCGACGTAATGGCCACTTCCCAGGAAGTCCTCGTACTATTGTTGTGCAATTAACTTACGACTTTTAATTAAGAGCAAGTTTGTTTTAAACAAAAGATAAAACTCAATTTAACAAAGCGCCTGATCTATTTTATTAGGCGCTCTTGACCATTTTTTATCTACTGGCAAAATAGATAAAGTTTAATTTACTCAGATAGTTAAGATTGTAAATTCAAAATGACTTAGCTACTGGAACTTACGCCCCTTGCTACTCTATTAATCACGAAAAGGAACTCCCGTGAAAAAACTCTTCTTTATTTTGACACTCATTTTTTCATCACATGCATCTAGTGCTGAGTTGCTGATTAACGACAGCAACATTTCCGCTCAGCACAGTTGTTTTAGAGCGATATTTTCAGACTATAGTACTTGGCGAGGGTTTATTGAGAAAAAACGAAAAAAGAGAGTTAAATCTGAAGCAAAGTTAAAGAAAGGAATGTTGCAATTTGACGCTGTGTTTGGACAAGAAAAGTTCGATGAATATAAGCAAAATCTTGCTTGTATTACGTTTAAGTATCAAGTTGACGGGCTTGAAGTTGATGGATACTTGATTAAGCCAAAGTTGGCTGAAACTAAACTGCCAGTTTTAGTGTATAACCGAGGCGGTAATGGCGACTTTGGCTCGGTGGTTTTTGGCTCTATGATGCGTAACCTATTTCCTGTCGCGAGTGAAGGCTTTGTGATCATTGGAAGTCAATATAGGCAAGCGACCAAAAAAGATACTTTACTTGACCAGTTTGGTGGTGAAGATGTTAAGGATGTGACAGAGCTTCTAAAATACATTCCTAAGATTGATGGGGCAGATTCTAATCGTATTGGTATGTTTGGCGCTAGTCGAGGCGGGATGCAAACGTTCCTTGCTTCTAAGCAGTCGCAAGATATAAAAGCGATAGCTACGATCGCTGCTGCTACAGATCTATTGAGTGAGTTAGAATTTCGTCCAGCGATGGAGAAAGTTTATCGCCACCGGATCCCAAATTATGAGAAAAACAAAATAGCTGAATTAGAAAAGCGCTCTGTTCTTAAGTGGGTTGATGAATTGTCTCCTAGTGTTCCAATATTACTGTTACATGGTGAAAATGATAAACGAATATCGGTGGACAGCTCGCTCAAATTAGCCTCGGCATTATCAAAAAGTACGATCCCCCATAAGCTTGTTGTTTATCCAGATGACAATCACGGGTTAATGAAAAACAAATTAGCAGCAAATAAAGAGCTGGTTACTTGGTTTAAAAAGTATCTTTAAATAGAACAATAAAACAACTATTTAGACAAAGTGGTAGGCTTTTACTTATTGGAAAATAACCGTTAGCCTACTACCGAATAGTGATATTAAAACCTGAGTGTTATGAAGTTATCCGAACTACAAAATCATATAAAAGAATTCGATCACGCACCTGAACAATCAATGCATTATATTTTAAAACTGATGGAAGAAGTTGGGGAACTGTCAGAAGCCATTCGCCAAGGACAAAGCGGCCAACCCACGATGGAAAACATCAAAGGTTCAATTGCGGAAGAATTATACGATGTGCTGTATTACGTTTGTGCATTAGCCAATATTTATGATGTTAACTTAGAAAAGACCCACGATCTCAAAGATGTTTTGAACAAGACCAAATACAACCGAAAATAAAAGTGGCAGAAATAATAAAAGGGGAGGTTACCCTTAATTAAAAACCTTGTGCTAATGTTTGATTACGAGCTTTGGGATTGGTTGTGATGATTAGGGAGAGAACTTATGTCAACGGAAAAAACTTGGGTTGAAATTGTTTTAATGCCAATGGTTGTTGCTGTTGTGGGTATTGTAGGAACCTTGCTTGTAACTGCACAACAAGCGAAAAATGCTGAACTAGCTAGAAAAACGGAATTGGAAAAAACCCAAGAAATTGCAGATGCCGATAGGCAAATAAAAATTCTAGAAATTTTTGCGGATAAAATAACCAGTAAGTCTGACAGTGACAAACTACTTGCTTTAGAAATACTAACAGCCATTGATGGCTCGTTAGCAGAAAAGTTAGCATCAGCAGTAAAGGAAAGTACGTTGAAAGACTCAGCTGTAACAACCGCGGCCAAAGGTATTATTGAAAAGTCGAAATTGTCGGGTAATTCATTCCCTGTGATCCAGTCAACTAAAGATTTTAGCGTAGCTGTTAACGCGGCTAAAAAGATACAAGCACAAAAGTTAAAATTTAGTCCTGAGATATATTTGGCGGAAAATGGTTATTACGCTTTAACGCTAGGGGGATATTTATCATTAGCTGAGGCTAGAGCAAGAACTCGTTTTGCAATTGATAACAATATAGCAAGCGATGCTTATGTTAGAAATACCGTTTCATGGGGAGAAAACTTGTTTCAACCTGAAGTATCAAGCAAATAAATAAACTGAGGTAAGTTAATAAAAAGGAGTCAGGTTAAAATTAAATAGAGGAAAGTTTAACTTTAACCTGATGGGGTTACTCAACGCCTGTTGGGATAGTTTTTATTAAAATTCTGCTGTTATTGAGCAAGGAAAGCCTTGTAAGCTTGTTGAACTTCTTCACTTTCAAACATGCCTTCGTGTTTTGCATTGTCAGCAATGACGATTTGTTTGTTTTGACTACTGCTAGCATCAAACAATTTTTGCGATAAAACCGCTGGGGTTTGTTGATCTTTTTCACCCGCAATAATCAATAATGGACCTTTATATTCATCGCTTAGCACTTGTTCACTGTTAGCAGTATAAAACGCATCATCAATTTTTATGTTTAAAAATGGTTTTGAATACCAAGGAATAATTTCATCAACCCAGTCATCTACATTGGTTGCTGCGCCTTGTAAAACTAAGGCATCGATAGCTTTTTCCCTCGCTACTTGAGCAGCGATAAAACTACCTAAAGAGTAACCGTGCAGAGTGACTTTATCTGCATTTAATTCTTTTTTAACATAGTCAAAACTCAGATTCGCATCGCTGACTTGGTTAGCTATCGTTGCTTTACCAGCAGTTGCTCCTAAGCCTCGACGATCAAAAATTACTATGTCATTGCCGTATTTGGCTAACTCAACCAAAGCTTTTTTAGCTGCTTTTTCAACGCTCATACCATTACCTGGGATATATAAAACTAGGTTGTTGGTATTAGGTGAATCCAGAAACAAGCCGTTAAGAGTAGTGTGGTCTTTAGCTTTTGCGTAGACAGGTTTTACTTGGTGTTGTGGTGTTCTACTGTCTAGTTCTTTGATAAATTCGCCTGAATAGGGCGTGACGGATTCGTCTTGGGCAATAAATTTAGATTCCTTGATAGTGACTGTGCAACCAGTTGCTACAAGAGTTGCAAGCATTACTACTACTTTTTTCATCAATAACTCCTTTTTTTGTTCAGTTCTAAGATGCAACTAATCGCAATAGGTTCCTTAAATTGTCGCTGTTTTGGCAAATACTTACTTGAGAAAAGGTAAATAGTCACTTGAGATAAGGCAAATTAAATTGTTCGAAGTACGTCCATTTGTTATGTTTAACACTTTGATATTTTTAGTAAAATACAATGTTAAGTCGACTTAACAAAAACTAAAATTGTTGCGATATATAAGGAAGTCATATGCCACATTGCATTATCGAACATTCATCAAATATAACTGGCGATAAACTCGTTCCTTTGGTTTACAAAGGAGCATTGAAGTCAGAGTTGTTTGAAGCTGATGGCAGCGATATCAAAGTAAGGGTTTTGCCCTTTGAACATTACCAAACTGGCAATGTAAACATGGATTTTATCCATGTGACTTTGAAAATTCTTTCTGGTCGTAGCATTGAACAAAAGACCATGTTAAGCCGTTCAGTGCTTGGTATGTTGGAGATGTTTGTACTTGAGAAAGCTTCTATATCTGTAGAAGTAGTAGATATCGAACGTGAGAGCTACGCAAAGGTAGTGAGATAGTACAACCCTAACTATTTGCGTTAATTAGCTTGCATAAATAAAGGAATAAAGATGGAAATTAATGAGCTTGAAAAAATCAATGTAACAGGGATTTCAGTTCGCACCACTAATGCAAACGAAATGACTCCTGCAAATGCTAAAATTGGTGCTTTATGGGAAAAGTTTTATACCGAACTTGCCCCTAAATTAAGTCCTAACTCTCAAGTATTTGGTCTGTATACCAATTATGAGTCTGACCACACGGGAGCCTTTGACGTTGTTGCATGTTCAGACGTTATCAATACTCAAGAGTTAGAATCGTTCCAAGTTAACTCCGGCAAGTACTTAGTTTTCAGCGGCGTCGGGGAGATGCCACAAGCTGTTATTAGTTTGTGGGGAGAAGTTTGGAACTATTTCAGTTCAGCTGACTGTCAATATGAAAGGGCATTTACTACTGATTTTGAGCTTTATAAGAGCGAAACTGAAATAGAGATTTACATTGCTATCAATTAACAAATTGAGTGAGCCAAACAATTAATAAGTAAGCGCTTTGCTAGCGATTGAAACAAGGAAGAAAATGAAAGTTATTAACACTTTTACCGCAGAAAAAATACCCCAAGTTCACGATTTATATAAGCAAGTTTGGTGGGCAAAAGAACGCACTTTAGAACAAACAACTAAATGTATTAATGGCTCTCAAGTGTGCATAGGTATTGTTGATGATGAAGATAAATTGGTCGGATTTGCTCGTGTTGTCACTGACTTTATTTTCAAAGCTATTATCTTTGATGTGATTGTTTGCTCCAGCCAAAGGGGAACTGGTTTAGGAGTAAAGTTAATGGACTCAATTCAAAACCATGAAGAACTAAAAGACGTTACACATCTTGAACTCTATTGCTTGCCTGAAATGGAAGCGTACTACCAAAAATTTGGTTTCAGCACCGATGTTGGTAATGTTCGGCTTATGCGTCAGATTAAGCCTTAAAATGTGTAATGAAGGCATGCCAAGAACAAACATGTTAAGAACAAATAAGTAAGGAAAACGTTAAGGGGACGAGTTCATTGTTTGTTTTCAATAAAAGATATCTATTTAATTTATTCATCAGCATCTTAATGCTTATTCCGAATATTAGTAGTGCGAAAAATCAAACGCTGTTGCAAACAGATTACCAATCTATGCTTAATGACTTGATATCTGAGCACGTGCCAGGTGCAGTACTATTAGTGCAGTCTGATAGAGAAAAGTTTATTGGTAGTGCCGGTTTTAAAGATTTAGTAAAAAAGCAGCCAATGACAGCGGATGTAGTGATGCCAAATGGCAGTGCTGGAAAAAAGCTTACTGCGCTAATTGTTGCTGTATTAGCGGAAGAGGGGGTCGTTGCGCTTGACGAGCCTATCAGCAAATATCTTGACCAAATATTGCTTAGCCAAATCCAGTACTCAGATAAAATGACATTACGACAACTGTTAAATCACACTAGTGGCATTTTTGAATATAATGATGTTGGTGAATATGACTTCTTCAAAGCTCAATATGCACAGCAGAATAAAGTTACAACGGATATGTTTCCACTGTCTTTTGCATTAAACCAGCCTGCAAATTTTGAACCTGGGCAAGGTCATTCTTATTCAAATTCAGGTTATGCATTAGTCGGCGTTATTCTGGAGCAAGTGCTAAAAGAACATCCATCAAAGTCGATAAGACGCAAAATACTGATACCACTAAACATGATGTCCAGCTATTCGAAAGGAGTAGAAGAGCACAACCCTGAACTAGCATCTGGGTTTTTTATCAACGATGCCGATCCTAGTTTTCCAACACCGATGAATGTGTGGATTGATACAAAAAATATTATTGGAACAACCGCAACTTCAGACGCACCTTTAGCTGCAAATGTTGAAGATATGGCAACCTTGTTGCGCGCTATTGTATTACCTAATGATGTCATCAGTGATAAAGTTAGAGAGCAAATGATTGGTGAGAGAAATTTAGTCGAATCTCATGGCCCTCGTTTTTATTCTTCATCGAATTTTCATTACGGGCTTGGCATTTGGGTTGAAGAGGTAAATGACAAAAAGTTTTACCATCACGGTGGCACTGAATTTGGTTATTACACCCAAAATATTTATATTCCAGATGGTGATGTGAGTATCACTGCATTCGCTAATTGTGGAGTAAATGATCGTTGCGAACAAGACTTTCAAAACTTCACTTTTGAGGTGTTAAATTCAGTGTTACAAATCCAACCAGAGATTCAAAAATAATACAAATAGCAGGAAAGTTTTAAGGTGAACAATCAGTGCTTTATATATTAGGAGGTCTTCCCGGTACGGGAAAAACAGAATTATCCAAATTTCTCGCCACTAAACTGGGAGCTGTTTATCTTCGCATTGATACGATAGAACAAAGACTTCGAGACCAAGGAATTACCAATCTTTACGATGAAGGTTATCAGGTTGCTTTTGCTTTGGCCTTAGACAATCTTAACAATGGTGTTTCTGTTGTGGCTGACTCAACAAACCCTGTGCAAGAGTCTAGACAGGCTTGGATTCATGCGGCCGAACAAGCACAATCGAGATTCGTTGAAATTCAAGTGATTTGTTCGGATGAACAAGAGCATCGTAAGCGTGTGGAAACTCGTAAAACGGATGTGCCAAATTTAACCCTTCCAAGCTGGCAAAGTGTTATAACTCGGGATTATCAAAGCTGGGAAAGTGCTCAGATCACAATCGACACCGCGGGCAAAACACCAGAGCAAAGTAAAGATGAACTAATGCAGTTATTAAACGCAATAACATTAGAGTAATGCGTATTTAGTCACCATTTTATATTCATCTATTCCTGTATGTTCACTTTGGACTAACGGGTTTTAATTATAAATAGCCTTCTTTTACATCAGATAAGATATCTACCTGTATTTTCAGTTGAATAAGCGCAAGGTTTTGCTTGAAAGTAAGGCTAAATGGGAGCTCATCGATCACTTTAACAATCATGACCAAGAGAAGTGACAATGAAAAATATGATATGCAGCTTTGATAATGTATATGGAGTTGCTTATGGTAATGCAGGAGAAGACTAGGTTTCACTGATTCATATTTATGGGCTCTAGATATTGGGGATTGTTTTGGCAAAAGTTATTTTATTTGGTTACATCGAGGTTCCCGAACCTGAATTGGAACCTGTTAAAAAGGCTTTAGAGCAACACATAGAGCTAACACTTCAAGAAGTGGGTTGTTTGACGTTTGAAGTTACTCAGAGAAATACAACACCAACCATTTTTGACGTTTATGAAGAGTTTTCTAGCCAAGAGGATTTCGAGTTTCACCAACAACGAGTTAAAAACTCTGAGTGGGGAGAGGTATCAAAGAACATCAAACGCTGTTATCAGTTTGAACAGCTCTAATCTAACTAACTGTCTACTAGATTAATCACACCAAAGGCTCATTATTTAGCTGTTGTTATAAAGCGTTAGCTTCCTCCTTTTAATCTTTTAGTGCTCGTTTTTCTGCAAAATAACAAAACATGACCAAGGAGAGTGGTTCGTAGGCTTTCGAAATAGCTCGTTGAAGTTAAAATATTTTTGATGATAAGTCATTGAAAAACTAACAAGTAATAATAGATAGTAGTTAGATGAGAAACTAGACTTTTAACAAGAGTTAATCAGTGTCGAAGTCAGAAGTGATCACAATTGATAAGGCGTTTTCAAGGGTTACTTTCCTTAATGGAAGAACGTCAGAGACCACTGATGAGGAAGCGAAGAATGCTTTTGCTTTTATTGTCTGAATACAGGTTTGATTATGGAAAAGTATTTAAACAACATAACATATGAAACTTATTTACTCTTAGTGTTAGCCGTTTTGTTAGCTGGCGCTAAAGCTATTGTTTTGTTACCGCTCGTTTACATGATGTCGAAAAGGCCGCAACAGTCTAACTTGAAGGCACTTTTTTATACCGTTTTAGTAATTATTGTGGGTTATAGCATTGGAGCAGAGTTAGCCTTTTATGAAAATGGGCGCTGAGTGGTTTGCAATGGCATAGCAGGGCACATCAAATACAAAACTGTTAACTAATTGTAACTTGGTGACTAAGTTAGTAGATCGCAAGTTCAATCAACAAAATAACTCGATAGGAAAGGGTATGAGCAAAATCAACATCAGTGAAAAATTTGCCTTATTTTCAGAAGAGTGGACGCCTAAGATAATTGCACAATCCAATGGACAATTAGTAAAAATTGCCAAAGGAAGTGGCGAATTGGTTTGGCATAAACACGAAAATGAAGATGAACTTTTTATCGTATTTAAAGGCAAATTAACATTGCAACTTCGCGATCAAAACATAGAACTTCAGCCCGGCGAAATGTTCGTTGTACCTAAAGGTGTCGAGCATTGTCCTATAGCTGAACCAGACACCCATTTTATGATGATTGAACCAGCTAGCACTGAACATACTGGCGGACAGGAGCTAGATGTTACCGTATCGCATGAAAACCAAGACTGGCTGTAACAGATAGCAGGCAAAAGAGTGAATTAAGGATTGTAGTTAAATGGAAAAGAAACCTAGCAAAAATGGCGATTCAGTTGGCATAACTGATATTTTCATAACGCCAACAGAAAAAGCTGCATTTGAATCTATGAAACAGTCGAAAACATTAACCGTAATGACGGTAATTATGTTCTGCTTTTTTGTTGGATTCTTGTTTTTCTTGTTTAACAATTAAAAACTAAAACGGTGTATATTCACTGCAAGCGGCTTTTAGGCAAGCGCCTAGAAACCGCCATCACCAAAACGCTAACTCAACATTTTATGCATTAATTTAACGTACCTTTCGAGTGAAGAGTCGAAGTCCTTGTACAAAGGCTTATATTGCTTAGAAAGAGCAGAGTCTAGCTGCAATAAAATTTGTTCAGGTGTGTTACCTGCTTTATATCCCTGTTTTACCAATGACCATGTATTTGTTAATAAATTAACGTCTCTCAGTATAGAAGACTTAGTGGTTGTTTTACCGTGCCCTGTTAGTACAACAACTGGGTTTAACTTTGCAATTGCTTCAAGTGTACTAATTAAGTTAGGAATATTAGTATCTGGAGTAAGGATAGGCATCCATTCAGAGCTTAAAACATCGCCTCCTAGGATTACTTTTTGTTCAGGTAGCCATAACAAAATATCACCAGGGGAGTGGCCGTCATTAGAAAAAATAAACTCTACATCAGTACCACCTAAACTGCGTTTTTTCCCATGAGTTAACAATGACGTTGGGTAAGCTATACTGGTTTCGCCAGTCGCTCCTTTTGTAACCCGATAGAAAAATTCAATGTCTTGTTCACCATACTTTTTCATTGTTGCCATTGTTTGATTGCTAGCAATAATTTCAACATTGTCGCTCGCAAACTCGGCATTTCCTAACCAATGATCTGCATGACTGTGTGAGTTAACAACCCAACGAATCGGTTTATCGGTCACAGCTTCAACTGCTTTTCTGATGCCTTTAGCTATCAATTCAGAAGAGCCTGTATCAAATATTAAAACACCAGTGTCAGTTACGACAAAGTGACTGTTTGAGTTCCAAGCTTTATTTTCTGGACTCGGCAAACCGTAAGAGGGTGCTGTGATACTGTAAACACTCTTAGCGACAGGGGCTGCAGTAAAATCGAAATTAACGTCTTTTGCGCATGCATAACTTGAGGTTAACCCGATTAGCCCTAAGCCCAAGAGTGAATTTTTAAATAGATTCAACATAACTTTCCTTATTTTCTAAGCGGAACTAACTAAGCGTCAAAGAAAGCTTAATCAGTTCAATTTTTATAACAAAGGGTTGGTTATAAGCGAATGGGTTTGAGGTGAATGTGGGCTTTATTAAGTTAAAGTTGGCCGCGATGAAATGGTAAGGTAATGGGGAAAATAATTGTGATTCTAGTTCCAGTATTGGTTAAACTAGATTTTCACACTTAGTTCTGACAGAAAATATTAGGATTAAGAATAAAGGTAAAAATCACCTCTAACATACAAGGAACTGTACATTGATTACTAAAGCGATCGATTTAATAGAGTACATTTTTGACTTTGCTGATACTAACAAGGGAATGTTCTTCTTTGCCTCTGCACTAGCTACTTTCTTCATTATTTATACGTTAAACAATCCTGTGGGAATGTTCCCTTTGGGGAGTTATTTCTTTGGCGTGGTTTGTTCTTTTAGTCTTTACCTCAGAGCTGCACTTTTAACTAAACAAACTAAAACAAAAGTTTTCATTCTTGTCATCGCTGTAGCCTACTTATCTTGGGCCGTTATTGATTTCATGCTAAGAAGGTCATAAACGGAGTCAAAGGAAAGGGCAATCTGCTGTATCGAAAAATAACAACAAGTGGCATTTAAAAGTAACTGACTAGTGCTGGTCATTTAAGGTTGTTAAAAGAAAGATAAGTTGAAAAAGGAAGAAAAATTGAAATATGTAATTGGCATTTTATTGTTCAGCTTTAGCACGCTTTTGCTATCGAAAGAACATCACATAGTACTGAAGCAGCCTAGTTTTGAACTTATTCTAGATGGCATGTTTAACCAGCAATTAAACTTTGAGTCTATACCCGAAAGCAGAGCGGTAAACCTCACTTATTGGGGGAAAAGGTCGACAGCAGAAATTCGTTATAGTGACCAGCAATTAACGATTTTGGGATTAAATGATGAAGTAGAATATGTTCACTTGCAGTATGGCCAAAAAGTAAAAACAATATCCTTTAATATCCAAGATAACCCCGCCAATTATAGCCAAAGCTATATCACAGAACACACTGGAAACGTGACGGTCGTAACCCCTGAAGTTTATGAATTAGCCAATATTATACTGACACTTTTCGACGCATTTTATGACACGAATTACAAGATGTATGCAAAGGGGCAGTATTACGCAGAGCTCTTAGATTGGTTTACACCGGTTAAAGGTCACGAGATATTTAAAAAGCTCAACAAGGTGGATTATTACTCTTTAGTCGAAAATGGTCCGGCTTACGTTTTTAATGGCGATAAGATTGAGCCATCGCCGACCTATGATGGGTTTCGCGCAACTGACACGATAAAAAGTAATATTGTTTTGTTAGAGCAATTTGCGAAAGAGAGTCGCTTTAGAGCGTTTTATAAGCGCAATTTAACTTACTATCAAAAACTCAGTAGTACCTTCCAAGCAGGTGCTAAGCCCAAGGCAATTTGGCAATGGTTAGAATCGCAATTTCCAGTGAGATACCAGAGTTATAAAGTGATTTTTTCACCGCTAGGACCTGGCCGAAATAGTGCTCGAATGTTTGAGCGCGATGATTTTAGAGAAACCATAATGTTTATTAGTGCGCCTAATCGCTATGAGGAAGCGACTGAATCTAAAGAGCAGCAAGAGATAAAGTTTACTCGTTCTTTCTTCACAGAGATAGATCATGCTTATGTGAATCCTACGTCAGACCAATATGTTGATGAAATCAATGCCGCTTTTAAAGACTTGAAGCCTTGGTATAGAGGTGGTGGTTACAATAAACCTTATTTGATCTTTAATGAATACATGACATGGTCGCTATTTTCTTTGTACGCCATGGATAACTACTCTGCACAAGAGTTTCAGTTTGTGAAAAATTATATTGAAAACTTTATGATCAATAAACGCGGCTTTTACCGTTTTAAACTATTTAACGATGAGATGATCCGACTTTATCGCAGTAAAAAAGATACTCATAAAGTGGTCGAGCTTTATCCTTCAGTTATAAACTGGATAAAAGATAATGCAGAAGCTAGCGACAAAGATGTTAGTTGATAACTAATGTAACTTGTAAAAGTTGGAATTTTTGTCGTTAAGTTTTTAAATTATAGGGTTTATTGAAATCCTCTTTTGAGGCTGTTAAGTTTCAGCACCACTTTTGACTTTTCCAACTCATATGAAGCATCAAACATCACCTTTTTATAATCTAACCTTATTGTTCTTAAGCATATATGTACTTGTTACTTTATCTATCGAAGCCTTTGTTATCGAAGATCCAGAAATAAAACGAGTACTTCAGTATATAGACTTCGGTATCTGTTTTATCTTTTTGCTAGATTTTGCTGTTAACTTCTTCCGAGCGGAGTCGAAAGTCCAATTTATGAAGTGGGGTTGGATAGACTTTATATCTTCAATACCAGCAATAGATCCTTTAAGGTGGGGAAGAGTATCTAAAATAGTACGAATCATAAGATATTTAAGAGCTATAAAATCCTTAAAAGTCGTGATTAAAACTCTTCACACGAGTAAATATGAGACATTGACGTTATCTATCTTCCTAGTTGTTTTTGTAAGTTTTACTTTATCGTCTGCTTTCATTTTGGAATTTGAACAGCACTATAAATCCAGTATTAATACAGCTGAATCAGCACTTTGGTGGGCGCTATTGAATTTGCTAAATGCAAAAGTTGCTATTACTCAAGCACTAAGCACAGAAGGAATGATGATGACTGTATTATTGAATAAAGTTGGGTTATTACTATTTGCATATATCAACTCTCTCTTAATTGCTTGGTTAGTTGTTCAAAAAAATTCCAAGTTAAATACTGCTCATTCAAATGATGTTAGTAACGTCGATTAACAGTTATTCTTTTGTTATAAAGAATTAAGCCAAGAGAAGTGTGGCGAACTAATTTCAGTTTTTCAGGAGAGTATAATGAATAAAGCAGAAGTACATCCAGTGGTGACCAAGTGGTTGTCATGTTGGGAAACTGGAAATATTGAAGAACTTCCTATTGTTGATGATTTTTGCCATACCAGTCCATTTGGCACAATAGAATCAAAACAACGCTACTTAGAAATTGTCGGTAAGAACAAAGCGGACTTTTTGGGAAATACGCTGACGGTTATTAACCAAATTTCTCAAGGCGACAAGGTATGCGTGCAATTTGAGCAAAAAAATAGCAACACTGGTTTGGAAATGGTGGTTTGTGAATGGTACACCTTGGAAGGCAATTTGATAAAAGAGATACGTTCGTTTTACAACGTTGGTAATGCAGAGATTAAAGGCTAATTTTAACCAAGTATTTGCAGTTGATTTTAATAATTATTGTGCTTAAATAATCAGCAGTCGCTGCTTTTTTGAAGCTCAATAAATTTAAATTAAGGGATTGATAATGTTAAGAAAATCAAAATTAGCTTTAATGCCTATCATTGCTAGTGTTTCTTTTGTTCTAGCCTTTTGGATCACGCAAGTAAGAAGTTCAAAAACGGTATTTGGAGTCAGTTCAGACTTATCAGGTGGTTTAGTTTTTGGAATTGGCATAGGCTTAATGCTAGCTCTACTTTACTCTGTAAAAAAACATAAAACCTGATTTCTATTTAGTGTCGAAAAGCTGGAAGGAATATGAACAAAGTACTGCTACTTACTGCATTTCTTACTGTCATCATTAGCTTATTTGTTTCCGCTGAAAAACAAAACGATGCTGAAAAAGTAAGTATCGGTAAAGTTGTGATAACTAAGAATGATGTCCATGCTCAACGAAATAACATTGCAGTAACTCTTAAGCGACGTTCTACTATCTTTGCTCACGATGTTATCACCACAGGTGAGCAAGCAAGAGCTCAATTCCGATTGAATGACGGCACCTTGTTTACACTAGGGGCTCAATCGGAAATGGTAGTGCAAGACTACCAATTTTCTAGCAATGAGCTTTCTACAAATGAGTCTTCTACCAATGAATCCGCTAAAGCAGCTTTCAAACTAATAAAAGGGGTGTTTCGCTCTGTGACTGGGAAGATTACTCAAGTGAGTAACCCCGACTTCACAATTGATACGCCAATGGGTTCTATTGGAATAAGAGGTACTGACTTTTGGGGCGGCTATTTAGATGAAGATAGAATTGACGTTATTTTACTATCTGGAGAGTATTCAATCATTGTTGAGAATGAATTTGGCAGAGTCGAAATAACTGAACATGGTACAGGTATAACTATTGAAGCAGGCAAAGCTCCAACTCAACCTTATCCTTGGTCAGATGAAAAACTTGCTAGAGCTGTTGAGACGATAACAATAGATTAATACCGACTTGTAAAAGAACAAAAAGATAACTTAAACAGAGTGACTTCCCGCTTATCATTGTTATTTCCCGCCCGTCATATTTCTCAAAGATATGACAAATTATGCAATAGAATGAGTCTCATCTGGTGAACAAAAAGGATAAGTTATGAAGCATAATCTGATGAAATATATACTGTTATTTTTATTTTTAAGTGCTTGGTCAAGTATGGCTAATGATGCATTAATAGGAAAATGGCGCGGTGTACTAGACATTCAGAAAAACGTGAGTTTGGCGATAGGTATCAATGTTAGCGATACCGAACAAGGACTGACAGTGACGTTAGATAGCCCAAACCAAGGCATGTTTGACCGTGAACCTTCGAGTTTCAATATTTCAGATAACAAGGTCTCTTTTACCGATAAACAGCTTAATATTAAATTTGATGCTGAGCTTAAAAATGGTGTGTTAGAAACCAAATTTAAACAGGGCAGAGCTTTTACATTGGATTTGCAAAAGCTGGAGGCAGCTGATTTAGCAAGACTAGAGTATGAAGATGGATATGGTGGTAGCTTGCTAATTAACGGCGAAGCGAAACTTCCGCTTGTGTTGCGAGTTGCAGTAGTAAAAGGTGGTTATGTGGCAAAGCTAGACAGTCCTGCGCAACAAAGCTTTGGTATTCCTATTGATGAATTTAATATCGATGACAAGCAACTCAATTTCACTTCTCCTATCATTTACGCATTTTTTGAAGGCCAACTTAATGAGCAAGGTTACGTTGGTATTTTTAGTCAAGGTTTGGAGCATAAGTTAACGCTGAAAAAAGGATTTAATCCTATGTCAGAAACGACTGCAGCTAATAAATTTGGTAAGCACGGTGGGGCTATTGCTTTGATTGAAAATGGTGAAGTAAAGCAACGTTTTTTCAAATCTCACAATGAACAAACTCAGTACGAAATAGGCTCAGTTACCAAAACCATGACAGCTTATTTGCTAGCCAAACAATTAGCTGAAAAAGCACTTAATGAAGATGCAAGTATTCAACAGTGTTTTCCTGATGCTGGTGGCAACACTAGTTTATTATCGCTAGCTACTCATAGCAGTGGCTTACCTCGATTGCCAGCAGACTTTTTTGACCAAGTGGATGCGAAAAATCCCTATGTAGATTATGACTTAGCCAAACTAGAACAAGCGTTAGCGAGCGCAACGCTAGAACACAAGTCTCATTTATATTCAAACTTTGCTTATGGCGTGTTAGGAGAGTGCTTAGCAAAACTTTCGACTGGTTCGTATTCTGATTTGTTGAACCAGCAAGTGTTTAAATCTATGACAATGCCTGCAAGTTATGTCGCTGTCTCTAGCAGCATAGCAGGACGATATTTAAGTCAGGGATTTGATAGTTTAGATGGTCAATCCTCACATTGGTACTTCGATGCATTAGCAGGAGCAGGTGCGGTAGTTTCTAATCTCACGGATATGACAAAATATCTGAAAGCTATGATGACTCTTGAGCAACAACAGCCTGAGCTAGCAGCTTGGTTGTTGACGCCTAGAATTGAAATTGACGGAAGTCATCAACAAGCCTTGGGGTGGATAATTGCACAAGACGATACGGGTAAAAACTATGCCTGGCATAATGGTCAAACGGGTGGTTACACTTGTTTTATCGGTTTTTACTTAGATGGTTCTAAAGGCATTGTGATGTTGAATAATCAATCTCATGACTTTACTAAAGATGCAGTAGCACTGCTGACTGGTAAAGCTCCACTGTATAGTTAAAAATTCCACTCTATAGTTAAAAGCTCCACGGATAGTTAATTAAAAATATGCAATCTCGATTTTTTTGGCTTTATCAAGTTTTAGGCTGGTCGCTGTTATACGCGGCAATTATGCTTAGTGTTTATCTTTCTCCTTTATTTACTACTGTTGAGCTGTTCTTTGGTGCCGTACTGATTGGAACTAGTGCACTTTATTCAGTTGTTATTAGGTGGGGCTTTAAACGCTGGTTGGTGCATTACAGCCTGGCAAAACAAACTATTTATTTTATTTTGCAGTCCATCATTGGCGCAACATTGGCAGGTTTTGTATTGGTTGCAACTGTATTTGGCGCTTCTGCTTTGGAAATCATAGCGCCGATATCGCCTAAACAATATGGCTATTTTGTGAGCTCGGTGTTTTGGGGGAACGCTCTTAATGTTCTTGTCGCATTTATTATTTGGAGTGCTTTATATGTTGGCATTACTAGAGCCCGACAACTCAAAGAAGCAAAACAGGCGTTAGCGACAAGTCAATTACACAGTCTAATTCAGCAGCTCAACCCGCATTTTCTGTTTAACATGTTAAATAACATTAGAGCTTTGATTTTGGAAGATCCGAATAGAGCAAGAGATGCGTTAGCTCAGCTATCCGATATGCTGCGGTATAGCTTAAATCAATTCAAAATGAATAAGGTTAGCTTTGCCGAAGAGTTGAATGTTGTTGAAGAGTACTTAAGCTTGTGCAAAATTCAGTTTGAGCACAGGCTCAGTTATAAATTTGATGTAGAAAAAGAAGTCAGTCAGGTTTTAATTCCTCGAATGCTGTTACAGCTTTGTGCCGAAAATGCCATTAAGCACGGCATTTCAAAGCTTAAACAAGGAGGAGAGATCTCTATAAAAGCTAGACTAGAGCAGCAAGCTCTTCGCATTGAAATAAACAATCCTATACCCGAAATCGTCGAAGACAATAATAGATCAGAAGAAACAGAAACTAAGGTTGGCCTTAGCAACATCAAGGAAAGGTTAAAATTGCTTTATCCACAACGCGGACAAGAAGCGAATATTCAATTTGAAAAAAATACGGAAATATCTCTCGCTCAGGTAACTATCACACTACCAATTGAATATGGACAGGAATAAATTAGTTTATGCGCGTATTTATTGTTGATGACAGCAGGCTTGCAAGATTAGAACTTAAACAGCAACTGGCTGATATGAGTCATATTTCAGTGGTGGGCGAAGCTGAAAATGTCGAGCAAGCCAAGCAATCCATAGAACAATTAGATATTGATTTATTGCTGTTGGATATAGATTTGCCAGATGGCACTGGTTTTGATTTGCTGGAGCAGTTATCGGCTGTGCCACAAGTAATTTTTGTCACTGCATTTAACGAATATGCGATTAAGTCATTTGAGTTTAATGCGCTTGATTATTTATTAAAGCCTTTACGTCAAGAACGGTTAATACAAGCATTAGATAAGGTAAAACTCGACCTATCTGAACAGCCATTAACTTGTGAGCAACGGATTTTTATTAAAGACAGGGATGACTGTTTTTTTGTTGCGGTAAAAGAGATCATGGCACTTGAAGCCATGGGAAATTACACCCGAGTTCATTTAAAGCAAGGCATCCCAGCTATTTATAAGCCTATTAGTGCGGTGGCGGAACGCTTGAGTGAACAAGTATTTTTCAAGGCAAGTCGCAGTTGGATCATAAACACCAACTACATTGACGAAATAGAACCACTAGAAAATGGCTCGCTAGCTGTCACCTTGAATAATCAACAAGAAGTGATCATTTCGAAACGCCAAGCGGTTGAGTTTAAAAAAACATGGTCGTTGTAACATTTTGAATCAATTAAGTTTTAGTACGAACAGAGAAGGGGGGAATTAGCGTATTGCTTTCAGGTTATTTGGGTGCTAATTTTTGAGCTATCTAACCAAAGCTAATGCTATTAGCTGAGTTTGCTAAATAGGGAGATTAAAGCGTGGATATAACAAGAAGATCGTTACTCAAATTTTTCGGTGCATCAACCTTATGCGGTATGAACTATTTGTTTAGTACTCCGATTCAAGCTAAGGCTAACAGTGCTACTTGGTCACATGGATTACCCCTTAACACCCCAATACAAGAAATATATCCAACGGTTTTCAACGATGAAATTTATGTTGCTGGTGGCTTTGTTCCTAGCAGTGAACCTGTATTTTTTGGCTTAGCTCCTTCGAGTCAAGTTTATATCTACAGTCCGACTAAACAAACTTGGCGTAATGGTACTCAACTTCCTGAAGTCAGGCATCATTTGGGCTTGGCTGCTAATTCTAATTATTTATATGGTATTGGCGGTTTTTACGGTGACAAGCGCAGCGCTTGGCAAATTAGAAATACGGTTTATAAAATGTCAGCAAAAGGAGAAGTGTGGGATAACGGACCTTCATTACCTATTCCATTAGCTGAATCTGTCTATGCCTGTGTAGATGAAAACGTTCACGTAATTGGTGGTAAAACACGTAATACACATTCACAACGGAATATAGATACAAATAGCCATTTTGTTTTAATAGACGATAAACATTGGGAAAAAGCAGCTCCAGCTCCTATCACTCGAAACTCAGCGGCTAGTGCCGTGTTAGATGATAAAATTTATGTTATTGCTGGAAGACAAGCAGGAAAAGGCGCTAAAAACTTAGCAGTATCAGAGGTTTACGATCCTAAGTTTGATAAGTGGCAATCAATTCGTCCTTTACCAAGAGCATTAGCAGGGCTTTCAGCGGTTGCGTTAAATGGAAAAATAGTGGTAGCGGGCGGTGAAGCTTTTGGTGCTAATGGCAATTGGAAAACAGGAAAAGCCTTTGCTCAGGTTTGGTCTTATGACCCAGCTCAAGATGCATGGCAAGAAGTTATGAATATGCCTAAACCAAGACATGGGCATGGCGCAGTTAGCTTTAATGATTCTATGTATATCATTGGAGGTGGCTCAAAGGTTGGGCCGCAAGACACTTTATCTTCACTGCTAATAGTTGATGCATAAGGAAGCTTAATTTTCCTTATTTGCTTTAATAGGAGCAGCTTTAATAGATTACTGTTGAGTGTAAGCTAGTGTTTTACACCAGCTAGTACACAGTTGCGAATTGCACTCTTAAACTTGTGATTGCTCTAACGTTTTTGCTTTCCAGTGCTCGAAGTTAGCATAATCATGGTTTGCCCCAGCTTGCATTACAGTAGCTAATGTAGTGTAGGCTTCTACCCAAGCTTGTTTTAATTCTCCTTGGAAAGTTGCTGAGCCTAAACCTTGTTCTAAAGTCCAAAGCAGGGCAGATGCAACTGAGTTGTAGTCTTCATCTTTAACTTGGTAAACGATATGCCTGCGGCCTAGTTGCCACACTTTAGACTCTAACGCATCAAGTTTTTTTAACCCCCTTACCACTGTTGTTAATACGGTCATTAACTTTTTACCTTGTTCTTCGATATCGCCACTAAAGTAGTTCTTCAGAGCAGGATCTATTTCAAATAAACGATTGTAAAAAAGGGCGGCTGCGTCTTTGGCAATTGGTACTACTTGTTCCCAAGATTTTTGTACTAAATCAATTTGTTGAGGTGTCATAACAGGCTTTGTATTGATTGAATCAAGATGAATAAGAGTAACGCAAAATAACATAATTGCGAGCGAATAATGTACTTGTAAAAACTTTTGCTAACTCTTGAGTATCTCTACTTCTGATTTAGTCATAACACAAATATTATCTCTTTTATTATTAGTATGCAGTTGCATTTATTTTGACTTTGTATGCATGTGCATTTATATTGCGCAAAAATCAAACGTTAAATATGAACAATTACTGGAGTAAGTATGAAAAATATTTCTGTGTTATTAATTAGCGCAACGCTGTTTCTGTTTGGAAATAATGTTAATGCTGCGCAAAATCCGAACGTTACTAAAATCTCTGACAATGTTTACAGCATGTTTCTCAGTCATTACCAATCGCTGGTAGTTATTGGCGAAGAAGGTGTATTGATCACTGATCCTGCAAATTCTAATCGAGCGAAAGAGTTAAAGACTGAAGTAGCGAAACTGACTTCCTTACCGATAAACAAAATTGTGCTAACGCATGAACACTACGATCACGTAGGTGGTACTGAGGTGTTCCCACAAGCCGAAATTTATGCGCATCACGCAACTGAGCCTGTATTTCGTATTGATGTTACTGGCCAAGCGCCGAGTAAAGTGGATAACTATGTTGGCGATAGAACAAGACTTAACATAGGCAAGACTTCTGTTGATTTGCTTCACTTTGGAGCATCTGATGGGGTAGGTATGTTGGCTATACACTTACCGAAAGAACAAGTTGTGCTATCTGCTGACCTTTATGAAACTGGCGAGATAACCAACAAAATGTGGCTTGCTGATTCAAACTATTTAGGTAGCCGCACACTGTTAAATGAATTAGTAAAGCTTAAACCTAAATATGCAATAACAACACACTCAGCTGAAATAGATCCTAAGGAACTTAAGCTTGCAGCTGATTTTTATAATGACCTTTATGCTGTTGTTAGCCCTGAACTAGAAGTTGCAATGAAACAAGGTTTTGGCGCAATTGTGCAAACACTTAATACCCTACCGAAAGAAGTAAAGCTGCCAAAGTACAAAAAAATGCGCAACTACGATCACTTACCAGCACACGTTGAAAGAATGATTTTATCCATCTTCCACGGCGGCTAACCCGCTTTATTTATAAAAAATAACAGAGACACCCATGGTAATTTGAGGTGGGTGTCTCAGATAAATGTTTATGAAGTAGCGTCGAAACAATATGAAACAACAGAGACTCCAATGGTAATTTGAGGTGGGTGTCTCAGATAAATGTTTATGAAGTAGCGTCGAAACAATATGAGACAACAGAGACACCCATATTAATTTTGAGGTGGGTGTCTCAGATAAATGTTTATGAAGTAGCGTCGAAACAATATGAGACAACAGAGACATCCATGGTAATTTGAGGTGGGTGTCTCAGATAAATGTTTATGAAGTAGCGTCGAAACAATATGAGACAACAGAGACACCCATATTAATTTTGAGGTGGGTGTCTCTTTAAATATTGAATAAGCATGTCTCTCTAAATAGGCACCTCTCTAAACAACACTGGAAATCAAATCTACTCAGGTTTAATGTAAGAAGTTTTTTTAAGGTGAAGTTCGTACGCTGTTTTTAGGGTTTCTTCGTAACCTGTTAACATATCAGGCTGAATTTCATGAATAGTCATCAAACGAGCTTCCAAGTCTTCTTGTTTTTCTAACTTTCCGTCATGCTGAATATGTGGAATGTCTTGCTGTAATTGATGTTTCAAGTAATAGGCTATCAATGTACTGCGGTGGCAGTTAGCTGGGTCTTTTTCTGCACACATTAACGCTATGTTATAGCCTCTATCTATTCCGGTTTGAACTCGCTGAATGCCAGTTAAAAACAATTCAGACTTCATCAAATCGGCAAATTGAACTTGGCCGCACTCATCATAATGAGCAGGATCTTTAGAGCGAGGACCAAGTTCTTCACCTAGGAATACATACTTGATTTGGTTATTAAACAGATGTTGTTTTAACTTATCTTGGTTGTAGTCGTGAAACGCCTTGCTAAAAGGCACTGAACGTACATCTGCAATAACATCGATTTGGTATTGTTTAAGTTGCTGAATAAAGGTTTCAATAGGTTTAGTTGCGTAACCTATACTGTAAAGTTGGTTGGCCATAATGATTAATTTTACAAACTGTGAATGAACTATTTATCTAATACGGTCTCATATATCAAGCAGGTTAAGTCACTTTGGTTAATTTTTGTAACTTCAGCAAAAAGTCGAAAGTTTTGAGCCAACTTTACATTATTCGGCAATTCACTTAACCTTGCCGCGTAAATTTTATGAGAGTGTTATGAATCAACCCATTTCAAAAATATTGATAGCTGTATTAATGCTGGTTGCCTTTGTTGGGCAAACGCTGGCATATTCAAATATGGCGTGTGAAATGGCTGGAGATTCTCATCAAGCTCATATGGGCGACATGGTTGATCATCAAGATATGGTTGATCACCAAAATATGTCTGCTTCGCAGCATATGGATCATGGCAACATGATGCACGACATGCAGATGGATCATAGTAAAATGTCTAGTTCTGATGACTGCTGTGGTGTTGACTGCATGTGTCCAGCAAATGCTTGTACTTCGTTTACTTATGTTAATGAGTTTAACATCTTGACTGATAGGCTAAACGCCAGTGAAGCGGTAACAATGCCTGTTTTGCAGCAAACAAACTCTCGACCTACTTCTTTATATCGTCCACCGATCTTTGCCTAACACAGGGTTAGTGCGCCTGAAATTCGCGCACGCGTAGTCATTTTTCCCATTATTTTAATTGTCGCATTAGCGTCGATTTATCAGTCCAGTCTAGGCTGGAGGCAGAATATGAATAAAACAAATTTAACGATTTTGACCACCTTATTTTTATCGTCTGTATTTACTACTCAGGCACAACAAGTGGTTTCTCTAGAGCAAGCCATAGCATTAGCGCAGAGTAATGATCCATGGCTTCATGGCAGTAAGTTAAAGCAAAGTGCAGTAGAAAACAGGAGTATAGCTTCAGGAACTTTACCTGACCCGAGAGTTTCTATCAGCATGATGAATTTGCCAACAGACGGTTTTGATTTTAACCAAGAAGCCATGACGCAATTCAAAGTTGGTGTTTCGCAAATGTTTCCACGAGGAGAAACTCTCGCGATTAAACAAAGCCAATTGAAGGTTGAGTCAACTAAGTTTCCGCTATTACGTGAAGATAGGAAAGCTAAGTTAAAAACCCTTGTTTCCGAACTTTGGCTAGACGCCTTTCTTGCTCAGCAAACAATTAAACTTATTGAAAAAGACAGAGCTTTGTTTGAACAAATGGCGGAAGTCGCTAGAGCTAGCTACTCCAATGCGCTTGGCAAAACCAGACAGCAGGATGTTATCAGAGCGCAGCTAGAAATTGTGCAGTTGGAAGATAGGCTCACCGAGCAAACTCAAATGCACGAAACTTCATTGGCGCGTCTTAACGAATGGCTACATGTTTATAATGCGGATCAGCTAGACAGTGCATTTAACTTTGAGCAGCCACAAATGTTCAGCGTTACAGAACAACTGCCTAACATCTCTTTAGCTAATTCAGTATCCCTAGAAGCATCTAAGTACTCACGAAGTGGTGTTGCTAAAGAACTAATGAAACATCCGGCCATTCTTGCCATTGATGTGAAGCAACAGGTATCAGAAAAGTCTGTTGATATCGCAAAACAACAATATAAATCGCAGTGGGGAGTTAACGCTAGTTACGGTTATCGCGACGATATGCAGTCAGGGCAGAGCAGAGCAGATCTGTTCTCTGTAGGAGTGACATTCGACTTACCCCTGTTTACACAAAACAAGCAGGATAAAGAAGTGGCAGCTTCAATTGCTGAATCAGAAGCGATAAAAACAGAAAAATTATTACTAACAAAACAAATGCTTGCTGCAATTGAAAAGGAACTCAGACAGCTTAATCGCCTTGCTGACAGGCAAGCTATTTATCAGCAACAACTGCTTAAGCAAACACATGACCAAGCTGAAGCCGCTTTAACGGCTTACACCAATGATGACGGCGATTTTGCTGAAGTGGTTAGGGCTCGAATCGCCGAGTTAAACACCAGAATTTCAGCGCTTAAAATTAATGTTGATGCACTTAAAACCGTTGCTCGTATTAATTACTTTTTTGCTCAATCCTCAGAACTATCTCACTCTAACTTACAACTTGGAGAATAAAAATGTCAGCTAATAAAACAACGATTATTGCCGCGTTAGTAAGTGCTGCACTTGGTGCAGGTTTAGTTACTATTTTCCAAGGAGCGGGTAATGATAGTGCAGCGATGAGCACTGACTCAGACGAGAAAAAGCCACTCTATTGGGTTGCTCCTATGGACTCTAATTTTCGCCGAGATAAGCCCGGAAAATCACCTATGGGAATGGACTTAATTCCTGTATACGAAGAAGGTGGCTCAGAAGATTACGGCCCCGGAGCGGTAAAAATTGCTCCACATGTGGTGAATAATTTAGGTGTTCGAACTGCCCCTGTAGAGTTGACAAGCATGTATTCCGAAGTTGCTACAGTGGGGTATGTACAGTATGACGAAGACAAGCTATTACATATTCACCCTAGAGTAGATGGCTGGATTGAAAAGCTATATGTCAAAGCCGCAGGTGATCCAGTAGAGCAAGGGCAACCGCTTTATACTTTGTACTCACCGCAATTGGTGAATGCTCAAGAAGAGTTTTTAATTGCTCTAAAAAGAAAAAATATGTCTTTGATCGCCGCAGCAAAAGCCCGCTTACAAGCATTGCAGCTTTCTCCTGAGTTTATTGCACAGTTGCAAAAAACTCGTAAGGTTCGGCAAAACATCACGTTTTACTCGCCACAAGCGGGGGTTGTTGATGGCTTAAAAATAAGAGAAGGTTTTTATGTTCAACCGGGCAATACGTTATTGAGTATTGGTCAGCTAGACCAAGTATGGGTTGAAGCTGAAGTGTTTGAACGAGATGCTAATGTTGTCAAAGAAGGATTATCGGTAACTATGACGCTCGATTACTTACCTGGTAAGGAATGGACTGGTGTAGTTGATTATGTTTACCCTGCGTTAAATAGCGAGACTCGAACTTTACGGGTAAGACTGAAGTTTGATAACCCTGAACATCAGCTTAAACCAAATATGTTTGCCCAAGTTTCCATTCAAGCTAATCAAGCTGAAAGCACAATGTTGGTACCAAAAGAAGCAGTGATCAGAACGGGCAAACAAGACCGAGTGGTATTAGCTTTAGGTGACGGTCAGTTCAAGTCGATTGAAGTCGCTATAGGTCGTGTAAACCAAGATAGCATAGAGGTTTTGCGAGGCTTGACTGAAGATGATGTGGTTGTTACTTCCGCGCAGTTTTTGATTGACTCTGAGTCGAGTAAAACATCTGACTTCATGCGTATGAGCTATGAACAAGGAGCTGATGTTTCGTCTGCCACTGTAGCTGGAACAATTAACTCTATTGATGTTGAAAACTGGGTGATGAACATAAGTCGAGAGGCTATTGAAAAATGGGACAGACCTGCTGCAACAATGGACTTTGTAATCGAAGATAATATTGACTTGGCTAATTTCAAAGCTGGGGACAACGTCTTGTTCACCTTTGAGATTAGAGATGACTTTATCATTACCGAAATGTCTCATAGCTCTCTTAGCAGCCAAAGCTCTGAAATGAATATGAATTCAGAGCATAAGCATTAAGAGCGAGGAACGTTAGTATGATTGAATCTATAATTAGATGGTCAGTAGGCAATCGCTTTTTTGTTTTACTGCTCACGCTTATCATGGCATTTGGTGGAATTTATTCATTAAAAAACACCCCTGTAGATGCAATACCTGATTTGTCAGATGTGCAAGTCATTATAAAAACTAGCTACCCAGGTCAGGCTCCGCAAGTTGTGCAAGATCAGGTTACTTTTCCGTTAACTACGGCCATGTTATCCGTTCCAGGGGCACAAACTGTAAGAGGTTACTCGTTTTTTGGTGATTCTTATGTCTACATCATTTTTGATGATGATACTGACTTGTATTGGGCACGGAGTAGAGTTTTAGAGTACTTAAGTCAAGTTGCATCTAGCTTACCTGAGTCTGCTAAACCTCAATTAGGCCCTGATGCGACTGGTGTTGGTTGGGTTTATATTTATGCATTGACCGATAAGTCAGGAAATCACGATTTAAGTCAGCTTAGAAGTATTCAAGATTGGTTCTTAAAGTACGAGTTGCAAACTGTGTCTGGGGTGTCCGAAGTTGCTGCAGTCGGTGGTATGGTCAAGCAATATCAGGTACAAGTGGATCCTGATAAATTAAGAGCTTACAACGTCCCATTAAGTCATATTCAAATGGCACTACAGCGTGGGAATCGCGAAACTGGCGCCTCAGTTGTAGAAATGGCGGAAGCTGAGTATATGGTTACCGCTACGGGTTATATTCAGTCAGTAAGCGATATCGAAAAGATACCATTAGGTTTAAATGCGCAAGGAACACCGCTGACAGTAGGCGATGTTGCAAGCGTCAATCTAGGCCCACAAATGCGCCGTGGCATTGCGGAATTAAATGGTGAAGGTGAAGTTGTTGGTGGCGTTGTAGTAATGCGCTTTGGCGAAAATGCGCAAGAAACTATTAACGGCATCAAAGCTAAGTTGGAATCGCTCAAATCTTCATTACCTGAAGGGGTAGAAATTGTACCTGTCTACGATAGATCTAAACTGATTGAAAGTGCGGTAGATAATCTATGGAGCAAACTGATTGAAGAACTGGCGGTTGTTGCGCTTGTATGTGTTGTCTTTTTGTTCCACTTACGTTCTTCGATTGTTGCTGTGATCACTTTGCCTCTTGGCATTTTAGTTTCTTTTATCATCATGTATATGCAAGGTATTAATGCCAATATCATGTCGTTAGGTGGTATTGCTATTGCTATCGGAGCCATGACCGACGGCGCCATAGTGATGATAGAAAATATGCATAAGCACATGGAAGCGCTTAATAAAAAGGGAATACCATTAACCAATGAAAATCGTTGGCAAATAGTGACAAAGGCTGCCACTGAAGTGGGGCCTGCGCTCTTCTTTAGCTTGCTGATTATTACCGTATCGTTTTTACCTGTGTTTATCCTTGAAGCGCAAGAGGGCAGAATGTTTTCGCCGCTGGCTTACACCAAAACCTATGCTATGGCTGCTTCCGCTGGTTTAGCTATTACTTTAGTGCCTGTGTTAATGGGATACTTTATTCGAGGCAAGATGATTTCGGAAAAGAAAAATCCTTTGAATCGTTTGCTAATTGCTCTTTATATGCCTGTGTTAAAACAAGTTATGGCTTTTCCTAAAACAACCATTCTTGCAGCAACATTAGTTACGGCAGTTGGTTTTTGGCCTTTGGATAAAATTGGTAGTGAGTTTATTCCTCCTTTGGACGAAGGCGATTTGATGTACATGCCAACAACCTATCCAGGTATTTCAATTGGTAAAGCTCGAGAGTTATTGCAGCAAACTGATAAATTAATCCGCACAGTACCAGAAGTTGAAAATGTGTTTGGCAAAGTAGGGCGTGCAGAAACTGCAACGGATCCTGCTCCTTTAACTATGATTGAAACCTTCATCCAACTTAAACCAAGAGAAGAATGGCGAGAAGGAGTAACAACTGAAAGTTTGAAAGCTGAATTCGATAAGTTAGTTAAGTTTCCCGGATTAACTAATGCTTGGGTAATGCCAATCAAAACTCGTATCGACATGCTAGCAACAGGTATTAAAACGCCAGTTGGGATAAAAGTGGCTGGCCCTGATTTAGACGTCATTCAAGACATAGGTCAGCAAATCGAACAGCTGTTACCTCAGGTCGAAGGGACTGCGTCAGTGTATTCAGAGCGTGTAGCAGGAGGCCGTTACATTAAGGTGGATATATCTCGTGATAAAGCAAGCCGATTCGGCCTGAATATCGCTGATGTTCAACAGGTTGTTTCTACCGCTATTGGTGGCATGAATGTGACACAAACCGTTGAAGGGCAAGAGCGCTATCCTGTGAACTTAAGATATCCGCAAGATTATCGCGATTCACCAGAGCAATTATCACGACTGCCTGTCGTTACACCTAATGGACAAAGAATAGCCTTAGGAGATGTGGCGGATGTTCGAATTGAAAACGGTCCGCCAGGGATAAAAAGTGAAAATGCGCGAATTAACGGTTGGACTTTCATTGATATTGATGGCGTAGATGTTGGCAGCTATGTTGAAAATGCCAAAATGCACTTGAGGGATAATCTTAAGTTACCTGCTGGTTATTCGATAAATTGGGCTGGTCAATACGAATACATGGAAAGAGCAAAAGAAAAGTTAACTTACGTATTACCACTAACGTTGGCGATTATTGTGATTTTACTTTATCTCAACTTTAGAGCGTTTAGTGAAGTCGCCATCATCATAGTTACTTTACCTATGGCCATGATAGGTGGTTTATGGCTTATGTACCTTGAAGGCTTTAACTTCTCTGTCGCGGTAGGAGTCGGTTTTATAGCTCTTGCAGGGGTAGCCGTCGAAATTGGTGTACTTATGTTGGTTTATTTAAACCAAGCTTTAGCTGAACTAAAGCAAAAGTCAGAACAAACTGCGATGCCAATTTCTGATGACCAGTATCAACAAGCTTTACTTCAAGGCGCTGGCTTGCGAGTTCGTCCTGTAATGATGACAGTTGCAACCATTATTATTGGTTTATTGCCAATTCTGTATGGTACAGGCACAGGATCAGAGGTAATGAGTCGAATTGCAGCACCTATGGTTGGCGGTATGACAAGTGCTGTTTTGTTAACGCTTGTTCTTCTCCCTGCTATTTACAGTTTGGTGAAAAAGCCAGAAGTAACGGAGTTTAACAAGAGCCTTGCTTCTAAACAGCTCTCTTAAAGTAAATTTTCAAAATAAAAAGGGCAGTTATCTGCCCTTTTTACTCCAAATTGTTTCCTGAATAACCTCATTATTTATTGGCTGAATTCAAGAGGTTCCTCCGAGTTATTTATTCTTACCTCTCCAATAATTACAACAGACAGTCGGGTTCATTACTTAGTTGTTTGCATAGCAGTAAACGGAGTATGAGAGCTTATCCATTGCCGGAAAGTAGCCGATATTGATAGCAAGGAAAAAACAAATGTTGATAAATGTAGAGGAATTGATTGAGCAACTTATCTTAGTGGTTTTACAGCAACTTGGGGAATTACAAACAGAGGCGGAAGTATCGGTTCGTCATATATTGGAAGGCTATGCTGATGTCATCTTAGGGCTAATTCTAGCGAAGGAACTAGGAGTGATATCTGATTTAGAATTTGAACAAAAGATCCAAATCGAATTAACCACGATTAAAGCTGAACTACTGCAGTTAGACATACTAGCTGCGGAATCTATTCATAACGCTATGCACAACTTGGTTGATTTGCTAGCGACTGTTATCAAGCGTGCGTGATCCCATACCTTGAAATAACAGAGACACCCACCTTAAATAAAAATTATAGTGCTGATTTTATTTAAGTTTTCTTATTGTTATGCTGACGCTTCGGTTAAAAATGCTAATGCAAACAACACAGAAGTCCAACAACACAGACATTCATCTTAAATAAGTTACGGAGCACTCTAAAAATGGTTACTTGTTATCTTAGATACGTTATCGACCCATACAAACTCGGTGAGTTTGAGAAATATGCAAAGATGTGGATCCCACTGGTGAATAAGTTTGGTGGTACTCATAATGGCTATTTCTTGCCTTCAGAAGGCGCAAATAATATCGCTTTGGCATTATTTACCTTTCCTAGCTTGGCTGAGTATGAAAGCTATAGAAAGGAATCGATGAGTGATCCTGAATGTACCGCAGCTTTTCAGTATGCAGAAGACACAAAGTGTATCATTAGTTATGAGCGCAACTTCTTTAGGCCTGTATTTGAATAAGAAACTTTTGGGTGCACTATGATTGAAATTAAACGGTTAACAGAAGCCAATAAGGCTTCTGTAGTTAAAGTTAAATTAGCGCCAGAACAAATAAAGTTTTCAGCAACAGCTGAAGACTTTTTAGCTAGTGGCTCTGCTACTCAGCATTTGCATACTATTGCGTACCAAAATCAGATAGTTGGCTTTTTTCGATTGGATATTGCATGTCCATCAAGCTATGAGTTTTGCCCTGAAAACACGCTAGTACTAAGAAAGTTGGCAATAGATATCGAGATGCAAGGCAAAGGTTTAGGAAATAAAAGTGTAAAAGCTATGTTGCCTTATATTCGAGAAAATTATCCCAAGATTGAGTTTTTGTATTTAACCGTGAATACAAAAAACATAGCAGCTAAATCTTGCTATTTAAAAGCGGGTTATGAAGATACAGGAAAACAATTTTTAGGTGGGCCAGCAGGACCTCAAGACATAATGTTTGCCAGAGTCGTTTAAGCTAAGCTCTGTGAGCCTAATACCATCCTTTTTTGACCGTTCCCATATACATACTTAGTTACATTGCTCAGTATTTAACCTAGTAAAAAATATGTTAAGGTTAGCGCGCTAAGTAACTCAAGTTATTAATTAAAATTGTTTAATTTGAGTAACAGATAGAGTCAGGGAATAGTAATGGACTATATAAAAATAAATAAAGAATCATGGGATAAAAGAACCGAAATCCACGTGAAGTCTAAGTTTTACGATGTTGACGGTTTCCTCAACGGCAATTCATCACTACAAGATATCGAAGTCAGTGAACTAGGTGATGTCGCAGGCAAAAGTTTGCTTCATTTACAGTGCCACTTTGGTTTAGATACTTTATCTTGGGCTCGTTTAGGAGCACAGGTGACAGGGGTTGACCTTTCATCTACTGCAATTGAGCAGGCAAAAGAGTTAGCGATTAAATCGCAGCTAGAAGCAAATTTTATCTGCTCAGATTTATATACGTTTGCGGATAATTCGAATCAAGAATACGATCTTGTTTTTACTTCTTATGGCGCGATCTGCTGGCTGCCAGATCTAACTAAATGGGCTCAATTGGTTGCTTCTAGCTTAAAGCCAGGTGGTACTTTCTATATCGCAGAATTCCATCCGTTTTATGATGTATTGTCTGGATATCCTTATTTTCACCGTGAGCAAGCAGATGTTGAAGAAGAAGGCACATATACCGAAAACGACACGGGTGAGCTAACAACTATCATGACATGGGCACACCCTTTAAGCGAGGTAATAAATGTGCTGATTAAAGCTGGGTTGAACATCACACAAATGAATGAATATCCATATAGCCCATGCGACTGTTTTGAAGGTATGGAAGAGCGCGAACCAGGCAAGTTCTATTTAGAACATCAAGGTCAAGATGTTCCTTTGGTTTACACCATCAAAGCGGTTAAACCGGTTTAGAGCAGTAGAGGCATTATAAACAGTGCTGTTATAGACAGCGCTCTTATAACTAAAGGAATAAAAAATGAAAAACCTAGTTCTGGCTCTTGTATTGGCGGGCTTAGCGTTACCAAGCTCTGCTGTTGTTACTAGGCACGACGTTGCAGCTGAAAAGTATGAAGTAAACGAAGTGCCTGAATATTTAATTGATATGCCTGGAGAAGGGCATGGCACATTAATCAAGCCAAATTGGATACTTACCGTAGCACATCTTATTTTTGCCGATTACACAGGAAGGGAAATTACCATTCACGGTAAAAAGTTTAAGATTGAAAAAGTCATTATCCATGACAATGCAAAAGCGCCAGATAACAGTTTGTTTGATGGTGATGCCAAACCATTAATGGACTTTATGAAAACAACCAGTGACCTAGCTTTAATAAAACTCAGCACTGATGTTGAGCATGTTAAGCCTATTTCTCTGTATTTGAATAATGATGAAGTGGGTAAGGAAATTACCGCTTTTGGCAGAGGGTCGACAGGAGATGGTAAAGCTGGCTCTGTGTTTGAAACTAAGCGTAAGAAGATCCTTAGAACAATGGAAAACCGAATTGATTTAGCCGAAGGAAATTGGCTTTCGATCACGCTTGACCAAGGCAATGCTGCATTAGAGATGGAAGGCATAGATGGCTCTGGCGATAGCGGAGGCCCTTTGGTCATTGAACAAAACGGAAAGCCTTATTTGGCAGGCATGTTTAGTTGGGATTATGTTGAAGGTGATTTAAAGTCATTTAAGCACGGTCTGTACGGCGGTAAGTCGTATCAGGTTCGAGTTTCACAGTACGCAGATTGGATAGAGCAGCAAATACAAAATAATTAACCGCTAATACACTCAAAAGGAATGACTGATGGATTTATTTTTATATGAAGAAATTATGTTACTGGCACTTCGTGATGACAAAGGGACAGTGTCAAGTCACTATGCTGAATACGCTATTGCTGGTGCAGTATTAGCAGAGGTGTTGCTGGAGTCTCGCATCGCGATAGATAACTCCAGCAAAAAGCTTATTGAGTTAAAAGACAAAACTCGCATTGGCGATCCAATTATTGATGAGGCGGTGGCGTTATTAGCAAAAAGTCGCAAACCTGTGCCTTTGCAAACTTGGCTTGATCAAATTGCGAATATCAAAGAATTGCGACACAAAGTGGCAAAACAACTGTGTGAGCGAGGTATTCTCAGTGCTGAAGAAAGCAAAGTTCTACTCTTGTTTACTCGAAGAGTATACCCAGAGATAAATCCTGAACCAGAGAAGAAAATTTTACAAAGGTTGCGTAATGCTATCTTTGGTTCTAGTGATGAAATTGACCCTAGGACTATGGTGTTAATATCGTTAGCCCATAGTGCTAGACTGCTTGAAGAAAACTTTGGTCATGCAGAAATTAAGTTGCAACGAGAAAGAATAAAACGAATTGTTGATGGTGAGATTGCCGGAAATGCGACTAAAGAAGTGATAACAGCCTGTGAAACAGTATTGATTGTCACTACAATAATTCCAACCATATTAGCAACAACAGTAATGGTAAATAATTAAACAATTTGTTTACCTTGCTGGTGGTAATAAAAATAAAAAATGTTATTGGTGTAAACAAAGTATGAAATTACAGTTAAATCTAATTGCCTTGTCGCTAGCGTTTTTAGCTACGGCCTGCGCTGAAAAGTCTGACAAAGTTAAAGTTATCGTTAATCTGCCAGAAACAATGGCAGCGGAAGACAAAGTAAATATTGTAGGTGAGTTTAACAATTGGGCTTTATCTGGCGATCAAGCCACTGAACTGAAATTAGAAAATGGTCAATACGTTGCAGAGCTACCAAATAACAATAGCGACTTATTTTTTACAGTCGTAAAAAACCAAGACTGGCAGCATATGCCAGCATCTGAATATGGCAAAGGTTTATGTACTTTTCACCAGCCGATTACAAGTGATACAACAGAATTTACTGTCGACATTCCTGCTTGGAAGTCAGATAAGAACTTTAAGCCGATATCTTCGACCGCATCTAACAACGTCAGTTCTATCAAGCAATTTTACTCACCTGAATTTGAACGTAATATGGATTTAGCTGTGTATTTACCAGCTTCATACCAAGATAATGCTGAAACTCAATATCCTGTGCTGTATATGCTAGACGGTCAAAATGTCTTTGATTTAAGCACATCGTACAGCGATGAATGGCGCGTTGATGAGTCCTTTGATCATAATAAAATGGATATGATTGTGGTTGCGGTACCAAATAGTTCAAACCGATGGCAAGAGTACAATCCATGGGATTATGTTGACCTCAATGGTGCAGAGCAACAAGGCCAAGGTAAGTTAACAATAGACTTTATTAAAAATACGTTAAAGCCTCATATTGATAAAACCTATAGGACAGCTGCAGATAATACAGGATTAGCAGGCAGTTCATTAGGCGGAATGATGGCCTTGTATGCAGCTCTTGAACATAGTGATACGTTTTCTTGGGTAGCCGCATTTTCACCGTCTTTGAGCATACATAATAAGGCCAAGGACAATGTTTTATTTACTGCATTAAATGGTAAAAAGCTAACCAATACAAAAGTTTACTTTGATATGGGACTAGTAGAGTACGGTGATTACGACAAGGTTGATCAACTAAACGTTATGCTACAAGAAGCCTTTGGTAATAGTGCATCAGAAAAGCTAAAACTGGTTAAAGACGACCAAGGCAGGCACTGTGAATTAGATTGGTCGAAAAGATTTCCTGCTGCTATCGATTGGCTTACTAAAGCGTAAAGGCATCAGTTTGATCACGCTAATACCGGCGAAAGAGGAAGAATTGAATGAATTTATTGTTATGGAAAGCAATCAAGATACCGCTGAATTCATTATTCCTTATTCGCTTGAGCAACATACTCAGGCTTTTGCAGATGAAAGTATTGTTTATCTGTCAATTTACCAAGAACAAACCCTATCTGGGTTTATCATTTTAGCCTTGGAGTCTGATCATAGCGTAGAGTTTAAACGCATTGTTGTTTCCACTAAAGGTCAAGGTATAGGCCAAATAGCGATGAAGCAAATGGAACAGTATTGCGCAGGTAAATTAGGCTGTGATCGTATTTGGTTAGATGTCTTTGCTGAAAACGATCGAGGTTTACATATTTATCAAAAACTTGGATTCCAGTTGTTCAACACCTCTGAATTCCAAGGAAAGTCACTTTTATTGATGGAAAAACGGTTAACTAAGAGAAGATAGAGTGACAAACCAAATTCGAAGATTAAACACGATAAGGGCTCTTGCTGCGGTTATCGTGTTTATTACTCACTTTAGTGATAAAACAGATTGGCTTGGAGGTGTTCTTGGTGGAGCTTCAGGTCAATATGGCGTAATGCTGTTTTTTATTCTCAGTGGCTTTTTAATGTCACATCTTTATTTAACTAAAGACTTCAATAAAGCCAATGTTCATCAGTATTTGTTTGCTCGTATTGGACGGGTTATTCCGCTTTATTTGCTCGTTGTTTTTGCTTCTTATTTTCTGAGTTCATATGGCAGTGGCGGTTTATACGACATTCCTGATTTACCTTCTTTGATATCCCACTTGTTATTTTTAAGCGGTGGTAGCGTGTTATGGACTATAGCTCCCGAAATTTATTTTTATCTGCTATTTATTTTATTTTGGCAAATGGCAGAGCGTCGAATTGGCTATGTATACATGATATTAGTGGCCATTTTATTGTTGTTATTCTTTAGCAACTTCCCTGCGTTTTTTGGTGATATATACGGAGTGGAATATAACTTTTTTATGTTGTTACGAAGCTTGCCTTATTTCTTTGTAGGCTTTGTCTTTGGCAGTATTTTCAGTTCTTTTAAACCTCCTGAGTACATGAAAAAACACTGGTTTTTATTGGCTCTGTTGTTGATCCCTTTGTTATACCCTGAGCTTTCGCCTGTGGAAGGTCAGGCTAAATTTAGAATGTGGTTAAATTACGAAGTCCTTATGGTTATGGCTACCGTATTTTTCTGCGTGGTATTTCTAGTGCCAGAGCGCAATCTTTTGCTGGAAAATAAAGTAGGAGACTTTATTGGCAAAATATCGTATTCCTTATACTTACTTCACATGCCAATCATTGTTCAAGTTAACAAGTTAGAAGTCAGTGTTGAAATGAAATTATTATTAGCGAGCACCTTGAGTATTTTTATCGCCTATTTGTCTTATCAATATTTCGAAAAGCCACTGGCTAATTGGTTTAGAGACACAGCGGTAAGAGTTAAACATTAGAAGTAAGTAGCAATTAGCAAATAATAATGAGCTAAGAATAAAGAGCGAAACAACGATGTTAGAAACAGAGCGCATTAAGCTAATGCCGCCTTGCATGAGTATGCAACCACAAGTATTAGAAGCGATAGTGGAAAGTAAAGATGAGCTAGCAGAGTTTCTAGTTTGGGTTCCTTATGCGTTAACTGAGGCAGATTCAGTTACCAATATGGAGCAGGCGATAGCAAACTTTGAGAATTTTGAACAAGAACTGCGTTTCTCGATTGTTAACAAATTAACCCAACAGCTGATCGGGATGATAGGGATCATAATTAAAGACAAAGACATTCCTTACTTTGAGCTAGGTTATTGGGTGAGAAGCAGCTGTGCTGGTAAAGGTTATATAACTGAGGCCGTAAATCTTATTGAAAACTACTGCTTTACTGAATTAAAAGCAAAAAGAGTAGAGGTCCAGTTGGCCGAGCCAAATCACAAGAGTAAAGCGGTAGCAGAGCGCTGTGGTTATCAGTTTGAAGGACAGTTGCGCAATGCAATGCTTTTGCCTTCAGGTCAGGTTTGTGACCGACTTGTATACGCAAAAACAAGTTAAAAACAAATGAAAAGCCACAAATGAAAAAGCAACGAGCATTTATTTCCGTCAAAGTTATCTTTGCCATTAGTTATATAGCAGTAATGGCTTTGTTTGAGTTTTTAACGCGCTCAGAAGTTTACACGCTTGCTTGTTATTTATTACTGAGTACGCTCACTTTTGCCATCTATGCGAAAGATAAAAAAGCCGCAGAGCAAGGAAAGTGGCGAACACCAGAAAAAACACTTCATTTACTGTCATTGTTAGGGGGCTGGCCGGGGGCTTTTTTAGCCCAAGATAAATTTAGACATAAGTCTAAAAAGCGTATGTTTATCGCCGTTTTATGGTTAACTGTAATAGCCAATATTACTCTGTGTTTATTGTTTGTTTCATCCGAATTACGTCAACAAGCTTTGATTATTCTAACTAACGTTATCTCGTACTTGTTGGAACAATTGTGAACTAGCATAATATTTCAACAGATAAACGATGAGATTTGGCAGGCCTTACAATCCGTGATTTAATGCGGCCAATATTAAATCTCACTGCTGCACGAACTTATCAAATCAAGCGTAGCAATAATTGCTTTCAGTTAGGAGAGGGAATGAAAGAACTAGAACAGCAACTAAATTTTGTTCGAGAGATTGACGAACTCAAGGCGGTTTACCGCCAAACTCAAGTAAAATCAGATAACAATCGCCAAGAAAATAGTGCTGAGCACAGCTGGCATATTGCTCTTATGGCAAATGTACTGCAGCCCTATGCAGAAGAGCCAGTTGATATAGCACGAGTGGTAAACATGTTGCTCATTCACGACATAGTTGAAATTGACGCGGGTGATACTTTTGCGTTTGCTGCACAACAAGAGTTAGATGCGCAAGAAGATAAAGAAATTGCTGCGGCGAATCGTTTATTCGGCTTGTTACCTGAATCACAATTTCAGTATCTAAAAGCGCTTTGGTTAGAGTTTGAAGCAGCAGAAACAGCGGATGCAAGGTTTGCTAAAGCTATGGATAGAGTACTTCCTTTAGTGCAAAACATGGCCAATCAAGGCGGTAGCTGGGTCGTACATAAAGTGAAAAAGTCTCAAGTTATCGCACGAAATCAATATCTTGATGGTTTAGCTCCCACTTTATGGCGCTACGCATGCCAACAAATCGACTTAGCTGTTGAAAACGGTTGGTTATTGGACGAATAGAGACTTATTACCGTTATTTCACCTGCTTTTCACCTAAGCAATACTAAGCTCCTTATTGAGTGCGCGTTTGGAGTAAAAGTTTGGAGTGAAGATTGAAAATTTTATTAATTGAAGACAATCGAGCCATTGCGCAGCAGGTGATTGAATTTTTGTCAGGTCATAAGTGGCAATTAGATTATGCTCATACCGGTTCTATGGGAATAGAACTGGCTCTTAACCAGATATTCGACGTTATTCTACTCGATCTTAACTTGCCAGATATTGACGGTTTGCAAGTATGTCAGACAATTAAAGAACAAGCTGAAGTAACGCCTCCTATACTAATGCTCACTGCTAGGGATAGTTTTGAAGATAAGTCTGCAGGGTTTCATCTAGGTGCAGATGATTATTTAACTAAGCCTTTTGACTTAAGAGAACTCGCTTTACGCTGCCAAGCTTTGGCACGACGCTTTGAATTACACAACTCACAAACCTTAGAAGTTGGGGATTTGCTAATAGACTTGTCCAGTAAAGTAGTAAAACGCCAACAACAAGAAATTACCTTAACTAGCGTGGGCTTCCAAATACTGGCTTTATTGGCGCAGCATCATCCTAAACCTGTTCCTCGTTCTGTACTCATTCATAAGTTGTGGTCTGACTCACCTCCCGACAGTGACGCACTAAAGTTACATATTTACTCACTTCGTCGAGCGCTAGATAAGCCATTTGATTACCCAATGTTAAAAACAGTGTTAAACCTAGGTTATCAATTAGAGGTGAAAAATGAAGCTAGTCACTAGTATAAAGCACCAAGCAATAATCGCCTTTACTGGTTTTGCTTTAGGTTTAACCGCTTTGTTTTTAGTGCTAGCAGTGGTAACCGCTTTTATAGTTGAAGATGAGCTTTTGTCTCGTTTGTTGAAGCAAGAAGCTAACTACCTTGAGCAACAATATTCACAAACAGGCGTACTACCAGAGCCAAGACTAGACTTCATGGCAGCTTATAGTGATTACAGTATGCTACCTAGTTTTGCTCAACAAGCCTTGTCAGAAGGGATCACTGACAATGAAATCTTTACCCCAACTCAAGACCACTTTCATATCGTAGAGCTAACTCTAGGAGATAGAGTAGGTTACTTGATGGCTGAGGTATCTGCTTTATTAATTGTGACTACGACGCCAGGTGTTTTTCAGACCTTTCTTTATGGTCTGCTAGTAACTCTGATCTTGGCTATTTTATTCGCTATTACTATGGCTTCTTGGACAGTAAAGCCTGTAATGGCAATGGTGACAGCTATTGAGCGAAAACAAACTATGCCCGAGTTAAAATTCGAACTTGGCTACCTCTCAAAGTCGATGCAAAGTGCATTTGATGAATTATCTGAGAGCTTACGCAGAGAAAAAGACTTCACACGTGATGTAAGCCATGAGCTTCGTACTCCTCTGACAATACTCAATAATACAGTCACTTTAGCTAGACAAAGAGGGTTACAAGCTTCGGAGTTGGCTCAATTAGAGAAAGTCGGTCAAGACATGCTAAACACGGTGGAAGTACTATTAGCGCTTGCACGAAGTGAAAAGATAGAGCAGCAACATTGTTTGCTTAAACCTATGTTAGAGCAAGTTGGGATGGAATGTGCCTTAGCATTGAATTTAGAGTTAGACTTGCAACTGAATCTAGATAACCAGCTTTCGGTTCGCGCCCCACAGAGTTTATTGAATTTACTGTTCACTAATATAATCAATAATGCCATCGTTCACGGATCAGATTATCGCTTAACGGTAGATGCGGACGAGCACAAGTTGAGCTTTTACAATCACGTTGATGTTGAAACTAAGTTGCAAGAAACACAAATAGAAGTGAACAACTTTCGAAAGCAAGGAATAGGGCAAGGCTTATATCTGATAACTCGGATCATTGAAGCTTTGGGCTGGCAGCATCAACTCAAACAATCTTCGCATGGCTTTACTCTTATTATTTCACTCTGATTTCACCTACAGGCTTTTATTCTGTCTCTGAAAAATATGGAGATAGAATTATGATCAAGAAAATTTTAGCAGTTATCGCAGTGTTGTGTGTGTTGTTATATGGTGCTCAACAGTGGGTAAAAAGTTTGTTACCAGATAAAAGCCACTTCCAAGCGTTAAAACAAACTCAAACCAAAGACCTACCTTATGTTACTGAAAACATTCCAGAGCACAGAGGCAAAATCCTTGCTGTTGTAACCAGCGTTGAAGTAATGGGAGAAGATAAAAAGACCGGATATGAACATACTGAGCTAGCAAGGGCGTATTGGGTATTCGTTGCTAATGGTTTTGAAGTCGATATCGCAAGTCCTAAAGGGGGGAAACCACCTGTTGTGATTGATGGGGAAGATATGGGAAGGTATGACTATGCGTTTTTGTCCGACCAAAATATTCAAAATAAAGTTGATAACAGCATCCCTTTAGCTCAAATAAATCCAGATGATTACGAAGCGGTTTATTTTGTTGGAGGCAAAGGAACCATGTTCGATTTTCCTGACAACAAAGACATCCAACGTATCACTAAAGCTATGTATCAAGATGACAAAGTCATAAGCGCAGTTTGTCATGGTCCAGCAGCGTTGGTTAATGTGAAGTTAGATAGCGGGGAGATGTTGTTAGAGAATAAGCAAGTTAGTGCATTTACCAATTCGGAAGAACTATTTCTTATTCCTGATGCTGAGCAAATATTTCCATTTCTATTAGAAGATAAGCTGGTGGCACAAGGGGCGAACTTTCAGGCTGGGGTAACTTATTTAGAAAAAGTGACACAGGATGGCAAATTAATCACAGGACAAAACCCTTGGTCGGTGTGGAAGATGGCGGAAATGGTGGTCAGTGAACTTGGATATGAACCTAAGCAAAGACAACGTACTCCAGAAGAGTTCTCTGTCGAGTTACTGCTAGTTTATGAACAATTTGGTAAAAAAGCAGCTTTAAAGCACTTAGCTCAACAGCCAGAGTCGTTCCAACGCATATTAATAGTGATGCATAGTTTATTAGCCTTTATGCAGTGGGAGCTAGGCAAAGGCGTTGATTTGTTAACCTTAGCTCAGGAATTAAAAACACATTCAAACTCAGCGAGTTAGCTGTCAATGAATTAGGCTAAAGTCTACTGCACTGCTGAAACAACAAGGGTGAACTAGCACTATGAAAATACTGACTTTTTGTTTAGCTATTTTCTTCCCTTTCTTTTTCCTTCCTAAGTTTTAGCAGTGTAAAAGTGGATATGAAGTGCGTTAATACCTCTATAACTTTCTATCAATAAACTCTTCTTACTAATTGAAATAGTAAAGACAAAGTAATGCTTGGTAAAGCGAGGTTTTAAAAAGACTTTAATACCTCAGATTCCTCAGTTCAAAAGTGTCAGTCCAGAAGTAAGTTTTTCTTGTTAGTGCCATTTATTTTACTAAACTGTAACGTGTAATGAAATCAACTTTTATGGCTGACTTTCGATGCCAGTTATATGTTGAATAATTTTTTAGAATATTAACAAAGTGTGAATCCTTTATTTTGTGGTTATTGGTTTTCATATTTCAAACAATTTAAGGGGACATTATGAAGTTACACTATGTGGCTTCTGGGCTCTTGGCGTTTACCGCAAGTAGTCTGGTGTTAGCTGACTCTAATGAATCAGCTGTTCAAGGATTAGCTCAAGGCTGTTATGCCATTCAATCTAGTCAAAATGGAGATTTTTTGAAGAGATTCCATCAAGGAGGGACAGTAGATGATGGCTTAAGCTATCACTTTGAAGATGTTGATATTGCATCAGCCGCTCATTTCTTCTTTAAACCTACCTCTTTTAATAACTTTTTAATAACCGACAAAGATGGTCGTTACTTAGCTAGCCATTTACCAGCAGAAGCAAGTGCTGGTACATATGCAGGTGAATTTGCTGAATGGAAAATGACAGCAAAAGTAGGCGACGATGGCGAGTATTTATACTCGTTTTATGGCAATGGCTTAAAGATGACATTAAGGCACAATTATGCAGAAGGGGATGGAGGCTTGTATTTCTTTGACCTGCTTAATCCGCATAATTATACAAGTGAAACAGATTTTGTTCTTGTGGCGCAGAACGATTGTACGGAGTTTCCTGAAATCAGCACTAATGTAACAGGCGATATCAATAACTTAAAAGGAGATGTAAACGCGCCTATTAGAGGATGGGTTGACCCTCACACCCATATTACATCTTATGAATTTATGGGAGGGAAATTTATGCACGGCGAACCTTTCCATCGTTGGGGGGTTGAACAAGCATTAAGAGACAGCGCTGAAATTCATGGACCTAATGGTTCTTTGGACTTGATTGGTAACTTGTACTCACATGAAGATATTAATTATCGATATGACACTCGAGGTTGGCCTGATTTTCCTTATTGGCCTAATCATCAATCTTTAAGCCATTCAGGGTATTACTATAAGTGGATGGAGCGAGCGTATTTGTCGGGTTTAAGAATGATCAATACATCGCTGGTTGAAAATGAAGTGCTTTGCTGGGCTCAATCAACTATCAACCCAGCTAGTTGGGTTAATCCAAATAGTTGTAATGTTATGGATAGTTTAAGGTTGCAGATGACGCGGCTAAATGAAATGCAAGCCTATATTGATGCTCAAAGTGGTGGTGTAGGAAAAGGTTGGTTTAGACTTGTACGTTCTCCAGAAGAAGCTAGAGCTGTAATTGCAGATGGTAAAATGGCTGTTGTGGTGGGAGTGGAAGCGTCAGAGACATTTGATTGTGGTTTAAAAGACGAATGTAACCGGAATACTGTTGAAGCTAAGCTGAATGAACTTTATGACTTAGGTGTTCGAGCAATTTATCCAGCGCATAAATTTGATAATGCGCTGGGGGGCAGCCGAGTTGAAAATGGCTTTATTAATATTGGTCAAGTACTAAGTAGTAACCGCTTTTTTGAAACAAAAGAATGCGATGCTGAAACAAAAGGCGCCCACTTTACCTCAGGTTTTCCTTTGTTAAGCGATATTCCTGTCATTAAAGATATTTTAGATCTTATTGGCTTGAGTCCGACATATGATGAAACTATTGAACACTGTAATAAACATGGCTTAACAGATTTAGGTGTGTATTTAGTGAATCGTTTGATTGATAAAAAAATGTTGATTGAGCTGGATCACCTAAGTGCTGACAGTGCTACAGCGGTTATGGATATTATTGAAGCCAGAGGCTATAGCGGTGTGGTGACATCTCATAGCTGGATGAATGATGGTGTTAATGGTGAATTACATCCTAATACTAAGCGTCTATTCCAAGCAGGCGGTTTCGGCTCGCCTTATAATGGCGACGCTTATAGCATGGACTCAGAAATATCTCGGTACTTAGATATTGTGGAGCAAACACCTTATTTAGCTGCTGTTGGTCTTGGCTCTGATATGAGCGGCTTAGGTCTTCAACCTGGTCCTCGCTATGATGCAGATGTTGATCCACTAGAGTATCCTTTTACCAATGAATTTGGCTTTACTTTTGACAAGCAAGTATCAGGTAACCGTATATTTGATTTAAACACTGATGGTATTGCTCATTATGGTTTGTTGGGGGATCAAATTGAAGATATGCGCCAAAGGAGTTCAAATCGAGTTTATGAGGCGGTGATGAACTCTGCTGAGGGATACATACAAATGTGGGAGCGCGCTGTCGCTAGTCCAGAGACTGATTACTATAATCCTATCGAAGAATACGTAACCATTTATAATCGAAAAGCAGGGCGTTGCATGGATATTAATGGCCGTGACGACAATTTAGTGAATGGTGCGAATGTGCAGCTGTGGGATTGTGACAGTGAGTCTTATGACCAACAGTGGCTCTGGAACAGAGCAGCTCAGATGTTCGAAAACCGTGCGGATCGTACTATGTGTTTGGATAACCGAGGTGAAGCTTATAATGGAGGCGGAGTGGTTATCTGGGAATGTATAGATAATGATAATTTACGTTGGACATACAATGGTAATACTCTAGCGAGTAAGCACGACAGTACGATTGTAGCGGATGCTTATGATTATGGTAATGGTGGCAATGTTGGTCAGTGGACTTCGCATGGCGGCGAACGACAGCAGTGGGAATTGCGCCCAATGAGTTTTGTTCATAAGTGGGTCGATTGGCGTGATAAAAAGTCAGGCAAGTGTATGACTGTTGCAGATGGTGAGATCAACAATGGCCTTAAAGTGGAAACGAGAACTTGTAATGGCAGCGATGCTCAAAAATGGTTTTATAACCCAGTGAAGGGAACTATGAAGTCGGGTGTTGCAGGTAATTATTGCCTAGATATTCCCGCGGGAGATACGTCGAACTATGTTCAGTTACATATTTGGTCATGCCAAGAAGGCAATCAAAATCAAATGTTTGATGAATATGATGGAATGTTCAGAGCTCGCTTAAATGAGTCTAAGGTACTTGATTCGGCTGGTACCAATGAAGGTGCTCAAATTATTTTATACGACAGCCATGGTGGCAACAATCAAAGGTGGAGAGCCGGAATTCACTAGTTGTGGCTTTAAGTTGAAGATAAAGGCGGTTCCTTTTAGAGCCGCCTTTTTTATTTTCTACCGATCCTTCTTGGGCAATTACGAAGTGAGTCAGTTCTTAGCGGGAAATGCATTGGATATCAGTTAGAGTAACGAGATCAGTAGAGCAGGGACACAGATCTCGGCAATTGCTATGATAGAATTTACAAAAAGAGCAATAAGGACAGATTTTATGAAGGCGCTGTCTATGAAGGGGCAATTTATGAAGAGACTGTTTATGAAGAGAAGCTTGTTATGAAGAGACTATTTATGAAAAGAGTCCTGCTATGAAGTTTAGAATTGTAGCTCTGTACTCTGTCGTTTTGGGTTTGCTCTATGGTTGTAGTGCTGAAATAACAGAGGATGGCCGAGTTGTTGTATGTACGACTCAAGTTGTACCTGCAATAGAAGTTGCCGTATTTGAGCAAGAAACTGGTTTTGCAAGTGCTTGCGGCGCAACGGTAACCATTGAAGATGGCAACTTTACTCAGTCTTTAACAAATGACGATTCTAGCAATTGTAATGATAACTTTATCTTTGCAATGGCTGATGAAAGAGAAGGGAGTTACGATATCACAGTATCAAAGGCTGGCTTTCAAGACTGGATACAACGCGATGTTAGAGTTACTTCTAATGTTTGTCACGTCAATACAGTTACTGTTCAAGCTTATTTGGAAAGTTAATTCTGATTAAATTTCAGTGAAGAGGCTGTTTATCTTTCATATCAACATATCAAAGATAAACGGTTTCTAGATTGTAGTAGCTCAATAGCGCGCATAGTTAAGAAAACGACCCAATAACGCATTTTTGCTCTTGGATAAAAACGAGCAATTGTAATTTTTAATAACACTAGTAATAAGTTAACGAGTTTGTTAAAAATGTGGCATTCAGAAAAGTGAGTGACAGTGCGGTAGAAAAACGCGAGATTTACTCGCTATATAAACATGTTATGTGTAAGTGAAATCATGGATGAATTTACGTACTATTTAAGTTTTTTATTTACAATAATTGTTTGTTTTATTGCAATTTTACGTTTAAAGAAGTTGATCTCATCAGGCTCCATAACTATTGCCAGTGCTAAAACGATATATACCTATATTTCAGGTATTTGGGGTATATTCGGAAGTGTCATGTTTTTTCTAAGTACAAAGTATTTTTTGAGTGTAACAGGAATACATATTAACCTCGGGCACGGAGAAGTATTAGTTTCATTATGGCTTTATAATTTCTTATTGAGTTTGTTTCTGATAGGGTTTGGGCGTGCTATTTTAGAGTCCAACTTCAATATTTAATCAAACATTTTCAGCCCGTTATGTGGGCGTTAAGTATACAGGAGGGACTAGTGAAACAATCAATATTCTTGGCCATTACTACTTTGTTCTGTGCATGTATATCATTTTCAAGTGCTAGAAGGTATGGATGTTTCGATGGAATCTGTATCGATTTTCCAACAACGAATTGGACCGGAATTCTTTTCGGGGGAGCTGCTGTAGTACTCGGAACTTTTGCCTTAACTAGGCTTCTTCGAGTCACTGACCTTACAAATCACAATGCTTATGACTCCAAGAACTTGTCTGATCTTGATGTGTAATAAGTATACCTAACAAGAAATTCAAAGTGATAAAACTAGCTTGTCATTTTTAGTTACATACGACGCAATAAAACTGCCAGATTAGATTAAGTCCTTCTAGTCGGATCTGACAGATCAAGTTAAGACTTATTCATCTAAATTCACTCTATAACTTTTGAGCAATTGCTTGCACTACGGCTCCTTTACCTGTGTGGTATGAGCCTTCTAATACCTCTCGTTCAGTTTCTACTAAATGATAAAACGCTAAATTAGCTAACTCTTTTCGCAGCGATGAGGCGGTTTGCATAGTTTCAGGATCTTTTCCTCCGCCAGTTTCATTGTGTATTTGTTCGGGTCGATACGCTTCTAATAAAAAGATGCCTTTGGGCTTTAATGCCCGTTCTATTTTCTTATACATAGCCTGTCTAACGCTTGCAGGGAGAGGGCAAAAGATTGATATCACGTTATCCCATTGCTCGTTACCAAAGTTAAACTCTCCAAGGTCTGATTGGATAAACTCTATATCTACTTTGTTTTCTTTAGCGAGTTGTTTCGCTTTGTTTATACCTACACTTGAAGAATCTACCGCAGTAACTTGGAAGCCAAGTTTAGCTAGGTATACCGCATTTCGTCCTTCTCCTTCCGCTAAACTTAGGAGCTTTCCCTTAGGTAGAAAGCTTTCCTTGGGTAGAAAGCTTCCCTTGGATAATACCGATACATTATCTTTTAAAAAATCATTTGGTTTAGTGCCATAAATATATTCTTGAACGTTATAGCGTTGGTCCCACATAGTTTTCCTCATTCTGTGTATTGAAGTGTTATAGTGAATGCTATTACTTCAAGTCGACTTGAAGTCAAGGGGGAGAAATGGATATAGGTAAAGTGGCAAAATTGTCTAAGTTGCCAACATCAACACTTAGATATTATGAGGAAAAAGGTTTGATCCGCTCAATTGGCCGAAATGGCTTAAGAAGAGTGTATCCTGACTCGGTTATTGAAACTCTGGCTTTGATAACCTTGGGTCGTAACGTAGGACTATCTTTAGATGAAATAAAATCTATGTTGCTTCCTGGTGGGTTAGAAGTAGACCGACAGTTATTGCTCAATAAAGCGGATGAACTGGACGCCCAAATTAAGCAGATGACTTCAATCAGAGATGGCTTGCGCCATGCTGCAGCTTGTGAAGCTGAAAGTCATATGACGTGTCCTAAGTTTCTTCGGATCTTGAACGTTTCATCGAGCAAGTGGCTAAGGCCAAAATCAACATTTAAATAAGCAAAACCAACGTTTAAATAACCTTACTCAATGTTTTTGTTATTGCTCTCATTACCTTTGTAACGTAGGTTATGAGTTAGGTATATTGTCATTTAGTACCTTGGTTTGAATTTTAACGCTGAGTGCAGTTAAACAAGGAGCTACATTTGGGTAAGGAAAAACTATTGAAGGAAGCACCATGGAAGAGTTGAAAGAGCACCCTATATCATTACATCAAGTACTCAAAGCAAAGCCAGTTGTTTCACAGTTACTTTCTCCATCACCTTTGATCAAATACGATAGTTTATCTGAGCTATTAGGCTTTAATGTTTATGTAAAGCATGAAAATCAAAACCTTACAGGGAGCTTTAAGATCAGAGGTGGCATTAATTTGATGACGGCTATCAAAGCGGCAGAAGTAAATGGTGTCATTACTTTTTCAACGGGGAATCACGGCCTTTCTATCGCTAAATCCGCAGTCATGCTCGGTGTGCCAGTTATAATAGTGGTGCCAGAAGGAACTAACCCTGTGAAAGTTAAGCTGATTGAAGAAACTGGGGCTGAAGTTATTCAAGCAGGAAAGAACTTTGATGAAGCTGCCTTAGTTGTGGCGGAGTTAAGTGAATCTAAAGGCTACTATTATGCTCATCCTGCTAATGAACCACACATTATTAATGGAGTTGGCACTGAGTTTTTGGAGATCTTATCTGACTTGCCAGAAGTTGATGCTGTTATTTTACCTTTAGGCGGTGGCAGTGAAGTAGCTGCGGCAGTGACAACTTTAAAGCCCGTTAACCCAGACATTGATATTTATGCTGTGCAAGCTGAATTATCTTCCGCCGCCTATCATTCATGGCGACAACAGAAAATTGTAACCTCAACTAACAATACTTTTGCTGGTGGCTTCGCAACCGGTTCTGCATATCAAACTACCTTTGATATTTATAAGGAACAACTGGCTGACTTTATTTTGTTGTCTGAACAGGAAATATTACAAGGTATTGCGATGGCCGCTCACCATACTAAACAGATTGTTGAAGGAGCTGGAAGCTCCACTATTATGGCAGCTTGGAAATTGAGAAAAGAGCTAGCAGGTAAGAATGTTGTTCTGCAATTTAGCGGAGCTAACGCTTCAGCAGAAGAGTTAACTCAAGCTTATCAATTATCTTGTTTTAGTCATGGTAGATTCGAATAAGTTGATCAACAAGGATTATTTTTAACACTTAACAAAATAAATCGAAGCGCTAACGTGGATTAATCAGTATTGCCCTAAAGTCATTTACATTGGTGTGTGTTGGGCCTGTCACGACCAAATCATTAAGTGCATGGAAAAACTCGTAACTTTGATTGTTGGCTAAGTGATATTTGGGATTAAGACCTTTGACTTCAGCCCTAGATAAGGTCTCCGGTGAAATAACAGCCCCCGCTACATCTCGGTTACCGTCAATACCGTCAGTATCACAAGCTAAGGCATATATGTTTGGTGCTTTATTTAATTCCATGACTAAAGCCAATAAATACTCTTGGTTTGGTCCTCCTGAACCTTGTTTGTTAGATAATGTAACTGTTAGCTCTCCACCTGAAAGCAGTAGACAAGGCTTTCCTAGTTTTTGTCTCTGGCATGCTATTTTAGCGTGTTCATGAGCTACATGCCTTGCTTCACCTTGTTGTTCATAATTTAAAATTTCAACCGACCAACCTTGTTCTTTAGCAAAGAGAGCTGCTTTATCGATAGACTGCTGAGCATTGGCGATCAATGTAAAACTGTTAGGGGTGTTAGTTTTTGTTTTCGAAAGCTTATTGGCAGCTAAAATTTTCGTTAATGTTTCTATTTTTGGCCACTGATACTTTCTCATCACCGACAAAGCTACTTCATTATCAACACTATGTTGAATAGTTGGAGCAGAAGCTATTACTTTGGCATCGTCACCAACGACATCTGAAATAGCTAAAGTATGATGCTCACCAGAAATAGCTTGTGCTAGCTTACCGCCTTTAATTGCTGATATTGTTTTTCTCACTAGATTAATTTCATCAATACTGGCGCCGCTTGCAATTAAGAATTTATTAATTTCAATCTTCTCATCCAAGTTCAATCCTTTGATAGGCATACACAGAAGAGCGGAACCTCCACCAGATATTAAAAATAAGACAGGTACATTCGCAGGAGTTGCTTTTGCCATTGCTAATATTTCTTTAGCTGCATTAGCGCTGTGTTTATCTGGTATAGGATGGCCAGCTTTTAGTATTTCAATCTTGCCTATATGTGACTGGCTAGTGTAATCATGACGGGTAACTATTTTTCCATAACATGCTTCACCAAAGGTTTGATTCACAACTTCAGCCATTTGCACTGATGCTTTGCCTGCACCAAGTACACAAAGTCCGTTACTTGCATCAATATTGGCTAAGTGTTGAGGCATACAGGTTTTTGGTAGTGCTTGTTTGACAGCAATATCAAATAGTTCCATTAAAAAGCTTATGTGATTTCGCACCATGTTGTCCAATCTGTATAAGGCAAAGGGTCTTAAAGTTTATAAGTATGCATAAAGTTTTAATAGCTGGTAAGTCATAATTATCAGATATAGTTTTTAGCGCAGAAGAGGTAACCCTTAATTTATCATTTTTAATGGGAGTGAGTTGATTTTAGAGATTGGTATTCGTACCGATTTAGATTAAACTTTTTACTCTAATTCTCTGTCAGACAAGAGTTAATGCGTTCATTTCTATCTTTATACCTAACAAACTTATTTCTTATCGGTGGCACAGGTTTATTAACCACTTATTTAGCACTTTATTTGGTGCAACACGATATATCCACGTTTTGGATTGGTGCTTTAACCTCATGTTATTACTTAGGTTTGTTGTTAGGCTCTAAGATAGGTTACTACTTGATTAGCAGGGTTGGTCATATCCGAACTTTCGCCGCAACTGCTGCGATTGTTACCGCTTCTGTTGCGACTCATGGTATCACAACAGACATCCAAGTTTGGCTAGTATTGAGGCTTATTGTTGGTATCGGCATGATGTGTAACTACATGGTCTTAGAGAGCTGGCTGAACGAACAAACCGTGCCAGAACAAAGAGGGAGAGTATTTTCGTTTTATATGCTGACTTCCTATCTGGGTATGATGTCGGGTCAGTTGGCATTATCACATTTTCCTGAGCTCGGGCATGCTCCATTATTTTTAGTTTGTATGGCTTTGAGTATTGGCATAGTACCTATCTCTATTACCAAACGAATCCACCCTAAACCACTTAAACCAATAAAAGTGAGCTTCTTTTCTTATCTAAAGCGCGCTCCTCAATCGTTAACTGCTGTTCATTTTGCAGGGATTATTAATGGTAGTTTTTACGGTTTAGCTCCAGTTTTTGCTAATCAAGCAGGGTTTAATGCCGAAGAAGTTGCTTTGTTTATGTCTATTACCGTATTAGCTGGTTTATTGGCGCAATGGCCTATGGGAATTTTATCTGACAGAATAAGACGCAGCATTTTACTGCGCACCAATGCAGTGGGAATTGGTTTGGTGTCATTGGCTATGTTTATTTTGCCAATTAGCACTGAGTATACTTTTATCTTGACCTTTATGTTCGGCATTTTTGCATTTACCATTTATCCGCTTTCTTCTGCATTAGCCAACTCCCGAGTTGACGATGAAGCTAGAGTTGGTGTGTCTTCTGCTTTACTAGTAGCTTTTGGTTTAGGAGCTGGTATTGGTTCAGCAGTTATTGCGCAAGTAATGGCTAAATTTGGTTATCAAGCATTTTACGGATCTATCACTTTGTTAACCGTATTGATGTTTTTGCTTTTAACTTTCATTAACTCGAAACAAAAACACGAATCGCCAGAAGTGACAGATTATGTTGTTAGTCCATCGGATATCACAGCTTCTCCTTTAGCTGCTTCGATGGACCCGAGAATTGAAGAGAATATAGCTCAAGAACAGTTGTTAGTGGTAGACGAACAAGAAAAGCCGGAACAAGATGAGTTAAAGAAAGATAAAGAAGAAGCCATTTAATACGCAAGCGTTTAACTAACAGTATTGCTGTAATAAGTTGTAATTAATTTCAATCACTTGAATGTATATATTTGCGCTTAGTCAATTTTTTATCATTTATGGCATAGGGAATGCTAAAAACTAGCTAATTCATAGTGTCAGTATGGCTTTTAGTCGTTAAACTGACGTCAATTATTTAAATAAGGGCGAATTTGTGAAAACAGAACAAGGTTTTACGTTAATAGAGCTGATAATTGTTATCGTTATATTAGGTATTTTATCTGTCACAGCTGCGCCTAAGTTCGTCGATTTATCTTCCGATGCCAGAGTAGGCTCATTACAAGGTATGGAAGCAGCGCTAACCAGCGGCACTGACTTGTTACATGTAAAAGCAATTATTGAACAAGAGTTGGAAGGTGATAGCTCGATAGATGTCGATGGTACGAATGTCGCTTTGAACAGTGGTTATCCAACGGGACATTGGCAAAATAGTATGCGTTATATACCAGGTTTAGATGACGTATCTTATTCAGTAAATAGCTCAGATATTTGCCAATTAGATTGGTGTGGCAAAGGGAATCAAACTTCTCTTCCAAGTGGTGTATCTACAACTTCTCCAGTTGTGATTGGTAAAGTTTACCCTAGAGGCTACAGCTTCAATGACGAGTGTGGCGTTTATTTTATTAATAACAGAGATGGCGAAAAGCCTACGGTTGGTTTAGAAACGGACGACTGTTAAGTTTGTTTTAGGAAGATTGTTTATCCTTCAATTGCAAAGATAAACAATCTTTAAAAATCATTACGCTTTTTTCACATATTTCGCAGTTACCATCATTTCCCCTGCGCCATCCACTTTGCAATCTAGCTCATGATCTTTGGTATCTCTGATCCGTCTAACCAAAGCTTTGGTGCCTATCTTAATGACTTGTGAACTACCTTTAATCTTTAGGTCTTTAATGACTGTGACTTTGTCGCCTTCGCTAAGTAGTGCACCATTTGAATCTTTTACTTTTATTTCAGCTTCAGCTGCTGCTTCGGCCGGATCCCACTCGAATGAACACTCAGGGCAAATTAATAAAGACTGATCTTGGTATACATATTCAGATTGACAACTAGGGCAAGGAGGTAAGGTTTCGCTCATAACAACTTTATTTATAGTTTTAGGGAAGGGCGATATTGTATCAGGCTCGAACTTCTGTTCAAACAGTGCTTTTGTCTAATTCAAGTGTCAAAACTTTAAACAGAAACTTAGGTATACCAATTGCATAGCTTGCAGTTCACTCTTTAAAGGCCAATGAAGAAAGAACTTATGAGCATCATTAATAACAGTTATTTAAATAGCACAAGTTTGTCATCGCAAAGCACACAAACTTCTCTTGTATCCCAAACTACTACCACTACTGACGCTGACGCCCAGAAGCAATCGGTGAAACTGGAAGGCTCTGACATTGTGGTATCGAGTCGAGCACAAAAACTAAGAGCTTTATCCGATGAGTTTTTTGCAGGTAAGGGGTTAAACAGCGGCAATGTTGCAGCGTTAACGGAAAGAGCTTATGAATACGGCTTACTATCGGACACCCAGTATAAAAGTTTAAACAACGGGGTAACGACAACAACAGTTCAAACTGCATTGCCTACTACTCAATCCTTATCTGAAGAATTAGAACGAGTAAGTAAAGAACTTGAGAAGCGAAACCAAGAGGTTCCAGAGCACGAACGTCAAGATGTCAGCTCCATCACTAACATTTTAAACCGTGCAGCTAGCATATTAACTGATCCGGAAACGGCAATTACAAAAGAGCAATTTAGCCAAGATATCGCAAATACCATTCAAGATTTAAATGTGATCATTGATTCAGATACGTTTGGCAACTTGCCTGTCACAGAGCGAACAGCTATCACAAATTCCACATCCGCTTTATCAACAATTGAAGCCTTAGCTCCAAGAAATTTAACAAACAGTAAGGTAAATCAATACTTAGCCAATTCTTTGCGATAAAATCAGGCAATTAAACTGCATAATTTTGAAAACATTACTAAAATTAAAGTGTTTAAATTTTATTCTAAAACAAGGCTCTAGGAATAATGGCTCGGGGTAGTCAAGTTGTAATTTAATATAGGTTAGAATTTTTAGGATTACTTGAATACCAGAAGATTTTGTACAGTTGATTATGTTCTTATGCCTTTAAAGAGAATCTGGGGTAGTAAATGTTAATTACACAAGAATGGATATCAGAGCAAGATCAAGAGTCTTTGCTCATATCTGCTTGGCAACGTTTAGTCAATTTAATGGCCGAATTGTGCGACACACCAGCTGGATTTATCGTGCAAGCGGACTCAACGGAATTTAAAGTAATCATTGCCAATGATAAACCAGAGAATCCATATTCTGCAGGTTCAAGCATAAGTGCGAACGTTAATATCTTCTGTCGTAAAGTTGTCGAGTTGAATCATCCCGTATATGAGGGAAGAGCGACAGAAAAAGAAGAGTGGTTAGATAACCCAGAAGTAACCGACGATGGTTTTAATACTTATTTAGGTTATCCACTGCATTGGCCTGATGGCTCAGTATTCGGCACTATTTGTGTTATGGACTTAGCTAAGTCAGAGTATGACGAGCGTTATTACAAATTAATTGGCCACTTTAGAGATATGGCAGAGCGAGAGTTAGAGCTCTGTGATAAAAACCTGCAATTAAAGAACATTGCGTTTAGTGACGATTTAACCAAAGTTTTAAACCGCAAAGGCTTTTTCGAAACGGCAGTGGACGCGTTAGCTCAAACCAGTCAAAACACTCCAACAGTACATATTTGTTATTTCGATATTGATAATCTCAAACCGATTAACGATAACCATGGCCACAATATAGGCGATCAAGTTATTCAGCGCTTTGCTGCGCATTTAACCAAGGCTTTTGGTTCAACTGGCATTATTGCAAGGTTTGGCGGTGACGAGTTTGTCATCATGGTAATCGATGAAACTGCCGAGGAAGTTAATACTAAGCTGAAGTGGCTAGAAACGTCCGTAGAGCAAGATGACCTGTCACCACAGCTTTGTTATAGCTCTGGTTATGTATCTGCAGCTATTGCCAGTGATGACAGTAAATCGCTAGAGAGCTTGATTGGTGCCGCTGATAAAAAAATGTACCAAAATAAACCAGTTCGTTAATAAAAAGTGGTTGGGATTTTGGCAACTTGTATCATTTCACGCCAATTAATCACCAATGTGTAAAATATAAATAGATTTCTTTAGTTCACATGCCTATTATCGGCCTTTAGTCAGATTAAAGAAAAGCTAGTGCGCAATAAGAAGTGACTTTAAAAATGATTTATAACAAAAATGCAAAATCGCGAAATTTTTTTAACTAAATGTCGCTCTACTTAATTGCAATAAGGCTATTTTTAGCCCAATACTGTTTAAGTAAAGTAGTTGTCGACAGCATTTTATATTGTGATAGTTAACTTAAAAATTAAGAGGTTCTTTTGAAGTACGTAGCTTTTTCTTTATGTTTGCCATTTGCGCTTAATCAAGCGAATGCCGCTGAGCTTGTTATCAACTTGGTTGATGTTAACAATGAGCCAGTGAAAGATGTTGTGGTTTATGCAACACCAAAGGCGGGCACGGCTGGTTTACCAACCAATACAAATCAATTGACCATAGATCAAGAAGGTAAAAAATTTGCGCCTTACGTCACTGTGATGCAGAAAGGTCAAATGATTAAGTTTCATAATAAAGATGATATTACTCACCACATCTATTCCGTTTCTGGTGAAAATAGATTCGAATTCAAATTAAAAGCAAATTCAACCAAGTCAACGCAAGCAATTAACTCTGCGGAAGAAATTGCGATGGGTTGTAATATTCACGATTGGATGAGTGGCTATACCTTAGTCGTTGATACACCTTATTATGGTAAAACTAACGATGAAGGAAGTTTAGCGCTGCAAGTTGACGCCACTGGAGAGTACACGGTGACGGTTTGGCATCCACAATTAGATGTGGCAACAAATCGAGTGGAACAGAATTATTCAATAGCATCTGAACAATCAGTTCTGGACATAAAGTTACCAAAAGCATTGCTACCTCTGCCAGAGCAGTTAGGTGAAGATGACTTTGACTTTTTAGAAGAGTACTAAATACGGATGAAGTTAATAACAGTACGTAGCTTACAAAGCAAAATCTTAATCTTATTTCTGTTTTTGTTACTAGTTGTGCAACTAGTTAGCTTTTTTTCGACGTATCGAGCTAATCGACAATTAGAAAATATCCAATTGAGTGGTCATTTGGAAAACGCAAAAGCAGTATTTGATACGCAATACAATAATCGTCGTTATTATTTATCTGCGTTTGCTGAAACAGCAGCAAAAGATTATGGCTTGAAGTCGGTACTGAAAGAAGACAACAAGAGTTTTCTTGTAGCATTAAATAACCACAGAAAACGTATCAATAGTGATCTTGCAATGGCCATCGATGAAGATGGGACAGTATTTGCTCAGCTGGTAACTTATAAAACTCAAGATGGCAAAACTAAAGTACGTGTTGGTAAAGGCCAAGGTACTAAGTTTGGTCAACGCAATAGCTTATTAGAAAATGACAGCGCGCAACTGGTCATGTTAGACAACAAACTTTATCAGCTTAGCTTCGCACAATTAAAAAGTGGTGGAAAAACCATAGGCTGGGTTGGTTTTGGTTATCTAATTGATATTACTCTAGCGCAAGAAATGGCGAACTTAACAGATGTTAATGTTGGTTTTGTACTTAAAACTACAGAAGGCTATGACGTTGTTGCTAGCTCCGATGAAGCTAAATATCCAGCCAATGGTGCTCATTACGAAACTATCATTGCAAATCTGCAAGATGCTTACGTCAACGAAACAGTGTCCCTAGGTCGATTAGATGAGCAAGTGGCTTCTGCTATTTTATTTAAGTCAAAAGCAGACATTCTAGAAAGTGTAGGTATAGCTTGGCCGAGATTATTCTTAATCATAGTGTTAACGGTTGGTCTGTCTATTTTGGGAGCGCTGGCGATTGCTAGAAGTATTACTCGACCAGTTAAACAGCTTGTCACTCAAGTTAAATCTATAACTCAAGGTAACTACGATAAAAACGTAGATGTGACAGGCAGTAAAGAGCTGCTGCAATTATCTGATGAGTTTAATAACATGACGAAAGCGATCGTTTCTCGTGAAGAAACTATCAGCTTTCAAGCTTTCCACGATCCGCTGACCCATTTAGCAAATCGCAATGCATTAATAAATGAATTGGAATTGAGAACCAAAGCAGGTGAAAAATTCCTAGTTATTCAGGCTTGTTACCTAAGAGCTGATGAAATCACAGACACACTCGGTTATCAGGTAGGTGACGAGGTTGTGACTGAGGTAGCTAACCGCTTTATTCATAGTCAACTGGATTTTGAATGTTTCCATCTAGGTGGCGAAGACTTTGTATTGTTAGCAAAAGAACAAGAGTTAGAGCCTTTGATGGAGTCATTAATCAAGGCATTAAATATCAGATGTGAATTTGAAAATATAAGTCTGCATTTACAATTTGCATTTGGTGTTGTTTGTTCTTCTCAACATAATCATGGCTCAGCATCTGAGTTGTTGCAGAAATCTAATGTTGCTATCCAACACGGCATTAAAGCGAAAAAAGCTTATCAAGTGTATGATCCTGTTTTTGACCAAGACGCAGTGGAGCGTTTGTTCTTAACTAATAGTCTGAAACAAGCGATAGAAGAGAATCAGTTAATTTTGTTTTATCAGCCTAAGTTATCTTTAGATACAATGACAGTGAGCCATGTAGAAGCTTTAGTTCGTTGGCAACATCCAGAAAGAGGCTTAATACCACCTGATGCTTTTATTTCTATTGCTGAAAAAACAGGACAAATGGATAAGTTGACTCGTTGGGTGACTAATGCGGCTATGGCGCAATATGTAAAATGGCAAGAAAAGGGTATTGATATTAACATTGCAATTAATATCTCGGCTGAGAACATCATGAACAAATCTTACCCAGATTATGTTATCGGCTTAAAAGAGCAACACAAATTATGTGATTCAGCCATTACTTTAGAAGTTACTGAAGATGCGGTTGTTGCAGACCCGAAAAAAGCAACAATGATGTTAAATTACTTACGTGATAGCGGCTTTAAGCTATCCATTGATGACTATGGTACTGGTTATTCTTCTCTAGCTCAGTTGAAACAGTTACCTGTACAAGAATTAAAAATCGATCGCTCATTTGTTCAGCACCTGACTGAAGATGAAAGTGATAAGATCATAGTTAAATCAACCATAGAACTCGCGCACAACATGAAGCTTTCCGTTGTCGCAGAAGGTATAGAAGATGAAGCTTCGTTATTATGGTTGAAGTCCCAAGGCTGTCAGTTGGCTCAAGGTTACTTTATTAGTCGCCCATTACCTGCTGATGCTTTTGATGAGTGGATCGAGAATACTGAATATAATGTAGGCAAAACAAATAATAATTAGATGAATAAAAACGTTTTGATTAAAAGTGTAACCATACCTGCGATAGTTTTTGCTGCGTCAACCTTTGCAGTAGAGACGTCGGTTAAAGGACTCGTTGACTTAAGAGCTTATCATGTAGATAGCGATGGAGCCGACAGTTATTTAAAAGGCGACTATGGTAAGTTTCGTTACGACGATGGCTCAGGATTTGCTGTTGGTCAATTAGCAGGACAACTTCATTTAGATTGGCAAAATAACTGGTCAGCTACAATAGTAGGCAATATCTTCGCAGATGAAGGTAATGAAGCTATTGGCCTTACTGAAGCCTACTTCCATTACAAAGGTTTACCAAGCGCAGAAGGTTGGCGTTTTAAGTCTAAAATAGGCATTTTTTATCCTGCTATTAGTTTAGAAAATGTAGCTACAGCTTGGTCTACTCCTTATACCTTAACAAGTAGCAGTTTAAATAACTGGGTTGGTGAAGAATTTAGAAATACAGGGGTTAATTTCTCAATCGAGAAGATAGGTCGATTCTCTGGTTCTAATCACAGCTTTTCTGCTGATATTTCATTGATTCAAGATAACGACCCTGCTGGAGCCATGATCACTTGGCACGGCTGGACAATTGGCAGTCGCCAAACGTTATTACAAGAACGTCTTAAGTTACCTTATTTTCCTGCAAGACAAGATATTTTGGCAGATCAAGCTGGAGAGTCAGATCCTTTCTTGGAACTTGATGACCGCTGGGGAGTTCATGTTGCAGCGAACTGGAAATATAAAAATATAGCTAAAGTTAACATTGGCTATTATGACAATCATGCGGAAAAAGGCGTGGTCGTTGATGGTCAATATACATGGACAACTGAATTCACTCATTTAGGCATAAAGTGGAAGTTTGATAAAGAGTGGGAGCTAATGGCTCAGTATATGACTGGTAATACTCTTATGTTGTCACCAACAAGAATAAGAGTTGTAGATAACAAGTTCGACAATGCGTTTGTGATGTTACGTCATTTTTGGGACCAGCACCATATAGCTTTACGCGTTGAACATTTTAATGTTGATGACTTTGACGAGACTTGGGGAGACAATAATGAGGAGACGGGTGATTCATTTACTCTTTCATACCGCTACCAATTCGATCGCCGCAACTACCTGCTAACAGAATATAACTGGGTTGACTCTGAGAGATGGGCTCGTACTTATGTTGGCCAACAAGAAGAACTAATAGAGCGCCAGTTCCAGATAGGTTATAGGCATTATTTTTAGTTTTTGATTTTTTAAAGTAAAAGCCGATGTTTTATATGTCGGCTTTTGTGTTTTAATGCGGGGTAAGATACAAAATTGTCCTTCTGGCGAAAGCCTGAATCTAAATGTCATCCAAGTGTAGGCTGGGATCTATTATTTCGCCTAAGGGCGAGCCTCATTTTTGCATTAGCTTTAAGAGCTTTTTGTTACTTCTAAATAAACCCTAAAGGGTTCTCACCTTTTTCAACAGCAAAAAAGGTAAGCGAAAATGCCGCCCGTAGCACAAAACATTTAACCTGAATAAAATCTGATTTTTGTCGTCGAATACGAAAAGGAAGTACGTCCATGTACTCTTTTCTAATTGGGCATCCATGCCCGTTTTATTCGAGAAAAATCAGATTGGATTCAGATGTTTTGAGCGGGAAAATAAACCTGAACCTGCAGAGTTTATTCTTAGTGTTTTGAGTCGTTATCTCCATCCAGTATCGCTTGTTGTTTAATTTACTTTTCTTATACCAATGAACTGAAAAGCTGAGGTGGGTGTCTCTGTTATCTTGCTCTTTCTATTTGGGCATCCATACCCGTTTTATACGATAAAAATCAGATTGGATTCAGATATTTTGAACGGGAAACTAACTCTGACCTTGCAGAGTTTATTCTGAGTATTCCGAGTCATTATCCCCATCCAATATCGCTCATCATTTAATTTTGTTTTCAAAAAGATTGAGGCATGGACGCCGAGAAAAGGATGCTGTTCATGGATGAAAAATCATCCTGTCTTTTTCGACAAAACAAATTAAATAATGAGATAAAGATATTGTTAGGGGACGGCTTTTTTGCGCCTCGTTTTTGAGCTGTTGCAAAAATGAGGCTCGCCATCGGCGAAACTTAAAAAACAAAAAACAAAAAACAAAAAACAAAAAACAAAAAACAAAAAACAAAAAACAAAAAACAAAAAACAAAAAACAAAAAACAAAAAACAAAAAAACCGATACTTATGTATCGGCTTTTTTCCTTTAGATGTTACGCAGAAACTACTAGTTAATACGCTTCATGTCTGTCATGTGTTGTGACAGCTGCTCAAGCTGCTTACTTTCGCTTGCCATAGATATAGCCGCCTCTACACTATTGTCTGTTTCTTGTGACACGTCCTGTAACAGATGATTGATATTTGCAACTGTACTCATTTGCTGATCTGAAGCTGATGCAATATCTCGGTTCATATCATTAATAGTCGCCACTTGGTTTGTGATCTCATCAAGTTTATCTTGTGCCTTTTGAGCATAAGTCACAGTATCATCAGCAGTTTTAGTACCTGTTTGCATCACATTACTGGCAGTACGAGCATCAGATTGTAAGTTCTTGATTAACTCGTTGATCTCACTCGTTGCTTCTTGTGTACGTTGGGCTAAAGTTCTAACTTCATCTGCTACTACTGCAAAACCTCTACCTTGTTCACCTGCACGAGCCGCTTCGATAGCTGCGTTTAATGCTAACAAGTTAGTTTGCTCTGCAATACCATCAATCGTGCTAATGATAGAGCCTATGCTGTCACTTCGTTGGTCTAGAGTTTGAATAACCTCGCTTGCTTTATTTACTTCCTGCGACAAGTTATTAATCGCAGAAAGGGCATTTTCCATCGTATCGCGGCCTTCTTTTACATAGGTATTTACTTGGCTACTGGTTTCAGCTGTTTTACCTGCGCGTTCAGATACTAAAGAACCTACCTGTAACAACTCTTCTAGAGCAACTACTATGTTGTTGATATTACTCTGCTGCTTCACGGCCACATCTTGGTGTTCTTTGGCCATGCTGGATGTGTTTTCCGCAGCTTTTAACACTCGCTTCGAGTTGTTATTCATATTGGAGAATAAGGCTCTGATTACTTTAAGGAGCTCAGTGAAGCTGTTCGCCATATCTTGAATTTCGTGTTCAGCATTGACGTGTAAATCTTTATCTAGATTACCAGACTCTATAGCTCGAGTGATTTCTGTTGTCTGATTGTTCAGTGACTTGATAGGACGGATAACCTTGTTGATCACAAAGAAATAGATAGTCGCCAAGAAAGCAAGCATGATAGCTAGCATTACAGAAGTACTAATAAGAACACGTTCATTAACTGTTGCATTGGCTTCTGTTAACGGTACGTTCACCGAAACACCACCTAGTAAAATTCGATCGCTTGGGTCTAAGCCATGACAATTCGCACAACCAGGATGCATATTTGAATACAAAGGCACTGCTAATCGATAAAAATCTTCTGTTGTTGAAGTATGCGCTGATTCTCCGCGATTAAATGCTTTTAATGCATTCAATTCATATTGTCCCTCAGCTGCAGTAGCACTACCGCCCATTGAAGGTGGCTTAACGTAACGGCTGTCTGTAAACAAGCGAACGCGGCTCTGATTATCTCCAAAATCGTTAATAACGGCTGTGTCCACAGCTCGAATTGTACGGATCCAGTCTTGGTGTATTTCTGCTTTTCTAGCTGGATCAGTTTCGGTGCTGAATTGCTCTTCAAACTTTATCGTCGATACCAAAAACATTTGTGCGGTACGACTTAATAATTCAGTGGCTTTGCTTTGCGTATCCGCAATCATGTTGCTGTTGATACTAGAAGATAAAAACCAAATAAAGAGTAATGTGGCTAAGCTGCCGATAGCAGAAAACGTAACTAGGACCTGTTTGCTTAAACTATTAAACATCATTGTTTTACATATGCTCCATAAAAAAGAAGTGATCAGTGATACTCGAACTACATGAGGTGATCAGTCTGCGACGCTGGTCTTACAGCTGGGTGTTACTTCATAAATTTACAACTCGGTGAACCAAGTTGGCGCGGTTATCAAATCTGAAAATTGCTGGTTAAATTTTATTAACCGTATAATTTTAAAGGGATTACTTCATTAGAGCAATGAGCTTTTTAGATAAGTCGGTAGATTTTAGATGAAAAAGTGGACATTTTTAGATGTTTTCCCACTCAGGTTTAGAAGGAAAATAAAACAGAGTGAATACTAAGCTCACTCTGTTTTAAATAAAGGAAAATTAGCCGTCGATACCTTGGCTAGCTAAGTACTCGTTGTATGAGCCTTTAAAGTCGATAACTTTACCGTCTTTAATTTCCAAAATACGGTTAGCTAATGAAGAAACAAATTCACGGTCGTGAGAGATAAAGATTAATGTACCTTCGTACTTTTCTAACGCCATGTTCAGTGATTCAATCGACTCCATATCCATGTGGTTAGTTGGCTCGTCCATCAAAATTATGTTTGGTGTTGCCATCATGATCTTGCCGAACAACATACGGCCTTGTTCACCACCTGATAATACGCCAACTTGTTTTTTAATATCATCAGAAGAGAACAACATACGACCAAGGAAGCTACGAATGCTTTGCTCATCATCACCTTCACGACGCCATTGACTCATCCAGTCAAACAAATTCATTTCTTGTTCAAAATCTGCCGCATGGTCTTGAGCGTAGTAGCCAATCTTGTGATTTTCTGACCACTTAACTTCACCTGAGTCAGCGGCTAAATCGCCTTGTAAGCAGCGCATTAGCGTCGTTTTACCTGCACCATTTTCACCGATAATCGCGATTCGCTCACCAACTTCGACCATGATATCAAAGTCTGTAAATAGTGGGCCTTCTTCAAAGCCTTTACTTAAACCTGTTACTTCTAAGGCATTTCTGAATAGCTTTTTCTCTTGCTCAAAACGAATAAATGGATTTACTCGGCTAGACGCTTTTACTTCATCAAGTTGGATCTTATCAATTTGTTTTTGACGAGAAGTTGCTTGGCGAGCTTTCGAAGCATTTGCAGAGAAACGAGCTACGAATTGTTTTAATTCGTCAATTTGTGCTTTTTTCTTAGCATTGTCAGCCATCATGCGGGCACGGGCTTGAGTTGCAGCTAACATGTATTCGTCATAGTTACCTGGATAAACACGCAATTCACCATAGTCTAAGTCAGCCATATGAGTACAAACTGAGTTTAAGAAGTGACGATCGTGCGAAATGATGATCATAGTAGAATCACGCTCATTCAACGTATCTTCTAACCAACGAATCGTATCTATATCCAAGTTGTTGGTTGGTTCATCTAGTAATAGGATATCTGGATTAGAAAATAGCGCTTGTGCTAACAAGACTCGCAGTTTCCAACCAGGAGCTACTTCACTCATTAAACCGTAATGTTGTTCAGTAGGAATACCTACACCTAGTAGCAATTCACCTGCGCTTGAATCTGCTTCATAGCCACCCATTTCTGCAAATTGAGTTTCTAAGTCTGCCACTTTCATGCCATCTTCTTCTGACATTTCAGGTAAGCTATAAATGCGGTCACGCTCTTTCTTTACTTCCCATAATTCAGTGTGACCCATGATCACAGTATCAATAACTGAATACTCTTCAAAAGCAAACTGGTCCTGACGTAGCTTACCTAAACGCTCATTAGGATCTAAGCTAACGTTACCTGAGCTTGGCGATAATTCACCACCTAAGATCTTCATAAATGTAGACTTACCACAGCCATTCGCGCCAATTAAGCCATAACGATTGCCATTACCAAATTTGACTGAAATGTCTTCAAATAAAGGCTTAGCGCCAAATTGCATGGTGATATTCGCAGTTGTGATCACTAGATATATTTCCGAGTTAATAAAGTAAAATTGAGAGCAGTCTCAAAAAATAGTCGCGCATTCTAACGTAAAAATGGTCTGAACCATAGGCAATAGCAATAAAATAGCGGCACTAATTTTCAAGTCCTAAGGTGTAATCAAACTGGAATATTAAATAACCAGTTAAATGCTTGATATTTATTAGATGCGGGCTTATTTCAGAATTAATCGCATTTGTTTTGGAAGTTTACTTTGTCCTATTTTTTCTCATTTCTGTTGGGTGTCTTAGTTATCGGTTTTATTGTTGGTAAACCTTATTGGCGTGAGTTTCAACGAAACAAAATCAAACAAAGACCGTTTAAAAAGCACTGGCGTAAGATCATTCAAACACGTATGCCATATTTTCAAAAAATGCCCGCAGACTTACAGCTGCAACTGAAAGAACTTATCCAAGTGTTTTTAGAAGAAAAGCGATTTATTGGTTGTAACGGGCTGCAGATCACAGATGAGATGCGAGTAACTATAGCTGCGCAAGCGTGTTTGTTATTGCTCAATAGAAAAACCGATATGTATCCAAAGCTAGAGTCTATTTTGGTGTATCCGTCAGGCTTTATTAAAGAGCAGCAAAGTGTTCATTCTGGTGGTGTACACCATACAGAAAGAACTCGATTGATTGGTGAGTCTTGGGAATTTGGCAAGGTGGTATTGTCATGGCAAGACACACTTGAGGGAGCCTTGATACCTGATGATGGCCACAATGTGGTTATTCATGAGTTTGCTCATCAGTTGGACCAAGAGACGGGTGTTGCCAACGGCGCTCCTATTTTGGATAAAGACCAAGATTATGATTCTTGGTCAAAAATCTTGTCAGAGCAATTTGCTGTGTTACAGCAACAAGCTAGAGAAGGGGAGCCGTCTTTATTTGATTATTATGGGGCAACAAATCCTGCTGAGTTTTTTGCTGTAGCTAGTGAAGTCTTCTTTGAACAATCACAGCAACTTTATATTCAGCATCCAAAGTTATACCAACAATTTAAACTTTATTATCATGTTGACCCATTAAACTGGTATTAGTCATCGAGACTAATTAGTGTTTTCAGGGTGTTTTGCTGGAATTGTTTTGTAGAAGTTTCTGATTTCTTCCATCGTTTGATCAATATCGTCAACGACAATGCGCTGCTGTGAAAAGCCAAAAACTTTTCTGTCGAAGTCGAAATAACCCATGTAAACAGGAACATCAGCTTGTTTGGCAATTCGTAAGAAGCCATTTTTCCAGTTTTCAACTCGGGTACGAGTACCTTCTGGTGCTAAGGCAAATACCATAGCATCAGTGCGCTCAAACTCATCTACTACCTGTTGAACCAAACCTCCAGGCGCTTTACGGTTAACAGGTATACCACCTAGCTTTAACAATATTGATTTTATTGGCCAAACAAAGATTTGGTGTTTCGCCATCCAACTTGCTTTTAAGCGCATTGCCAAAGCTGCAAAAATGGCAACAAAGAAATCCCAGTTTGAAGTGTGAGGTGCTAGGCATATCACCATTTTTTTATCCTGAGGAAATGGGCCTTCAATTCTCCAGCCGATGAGCTTGAGTAGCATTCTACCAATAAAGCTAGTAAATCGGTTGCCAAGTTTGGCGTGATAAGTAGCAAGAACAGGTTGCGACATAGTTTTTCTTATAATTATTATTTGGCTAGCTATATAAACACTTTCAAAAGAGTAAGTTAAGAAAATTATTAATCTAAATAGTTTTACCCTTTTACCCTTTTACGCTTTAGCAGGTGTTTTGTGTTCGGTATTGATTTGGTGTTGAACCGGTAAAGTTTTTGAACGCTCTGCTAAAAGGTCCAACGGAAGCAAAACCACTCTCTAATCCAACGACCAAAACAGGCCATTGTTGCTTGTCAGGATCTGTAAGTAATTTTTTCGCATGTTCGATGCGAAGTTGATTGACGTAGTGATTGAAGTTTGGGGCATCTGTGTAATGCCTTATTACTTTACTGACTTTGTATTCAGGAACATTGAGTTGCTTCGCTAAATCACCGACTTTTAAATTTGTCTGTAAAAAGTGTTCTTGCTTAATTAATAGTTGTTCTATTTGTTGAGCAAGCTTTGAGTCTGCATATTCTAGGTTTGACTCGTGCTGTGATGAGTCTGTCACCTCTTCAACTTTGAAGTTAGCGCAAGCTTGTTGTTGGTTCTTTTGCCAAAGTAATAGAATTTGGCTAGTAGCAATAACGAATAAAATAATGAAGTTCGTTATCCACTCTTGGATTTGTGGTACTTCAACAAAATGTCCATTGACTATTTTTGATGTTAAAACCGCAACAGCGAACATGGAAAGAAAGACAAGCCTTTGTTGCTGTTCAGTCTTGTTTGCTTGTTTAAAACCTCGACAAGCTTCCCAGAAGGTTAGTACTAAAATACAAGAAGATAACAAAATGGTTAGCTCGCTGATTAACGCTTTGACTAACACCAAATTTTGCTCAGGCACTTGCCAGTGGTGAATGACAAATTGGTAGCCTTGATTGAACATAATTAAGCCAGCAATAACAGCTGCAACAATAATGTGTTGCATGGCAATAGGATTGGTTTTTCTAAATAAGCTGCGAGCAAATAACCAAAAGCAATTACAGGTTGCACAAGCTCCCATGCCAATAAGGTATTGATAGGCACCTAAAGCATCGCCACTCATTTTTTTGGTAATGCTAAAAGCTATTGAGCCACAAAATACAGCAAATAATAAATGACGGGCTTGTTTTTCCTTCACTAATAATTGAGCAACTAAGCCTGTCAGACTAGCGGCTAAGACCATTAGATACAGTGATGATAATTCCATAATTTGTTCTTACTCAATTGCGCTAGAGTTATCTTAGCTTGCTGAAGTATGAAAGCGCAATGCGCTATTTGTAAGGAAAAATTTTTTAAATTTGTATGCCGATTTTCAAATTCGGCGCGAATTTAGTGTCTGAACTTAAGAATATGGTTGCACGAGTTCAAATACAGGAGTGACCATGAGTTCAATTTCACAAACTGACAATAAATGGATGGCAATATCATCTACAACAATACTAAATAATACAGTTAAAACTTGGGGCTTTATTGCTTTGTTGGGGCAGTGGTTTTTCGCTGTCTATATTATGGCTTTGTATGCGATTCCTTTGGCAACAGGAGTGGCTGCAGATGTTGACGATATTTCCCCAGCAAGAGGCTTCGATCTTAGCGCAAGTTTTAACTCAGTTATGTTTTTTAGTCACATTCTACCAGCTGCATTGATGGCGTTATCAGGCTTATTTCAATTGCTTCCTAATGTTAGAAATAGATATCCAAGTTTTCACCGATGGAACGGTAGGATGTTTTTCGTGTTAGGACTGTCAGGCGCAATAACTGGCCTTTATTTAACTTGGGGAGCTGGGATTAGGTTTAGCAATATCGCTTCTATGGGAGTGACACTAAATGGGATACTTATTCTTGTTGCTATATTCTTTGCTTGGCGCGCTATTTTGAACAAGAAAGTCATAGAGCATCAACGTTGGGCAGTACATAGCTTTGTTCTAGTTAATGGGGTTTGGTCGCTAAGACTTTATTTAATGGGATGGTATTTGGTTAACCAAGGACCGAATGGTAATAAGCCTACATTAGATGGTCCTATGGATTTGTTTTTATCATTCGCTTGTTATTTGTTGCCAATGTTATTCGTTGAATTGATATTTTGGGCTAAACGACGCAAGAATGAAAAAATCAACTGGATTGTGATAGGTACAACAGGAGCTGCAGCATTGATCACTGCAATTGGTCTAGTCGCAGCTGGAATGATGATGTGGGGACCTAGGGTCAGTCAAGCTTTGTCAGTCGTGTTTTCATAACCTACTGTATTTTCATACTTAGCCATGTTTCATAATGCTAATCGAGGGCAAGCTTGCCCTCGACTAAGTCTGATAGACGCTTAATGATGAGCCCTAAATTGAGAAGGGGTTTGCGCAGTGACGTTTTTAAATAACTTTGTAAAGTGCGCTGGGTAATCAAAGCCTAAGTTAAATGCAATTTGGCTTATGGATTGATTGGTTCCGAGCAATTTAGTTTTAGCTAAATCAATAATATAAATTTGTATGTGCTCTTTAGCAGTCTTGCCCGTTTCTTTTTTTAATAAGTCGCTTAAGTAATTGGGCGATATACCTAATTCTTTACCACAATAAGCCACGTTAGGAAGGCCGTGTTCTAAGTTTTCTTGTCGATGGTAATAGTCGATAAGGAGTTGTTCAAATTTACTTATGATGTCTTTGTTCATATTTGAACGAGTATAAAATTGTCTATCGTAAAAGCGTTCGCAATAATTCAAGAGCAACTCAATTGTGCCAGAAATTAAGGTTTCAGAATGCTTATCTATCCCTTTTTCCAGTTCCCGTGAAATATGTTTTACTAGCTCAGCTAATGTCTGTTTTTCTTGCTCTGAAATATGTAGAGCTTCATTTACTGAATACGAAAAAAAGCTATAACGGCTGATTTTACTCCCCAATGAAGTGCGTCGGATCAGGTCTGGATGCAGTAATAAAGTCCAACCTGTGCTTTGTTGTTCAATTATTGAGTCAGAAGGTGAAACTACTTGTCCTGGTGCTAGAAACAGCATATTACCTTCTTCAAAGTCATATGAGCTGCGGCCATATCTCATAGTGCCAGATACGCTATCTTTCATAGATATTACGTAAACACCTAAAGTTATATTTATTGACATAGAGTGACTAGAAAAACATTCGTTATCAATAACAGCAACTAATGGGTGAGCAGGCTTACCGATTGATAAAAATCGATAAGCTTCTGAAATACTGTTTATATGTTGAATTTCGTTCATGGTTTTGTTTTAAGCTCTTAACTGCCTTAACTAAAAGTCACGCCAACTAAAAGGTAACGCCAGTTAATTGCTCTGATTGTTGCCAAACTTTTAGAGCGATGGTTTTATCATGGGATAACTTATTAGATTCAACTTTAATCGGCTCGCCACGTAATTCAAAAAATTTAGAAGGTCCGTAAAAGTCACCTGACTTAACATTAGCATCGAATCCAGCTCTTAATGTTGGTAGTGCGCCTTGTTCAACCCCTTGTGAAAACAGCGGATTCAATACTCTAACTAAGCCAGTATGCCTTTGCAGATCTGTACTTGTCCAGCCAGGGTGAGCCGCTGCAATGATAGGCGCATCTTTGTCGTCTTTAGTGCGACTAATCAATTCGTACATAAATAATAAATTAGATATTTTACTGTCGGCATAAGCGATATTAGTTTTGTACTTTCGTTCATTCCAGTTTAAATCGTTGCCATTTATCTTACTAAATTTGTGCGCTGTGCTAGATACTATAACGAGCCTAGAGTTGGGTGTCGCTCTAAGCAGAGGCATTAGCAGTCCTGTTAATGCGAAGTGAGATAAGTGATTGGTGCCAAATTGAATTTCAAAACCGTCCTCGGTCTCGGCGTATGGACAAGCCATAATCCCAGCATTATTTATGAGGACATCCAACTTAGAAAACTCATTGAGGACATAAGAAGCGAAGCTTTTAACGGATTTTAAGCTTGTTAAATCTAAGTGATGACTAATGACTTTTGCAGTTGGGAATTCATCTTTAATATCTTGTATTGCGATTCTAGCTTTATCACTATTTCTTGCGCCTATTACTACAGTTGCTCCTTTACCAGCTAGCACGCGAGCTGTTTCTTTGCCTATACCACTTGTTGCTCCTGTGATTACAACTACTCGACCTTTTTGGGATGGGACAAGGTCTGAATTCCACTTTACTTTACTCATATTTACTCTCACCTGTAGGTAACTAATCTGAGTGCAAATAGTAAGAAAGTTGAAAAAACTAAGCTTATACATTTCCCCGAAACTCTTATCTATTTTACAGAAACAGCCGTGATAGCTACGAAAGCTCAGAATTTGTAGGTTTAAGTGCACTTACTACTTTGTTATTTAAAGTAATTGTTGTTAAGAGGTTGTTAGGAAGATCTAACAACCATTTATTTACATAAATCTATGATTAATAAGAGTAATGGGTTACTTCCTCTGTAAATTGCCACAACTTATTTGCTAAATCTTTATCTAATACCGTTTTGTTTACCGACCATTTTGCCGGTGCTCCCCAAATACCAAACTTAGGACCGTAGAAGTCCAATTTTTTCACATCAGGGGCGAGAGCAGCATAAAGTTGATGTGCTACACCTTTATTCATATCTGATGCTAAGCATTTACTTAATCGGCCTCCAACACCAATAGATTGTTGCCTTGGAGTTGCGGTTAGTCCTGGGTGAGCTGCAACGGACAGTGTTGAAGCACCAGCTTGATCAAACTTTTCTTGTAGCTTGTGGGTGAATAATAGATTGGCGAGTTTGCTATCGCCATACGCTTTCAATCTTGAGTAATCACGCTGCAGCCAGTTGATATCGTCAAAGCGAATTTCACCAGCTTTATAACCTCCGCTTGTTACAGTAACAACGCGAGAGTTTGGAGTATCGCACAGTAATTTAAACAACAAGCCGGTTAACAAAAAGTGGCCATAATGATTTGTTGCCATATGCATTTCGTGACCGTCAGGTGTGTGTTGTAAATGCTCTAAATTGACAACACCCGCATTGTTAATTAAGCCATCCAGTTTTTGGTATTTGCTGAGTACAAGCTCTGCGCATGCACGGATTGATGCTGGGTTAATCAGATCTAGTTCTATCACATCAATGGAACTTGGATTGGCATTTATTTGCTCTATGGCTTCCATGCCTTTTCGCTTTGAGCGGCAAGCCAGAATGACGGTTGCTCCGTTTAAACTCAAATGTTCTACACTTTTTAAGCCTAATCCCGTGTTACCACCTGTAACTAGGTAGACTTTGCCAGTTAAATCAGGGATATCAGTCAATTGCCACTTTGTATTCATTATTTTCTCCGTTACAAACTGTAAAAAATCATAAATGAAGTATAAAGTGTGTGGTTAACCACGCAGTCAAGGGATAAATAATGAAAATCAGCGAACTATGTAAAAAAGCTAATGTAAGCAAAGAGTTAGTTAGACATTACGAATCAGTGGGATTACTTTATTCGTCCGAAGTTCAAGCTGGATCTCGCTTCTATCGTGAATTTTCTATCGATTGCTTAGAAAGAATAAAAATGATTCAACTTGGTAAAAGGTTAGGATTAAAACTAAAAGAGATTAAACCTCTGCTTGATGCTTATATGGGAGATGAACTCGATTATGCAGAAGCCTTACAAGTTTTAGAAAATCAGTATGTTAAGGTTGAAGAGCAAATCAAACAAGCGCTAGAAGTACAAGCTTTGATTAAATATAAAATCCAAGTAGTAAAAGGCAGAATAAACACACCGTAACAAAAAGGTTATGAAGTTGTGAAACTTTTGTGAACTTTTGGTGAGCGGATTGGGATATTTCTCTTTCATATTAGTTAGGACTAATCACTAACATATAAAAGAGAACAACATGAAAACTAGGCTTTTATCTTTAGTTGCATCGGCAACGCTACTAGCATCAGCAAATGCATCAGCTGCAGACATTAACGTTGAAGTGACTAACCTTACTCAAGCAATTTATTTCACTCCTATCTTAGTATCAGCACATGACACTGAAACTGCACTGTATGGTCTAGGTCAAGAAGCAAGCCCACAATTACAGGCAATGGCAGAAGGTGGTGACTTAGCTGGTTTAACTGACTTATTAGACGCTGTTAGTGCAGATACAGTAACTAATCCAGCTGGTGGTTTGTTAGCTCCAGCAACAAGCACTTCAACTATGCTAAGCACAACTGACGGTAATACTCAGTTATCAATTGTATCTATGATGTTACCTACAAATGATGCGTTTATTGGTTTAAATGGTTGGACAATTCCTTCTGAAGCAGGCACGTACGAAATCTATTTAAGTGCGTATGATGCTGGTACAGAAGCGAACAATGAACTTATTTTAGAAGGTTCTGGTGCTCCAGGTGTATTAGGTATTCCAGCAGCTCCAGGTGTTGCGCCAGGTACTAACGGTTCAGGTGTAACAACAGAAGAGCAAAATACAACAGTACACGTACACCGTGGTAGTTTAGGTGATGATCAAGCAGATGGCGGTACAAGTGATTTACACAATACAGTACACCGCTGGTTAAACCCTGTTGCAAAAGTAACTATCACAGTTAACTAATTGGGGGTTGTATGAAATTATCTAAAATTTTAATTCCAGCTATGTGCCTAGCTTTAGCAGCGTGTAGCGATGACGACGATGATAACAATGTAGTAGTAACTCCAGATCCTACGCCAGATCCGGTTGTAGAGTACGAGTTTACAGTAAGAACAACGAACTTAACACATGCTCAGCCTATGTCGCCAATTGGCGCTGCATTGCATACTTCAGGTCAATTCTGGCAAATTGGTGAAGAAGCTTCAGTTGAACTAGAGACTTTAGCTGAGTCTGGCAGCAATGCTGAACTACTAGGAATGGACGTTGTTAACACTAGTGCTTCTGATGAAGCGCCGCTAGGTCCAGGTGCTTCAGTTGAATTAACGCTAACGACTGAAACCTTGGAAGAGCAAAAGTTATCAATTATTTCGATGATGGTGAATACGAATGACGGTTTCACGGGTCTTAATAGTTTAGACGTTTCATCTATGGCTGTCGGTGACTCAATGTCATACCGCACTTACGCCTACGATGCAGGTACAGAAGCTAACTCAGAAGCTGCAGGAACTATCCCTGGGCCAGTTGATATGGGTGAAGGCTTTAATGCTGCGCGTGATGACGTTAACGTAGTTGCTATGCACCCTGGTGTTGTTGGACAAGATGATGGCTTAAGTACTTCAGTACTAACGAGCGCACACAAGTTTGACAATCCGTTGCTGGCACTAACGATTACTCGAACAAAATAGGTCAGCGATAGCTTAGACATCATTAATGTTGGTATCCGCTGACCGAATAAAAAAGGATCAGCGGATATGCAACATTCGGTACTAATAGTAGAAGATGATCAGGATATAGCTGGATTACTCCAAGTTCATTTACAAGAACTGGGGTTACAAGTGGAACATTGCTCAGATGGAGAATCTGCGACGGAATTACTGGCCCAGAAGCAATTTCAAATTGCTTTGTTAGACATTATGTTACCAGGCGTGGACGGATTGAGTTTATGTCGAGAATTTAAGACTAAACATCCACAAATGAGCATAGTGTTATTGACGTCTAAAAGCAGTGAAATGGACAGAGTTATCGGGTTAGAAATGGGCGCTGATGACTATATTTGCAAACCGTTTAGTTATCGCGAGTTTCAAGCGAGGATCAAAGCTCAATTACGTCATATAAGACTACTGGAACAACAAACTCAACCTGCTAGCGAAGAATCAGTAGTTGAAGAAAAAGAACTAACTTGTGGACAATTAGTTATCAATCCATTTAGTCATGAAGTGCAATTCCAAGGCGAAACGTTGGCTCTGACGGCAACAGAATTTGATTTGATGGCATTTTTTACTAGACACCCAAATCAGGTGTTTTCTCGTACACAATTACTTGAGTCCGTTTGGGGTTATGATCATGCTGGTTATGAACATACGGTTAACTCTCATATAAACAGGTTGCGCGCAAAACTAGAGAAGTGCAGCGAACAACAAGTGATAGAAACGGTTTGGGGAGTAGGGTACAAGTTGAACCCTAAATCGTTAAATAGGGCAACTGCATGAAATGGTCTCTTTACCGAAAATTAGCCTTATCTTTAGCGGGCATTTTTGTTTTAACAGCGTCACTGTTTTTGTGGTGGACGCAAACCTTATCAAAATATTCACAAGCGCAAGCTGAGCAAAAGTTGCATTTAGGTCTTGCTGAACATTTAGTGCAAGATAACCCTTTGCTTAAAGAAGGGGTTTACGACTACAAAGCGTTAGAAAATTTATTTCATACCTTAATGGTATTAGGCCCATCATTTGAATTTTATTTTGCCGACCCTAGTGGCAAATTACTTACTTATTCAGCCAAGCCTGGTGAAGTGGAATTGTCTTCGATAGACCTTGTTCCGTTAGTTCAACTGATAGAAGACCAAACTCATTTGCCCGTGTATGGTGATGACCCTCGTAACTTGGGTAACAAAAAAATATTCTCTGTTGCACCAGTTTATAATGGTGAAACTTTACAAGGTTATTTGTATGTCATTATTGGCTCGTCGATATACGATAATATTTTGGACTCGATAGAAAGCTCTGAACAGATATTAATAAGTAGTATTTGGCTATTGTTAGCGTTGAGTTTTATTTTAGTCACCATGTTGATGTTGTTCAGGACGATAACTAAGCCTCTCAAGCAACTAACTGGTTTCATTCAACAAGCAGAAGATGCAAAGTTTGATACTAATGAATTGGAGTTGTTGAGCTGGTCAAAACAAGATAACGAAATTCATCAACTTGGCAATTCGGTCAATAAGATGTTGTCAAAGATCAATCAACAAATGTCGTTATTGACTGCGCTTGATGAACAACGTAGAGAATTATTGGCTCATTTATCTCATGATTTGAGAACTCCATTGGCGTCTTTAAAAGGTTATTTGGAGTTGCTTAACAAAGGCGAAGCATTAGATGAAGAGACAAGAAGTGACTACTTAGAAGTTGTGCTTAATAACTGTAATCACTTGAAATCTTTGATTGATCAAATTTTTGAGTTGGCGCATTTAGAATCTGGTCATGCAAAAGTAAATCTTGAAGTATTTAATTTAGGTGAGCTGGTTTATGACGTTATGGCGAAGTTCGCTTTAGCTGCGGAGAGAAACAAGGTTCAGTTAAAAGTATCGCCAGTTGAATGTGATTTTAATGTTTACACTGATATCGCTAAACTTGAGAGAATTTTGACCAACTTAATTTGTAATGCGATACGTCATACTCCTGAGGATGGTTTGATTGAAATTAAGATCAAAAAAGTGGATCAAAGCTTCCAAGTAGTGGTTGCAGATAATGGAGTAGGTATTAGTGCAAAAGACTTGCCTTACATATTTGAAGCTAGGTATCAGGCAAGCAATAGCCAGGGGTGTAAGAAGACTCACGCTGGTTTAGGGTTAGCGATAACTCAACGTTTAATTCGGTTGATAAAGTCGGAAATAAAGGTGACTAGTCAGTTGGGCAGGGGAACAGAGTTCTCGTTTCTTATAAGGCAAGTGGAGTAAGTCTTTTAAACGGAGACACCCATTGAAAAATACAGTTTTTGACTTTGGTTACAGAATTAGTTGAAAGCTGTATGACACATTTATTGAAACAGCCAACGTAGACACCCATAGCAGCCAATAACGTAGACAAGACCCCCACAACTTTTGCTTATGGGAATTTGTCTAAAGCTTTTATATGTAAGTATCATAATCCGCTTGTTTACAGCTCTTTAAATTGATAACCTAATATAGGTTTTTATTTAAAAGGAATATCTGTGGGAAAGTTGGAAGCCTTAGTTATTGTTCTTAATTCAATTATCATATTTTCTAGTTATTTCTTGTTGTACCCTAAAGTAGCGGGAAATAGCTTCAATAAAATTGCATTTTTTGATTTGTTATCAAGTGGAGCTGCGCTTGGTCTAGTGGGGGCTAAATTTTGGGGAACTGAGCAAGTGTTTCATTTGCTAAGTATTGAATTAAATTGGTTTTGGTTCACTATTATTAGCTACGGTGCAGTAGAGATACCTGTTTCTTTTTGGTATTTCAAAAAATACAATGTTGATACGAACTTCAAGTGATGAAGGTTGTTTCAGTTGTCGAATAAGTCCTTAGGTAGTTGTAGATGCTAGATTCCAAGCTGGCTGAAAAAGAGGTAACCAATGAGAGGTTACCTTATTTAGATTTCATAAGAGGCATTGCTGTTTTAGGTTTAATCATCATGAATGCCCCTTTTATGGGGGTTACTGAGTATGGTTATTTACCTTTTGTTCCTGACATAGCTAGCGACTCTGTTGTTAGAGTCTCGAATGCTTTTCTTTTCGATGGTAGATTCAGGAATTTGTTCTGCCTACTATTTGGTATTGGCCTGTATTTACAATCTCACTCCTATAGTAATAAAAGGCTTAACGCCTATCTTATGCTTAAATCGCGGCTGAAATGGTTATTACTATTTGGCTTTATCCATTGTATTGTTATTTGGCCTGGTGACATCCTGATACTTTATGCTCTTTGTGGATTTATCTTGTTGAAAAACTTAGATGACACTTCTGAAAAACTAATAAAAAAAGGAATTAAATGGGTTTTACTTGGCTTTATTATAAATGGTGCTTTTACCGCTATTGTTTCATTAGAGCTACCTACATCTAGAGCTGAAGTTGATTATGTTGGTGCGATTTCCTTGTCGACAGCTAGTTATTTTAGTGGTTGGCAGGATAATCTTATAATCGCAATAGCATATGTTGTTTCGTTTCCAATAGTCACAATGTTTAGCCTTTGTGGTGTTATGTTTTTAGGTATCGGCTTATTTAAATCCGGCGAATTAAAGGAAGGATTTAAACCGAAGGCACTGGTGGTGCTGTTAGTCATTACTCTAATAGTTTCTACTTTGGACGCTATATTAGCTGTCCGTTATCTGCACTTTTGGTTTCTTATAGAGAACATTTTAGGTTATATCTCTGGACTTACCATGGCGTTGTTGATTTGGCATGTGGTACTGAAAACTAAAGTTTATATGGTCAACGGGGTGTTTGTACAGGCGATAAAGTCGGTGGGCACGATAGCTTTTAGCTTGTACATATTCCAGTCTTTAAGCGTGACTATTTTATTGCGTGTTGTATATCCGGAATGGTTGGGGTGGTTTTCTCTGATTGATTTTTGGTTGTTATCGGTAATGGTTATTTTTTCTCAGCTTGTTATTGGATTTTTGTATAAAAAACACTTTAAGCAAGGGCCTTTGGAATTTGTTTGGAGAAAACTAATAACAGATAAACCAGCTTAAACTTTCTTTTTAAAAAATACTTAAAAAGACACCCACCACTAAATTAACCACAGCGACAAAAGAAAAAATCATTAAAGAATTAATGGATGTGATGGTAAAAAGAGCAGCGCAGCTTAAAAGTTAATGCTGGAAATACCGAGTGTTAACTAAATACACCAGAAAAGGCACAATATTGGAGTCTACGGCCACAGCGGTCCTTGAAATCAGCTCTGATTTCATTTACGCAAAGAGTTTTTTGATGTGACTGACGTTACTTCGCCGTTTTTTATGAGTGTATTGCATAAACCTTGTCAAAGCAGACTCACCACCGACAGCTCCATGAAATAGCTTGGAAAAGTGCAGAGTGAGAGTCAGCCAGTTATGGGAAGTGATGTGCAATTGATTGAGAAGATTGGGAACAGTTGAGTAACTAAGTTCAGGTTTTTGTGTTTGAATACAACGAGCTGTGGTTTCAATAAGAGTCAAATAGTCGTTTAGATTGAAAGGCAAAGTGGTTTGAGAAGGCACCGTAACTTGGTCAGAAAAAGGCATTAAGGAAGTAGTAGTTTGGCTGGTAAGGGATTTAATTCTTTGCTTGATGCTCGTATAGTCTGATTGTTCAGGTGTGTGTGCAATTTGGGCTCGAATGGGGTTAAGCTCAACATAGGTCATGCATGCCAACAGAGCAGACTCATCAAGTAAAGCTTGGCTTTTAAAACGACCTTCCCAAAATCGTCCTGTACACTCATCTTCTTTATTGGCCGCTCTGGCAATGCCTTCATTTAGCACTCGCATGAACCAACTGATATCCAGTAGTCGTTGTTTGTAGATTTGCGCCGTCTCCTTCACTGTGGTCAGTTCGGGCTCAGAAAGAGGTTTGCCTTGGATAAAGGCTTGAGTAAGGAAAGTGCCTTTAAACACCTGATGCCATCGAGCGAGTATGTCTCTTGTATTCCAGCTTTTCGCTTTATCCAGATTAATGTGCAACACCACATGAGTGTGATTGCTCATCACAGCATAAGCACAAACGTCAATGGCAAAGACAGTAGGGAGAAAGAGTAACTTATCTTCCACCCATTGCCTTCTGTGCTCATAGGATTGGCCAGTTAGCTTATCTTGACCGCATAAAAATGCGCGCCGAACGCATCGGGAGATGCAATGATAATAAGGCGTAGCTTCAAGGCAAACCTGACTCTTCCTTGATTGTGGCATGAGAATTAAATCCGTTTAACTCGTTGTTATGTTCCTTAATTATGGACAGGAATTCTCAGCCGTCAAGTTTGTAGAGGGTGTCTTTGTTAGTTAATAGCTAGTTATCTTGCTATGCTCTACTTTAACGTGCTTACATTTGTAGTGGAGATGTTGTGGATACTCGCCTTGAATACATTAACCAACAACTTACTAGTGTTGATGGTTGTGCCCCATCGGAACGAATAACTAAGCATATCAAAATGGCCACTGACTCATTTGTCTTCTTTCGAGGCTCTTCCCAACTGTTTTATGCTGATATCAAAAGTAGTGTATTAGCCTTACCTAAAGCACTATCCGACATACCTGACACTGTGATTATGGGTGATTGTCATCTTTCAAATTTTGGCTTTTTAACAGAGGAAGGTTCTCATGGAGATAGTGTGGTTTTTGCACCTAATGATTTTGACGATGCTTGTATCGGACCTGCTGTATGGGATATATCTCGGTTTATTATTAGTTTAGTGTTGGGTGTCCAATATGGTAGTCGAGTAGTTAAAGGCGAGCTTGTAAGCGATGGTAAGTTCATTGGTAAACCAGTTGTAACTGAAGAGCAAATTAAGGTGGGTGTCTCAGCATTTTTTGAAGCTTACTTAGCTTGCTGCAAACGCAGTGCAGACTCAGTAGAAATTCTTTATCAGGCACTCGAGTCTTTTGAAGACGACCATTTACTTTCCAAGTTTTATCACAAAGCATTACGACGCAGTGCAGGAGGAGTGGAGTTCAAAACTAAAAGCCGCTTAGCAAAGGCTGTTGAATGGAGCAGGGCATGTATTAAATTCAAGCAAGACCCGAATAAATTTCAGCCGATAGAACCTAATTTGTTCCAAGATATTGAACATACTTTTGCTCCTTATGTTGACGATAAGATCCTTGATATAACAGCGAGGTTGGGATCTGGAACAGGTTCTCTTAATCTCTCCCGTTTCTATCTTCTCGTCGGCCCGAAAGACTTTAGTGGCGAGCAAGACTTGCCTTTATGCCATATAGTAGAAGTGAAACAGCAGCGAAAAGCTGCTCCTCTATACCACTTTGATAACATTTCTCCTGTGAATAGGCTTAACCCAGCACACCTAACAATTCAGTGCCAAAGACGAATGCAACGAAGCCCAGATCTGGTTTTAGATGAAGTTATCTGGCAAGAGAAATACTGGCTAATTCGCTCTCGTCATCACGCAAAAATTGGTATCACCCCTGAAAATGTTGTGTTAGGCAAAAGAGCAGCCAAAAAAGGTGGCTTCGTTCAATATGCACAAGCCTGCGGAGAAGCTTTAGCGTTAGCTCATTGTCGAGGAGATAAGCGCTCGACGCGATTTGAGATGGGTGTCTTAGATAAGTTACCAGCGAGTAAGGATGAATTGATAGACGTTTGTTTCGCTTATGCTAAACAAGTTCAGCAAGACACTGAATATTTAAGGCAGTTAATTGATGTCTAGAGAGTAGGTCTTGTTACCCGATTTTAAAGAATGCATTCTGATTAATAACAAGACCTAACTATAAAATTTTAACTCATGAAGCCTATAGGCGAACTTCCACTGGTAACGTCATAGAAACGTCCCACGTTAGGTAAGATATCCGCAAGTTCACTAGGTGTTACACCAAACCAAAGAGCGAGTTCGGCAAAATACTGATCTAGTGAAGTTGTGGGCATAAGAACGCCTCGCCCTATATCTAGGGGATTACCCAAAGCAAGACTTGGGTATTTTCCGTAGATATTGCCTCCATTTACAGCCCCTCCCATAATCAACGCGTTTCCACCCCAAGCATGATCAGAGCCTCTGCCGTTTGATGATAAGGTTCGAGCAAAGTCAGAACTGGTAAAGGTGGTAACATTCCGCTCTAATCCTAACTCTTGCATTGCTGATTGAAATGCTGATAATCCATCGTTCAAAGGTTTCAACATGTTGTCCATTGCATTAATCGTTTCATCGTGATGGTCCCATCCTCCATAAGTAACAAAGAAAGTTTGTCGCTTCATTCCCAGTAATTGGTTTGCGGCAATCGTTCTCGCGACCATTTTAAGTTGTTGGGAAAAATCATCGTTTGCAAACGGAGTTGTGATTGTTTGGCCTGAAGATAGAGCAACTGCAAATTCTTGATTTGCAGTCATAGAGTTGTTGAATAATTTAGTGTAACTGCGTTGCAATAGATTGTTATAGCTTGAGTTTTGATAGATTTCTTCAACGGCTTGATGTAAATCTGCATAGTCATCTTTAACATGTAGTTCAGGGGTAGGAGCATCGCCAGTTAGCACACTATAAAAGCTACTTAATCTGCCAGCTTGAAACTCATTTGCGCCAGATGTAGAAATACTCATAGAAATCCTTTTGTTACTGTTTCTTTCTCCTAAAAGGTCGGCCATACGGCCACCCCAACCAGTGCCACTGCGGATATCAGGCAAAGCTGTTTGCCACTGACTTATTTGATCTGAATGAGAAAATAACCCTAGTGGCAGCTTAGCTGTACCTGCAGCTAATGCCTGAGTGGTAGTCGGTTCTACTAAAGTTCCTACATTACTTAAGAACGCAACTTTGCCTTGATTATATAAATCTTGTAGACCAGACAATTGAGGATGAAGTCCTAGAGTTCGTCCGTTACTTTGATCATTAGATAAAGCAAGTAAACTAGACTGTTCTAGGGCTAAGTCAGTGCGAGTTGTTTTATATTCTTGGTAATGTTCACTATTGGTTGGCACCAGCATGTTATACGAGTCAGCACCGCCTGCGAGTAATACACATACCAAAGCTTTATAGTCGTTGTCTGCATTATTAGCTCCTAAGGTTGCCATTGCTCCTAATTGTGTGCTTCCTAATAAAGCTATGCTCGATATACCTGTTTGCTGTAAGAACTTTCTTCTTGATGTATTTACTTTTGTCATGATTAATTCCTTAAATTTTATTCAATTTAGTTGTGACAACTGTTCTTACAGAGCAACAGCAAAGTCAGGTGATACAGCCATTAAGTACACGGCTTTTTTAACTTTAAACTCAAGCTCAGCTTCGTTTTCGATCGCTTTTCGAATTACGTCTTTGGTATTTGAGCTTAAGGTTCCATAGGTCATTAAGGTATCTAGTCGGTCAAGCAATGCTTCAGTATCTTCTGCTAGTGCGATTTCTTCTGAGAAACTAACTGTTTCAGGAGGGATAAAGCCAACTGGGTCATCAAATCTTCCAGTTTCTAACCAAAACTGGATCAGGTTTTTAATCTCAATAATGGTAACGGCATTGGTGATCTGAAATTCAGGAGCAACTAACCCTGCCTCTTTAATATCTCCATTAGGGGTATAGTTTGGTTGGAAAAAGTTAAAAACGCTGGGTGCATAGAGAACATATTGCTGAATTTGACTACTAACGTCGTAGCCTTCAGCTGCATAGGTTCGATTGTCCGTTGTTGCGTTGAACATTCTTGCTAAACGTAACAGTCGTAAAAATGGTTCTCTAAGTCTTCCTTCTGCTAAATTGTTGTCAGCGACGGATCTTGCTTCAGAATCTAACAAAATTGCTCTTAACGTCGCTTTCATATCTCCTCTCGGAGTATTTTCATTGCCATTAAATGCCATGGCTACACGCTGAATATATTCAGGGCTAGGATTCGATTTAACTAGTCGTTGGATAAGTTGCTTGCCAATAAAAGGGCCTACATTTGGATGGTTAAATAGATTATCTATTGCAGCATCAATGTCTTGCATACCTGTTTGTCCAGCCGGCACTATCATGCCATTTAGCAAGCGTTTCTCACCTTGAGAATGAAATGCGTCGTACATTTTTAGTGGCTTCATTTCGGCAGCATGAGTGTAGAACTGCCCATTACAGCAGACACCCACTCCAAAACCTTCATCTTCACTTTCAATTGCCAGTCCTGTGAAAATTTTGGCAAATTCTCGTATCTCATCTTGGCCATAGGTAGCAATATCTTGGCCTTTATCGTCTTTCTTACGACTGCCGTCTAAGTTTAATTCGAACAATCCGATGCTAAATAACTGCATAACTTCACGGGCATAGTTTTCATCTGGAAAAGTGCCCATTTCTGGATTGGCTTTTTCGTTGTTCAAATGACTTAGATAGACACCCATAGCAGGATTCAATGAAATGTCTTTTAACAAGTCCCGGAAATTACCGAAACTATGCTTTAACAAAGTGTCGTAATAGTGAGTTACTGCATAAGGTGACTCGCCTATGGTTTCTACGTTAGAGGAAACCACAAAAATTTCACTTAATGCCATAGCCACTCGTTGTCGAACGAGATCTGGTGAAGTCATTGCTTGAGTCCACCAAGCATGCATATGAAATTTGACCGGAGAGCCTAGAAGTTCGTAATCGTCATCTTGTTCTTCAACTTCTTTTAGTAGAAAGTCTGTGTAAGGAAATAGATAACCTATTGGTTGCTGAAACTGCTGTTCTAACCATTGTGCTTCGCCAATTGCAGCTACTTGAGTAACAGTCGGATAGTTCGCTCCTAATGTAGCTTGATTCAAAAATCTTGAAGCTCTATTAGCAGATGCTTTGTCTACCGGAATAATCTCCATGTTAGGTAAAGGGTTTGGGTTAACGTAACTAGAAGTCACACCTGTTTCTAGTAGCTCGCAAAGTTCTTCTTCATCTTCGTCACATTCTTCATCGTCGAAGTCGTGTTCGCACTCGTCTTCATCTTCGTCGCATTCTTCATCGTCGAAGTCGTGTTCGCACTCGTCTTGATCTTCGTCACATTCTTCATCGTCGAAGTCGTGTTCACACTCCTCTTCATCTTCGTCGCATTCTTCATCGTCGACGTCGTGCTCGCACTCATCTTCATCTTCGTCGCATTCTTCATCGTCGAAGTCGTGTTCACACTCCTCTTCATCTTCGTCGCATTCTTCATCGTCGAAGTCGTGTTCACACTCCTCTTCATCTTCGTCGCATTCTTCATCGTCGAAGTCGTGCTCGCACTCATCTTCGTCGCATTCTTCATCGTCGAAGTCGTGTTCGCACTCATCTTCATCTTCGTCGCATTCTTCATCGTCGAAGTCGTGTTCGCACTCGTCTTCATCTTCGTCGCATTCTTCATCGTCGACGTCGTGTTCGCACTCTCCTTCCTCATCTTCGTGACATTCTTCATCTTCAAAGTTTGAGAAAGTAAGTTTGGTAAAAATAACACCAGCTGTCTGTAACTCTTCCTCAATGGGAGGCCGGGTTTCACTAATTGCATCACATGCAAATAGAGCAAAACTTAAGGGGACTGCAAGAACTGTACGTTGCGGTAGCAGTGTTTTTATTAGTAGTGAAATTCCATTCTGTTTTTTCATAGGACACCCATCACAGCTTGTTTTACTGAATAACTCGGGAATGAACCTGAGTTGTTTTAGCGGCAAAGTTATTTGCCTTTGTTGCTATGACGAAAGAGCAGAAGGATTGAGGAATAAAAAAAGTAAAAAATTAATCAATTATGGAAAAGCGATTAAAATTCAAAGTGATATTAGGAAGGTGATTTCTAAAATTTATAACTGAAACGAGTTTCAATAGTTCGTTCAGACCCTGGATTTGTCCAGTATGGTAGGGCATTAAATACACCTTCAGTGTATTGTTCATCAAACACATTGCGGATAAACAGTGCAAATGTCATATGACTTGTGTATTCAAATGAGGCAGAGAGAGCAATTAGCTTATATTCATCTAAAGGAACTTCATTATCCAAACTGATAAACCTTTCGCCTACATATTTAATTCCCAAGCCCCAACGAGAGTGTAAACTTTCAGATAATTGAATATCTTTGTTTAACCACAACGAAGCGGTCTGTTCTGGAGTCATTCTAGGTTTCAAACCAATTAGATCTGGGTCTTCACTGTCTGTGATTTCTGCATCTAAGTTACTGTAGCTTGCCACTAAGTGCCAACTTGATCCCAGTGAACCTGCAACATCACATTCTAATCCCGTTGCTTTTTGAGCCTCAACTAATGAAGCTATGTGTTCTTTTTCAATTTCATAAAAGGCGCAACTTGATTGAATTCTGTCGTTCAACCAAGACATCTTTATACCTAACTCATATTGCACAGAGTTGGCTGGAGTAGGGATCGCTATGCTTGATTCGTCTGCAATGTTTTCGTCGTCGAACTCAATATCAACAAAGCGAAATTGTGGAGAAAACGATTCACTGTAATTGAAAAATATACTATTTGTTGCAGTAAGTTTATAAACAGCACCAAACCTAACTGTTGACTCTTCAAAGCTTTCTTCTGCTTCAATTGCCTCACTCAAAACGCTTAAATCTAGGTAGTCAAATCGAACGCCCGCGAACAAGGTAAGCTTATTCCAGTCTATAACCCATTGACCAAATACTCCTATATTCTGGTCTTTTACGTCAGTTTCTTCGGGCTCGAACTCCGCTAAAATTTCAGACTGTCCGCCTGGAACAAAGTTAGAACGAGTGTCGTGAGTTTGCCAAATCAGAGATTGGGGCTTGGAGTTATTGTAATTAAAGCCATATAACTGCTCGAGCTCAAAATGATTAAATGAGTGATTTTGATAGGCAGTAAACTCACCGCTAAAGAAGTGGGTGTCATAGTTAAACTCTTCTTGCTCGTAATGGATGTTATCGTCATCTATGCTTATTGTTTGTAAGCCTTCGATGAGTAACTCAAATAGTTCTGGGTTTTGCTGCAATATAGAATTTAACTCATCACTTGAAATAGAATCACCATTTACATCGACGATGAATTCTTCAATGACAGGATAACTGACAAAGCTATCGGCTTGGTATTGATCAAATTGCAAATGCGCATCAACCGACCAGTCGGAAATTAACCAATTGTTGAAACCTATATAAAAGCTTTGTCTATTAGCATCTAGGCCTGAACGTACATCTTCTTGCCTTGGTGCAACAACTTCAATTTCGCCATTATCTTCGCGAAAGAAGTACACGCTATTATCGAAACCTTCTATCGGCTGTCCAAATTGTTGCAATATCTCCTCTGACTCATAGCGATAGCTGAAATTGAGCTCTCCACCAGTTTCAAACTGCGTATTTGTCGTGAACATAAAGCCTTCGGCATCATTTAAATCTAAATCTGCACTTGTCCCTTGTCTTTGAATAAAACCTATACTTCGTGCTGCAGTATTGTTTGTAAGTTCAGTTTGTACATCTAGTTCTAATCTTTGGTAGTCGTCGTCGCTAACCAGTATCGAAATTGAATTCGCTGAGTTATCTGGCTGTTTTAACATCATATTTACAATGCCGCCTGGTTCCATTCGACCAAATAAAACTGAGCTTGGGCCTTTAGCTACTTCAATTCGATCTACGAAGGCTAAGTCAGTAGGTGCAACATAGGCGTGCGAGCCTACTCCATTTATCTTTAACGAAGGATAAGCAAAACCACGCAGGCGCATTTCATCGGTGATCCCAGAACTACGCTCTAAATAGGTGACTGAGGAGACATATGAAATTACATCAGAGTAATTTCGAGAATTGGTGTCAGTTGCTAATTTTTCAGGCAAAGCATTCACAATTTGCGCAGTGGTTAGAAAGTCTCTTTGCGTTTTGGTACTAGAGACTGTAGTGCCAAGGTTGTACTTGGACATTAATCTACCCACAACCACAATGGTTTCTACCTCCTGCTTTTCAGGTGTTTTTGGTTTAACGCTAGGGCGCTCGATATTTTTAGGTTTTGGCAAAGGGGTAAAGTAACGTTTGTGATTGAAAGGAGTGGGTTTTAATACTACTCGTTCAATTTGAATTACCCGATTATTAATAATTGAAGCTCTTAGCTTGGTATCTTTTAGAATAAGATTGAGTGCTTCTGTCATAGTATAACTGCCGTTAATAGCGTTAGCAGTTAAGCTTTTTGTCATATCTGCTAGATAAACAATGTTCAAATCTCTTTGCAAAGCTAGCTCAATAAGCGCGGAGTTTACAGATTGCTGTGGGATGTTAAATTGATACTTGTTAAGCCCTTGAGAAGTTTCACTATGTACATAGTTAATGGAAAGAAAGGTAAGGGCTATTACGAAAATAAATCTTATAATTGGCATCCATTAACTCTTTTCAATCAACAGTAAATAAGGAGTCATACTGTTAATTTTTATTGGTAGCGACTTAGCTAAATTATTAAGCGAAACTTGAGGATTATCAAGGTCTAACACTCCAGTAATTTTTTTATCTCGTAAGGAGTCGTCTCGCAAAATAATCTTGCCTTGATAATAACGATTTAACTCTGCAATAACCTTAGCGAGGCTTTCATCTTGAAAGATATACTTGCCATTACGCCACGCTTGAACTTGATTTAAGTTCACCGTTTGCACATTACTTAAAGTATTATTGCTTTCATTAAATGTAACCTCATGGCCTTGGTTTAACACCAAGTTCAGTTCATCAGAACTCGTACTTTCAACTTTAACACTGTGTTCTGTAACGATAACTGTAGCATTTTTGTCTTGTGCTTTATGGACAATAAACTCAGTTCCTAGGGCTGTTACTTTAAGGTCGCCAGCTTTTACTACAAAAGGTCGGTCGAGATTAGGCGCGACAGTAACGTAAATCTCACCAGCTAGTACTTCAATTAATCGCTGCTTATCAGTGTATTTTATATTGATTGCGGAGTCGGTATTTAACGTTAACTCTGAGCCGTCAGTTAAAATGTGCTTTTGCCTTTGTCCCGTTGAAGTGTAGTGATCGGAAAAAGTCGCAAAATAAATGTCTTGCCCCCAAAACAAAGAAGTAAACGCGATTAGCACTGTTGCTGCAATCGGCAACAGCATTCTTAAAAATAAACTTTTAGAGTTGCTGCTTTTATGTTCATCATTGTTAAATAAATTGGCCTCATGCATTAAACTCCAAGTTTGCTCCATTTGGTGGAAGATTTCACCATGACGTTCATCTTGTTCTAACCAATCGACAAAGCGCTCTTCATCGCCAACAGCCATATTGTCGGTTTCAAGTTTCACAAGCCATTGATTTGCTTGCTCTTTGATGAAGGTGAGCTGTTGCTCTTGCTGCTCTTTCATAGTCTTCTAATGTTAGCCTTTGTATTTATGACGTTGAAATACCAAATATGAGTAATTATTTTTCTAATTTATTGAGCTTATCACGACAATACTGTACAGCCCGCCGCAGGTGTTTCTCCACCATGTTCACACTAATGCCCAACTGTGATGCAACCTGAGATTTTTCCACTTGCTGTATTCGTTGCATTCGAAAAACACTTCGAGTCTTTTCTGGTAACTCGGCAATTGCCGCGCTTACTATTTCTAATCTTTGCTTGTGTTCAGCTGTATGTTCAGGGCTTACGGTGTCAATTTGTTCAAGTTGCTCTTGTGCATTGTCTTCAAACTTGGACTGAAACCTTTGATGGTCGATAATAAGATTATTGGCAATACGATAGAGATAAGCTTTAGGGTATTTGATTTCGGTATTTGCATCTATTTGCTTAATCTTCAAAAACACTTCATGCAAGATATCTTGCGACAACTGAGGATCTCCAGTTCGTTTAGTAATAAAACCTAACAACGCTTCTTGGTGCAGAGTAAATGCGTTGTTTAAAACTTGTTGCAATGAATACCTCGAACGCGAGCTAATAATTAAGTGATAACAATCAATATATTAAACGGCAAATAAGGAAATTGCACCTGAGAAAGAAAGATAAAAATAACAAATTGTTGAGTTTATATAGATGACTGTTTACACATACTCAACAATGATGTGAATCTAGCCATATATATCTAGTCCGACGCAATCAGTAACATTCGCTTAAGAAATTAATTAACGAGGTGTTGATATGAAAAATTTAGTTGTGATCACGGGCGCAAGTTCAGGTATTGGTGAAGAGTTAGCAAAGACATTAAGTCAACAAGGACACCCATTGCTATTAATTGCCAGACGACTAGAAAAACTAGAGGCATTAGAGCTACCTAATACTATCTGTGCAAAAGTTGACGTTACAGATGCAAACGCTTTTAACAAAGCGGTAATAGCAGCAGAAGAAAAATTTGGTCCAGTTGATCTACTTGTAAACAACGCCGGTGTAATGCAGCTTGGCCAAATAGATACTCAAGATGCAGCGGAATGGAAAACCATGTATGACGTGAATGTGTTGGGACTATTGAACGGTATGCAATCGGTTTTGACAGGAATGAAACTGCGAAATACAGGAACCATAGTTAACATCAGTTCTATTGCTGGTCGTAAGACTTTTGGTAATCATGCTGCATACTGTGGGACTAAATTTGCTGTTCACGCAATCTCAGAAAACGTAAGAGAAGAAGTTGCCGCTAGCAATGTTCGAGTGATCACTATAGCACCTGGCGCGGTAGAGACAGAGCTTTTATCACATACAACTTCACAAGAAATAATTGATGGTTACGAAGATTGGAAAGGTGCTATGGGTGGTGCGCTAGCTCCAGTTGATGTAGCAAACGCAGTTTCTTTTGCTTATGCGCAACCGCAAAATGTTTGCATCAGAGAAATAGTATTAGCTGCAACTAAGCAAGAACCATAGAGCAAGTAACAACAATAGCAAATAACAGAGACACCCATGTTACTTTTTGGTGGGTGTCCTAGTAAAAGTGCACTAGTAAAAGTGCAAACGGTAACGGAGACACTCATGTCATTTTATGGTGGGTGTCTCTGTAAAATTGAACTAAGCCGTTAGGCTCTGCATGTCTTTATTATTGGTAACATGATGTCTACAATAAGTCATATTGTTTACATAAAGTATTAAGTAAAGTTCATCTACCCAGATGAAAACTTAAATAGTTTGCCATGAAAAAAGATGTGAATTACTCAGATATAAGAAGTTTTCTGGTATTGGTCGAAACGGGCAGTTTTACCAAGGCTGCAGAAAAATTACTTTGTTCCCGCTCTCAAATTTCCAAGCAGTTGTCTCAATTAGAAACTCATTTAGGAGTGAGTCTTTTAGTCAGAACCACCCGAACTCAGCATCTAACAACGGCAGGAGAAACATTTTATCAAAAATGCAAACATTCATTCGCCAGCATAGAGTCAGCTATCGATACCGCAAAAGACAGCGCTAATGAATTGTCGGGGGAAATTAAGATCAATAGTGTGGGTGGGTACATAGGTGAAAATGTTATTGGCCCTCTAGTTTCTGATTTTATGCAAATGCATCCTGATGTACGAGTTGTATTGGACTTCAGCAGCAAAAGAGTAGATCTCGTCTCTGGTGAGTTTGACTTTGTTTTTCGTATGGGAGAGCTTAGTGACTCTGCACTGATTGCTCGGAAACTAACAGAGCTAAAAATTGATACGTACGCCAGCCCGGAATACATTGATAAGTACGGAAAACCAACAGAGCCAAAAGAGTTAGCTCAACACAAATGTATTGCTGGCAGTATGCATAACTGGACATTTAGTCACACACAAAGTGGTGTTCAACAAGAGGTGAATGTCAAAGGCGACTTAGAATGCCGAAATGGTAGAGTCATGCTGCACTCAGCTTTATCTGGCAATGGCATTATTCGTGTTCCTGAAATTTATTGTTACAAAGAAACTCAAGAGGGAAAACTAGTTCCTATTTTCCATCATTGGCAAGTGAAAAGTGCTCCATTTTATCTGGTGTATTTGCAAGATAAACACATGCTGTCTCGCATAAAAGCATTTCGAGATTTTGTTCTAGCTAACTTTGAGTTGTACCTAAAATAGTTAGAAGTTATTAATTTTATTAATTTTTTTTGTTTATTCTAATTCTCAACTGGTCTAGAATGCGCGCCGAGATTTGCCCCTGTGGCAACTCTCGTTGTATTTATCAAACTAAACATAAAGGAATTAACATGTTTAAAAAAACCTTATTAGCACTACTTGTAGCAGGTACTTCTTTCTCTTCATTCGCAAACTGGACTGGCGGCCTGAACTACATCGATATCTCAGATAGCGGCGACCTTAACCTTGGTGTTTTAGCTGCGTCAGTAGGCTATAAGTATGATTACCAAGACAACATCAAAATCGTACCTGAGTTTCGTTTAGGTACTGGTGTTAGAAACGACACGACTTTTGGTGTTGACGTAGAAGTAGATCGCTTCATGTCTCTATCTGTACGTGGTGAGTACGACTTTAACAATGGTTTATATGTATTCGCAGCTCCTGCATACACAAACATCCAAGTTGAAGTATCTACATTAGGCGTAAGCGCATCTGACGACGAGTGGGAATTAGATGTAAACTTAGGTTTAGGCTACGCTTTCAACGACAAAGCTGCATTTGAAGTTAGCTTCGAAGATTTTGACGGTGCTGACATGATCAGTGCTGGTTTCGTTTTTGGTTTCTAAGACAAACTGAATCGAGAATAAAAAATAGAGCAAGAATTTCTTGCTCTATTCATAATGTAGGCTTTCTACCAAGGGGAATAGAGAAAGCCAAAACAATAAATACCACCGACAGTTATCGAGCAATATTTGTTAACATTCAATAATGTTAACAGCCAAGCCACCACGAGCTGTTTCTTTATACTTAGACTTCATGTCATTACCTGTATCCCACATAGTTTTGATCACTTTATCTAATGAAACTTTCTGACCGCCTGTGCCTCTCATTGCTAATCGAGCCGCATTAATTGCTTTAATTGAGCCCATTGCATTTCGTTCGATACAAGGTACTTGAACTAAACCACCTACAGGGTCACAAGTTAAGCCTAGATTGTGTTCCATGCCAATTTCAGCGGCATTTTCGACTTGTTCAACACTGCCACCAAGTAATTCAGCCAAACCACCAGCAGCCATAGAACAAGCTACTCCAACCTCTCCCTGACAACCTACTTCAGCACCAGAGATTGAAGCATTTTTCTTATAAAGAATACCAATCGCACCAGCGGTTAATAAGTAACGAACGATAGCATCGTTATCTAATGGCTTCACAAATTTATGGTAGTAAGCTGCGACTGCTGGAATAATACCTGCCGCACCATTTGTCGGTGCAGTTACAACACGACCACCGTCAGCATTTTCTTCGTTTACTGCTAATGCAAACAAGTTCACCCAATCCATAACACTTAGTGGATCATTAGATTGTTCTGCGCATAGCTTACGATGAAGAGTAGGGGCACGACGTTTAACTTTTAGACCACCAGGTAAAATACCTTCGGTACGGATGCCACGATCAATACAAGCTTCCATAACATGCCAAAGATTAACTAATTCTTTTTCGATGACTTCTGTTGATTGACTAGCTTTTTCGTTTGCCATCATCAGAGCAGGAATACTCAAACCATTTTCTGTACAGAGCTTTAACAGTTCTTCACCTGTAGAAAATGGATACGGCGTATCAAGCTGTTCATTTTCCGCAATTGCGTCTTCTTTTGTTTGTTCAAAATCTTCTGCTTTAACAATAAAGCCGCCACCAATTGAGTAATAACTTTGCTCAAGAACAATCTCATCACCTGCGTAAGCAATTAAGATCATACCGTTAGAGTGAGCTGGCAAAGTTTTGCGGCGATGAAATACGATAGCGCCTTTGTCAGGGAAACTAACCTCTTTTTCACCAAGTAAATTTAGTGTTTCAGTTTTACGGATATGCTCTAACTTACCGGTTACAGTATCAGGGTCTATTGTTTCAGGCTCATCACCTAATAAACCTAAGATCACCGCTTTACCTGAGCCGTGACCTATACCTGTTTGGCCTAATGAACCACACAATTCAGTTTTAACACTCGTTACTTTTTCTAACAAACCTTGGCTTTTAAGCTCGTCAGCAAACTCTTTTGCTGCGCGCATAGGACCAACAGTGTGCGAACTTGACGGCCCGATGCCGACGCTGAACATATCGAAGACACTTAACATAAGTATTACCATTTTTTATTGCTAGTAACTCTTGGCTAGTAGGGAATACTTAAAACAATCCGTTTGATAACAGGCATAAATAAAACGACTGTTTGCTGCGCTTCAGCAAAGTATTTTCAACTAGGCAAAGAAACCTATTTATATGCTCAACAAAATGAGCAAAAAGGTTAACTTAAATTGTAGTTAATTTATTAAACGTCACATTTGGTTTGTGAGTAAAACATAGTTGGCTACAAACTTAAGCACTAAGCTTTTATATTTATAATTCGAATTAAATTGTAGCCTAGTTTGTTGCCAGACACACTGGCTTATCCATGAGTTATTCTTATTCGAAATGTGACACAAGCTTGTCTAATATGGCAGCGGTAGCACCCCATATCATTTTGTTTTGATAAGGCATAAAATGAACCCTGTGTCGTTCATTTTTGTAGTTTGGTTGCACTGTGTAGTGGTTTCTTCGAGAAAGAAAATGAGTTAAAGGCACTTCAAAAACTTCATCTACTTCGTCTTGATTTATTACTAAATTATTTAAATTTTGGATTAATCCTACTAATGGATAAATAGAATAATTTGTTATAGTGTGGTGTTTTGGTAGCCAACCAAGAGGAGTAACAGCAGAAGGTAATAAACCAATTTCTTCTTCACTTTCACGCAAAGCTGTGGCAATAAAATCGATATCTTCAGGATCTTTTCTGCCCCCAGGAAAGCTAATTTGTCCAGGATGATGTCTCAAATGTTTAGCTCTTTGCGTTAATAAAACGGTCAAGCCATGCTCTCTTTCCACAATAGGCACCAATACTGCTGCATCTTTCGACTCAGCATTTGGCGTAAACCTGAACTCTTTTGCGTACTTTTCAGTAGGTGTTGTGTTCAGGATAAATCTATTGGCAAAGGAAGAGAGCGTATGCATGGCTACCTCTAAACTTGGCTAAGCACAGGTAAGATTTTATTTACCTTGTCCAATGTTTCTTGGTATTCGTCATCACACTTAGAATCTGCCACTAAGCCACCACCTGCCCAGCAATAAATCTTACTATTGTTACAAACTAAAGTGCGTATCGTAATGTTGGTATCCATATCTCCATTTGGTTTGATGTAACCGATAGCACCGCAGTACACACTGCGTGGGTCGGGCTCTAGTTCATGAATTATTTGCATTGCTCTTATCTTTGGCGCACCTGTAATCGAACCTCCAGGGAAAGCGCCCCTTAGCAAGTCTAACGCTGTGTAAGGTGTTCTAAGTTTTGCTGTTACTGTGCTCACTAAATGATGCACAGCAGGAAAGCTTTCAATATCAAACAACTTAGGAACTTCAACACTTCCCGGCTCTGCCACTTTACTTAAATCATTGCGCAACAAGTCCACTATCATTAGGTTTTCTGCACGGTCTTTCTCTGCTTGTGAAAGTGCGGATGCATTAATTTGGTCTTGTTCTGGCGTTAAACCTCTAGGTCTAGTGCCTTTTATCGGCTTAGTTTCAATATTATTGTTATTAACTTGTAAAAAGCGCTCAGGAGATAGAGATAAAACAGCACCTTGTTTCAATCTAATGAAACTAGAAAACGGGGCAGAGTTTACTTGAGTAAGTTTTTGATACGCTAGCCACTCATTGCCTTGGTACTCACAACTAAATCTTTGCGCTAAATTGATTTGGTAACAATCACCAGAAAGTAAATACTCTTGTACTTGGTTAAATTTGGCAGTGTATTCTTGCTTAGTCATGTTCGACTGCCAATTTTCCTTTAAGGCAAAAGAGTCAAAAGCTGGCGCAGCCAAAGAAAATTTACTTAGTTCACTCAAAATCTCGTTAGCATCGTCTCTAGAGCTTATAAAGTGACTTTGCTTGGTATTATGCTCAACTAAGATCATAGTATTGTAGATTCCTACCACCATGTTAGGAAGATTTATCTCTTTAGTTTTAGGTGGTGGTAACTTTTCAAATCTACCGCCTAATTCATAATCCCAATAACCGATAGCACCTCCAGAAAAGGCCAATTCTGTTTCTGGAAGCTTGGTTAATTTAAGGTATTTATCAATGATTTCTAGTGGATCTTGTTCCGATGTTTCTATCAGTTTTTCGTTCTCAAAGACTCGGCTTTGGTTTAAGTCAGCTTCAATTAAATACTTAGGTAACCAGGCAAAAACTGAAAAGTTAGAGTTGCTGTGGGACTCAGCAGCTGAGTCCAGTAATACTGAACCTACCTGTTGCTGCAAGTGCGAGAAGATATTATTTAATTCTGCGGCTGAAAAATCTAATGGCTTGATTGTCATGAAATTTTATTACTTACTCATTCAATAATGCCAATTCATCTTGTCTGCTTTTATTTTGTACAGAGTGATAAGGCTGGCGCTATATTTATTTGAATATTTACTCAGTTTTGAGTTGTTTAATCTATCGGGCAGGGTATCATTCATGCCACTTAAATTCAGTAGACTAAAGTAAAATTTTAATTTCTTTATCTATATTTATAATTAAGAAATGAGCTTGCCTGAATCAAAAGCTCACTTGAGACAACAAACAGGGGACAACTATGACGGTGATCCGCCAACAAGACTTTATTGAAAGTATTGCTGATGCTTTACAATACATCTCTTACTATCACCCACTTGATTATGTTCAAGCGGTAGAAAAAGCTTATCACAAAGAGCAAAACCCAGCGGCTAAAGACGCTATGGCACAAATTCTTATCAACTCAAGAATGTCTGCCGAAGGTCATCGTCCAATTTGTCAGGATACAGGTATTGTAACTTGTTTCGTTAAAGTGGGTATGGATGTTAAGTGGGACAAAACGGATTTAACTGTACAACAAATGGTTGATGAAGGTACTCGTCAAGCTTACATGAATCCAGACAATCCTTTACGAGCTTCTATTGTTGCAGACCCAGCGGGCGCACGTAAGAACACTAAAGATAATACACCTTCAGTTGTTCACGTTGACCTAGTTGCGGGTGATCAGGTTGAGGTTATGATCGCAGCAAAAGGCGGCGGTTCAGAAAACAAATCAAAAATGGTGATGCTAAATCCATCTGACGACATAGTTGAATGGATTAAGAAAACAGTCCCAACTATGGGCGCAGGCTGGTGTCCACCAGGCATGTTAGGTATAGGTATTGGTGGTACAGCTGAAAAAGCTGCGGTAATGGCTAAAGAGTCATTAATGGATCCGGTAGATATTCAAGAATTAATTGAGCGTGGCCCAGAAACGACAGATGAGAAACTACGTGTAGACATCTTAAATGCAGTAAATGATTTAGGTATTGGTGCACAAGGTTTAGGTGGTTTAACGACGGTTGTTGATATCAAGATCAAATCTTGCCCAACTCACGCTGCCTCTAAGCCTGTGGTTATGATCCCTAACTGTGCTGCAACTCGTCACGTACACTTCCACTTAGATGGTTCTGGTCCTGCTGAATTAGCACCACCGAAAGTTGAAGATTGGCCGGAAGTGACTTGGGAACTTGGTGAAAACGTACGTCGCGTTAACATTGATGATTTCACAAAAGAAGACATTTCTGAGTGGAAATCAGGTGAAACAGTACTTCTAAGCGGTAAGATTTTAACAGGTCGTGACGCGGCTCATAAACGTATTAAAGACATGCTAGATCGTGGTGAAGGTTTACCAGAAGGTGTAGATTTCACAAACCGCTTTATCTACTACGTAGGTCCGGTTGATGCAGTTGGTGATGAAGTTGTAGGCCCTGCAGGTCCAACAACAGCAACGCGTATGGATAAGTTCACTGACATGATGTTAGAGCAAACTGGCCTTATTGGCATGATTGGTAAGTCTGAGCGTGGCCCTGCAACGGTTGACTCTATCGCGAAACATAAGGCAGTTTACCTAATGGCTGTTGGTGGCGCGGCTTACTTAGTTTCTAAAGCAATCAAGAAGTCTCGCGTAGTGGCGTTTGAAGATTTAGGTATGGAAGCTATCTACGAATTTGAAGTAGAAGATATGCCGGTATCTGTTGCGGTAGACAGCACAGGTAACAACGTTCATGAAACTGGCCCAGCTATCTGGCGCGGTAAGATTGAAGAAAGCAAATAATTGCACGAATTAAAAATATCAAAAGGCTGCTTGTTTAAGCAGCCTTTTTTGTTTCTGGTCTTCAATTAATCACAGCAAATTTTACAGAGACACCCATAAAATAACAGAGACACCCACCTTGTCATCCTGACGGAGGTCAGGCTCTATCTCTTTAATTTCTTAATAAAGTCTGGCTATCACCGTTTGAAACTTCGGCCTGCCCCAAAATGAAAACAACTGAGACACCCATGCTAATTTTGAGGTGGGTGTCTCTGTTAAATTACCCAGATAGTCACACCGACGGAGGTCGGGGTCTATCTCTCAAACTCTTAATAAAGACTAACTTTCACTACCTAAGATTTGGATTCGTGTTGAAATGACGAAGTAAACAACTGAGACATCCATGTTAATTTTAAGGTGGGTGTCTCAGTTAAATTATCTCTCTAATTCCTAATAAAGGTGGTTATCGCCGCTTAAGATTTCGACTTGTGCTGAAATGACGGAGTAAATAATAGAAATACCAAAAAGCAAAACGCTTGAACGTTGGAGCAGTAGTGGAAAATAAGATTTGATGGAAGAAAGAGATTAAACCCACCTTCAGCAGAAGGCAGGTTTTGCTTATTAATTGAAGCTTTTACTTATGAACTTAAGCTTTCAAAACCTCAATAAACTGACGAATATCATCTTCGTCATTATAAATATGAGGAGAAACTCTAAGGCCAGAACTTCGTAAGTCCACAGCTATCTCGTTATTTTTTAATTTTTCCAATGCCAATTGGTTATCAGAGAAATTTAAAATAACAGTGCCACTTCTTTTCGATTCTTCAACGGGTGAAACAAGCTCGGCAGGGAAGGCTTCTACCAGCAATGACTGTAGTTTTCTGTTGTGCTCGTTCACTTTTGCAACAGTAAAGTCAGCAAAGTAATTGATGCTATGCGAAGCAAATATATAAGGAGCAACCGAAGGTGTGCCTCCCCAGAATTTAAGTGCGGAGCCATGATGTTTGAAGCTACGGATATCAAATTCAAATGGATTTTCGTGAGAGAACCAACCAACGTCTTTAGGCGTACACTTTTCAAGCTCACTTTCTGAAATCCAGAGATAAGCAGCTCCTGGACCACCACATAACCACTTAACGCTTGAACCGATCAAAAAGTCAGGCTGAATAGCGCCAAGATCAAAAGGGATAACCCCCGCAGATTGAGCAACATCAACAACGCTCAACACTTGCTTTTCTCTAGCTGCTGTAACAACTTGTTCAACAGGAGAAATTTGGCCCGTATTCGAGTAAGCGTGGCTGATAAACACTAAATCAAAGTCAGAACTCAGATACTCCAGCCAAACGTTAGCATCAGTGATGTCAGCTTGTTTTGGAATGAATTCAATCTTTGCATCTACCGCTTGCTGCAGGGCAAAACCCATACTTGGAAAATCAATTTCACTCATCAAAACTTTCGGCTGGCGGTTTAACTTAGGATGAGACATAAGCAGCTTAGTTAAGCCGCTCGACAAGTTAACTTGCGGACAGAAAAGCTCAGCTTTACTGTTAAATAAACGGGCTAGGCCTTGAGTGAAGTTCTCGATTGAATGCAGCCAGCTTTGCCATGGCTCGGTGTTGCCATATTGCCACGGTTCTAAAAATTCAGCTTTAAACGCTTGTTGTGATGTTTTTAAAGGTCTGCCAACTGAGTGATTAAGTAAATAAGTACCTTGAGGTAAACAGAAATCTTGCTTCATTATTTCACCAATGCTCTTAACGTTTGGATATCATTATATCGAGTATTAATATCATCACGTTGGTTTGCCGCTCTGCGGTCGCGCAAGTTTTCTAAAGACGTTAATAATGCCTGTAAAGGCGGTCCACTAGCCGTTACTTTATCCATATGTTGCTGTTCCATAGTTTTTGCTGGCATAACAATATACTTTTCGATTAATTGATTATGGTGCTGATCCGCAGTTTCGCCATGTTTATCACAAACTTCTAGGAACAAAGCTAAGTTTTCCTGATACCAACTTTCACTCGCGAAGTGCTGCTGTGCTAAAAAGTCATCCATTAAGCTTGGCAAGCGCATGCAATCACGCAAGATTTGCTGATCTTCCGGCATCATAAACATAAACTTATCAACCAACATTTGCGAATAACTCGCTTCGTTGGCATTACATAAACCTGTAAGCAAGTCGATTACATTAATACCAGCAAAGTCACCAGCGTTAGCGCCACGATAAGTTTGGTTTCCTACTTTATAAGGCTTGTAGTAGGTGCGAACTTGATAGAAGAAATCATCGTCAGAAAGCTTTTCAAACAAAGTTTTATTTGACTCTAAAACATCGTCTAAACCTTGAGTTGCCGCTTTTAATAAGTCCGCAGTAATTGGATGCGAAATGCCTAAAGGCTGAATACGCAGTAGGGCATCTGAAGCTCGTTTGTAAGCCAAAATAGCCTTAGTATTGTAATCAACAAAAATCTTTTCACACTCTAAATCAGTAAAGCGCTTGTAAATACCGTTGTTGGCTTTGTTGTGCGTACATAAGTGTGCAGTAGCAAATCTTGGCGCCATTCCAATTGACGCACCTATGTGCATAGCAAGGGCAGAAGCTTCTTTTAAAGGAGAGGTACGTTCACGACTCGGTTCGGTAATTTCATGACGTCGACAAGCTGCCATAAATAAACCTACATTGCCTAGTAAATCAAAGGCAGCATCAAAACCTTCGTCTGTATTACCTTCAGCAACTAACGCTCTAATCAGCGCATTACCTTCTTCTAATAGTTGGGTTTTCAATTCTTCCCCAACACCTTCAACGTTCGCTCTATCTTCTTGTTGTGCGTAAACAGCTTCAAGTTGATTATTGAGCTCAACAAAGTCAGTTCGGATCCAGCGATCAAAGGTTAATGTATTTTCAGTCATTGTTATTCTTTTTTAATCAGAGTTAAGAGTAATACTAGCAGGGAGAGAAGGGACGTTTTCACTAAATACTAAAGCTTTTTATTTTATTCTTGGTGGAATAGACTAGCTATGTTTCAAATGATAGTGGAATCAACTAGTGGATAACAAAGACAAAGAAATATTAAATCTATTGCAGAAAAACGGCCGCATGTCGATTTCTGAGTTAGCAACAAAAGTAAGCTTGTCAGACACTCCGTGTTTAAGAAGAGTAAAAAAACTAGAAGAGCTAGGTGTAATTTCAGGCTACAGCGCTCAACTAGACAGCAAAGAACTAGGACTAAATGTATTGGTGTATGCCTTTGTAAAGTTACAAGGCAACACAGACAAAAACGCGGAAGTTTTTGAACAAGCAGTAATGGCATTAGACAACGTATTAGAGTGCAGCGTAATTTCCGGCCGTCACGACTATCTATTAAAAATCATAGCCAAAGACCTAGAAGGTTACGAAAAATTCGTCAAGAAATCCCTAGGTAATATCAGTGCGATTGATGCAATTGAATCAACAGTTGTTCTTAAGCAAACTTTCTCTAAGACTTCTTTGCCTTTGTGATAAAAGGCTAGTATTAACGCTTTTGAATCTGATAGTTAGAAAGCTAGCTATAAGGAACATGTTTTAAATCAAGAAAAATGCTTAAAAGAGTTTGGAAATTCCTAATGAATGGAAAATACAAATTATGTATGTTGATTATTTTTAATATAATGTTTTTCTTAGTTACAGTTATCTACTTATAGCACTATTATGTTATTTGCAGCTAATACTAATTAGTTAGGAATAAAGTATAGGAAGAAGTGAATGGGCTTTTCAAATGATATAAAAAAGTTTACTGAAAAGGCAAAAAAAGAGCTTGAAGTTAAACGAAAAGAAGCAGAAGAAAATGCTGAAGTAGTTTTACGTGAGCTTCTAGGCGATGACATGTTATTAATAGAAGAGATTACTTTAGATACTGATGTTGGGAAGTTTTATAATGTAGTAGCTCCCCAAATAGTTCTTGATAAATTACAAGAAGCTAATTTGCTAAAGTTCTAATACGGATTTTAAACAAAACAACATGTTTTATGACTAAATGAAAGCACTAAAAGCTGAAGATAAAAGTACCATAAATAAAGTTCGTAGATTAATTCCTGAGAAGCCAAATAGTATTACAAATTTGAAAATATTGCAGGTACCTATATATCGGCAGGTGTAGTGTTGTTTACTTATCTATTAGTACCTAGGTTAAGTGATATCGAACAAAAACAAAGTATTAGTTAGTTCAATACTCTAAGTCTATTGATTAAAAGGTATAACTTGTAATTATTTTTAGAAAGGATTACGGCAATGGGAAAAAACTTTCTGGTAAGATCGGCGCAACACTTGGGCTCGAATCAAGCACTGACCTATACAGAAAATTACTACGAGAAGCTGAAAGGCTGAAAGAAGAGTGGGATGTTGATTATGCAACAAACTTCTTAATTACTGCTTGGCATCTTTTTGAAGACTGGACAAAAAGCGATTCCAGAACTGCAATGAGCAGAACGAAAAGAAGGCGCAACAAATTACCTTCGCAGATGAACTTGGTGTTGGATATAACTAGAGATCTAGTAAAAGGCAGTAAACATTTCGAATTAAATCCACAAGCTGCTGATAAACGCAAAGTTACTGAGACACACGATGGGCTAGAGGCAAGCTGGTATTCATACCTTTTTCATGAAAATATTGCGGGTGTTACCGTTGAGGGAAGTGGGTATTTCAGTATAAGAGTTTTGCACAATATTTTATTAGCATATTACCAATGGGTCTTTGACGATAGTAAAGAGCCAAGAAGCTTCCCAAAAGAAATTTTGGACGCAATTGATTATTGTAATATTCAGAGTAGAGAAACCTCAGTTACTCCATTAATATGGGCGAAGCATGGATGATTTATTGATAGGACTAGAGTTATTGAGAATAAATAACTAAGATCAGACACATTAAATAGATTAATCGTATCTGACCTATTTTTCGTAAATCTCTTAGCTAGCCACAAGCGCTTCATATTGCTCTTTAGCTGGTAATTCTTTACCAACCGTTTCACCTGTTTTAGCGTGATAAACCAAACCAGTCATGATCTTTTTGAAGATGCTTTTCATCATAGGCTTCATTAATAAAGCTCCCATTAACTTACCAAATATACCGCCTTTCATTTCGAAGTCAGTTGACATGTAGATAACGCAACTATTGTCGTCGATAGGTGTAACTTTCATTTCAGAGAGCATGCTGACAACTGGCATTTTGTGTTCTGACAGTTCCATTTTATAACCTTGGCCTTGGTTATATTCGGTGATCGTTTCTACCAAACTAGAGCCATCATTAAATGTACATTTACGCTTAGCGCCAAGGCCTGTTTGCAGCTCGCTAACAATTTCAGAAGATTGAATGGTTAGAGCAAACTTTTCGATTGCACCGTAGTTATCTAATACTTGCCAGATTTGCTCTGCTGGCATGTTAACAGTTAGCGAGTTTTCTGTGCGTTGTGTCATTTTAATTTCCTCTCAAAATTAAATTTGTTTTCATTACTTGGCTAGTAAGCCTTTGATGGTAATAACAATTGCCGTTGTTAGTTCGTATTCAAATTGCGGCTGCATGTCTTGTAATTCTTCTAGTTGATACACCTTAGTTAGGGTGTCATTTTGAGTCGAACCGGCCCAATAATTGGACATGGCGGCGTAGCTCATGGTGAGCAATTTAAATGCTTTTTCATCTTGAATATCAGGGAAGATGCGGCCAATTTGCACGCTTATTTGATATAAAAGCCCTCTAGAAAGTCGTTTAAAGTTGATCAACTGCTCATAAGAACTATTGGCCTCTAACGAAACAAATAAGATAGGCGTTAAATCTAAGAAGGATTGATGATTTAAGCTGGCTTTTACCCACGCATTCGCAAATAACTCAGGCTTTGCATTAGCCTCTATCGTTAACAGTTCACTATGAAATTCATCAAACCAAGCCTCAAACAATTGGGTAAAGACACTTAAGAAAATGTCTTCTTTAGAACTGAAATAACGATACATATTGGATTTAGTAAAGCCAGCTTGTTTCGCAATATTGTTAAAACTGACCTTTTCATATCCTTGTTCTTTGAACAAGTCATATGCCGCTATGTGGATAGCGTCTTTACGTTCGTTTTTTTTGTCGTCAGTACGAGCTCGTTGCCAATTCATTTTGAAATCCATTGAGTAAGAGACCATTGTTCTGTTATTTAACTTAAGAGACTATCGGTCTCTTGTCAAGGTTGTGTATTGTAGTTTTACATTTCATTGTCAGCGATAGTTGTTGATTTTGTTGTTAACAACTTGAAATATTTGAACTTATTAACTTGCGTGCCTAGCGTTGTTTTTAATTAAGTTGTATTGTTAGGAGCAGGTTAAAGTTAAGTAATTGTTAATCTCATAGCTAAAAGCAATTAACCTTTTTCTTTGGGTGCTAACTTTTTAACCAACAATTTATTGCCTTTAACTAGGCATTCACGGAGATAGAGATATTGAAAAATGTTGAAGTGTTCTTGGTAAATTCTTTTACTAACAATGGCGCCGGAGGAAATCCTGCTGGAGTAGTGTTACAGGCCGATAACCTATCGGATGAAGAAAAGTTACACATAGCACAAGTTGTTGGTTACTCTGAAACAGCATTTGTTTCTCAAGATGATGAGGTCGACTTTGAGCTATCTTTTTTTACCACAACAGGTGAAGTTGATTTTTGTGGTCATGCAACTTTAGCTGCGTTTTCAATATTACATAAGCAAGGGATTGTAGCTGACGGTCAGCATATCCAAAGAACTAAAGCAGGTGTTTTAGCTGTAACTACAGAGCCAAATGGCCATATAGTTATGGAACAAAGGCTGCCCGAATACCTTGGAGAGTTAAGTTACGAATCAATATCTGAATTAATTGGAATTGATTCAGCAGTGTTAGAGTCAACTCAGTTGCCAATCGAAATTATATCAACGGGCTTACCCGACATAATCGTTCCAGTGCCAAATGGATACCTCGATCAAATCCAAGTAGATGACGACTTACTCAGTGAATTTAGTAAAAAGCAAAGTGTGGTCGGCATTCATGTTTTTGAACTTTGTGAGAGAGACTCTGGTTTAACCGCAAGTTGTCGAAATTTTGCACCTTTGTTTGGTATTCCAGAAGAGTCTGCAACTGGCAGTGCTAGTGGAGCATTAGCCTGTTATTTAACTAAACATCTTGAAGGCACGTATTCTAGGCATTTTGTTTTTGAACAAGGCAGAGCAATGAAATGTACTTCTAGCATTACTGTTTCAGTAGAGTCGAATACCTCAGGTGTTAGTAAGGTTATGGTAGGTGGCTTTGCCTGCGAGACTGGAAGAATTAAAGTTTCCAGATAGCAAACGAATAAAACCATTGATTTTAAGTAATTCGGAGTTAATAAAGAGTGAGCGCCAAATTAACCAAAGAAGTGATTGAAGAAAATTCTAATGTTTTGTATGGAATATTTAATTTTATTTCATCGACTGATTATTTTCCTCCACACGAGTTCTTAAATGAGTTTTTGGAACATGGTAGTGACCCATGTGACCAAGATGGCAGAATGTCGTCTTGGCCTCCTTTTGTTTTGAGTGAAAGTGAATATACGGAAGTGAAAGATTGGTGGTTATCAAATCATCCTAATGTGTCGGTAAGTAACCTAGGAACAAATAGCTGGATAGATTGGCAAACTGAGTTAATAGAGGCCGATGATTAATTGTACATTAGTTTACTAATGGAACCTGAATTATTGATATCGTCGTTTAGGTGAGGTTAAGGCGTGTAACTCTGAGTAGGGGCCAATTGTTCATACCACTCAATAGCCAGAGCCTCGTGAGTCTGAATAAAGTCATTTTTTAAAGAGATATACACTTTTATATCGTTATTGCACTTTGCAACGGCTTGTTTCTTCACTTCAGCGTATTCTTTTAATGCCTCGGGGTGAGCAATTAAGTAATGTTTAAATGCGCGGTGGCGTATTAAGTTGGTATCGCCAGTCATGAATACATGAGCATGATGAGTGCGTTCATTGCCGCCTTTATCAAAGTATCGTCTTCCAACAATTCCGTTTTCACCTCTAGCTCTATATCCAGCTGCTTCCATTTCTGCATTTTTACTATCTAACGCTTGTAAACATGAGACTTCGATCAAAACGTCTATGATAGGTTTAGCGCATAAGCCAGCAACAGATGTGCTGCCTATGTGTTCAATGTTTATTGCGTTTTCACCAATCAAATTGCCTAGTAGCAAAGCTTCATTTTCAAAGTCATTCGCCCATTGCGGATCATAATCAAGGACTTCAACTTTTCTGTCTGGCACTTTTTTTCTCTGACATTGGTTTTCCTCTGACATGTGCTTTCCTCAATTGCCGATTTGGATAAGTGATAGCACCTAATTTTAACCTGACTTCACCATTTATATAAGTTGTAACAAACTGTTTAGTATTGGCAAATGGGTTTGACATGTTTTGCAGAGGTTCACATTATAGGTAACGATTGTTCGATAATTAAGCGTTAGCTTTACAAGGAAACTTATGAAAACTGTCTTAGAGCATTCAGCAAATGGTGTCTTTTTCTTATTAGGCACTATGCACACGGTTTTAACTTTGGTGAATCAAAGGCCGTTTGACTTAGATGCACTTATGTATGTTGGTGCAGGACTCGCGTTTATTTTCTTATCTTTGTTCAATTTTGCCCGTGTTAAAAGCACGGAGAGGCTAACCAAATTGCTTAGCTTTGTCGCTAACCTATTAATCACGTTATACATAACCTTAATTGCGATTGTGTTTGCAGATCCAAGAGTGGCCATCGCTATTGTTGTTCTCCTAGTTTTGGTTGTACTGTCCTTCCTTGATTACCAATCAAGTGCAAATTAGTTCGAATAACGAGAGTCGAGAGTTTAATTTTAATTCTGCCTTATTACTTTGTTATTCTGAGGTTATAGGTATGCTAGAGAAATGTTGGGAATGTGATGGAAAATATTGATTTAGTTGATTTAAGTAAGTTTATCCTTGCTATTCAGAAGGATAATTCTGTTCAGCCTAATAAAATCGAGTTTGGAGCTCCAAAAGAAGTAAATGGAACGACTGTTGGTCTAGTAACGATGGAGCAAAGCCCACCTCATAATGGTGAACGTCATAATGATGGCGATGAGATAATAATTTTGATTAACGGCAAAGTAGCCATTGAGTCTGATTCAAATCCAGATAATCCTTTAATGTTGGAGCCAGGAAATTCATGCATCATACGAAGAGGTGAGTGGCATAAAATCAAAGTTATTGAAAAAGCTCAATTGGTTTATATTACGCCAGGCTCAAACAACGAACATCGATTTTAATTGAACATAACGAAGCTCTGCTTATTTTATTCTCTAGAAAACAGTTTACTTCAATGAGTCGTTATCTAATTATTCGACTGCCTATATTGCTTGGGCGAGATCCCCATGATTTTTTTAAACAAACGAGAGAAGTAATAAGGGTCATCGTAGCCTAGACGGTTTGATACTTCTTTTATTGTTAGTTGAGTTCGGTCAATCAACTCGCAGGCGTGTTTAATCTTTAACTCCAAAAAATAGCGGATAGGGCTAATGCCCGTTTGTTTTTGAAACTTTTTCGCAAAATGAAACTTCGATAAGCCACTTATCTCGGCCATTTCCTCAAGCGTAACTTGGGTGTCTATGTTCTTTTCCAAATAACCATCCACAATTTGCAAATTAATCAGGCTTTGGTCGTTGGTAATTGGCAACTGGTTTTGGGTAATAAAGAAGGAAAATAGTTTACGCAGAATATTAGAAGCTAAGACAAAGTTATTGAATTGATAGGTTGCTTGTCGACATGCCAATAATTGTTCAAACTCATCAATCACTTCTTTCATGTTCGGCACATCAAGAATAAGGCTTGAGTCATCATTTGGTAACAACATAGAAGTAAATTGCTCGGCTAGGTGGCCATCCATATGCACCCAAAAAATACTCCAAGGCTGGTGGGTGTCTGAGTTATATTTGTGTGGCACGCCTTTTGGTAATAGCAGGGCTTGTCCTGCACATACGGTTTGCTGAGTTCCTTTGTAACTAACTTGTCCTTTGTAACTAACTTGTCCTTTGCCATCTAAGCAGATCATTAACAGAAAATCTGAGTGGGTGTCTCTGTTAACTTGGTGACCGCTAGCTTGTATGTAATGGCCGAATGCTAGTGGGTATAGGTCTTTAGTTAGTACATTTAGCGACAGCTCTGCAATAATCGGTTTTGGTACTAAAAAACGTATACTTGATTTAGGCAGTGGCCAATTCGATGGTTGACTCATAGTTAGAACATTTACTCAGTGTTGCATGTGAGCAAGATAGTCCATCAAATTGTCAATTTAATCAATGTTATTCCTTAACAAACTTTGTTTTAATCGGGTTAACTAAACATTTTGGCTTAATAATACGAATAATAAATACAGCCAATATATAACTAATATCACAGGTGACACATGAAAAAGGTTCCTTTATTTATCAAAGGTGAGTGGATCAGCTCACAATCAGACCGTTTAATCGACGTAACTAACCCTGCGACGCAAGAAGTGATTGCTCAAGTTCCATGCACAACAATGGACGAAATGCAGCAAGCAATCGACAGCGCAAATGAAGCGTTCAAAACGTGGAAAGAAGTAGCGGTTCCAGAACGTGCACGTATTATGATGCGATACGGCATGTTGTTAAAAGAACACCAAGAAGAAATCGCGGACATTATTTGTGAAGAATTAGGTAAGACTAAAGAAGATGCGATGGGTGATGTATGGCGTGGTATCGAAGTAGTTGAACACGCAGCTAACATTCCATCTATGTTAATGGGCGAGACAGTAGAAAACGTTGCTCGCGGTATTGATACATACAGCTACACACAGCCTCTAGGTGTATGTGTTGGAATTACTCCGTTTAACTTCCCAGCAATGATCCCACTATGGATGTTCCCACTTGCTATCGCTTGCGGTAACACTTTCATTTTAAAACCTTCAGAGCAAGATCCTCTAACACCAACTCGCTTAGTAGAGTTATTTGAACAGGCTGGCGCACCTAAAGGTGTTCTACAAGTTGTTCACGGTGACAAAGAACAAGTAGATCGTTTATTACACGAAGAAAGTGTAAAAGCGATTTCGTTTGTAGGTTCTGTAGGCGTTGGTCAATACATCTATAAGACAGGCACTGACAACATGAAGCGTGTTCAGTCGTTCTTAGGTGCGAAAAACCACATGGTAGTAATGCCAGATGCAAACAAAGATGCAGTAATTAACAACATCGTTGGTGCATCAGTTGGTGCAGCTGGCCAACGCTGTATGGCAATTTCTGTAGCAGTGTTTGTTGGTGAAGCGCAGAAGTGGATCCCTGAGATCAGAGAAAAACTAGCGTCTGTTCGTCCTGGTCACTATACAGATCCTGAAGCAGCATACGGCCCACAAATTACTCCAGCAGCTAAATCTCGTATTGAAGGCTTAATCGAAACAGGTAAGAAAGAAGGCGCTAACTGTGTGTTAGATGGTTCTAACTTCGAAGTTGCAGGTTTCCCTGATGGTAACTGGGTTGGTCCAACAATGTTTACCGACGTTACTCAAGACATGGAAATTTATAAGCAAGAGATCTTTGGTCCAGTATTCTTAACAATGAGTGTAGATACGCTAGATGATGCAATTGAGTTAATCAATGCAAACCCATATGGTAACGGTACTTCTATCTTCACTTCATCTGGTTTTGCAGCTCGTAAATACCAACACGAAATTGAAGTTGGCCAAGTAGGTATCAACATTCCAATTCCGGTGCCTCTACCATTCTTCTCGTTCACTGGTTGGAAAGGCTCATTCGCAGGTGACCAACACGCATACGGTAAACAAGCTGTTAAGTTCTACACAGAAACTAAGACTATTACTTCTCGTTGGTATGATGATCACGCAGACGAATCTGCAGCAGCGGGTCCAAACATGTCGATTAACTTGAAGTAACAGGTGGTTTATGGACTTTAATTTAAACGAAGACCAAAAAGCATTTGTCGATTTAGCTAAGCAGTTTTCAGACGCAGAGCTGTTACCAAATGCAGCAAAATGGGATGAAGAACATATCTTCCCAAAAGATGTGATGAAAAGAGCTGGTGAGTTAGGTTTTTGTGGCTTGTACTCGCCGGAAGATGTTGGCGGGATGGGATTATCTCGTCTGGATTCTTCATTAATCTTTGAACAACTTTCAATGGGTTGTACAGCTACTACTGCCATGTTGACGATTCACAACATGGCAACATGGATGGCGTCAACTTGGGGAACACAAGAAGTTAAAGATGAGTTTTGTGCAGACTTAGTAATGGGCGAAAAGCTTGCTTCTTATTGTTTAACAGAGCCAGGCGCTGGTTCTGATGCTGCGTCTTTACGCACAACAGCTAAGTTAGAAGGCGACCATTACGTTTTAAACGGCTCAAAGATGTTTATCTCTGGTGCTGGCGAAACCGATGTTTTAGTTGTGATGGCTAGAACGGGTGGTGAAGGTGCAAAAGGCATTTCTGCTTTATTAGTACCAGCCAATGCCGAAGGTGTTATCTACGGTAAAGCGGAAGAAAAGCTAGGCTGGAACGCACAACCAACTAAGCTGATCACATTTGATAATGTGAAAGTACCTGCAAACTATTTATTAGGTGAAGAAGGTCAAGGTTTTACAATTGCAATGAAAGGCCTAGACGGTGGTCGAATTAATATTGCAACTTGCTCAATCGGTACGGCACAACAAGCATTAGATACATCGCTTGAATATATGAAAGAGCGTAGTCAGTTTGGTAAACCGCTAGCAGCTTTCCAAGCGCTACAGTTTAAGTTAGCGGATATGGCTACAGAACTTGTTGCAGCACGCCAAATGGTGCGACTTGCAGCATTCAAACTAGATAACACTGATGCAGAAGCAACGGCATACTGCGCTATGGCGAAACGTTTTGCTACAGATATTGGCTTCCAAGTATGTAATGAAGCTCTGCAACTGCATGGCGGTTATGGCTATATCAAAGAATATCCATTAGAGCGCCATTTCCGTGATGTTCGTGTTCATCAAATTTTAGAAGGCACAAACGAAATTATGCGCTTGATCATAGCTAGACGATTATTAGATGAAGCCGCTGGTGAAATTTTATAGGAACAACCATGTCTGATTTATTAAAATTATCAATTGAAGGCCATGTGGCTACTATTACTATCGCTAACCCACCTGCAAACACTTGGACGTTTGAAAGTTTAAGTTACCTAAAAGAACTAGTGGGTACGCTTAACAATAATAAAGAAGTGTATGCGTTAGTTATTACTGGCGAAGGCGAAAAGTTCTTCTCAGCTGGTGCTGACTTAAATGTATTTGCTGACGGCGACAAAGGTGTTGCTTCTGACATGGCACGAGTATTCGGCTCTGCGTTTGAAGCTTTACGTGATTTCAACGGTGTTTCTATTGCTGCTATTAATGGTTATGCAATGGGCGGCGGTTTAGAAGTAGCGTTAGCTTGTGACATTCGTATTTGTGAAGAGCAAGCTGTTATGGCTCTGCCAGAAGCGAAAGTAGGCTTGTTGCCTTGTGCTGGTGGCACACAAAACTTGTCATGGTTAGTAGGCGAAGGCTGGGCTAAACGCATGATCTTATGTGGTGACCGCGTTGATTCTGCTAAAGCACTACAGATTGGCTTAGTTGAAGAAGTAGTGGAAAAAGGTGGCGCTTATGCGGCTGCGATGAAACTAGCACAACAAACAGCTGAACAAAGTCCTTCTTCTATTTCTGCATGTAAAGAACTTATCCAAGCAGGCCGTAATGGTTCTGTTAATGATGCTTTACCGCTAGAAAGAGAAATGTTCGTTGCGTTATTTGACACTAAAGATCAAAAAGAGGGCGTTAATGCCTTTTTAGAAAAGCGCAAACCTTCATGGTTTAACGAATAGGAGTACGAGATGTCAGACGTAGTCTTATTTGAAGAGTTAGAAGCAGCGAACAACTTTAAAGTTGCGGTTGCTACTCTTAATTCAGAGAAGTCATTAAATGCGTTGAGTTTGGATATGGTGCGCAAGCTATATCCTCAACTGCAAGCTTGGGCTAATGATGATCAGGTTGCTATGGTTGTATTGCAAGGTGCTGGCGAGAAAGCATTTTGCGCTGGTGGTGATGTTGTTGACCTTTATCATGCATCTGTAGCAATTGGTAAAGGTAACTACGCTAAAGAAGTAGAAACCTTCTTCACCGAAGAATATAAATTGGATCACTTAATTCACACCTATGAAAAGCCGATCTTGCTATGGGGTCATGGCATTGTTATGGGCGGTGGTCTTGGTTTAATGGCTGGCGCAAGTCATAGAGTTGTGACAGAAAAGTCGCGAATTGCTATGCCTGAGATCACTATCGGTCTTTACCCAGATGTTGGCGGCACTTATTTCTTAAACCGTATGCCTGAAGGTTGTGGTCTATTTTTAGGTCTAACAGGTGCCTCTATTAATGCAGCAGATGCGTTGTACATTAACTTAGCTGACCATGCAGTTAACTTCGAACACAAAGAAGCATTAATTGAGCAGTTGCAATCAGCTGATTGGAAAAAAGATGTAGATAGTAACCACAAGTTACTTACTTCTATATTAATGAGATTAGAAACTCAAAGCGAAGTACCAGCTGGCAACATTCAAAATCACAAAGAAATCATTTCTTCTTTAGCAAATACTGCCCGAGTTGAATCTGCGGTAGTGAATATCCTAGATGAACAAACAGAAGACAAATGGTTTACTCGTGCTCAAGCATCACTTAAACACGGTAGCGCATTGTCGGCTCAATTAGTGTTCAACCAACTTCAGCATGGTAAAGGCATGAGTTTAGCTGAAACATTTAAGTTTGAGCTTGGTTTGTCGGTTCATTGTGCTGCTATTGGTGAATTCACGGAAGGTGTAAGAGCACTATTAATAGACAAGGACAATCAGCCAAACTGGATGTTTGAAAATGTAGCAGACGTAGACAAGGCACTAATAACTAAAATGATGACATCGCCTTGGTCTGAACAAGCACATCCATTAAATGAGTTAGGTTAAGGTAAACCGGGGAGAATAAGAATGTTAAAAGTAGCATTTTATGGTTTAGGTAATATGGGTGGTCCTATGGCCAGCAACCTATTAAAAGCAGGTTATCAAGTTAGCGTTTATGATTTGTTTCCTGAAGCTGTAGAAAAATTAGTTGCAGAAGGAGCTACTTCAGCTGAGTCTGCACAAGCAGTAGCGCAAGGTGCGGATGTTGTTGTTTCTATGTTGCCCGCAGGTAAGCATGTAAAAAGCTTATATATAGAAGAAGACGGTTTAATTAACGTTTTAGCAGAAGGTGCGTTGGTAATTGATTCTTCTACTATAGATGCAGAGTCTGCGCAGACAACAGCAAGTGCTTTAAAAGAGAAGGGTATTGAATTTATCGATGCACCAGTATCTGGTGGAGTTGCTGGCGCAGCAGCTGGAACACTTAGCTTTATGGTTGGAGGTTCTCAATCTGCATTTGAAAAAGCAAAGCCTTTATTAGAAGTTATGGGCAAAAACATCTTCCACGCTGGTGATGTTGGCGCAGGCCAAGTTGCTAAAGTATGTAATAACATGTTGTTAAGTGTACTTATGGTTGGAACATCAGAAGCGTTGCAGTTAGGTGTAGCAAATGGGCTAGATCCAAAAGTGCTATCTGAGATCATGTCGAAGAGCTCTGGTAGCAACTGGACACTAGACGTGTACAACCCATGTCCTGATGTAATGGAAAATGTTCCTTCGTCGAATGACTATAATGGTGGCTTCATGACTGACCTTATGGTTAAAGATTTAGGTTTAGCTATGGACACTGCAGTTAGTTCAGGTGCAACAACGCCAATGGGCGCATTAACAAGAAGCTTGTATGCAATGCACCAAAAGGCTGGAAATGGCAAAAAAGACTTCTCTTCTATATTTACTGCATTTGGTAATAAATAGAGAAAGAGTAAATCGACAAAAGAATATAGATATTAAAGAGCAACAATAATGTTGCTCTTTTTTTGTTTTTGCCCGTGCACTATTTAAAACTTGTTCTATTATTTATCCTCAGCCTTGTAATTTATGTGAACTTATTAGGCGCAAACATCAGCTTGCTAGCTTTATTGAAACAATAAATAGCAGCTCGAACGGATTCAATTCATAGAATAAACACCCAAAACGCTATAAAACAGGCCGATTAATAGACGTTTTGTTTGTTATTTGTTCGCTTGAAAGGTTTTTTGCAAAAAATTTTAAAAAAGGGGTTGCGCAATTTTCAAAGTTCCCTAAAATGCGCGCCTCTTCCAACGGGGACACAGCAAAAACAAGCTGAAGAACCAACGGAAAGTTGGCAACAAAATGTTTTAAAAATTAAATTAAAATAAAGTGTTGACAACAAAAATCAGGAGCGTATGATGCGCACCTCGGTTGAGACAGGCGCCAAGCGCTACCAACCATGACCAAAGGGTCTAAATCGTTCTTTAACAAATTGTAATTAATTATCTGTGTGGGCACTCGTGAATGAGTAGTAACAACATTAGAAGAACTTAGTTCTTCAACTTGTAACTAACATTGAGTGTCTATTCGAAGATTTATTTGAACAGAATTCAATGAGTAGTTGATTAAACTTTTTAAAGTGAAGAGTTTGATCATGGCTCAGATTGAACGCTGGCGGCAGGCCTAACACATGCAAGTCGAACGGTAACAGAAAGAAGCTTGCTTCTTTGCTGACGAGTGGCGGACGGGTGAGTAATGCTTGGGAATTTGCCTTGAGGTGGGGGACAACAGTTGGAAACGACTGCTAATACCGCATAATACCTACGGGTCAAAGGGGGCTTTTAGCTCTCGCCTTTAGAGAAGCCCAAGTGGGATTAGATAGTTGGTGGGGTAATGGCCTACCAAGTCAACGATCCCTAGCTGGTCTGAGAGGATGATCAGCCACACTGGAACTGAGACACGGTCCAGACTCCTACGGGAGGCAGCAGTGGGGAATATTGCACAATGGGCGCAAGCCTGATGCAGCCATGCCGCGTGTGTGAAGAAGGCCTTCGGGTTGTAAAGCACTTTCAGTCGTGAGGAAGGGTTAGTAGTTAATACCTGCTAGCTTTGACGTTAGCGACAGAAGAAGCACCGGCTAACTCCGTGCCAGCAGCCGCGGTAATACGGAGGGTGCGAGCGTTAATCGGAATTACTGGGCGTAAAGCGTACGCAGGCGGTCATTTAAGTCAGATGTGAAAGCCCCGGGCTCAACCTGGGAACTGCATTTGAAACTGGATGACTAGAGTGCGGCAGAGGGTGGTAGAATTTCAGGTGTAGCGGTGAAATGCGTAGAGATCTGAAGGAATACCGATGGCGAAGGCAGCCACCTGGGCCGACACTGACGCTCATGTACGAAAGCGTGGGTAGCAAACAGGATTAGATACCCTGGTAGTCCACGCCGTAAACGATGTCTACTAGCAGCTCGTCTCGTTTAGAGAGGTTTTGCGCAGCTAACGCGTTAAGTAGACCGCCTGGGGAGTACGGCCGCAAGGTTAAAACTCAAATGAATTGACGGGGGCCCGCACAAGCGGTGGAGCATGTGGTTTAATTCGATGCAACGCGAAGAACCTTACCATCCCTTGACATCCAGAGAATTTACTAGAGATAGTTTAGTGCCTTCGGGAACTCTGAGACAGGTGCTGCATGGCTGTCGTCAGCTCGTGTTGTGAAATGTTGGGTTAAGTCCCGCAACGAGCGCAACCCTTATCCTTAGTTGCTAGCAGTTAGGCTGAGAACTCTAAGGAGACTGCCGGTGACAAACCGGAGGAAGGTGGGGACGACGTCAAGTCATCATGGCCCTTACGGGATGGGCTACACACGTGCTACAATGGCAAGTACAAAGGGTTGCAAACTCGCGAGAGTAAGCGGATCCCATAAAGCTTGTCGTAGTCCGGATTGGAGTCTGCAACTCGACTCCATGAAGTCGGAATCGCTAGTAATCGTAGATCAGAATGCTACGGTGAATACGTTCCCGGGCCTTGTACACACCGCCCGTCACACCATGGGAGTGGGCTGCAAAAGAAGTGGGTAGTTTAACCTTCGGGAGGACGCTCACCACTTTGTGGTTCATGACTGGGGTGAAGTCGTAACAAGGTAGCCCTAGGGGAACCTGGGGCTGGATCACCTCCTTATAAACGAAAGTTACACCTTTTACGCAGTGTCCACACAGATAATTAATTACGAATTGTGAGCAAGAAGGTTGCAGGCGAAGGCATAAGCTGAAGGCTTGTGACTTGAATATAGGCCTGTAGCTCAGCTGGTTAGAGCGCACCCCTGATAAGGGTGAGGTCGGCAGTTCAAGTCTGCCCAGGCCTACCAATACATAAATGGGGCTATAGCTCAGCTGGGAGAGCGCTTGATTTGCATTCAAGAGGTCTGCGGTTCGATCCCGCATAGCTCCACCATTTATGCCTTCTTAAATAAAGAATACTAAAGATTAAGTTTTAACTCAGGTTAGAAGTTAACGTTTAGTATTTTTAATAAAATACATTGCTCTTTAACAAATTGGAAAGCTGATAAATTAAGGTAAACATTATTGTTTATTGTAATTGTTATTCAACATGATTGTTTAATAAGAAACAAAAATAATTTTGATTATCACTGTAAGAGAAAACTCAAGCGTTATTTATGTCAACTGTATGAGAAAGATACAAGCTCATATGGATAAATAAGACACAAGATTAACGACTGAAAGTGCGAGAGCATTTAAGGTTGTATAGTTAAGTGAATAAGCGTATACGGTGGATGCCTTGGCAATTGGAGGCGATGAAGGACGTGTTAATCTGCGATAAGCGTGGTTAAGGTGATAAAAACCGTTATAGACCACGATTTCCGAATGGGGAAACCCACCCTTTTAGGGTATCACATACTGAATACATAGGTATGTGAGGCAAACCCGGAGAACTGAAACATCTAAGTACCCGGAGGAAAAGAAATCAACCGAGATTTCCTAAGTAGCGGCGAGCGAACGGGAAACAGCCGAATCAGTATAGTTTAGTGGAAGCTTCTGGAAAGTTGCACAATAAAGGGTGATAGTCCCGTACACGAAGAGCTATATTGGACACATTAAGTAGGTCGGAGCACGTGAAACTTTGACTGAAGATAGGGGGACCATCCTCTAAGGCTAAATACTCCCAATTGACCGATAGTGAACCAGTACCGTGAGGGAAAGGCGAAAAGAACCCCTGTGAGGGGAGTGAAATAGAACCTGAAACCGTATACGTACAAGCAGTAGGAGCATACTTGTTATGTGACTGCGTACCTTTTGTATAATGGGTCAGCGACTTATATTTTGTAGCAAGGTTAACCGAATAGGGGAGCCGTAGTGAAAGCGAGGGTTAACTGCCCGTCTAGTTGCAAGGTATAGACCCGAAACCCGGTGATCTATCCATGTGCAGGTTGAAGGTTGAGTAACATCAACTGGAGGACCGAACCCACTGTCGTTGAAAAGCCAGGGGATGACGTGTGGATAGGAGTGAAAGGCTAATCAAACCGGGAGATAGCTGGTTCTCCCCGAAATCTATTTAGGTAGAGCCTCGGACGAATACTTACGGGGGTAGAGCACTGTTTGGGCTAGGGGGCCATCCCGGCTTACCAACCCCATGCAAACTCCGAATACCGTAAAGTAATATCCGGGAGACACACGGCGGGTGCTAACGTTCGTCGTGGAGAGGGAAACAACCCAGACCGCCAGCTAAGGTCCCAAAGTGTATGTTAAGTGGGAAACGATGTGGGAAGGCTTAGACAGCTAGGAGGTTGGCTTAGAAGCAGCCACCCTTTAAAGAAAGCGTAATAGCTCACTAGTCGAGTCGGCCTGCGCGGAAGATGTAACGGGGCTAAACATACCACCGAAGCTGCGGCAGCGTATTTATACGCTGGGTAGGGGAGCGTTCTGTAAGCGGTTGAAGGTGAATCGAGAGGTTTGCTGGACGTATCAGAAGTGCGAATGCTGACATGAGTAACGATAAAGGGGGTGAAAAACCCCCTCGCCGAAAGACCAAGGGTTCCTATCCCATGCTAATCAGGGTAGGGTAAGTCGGCCCCTAAGGCGAGGCAGAAATGCGTAGTCGATGGGAAACAGATTAATATTTCTGTACTTCATATTATTGCGATGGGGGGACGGAGAAGGCTAGGTGAGCACGGCGTTGGTTGTCCGTGTGAAAGTGTGTAGGCTGAATTCTTAGGTAAATCCGGGAATTCACTAGGCTGAGACACGAGACGAGACTCTACGGAGTTGAAGTCATTGATGCCATACTTCCAGGAAAAGCCTCTAAGCTTCAGATAATATGAAACCGTACTCTAAACCGACACAGGTGGTCAGGTAGAGAATACTAAGGCGCTTGAGAGAACTCGGGTGAAGGAACTAGGCAAAATGGTACCGTAACTTCGGGAGAAGGTACGCCGACCATGGTGATGGGACTTGCTCCCTAAGCTGAGGTCGGTCGCAGTGACCTGGTGGCTGCAACTGTTTATTAAAAACACAGCACTCTGCTAAATCGAAAGATGACGTATAGGGTGTGACACCTGCCCGGTGCCGGAAGGTTAATTGATTGGGTTATCGCAAGAGAAGCTCATGATCGAAGCCCCGGTAAACGGCGGCCGTAACTATAACGGTCCTAAGGTAGCGAAATTCCTTGTCGGGTAAGTTCCGACCTGCACGAATGGTGTAATGATGGCCACGCTGTCTCCACCCGAGACTCAGTGAAATTGAAATCGCTGTGAAGATGCAGTGTACCCGCGGCTAGACGGAAAGACCCCGTGAACCTTTACTACAGCTTGGCACTGAACATTGAGCCTACATGTGTAGGATAGGTGGGAGGCTTTGAAACTAGGGCGCCAGCTCTAGTGGAGCCATCCTTGAAATACCACCCTTGTATGTTTGATGTTCTAACATTGGCCCCTTATCGGGGTTGTGGACAGTGCCTGGTGGGTAGTTTGACTGGGGCGGTCTCCTCCCAAAGAGTAACGGAGGAGCACGAAGGTTTGCTAAGTACGGTCGGACATCGTACGGTTAGTGTAATGGTAGAAGCAAGCTTAACTGCGAGACAGACACGTCGAGCAGGTACGAAAGTAGGTCATAGTGATCCGGTGGCTCTGTATGGAAGGGCCATCGCTCAACGGATAAAAGGTACTCCGGGGATAACAGGCTGATACCGCCCAAGAGTTCATATCGACGGCGGTGTTTGGCACCTCGATGTCGGCTCATCACATCCTGGGGCTGAAGTCGGTCCCAAGGGTATGGCTGTTCGCCATTTAAAGTGGTACGCGAGCTGGGTTTAGAACGTCGTGAGACAGTTCGGTCCCTATCTGCCGTGGGCGTTGGATGATTGAGAGGGGCTGCTCCTAGTACGAGAGGACCGGAGTGGACGAACCGCTGGTGTTCGGGTTGTGATGCCAATCGCATTGCCCGGTAGCTACGTTCGGAATCGATAACCGCTGAAAGCATCTAAGCGGGAAGCGAGCCTCGAGATGAGTCATCCCTAGAACTTTAAGTTCTCTAAAGGGTCGTTGAAGACTACAACGTTGATAGGTGAGGTGTGGAAGCGCTGTGAGGCGTTAAGCTAACTCATACTAATTGCCCGTGCGGCTTAACTATACAACGCTTAAGTGTTCTCAAACACATAATCAAATTATTTCCTTAATTATCCTTTCCAGTTTATTAAAGGCAAAACAGTTTATGCTTGGTGAAAATAGCATTGTGGTACCACCTGACTCCATTTCGAACTCAGAAGTGAAACGCAATTGCGGCGATGGTAGTGTGGAAGTTCCATGCGAGAGTAGCTCATCGCCAAGCTCCCATACCAACCCGTTGCTCATTGAGCAGCGGGTTTTTTATTCACTGTTTTTAAGTTGTATTTCGTTAGTGAATAAAAGAAAAGCTTTAATGTCTGATGGCAATAGCGCTGTGGTACCACCTGATTCCATTTCGAACTCAGAAGTGAAACGCAGTTGCGGCGATGGTAGTGTGGAAGTTCCATGCGAGAGTAGCTCACCGTCAGACTCCCATTAAGAGAAATCCCCGGTACGTATGTATCGGGGATTTTTTGTATTTGGGATTTAAGAAATAGTTACTCCAGCATGGAATGCGACAAAAATGTCTGGAACATTTTTGGACTGCCATAGGCAGGCCCCGAAGGGGTGAGTACACGGATGTACGGAACAATGTAGCTCACCGTCAGACTCCCATTAAGAGAAAGCCCGACCATTGGTCGGGCTTTTTTGTGTTTGGAGTTTAAAAGTTGAAGTTAATCTATTAAAAGAAAACCCAACGATGGCCAGTTTTTTAATATTTAGAAGAAAAGCGGTTATAGTTTTATCTATCAGCGTTATCCTTTCCTACAGCCTACAGCCTACAGCCTACAGCCTACAGCCTACAGCCTACAGCCTACAGCCTACAGCCTACAGCCTACAGCCTACAGCCTACAAGCCCCTTAGTACCCAAACTTCTGCAACAATGCTGATTTGAATTGCAGATCTGTAGACTCTTTTAAATGAATATTTCGTTTGATCTCAGGCTCTTTTTCACCAGTCCGACAAACATTTCCCCAGTATTCAAGGTTACTAGCGGACAATGCTTCTACTGCTCTAGGATGAGCATTTTCTATTGCAACTATAGTTTCTCTGCTAACTCCTATGGCCTTTGCAATCTCGGCCTGAGTAAAGCCAGCTTCTTTTCTCATTGTTTTTAAAATTTCTACGTCGAATGTCATGTGTTGTGTGTCTTATGTACTGGTTAGTTAAATCAATTAAGGTTAAAATTGTTTTGTTTCATCTAAGCAGACTAAAATATTAGCTTCCTATTGCTCTACTTAGACTATCTGTGTATTTTTAGTGGATTAAAACACACGCTAATGATGAAACCTAGGGAATGAATTCCCGATTTGTCATTTTTGGGAAATTTATGAAAGAAAGCGAAGAATTTGAAAAAATATGTTTTGAAGCGATGAAAAGATTAAATGTTGGTAAAACAGATCTTGCTGAAAATCATTTATGTATTGATCCAAAAACTTATAGGAAATATTGCTCAGAAGGTAATGTTCCTAAAAAAGTATGGCTAAAAGCGATAGCTTTAGCTACAGGCGAACCCGAAGTTAAATTAAATAATGTTTTACTTAAAATGTTCCGTTCTTTGTACGAGAGTTTTAGAACTGAATCGTGAAAAGATCTCACGGTAATTATATGTATTTGTTCGCAGTTTTATTTACTTTCTTTGTAGCTGCAGCATCAATATTTCTTACAGACTATTTTTATTTGTTTTGGATATGTTGTGTTGCAGTATTAATCATTGAGGTTGTAGTAGTTTCTCCTTCTCGTAACCAAATGATAGTATTTTTTGCAGTCGCCCTTTCGTTTATTTTTGAATTTGTTCTTGAATACACTTTTGCTCCATTTAATTCTATTACAACTGCAGTCCTTGCTGAAATAAGTATCTCTTTATTTGTGTGCTTTTTGCTAATTTATAAATATGAAGTTTTTGGTTGGTGGATTAAAAAAAGAGATTTGGAAACAACCTTGTCTGAAGGCTTAGTGCTTAAATATTTTAAAAGATTTATATTGCCGATTGATTTAGCTATGTTGGCGGAAGAACAATTAAGAGTATGGACAGGTTTTGATTTAAATCTTATGTATCAAGTTTATCCTGTACTTAAATTATTAGCAGCAGCTGGCTTGTTTTTACTTTTATTTCTTTTATTTAGAAGTAAAGAAGAGCCCAAAGGGCTCTTCAAATAATGTTACCTATGCTTTTCTAAGTAGTATTTTTTGCTACGTTGATAGTTAAGGTCTATTTTTGTAATTTCCAAAAGTAATCTTTGTTTTCTTAGGTGGTAAGTTGGGAACCCAACTTAACTTGATTGTATTAGTGGTATACTGATTATTTTCTAACTTCCAATTACCATCTGTATCTTTTTTTGTAGGTAGATTAGGAACCCAACTCAGTTTTCCTTCTGTAAATTCTGAAATTGCTTTTTCGTCTTTCAAAATTGAGGCTTTGTCGGAGCTAAAACTTGCAATTGTTGATGTGCTTAGTAAAGCGGCAGATAAAGTCAGAAGTTGTATTTTTTTCATAGTAGATCACCGTATATAATTTATTAAATTCGGGAACTATTTCCCGAAACCAACTGTATCAATGGACGGTTTGAAACACACTCACGTGCTTGTAATTTATTAAAAATTTTTAACTATGCTGGTCTGCAAAAGTTGCTAAAGAACTCGAAGATGCTGGTAAATATCGGGTCTTTAGGGTATTTCTCTTTATGCGTGTAGAAGTGTATTTTTTTGAACGGGTAGGAAACCAAAGAAAAATGATTTGGTGCACGTAGCGCACGATTTTAGATAAAAGTGGTTAAGACAAAAACTTGAGGGGCAGAGGTTGTTCTTCTCTAGCCATAAGAGTAGTGAATTGGTCAGCTACCAAACACTTGTTTTAAAGCTGATGGATTAAATAGAAACTGCTTAGTTAAAAATAAGTTCTGCGAAGGTTACTACTACTTCGCAGAATCTAAGAAAGGTAATAATTCGAAATTAAACCAAGAACGCATCCCTACAACAATCGCATAAACCAAAGTTAGACTTACAACAGGTAAAAAGGCAATTAAAGATAAAGTTAAAGGACTAAACATAATTATTCCGCCGTTAAGTTAGTTGTTAATGTATTTGCTCTTTCTTGCTTAGCTTGTTGGATAACCAGCTTTGCTTGATATAAAAACGTATCTTGTGCGGCTACTTGCTCTTTATAATGAACAAACTTTGTTACGCGGTTAGTTTCGTGACGAACAAAATCTGCTACTTCTTCCATTACATCGCTGGCAATTACAGGGCTTTGTGAACTCAATAATAAACTGGTTGCTAAAACTAATGATTGCATGACTGTCTCCTTTGATTTAATTACTTAGTCGATGTTTATTTAACAAAGGTTGTGCCAAAGCAAAAATATTTTTTATCTGTTTGTTTTATAAGGATAAATTAAATTTTTAATTCTAAGTGAGGAAAGACTAAAAAGTATATTGACCACCTATGTGGTTAAATTAACTAAATTTTGGTTTGTTAGTTTTAGGAACTTGCTTTTCTAGCATTTAGAAAAGCAAGTCTGTGTTGAAAGCTAGAAAGGGCTAATAGTTGAAAGTGAAAATTTAGTAGAGTTTATGACGCTGCCATTTACGTCTTTCAAGCCAAACGAAATAGTAGGATCAGGTTGTTGCCAATCTAAGTCTAAAAAGCCGTAGTTAATTTTGTGTGTGTAATTTCCAATGCGATGCTTATTTGGACTGACTTCTTTCCACTCTTCCGTTAACCCTGAGCTCGTCACCTCCCACAATGGATATGGCAAGTCTTTTTGATACTTAGATAATTCACCCCAATGGGTGTCTCCGCTTAAAAGCATAACTCCATTTATCTGCTCATCTCGTATGAAACTAAATAAACGTTCTCTGTCTGCTGGGAAGTTTGCCCAAGCTTCCCAACCGGTGAATTCAGGCAATAACTGTAGGCTAGAACCTATTAGCTTAATTGCTGCGGGTTTTCTAAGCTCTCGCTCAAACCACTGCCATTGGTTTTCCCCTAACATGCTTGCATCAATCTCTTCAGAAGGAGAGTAGGGCCCCATGTTTTTAAATTTACGCTTGGTTAGATAGGTGAGTTTAGATACTTTGTTAATTGGAGCTCGGTTATACCTTAAATCTAATAAGATAATGTGGACCGTTTGTTCACCTTCTCCATACATATAAGATGTATAGATACCATCGTCTTGTTCATATCTTAGTGAATCTTTAGGTTCACCCCAAAAATCCAACATGATTTTTTTTGACTCTTCTTTCATTTGGTACTCGCCTCCGGCGTCATTTTCGCCAAAGTCGTGATCATCCCAAGTCGCTATTACTTCTGTTGATTGTTTTAATTGTTTGAAATTTGGGTTATTGCCAAGCTTTTCATATTTAGCTTTTAGTTCAGCCATATCTTCCGTATCGCCATATACGTTGTCACCTAGAAACACAAATACATCCGCTTGTTCTTTATTAATTGTGTTTAGTATTGGCATTTCTTTGTCTTGGTGCGCACAACTGCCAAATAAAATTTTACTTGGTGTTGCGAGTACTGGCTGGCTTACAATTAGTGCGGCAGTGAGTAAAATCTTTTTCATTTTAAGATCTCCATAATTGGCTTATTTGCTTGAGAGTTGAATGCCTTTGGGTCTTCGTTTAGTAGGGTTAAAGCAGTTGCTGCAATTTGAGTTTGAAGTAATTCTCTTTGAGTTTTTAGTAAACCTTGAGGTTTGATATCAGGTCCTATAGCGGCCATCCAAATATGCTCAGAGCCAACAATACCTTGTTCGAAATGAGCTAAGGATTTCATGTAGCCAGAAGTTGAAGCTTTAGAAGCGTGATGCTGCCAGTCTTTATTTGTTGAACCTCTGCCATGGTCAGTAACAATTAATAAGTTAGTGTTGTCTTTGTACTTAGGCATGCTTTGCAGTTTGCGCCACAATTTCTCAATAAACCTATCTGTTCTGCGAGCTGAAATTAAATAGTCTTGATAATTACCGTCATGGGCAAAGTCGTCTGTTTCGCCGAAAGCCAACATCATTACATTAGGCTGAACTTGAGTTAGATAATCTTCAGCAAAACCATAGGTAAAAGCATCTAGCCTCACGGTTTGCCACGGACTAGGAGTTTCACTTTGTAGTTGGTTTAACCATTTAGCACGCTCTGTTAAAGGGTATCCGTAGGCTGACGTGAAGCCTGCATTCACATACAAACCGCTACGTTCTTGATTAACTATGTAAGGAAAAACGTCCCAGCCACCGAATACTGCTATGTTAGAGCCGTATTCGGTTTTATTGTTTAACCACTCTAAAAAGGTGATTTCGTGGTTGTTAATTTTGGCGTTAGAGTTAATTTTACTATTTACTACTCCGGTTAATATGTCGCTGTAACCTGGGTATGAGAAGTAAAGGTCATTAGCCACAGACATATAGGAGTTTTGTTTCCGATCTCCAACAATAACGCCATTTTTTACTATGGTTGTCCACAAAAAGGGCATGAGTGCTTCTCGGTTTTTTTGTTCAGAACCAAGCCAAAACTGTTCTTTTAGTAACGTTTCGTTTTCAACAAATTTGTTATCTATTAACAGGCTTTCTTGTGGGCCTTTGAATACTTCCTGCCATCTCAAGCCATCAATAGTGACTAGGACAAGGTTGCGTTGAGCCAAACTAGAGAAGCTGATAAATAACAATAGAAAAATAAGATATTTCATATGTTTACCTAATAGGAAACGGGTGTATTACGCTAATAGCAATCACTTTTGAAAGTAGAGATTCTGACCTCCGTCAGAATGACGAGAAGTTTTAGTACAACTTCTCGTTTAGTTATCCTGACGAATAGTTGAGAGCCTTGTTTCGTCGTCCTGACGAACATTTATACTCTCATCACGTCATCCTGACGAAGGTCAGGACCTCTTAACTGACTGATATTAGGCATATAGCCCGCTTATCCTGATCTGTAAGAGTTAGAAACTTGCAGTAAATGTAATTGCTGCTGTCTTGGGCGCACCAATAAAGAAGGTTTGACCATTACCAGTGCCTGTCGATAAATAACTCGTATCGAAAATATTGTTTACGACAAAAGCGATATCTAGTGAGTTAAACAACTCTCCGTCTGAAGCTAAGTTGTAGCCTATATACATATCAACAACTGTGTAATCATCAGCCGTATAGTTGATGTTGGTATTGCGGTCGGTGAAGCTTCTTTCACCTGTGTATTTAGCTGAAGCACCGTATCTTAAGTTGCCGCGGGTGTAATCTGCCGATAGCACCCACATGTCATCAACAGAATCTTTCACTTTATCGCCTTCAACATAATCAGGGCCATTGCCCTCATAAGTTGAGTCGTTGTTTGTGTAAGAACCGTAAAAACTCCATTTGTCATTTAAACGATAAGTACCGCTGATTTCGAAACCTTTGGAGTCCACACCACCTTCGTTAATGTATGAACCATTTGTACCAATTGAATAGTCAATTCCGCCTGTGTCACTGCCTGGGGCAATGAATCGAATGCGATTATCAAATGTAATAGTGTAGCCTGTTACCGATAGTGTTAAGTCGTCGCCTCTGTAGCGAACACCAAAGTCAACATTTTCAGCTGTTTCAGGTTCAATATCAGTTAATGTAGAAGCGTCACGCTCCAACACTAAATCTTTGATGGAAGAGAAGTTTTCACTATACCCTGCAAACAACTCTGTCGTTTCATTAAGCTCATAAACTAAGCCTGTGCTAAATAACACATCAGAATCACTGTTTATATCTGCTGTTGTTGCACCAGCAAAGTGGTCATATTTATCTACATCAACTAGGTATTGTTGAACACCTATATTGACAATGAACTGGTCGAACGAAATTGTATCTTGTAGGTACCACTTAAAAGTATCTGTGTTGAATGTGTTTTTATATTGCATCCAATAGTGGTCTTCGTCGGCCATCATGCCCACATTGGCATCAATCACCTCATGCCATGTTCTGTTTTCATCGCGTTCAGCTGACTCGAACCAAATACCTGCTTTGATATCATGAATGTCATGCGTTGTTTCGAAACTTGCTAAAAAGCCAATTCTGTCTTTTTTGTAATTAGTATTTCTAAATGACATAACAGGAATAGCAGAATCATCGTAACAAGCAGGATGAAGAGCTGGACCTGATTCCCAAGGCCACGAGTAGCTAGCTGTACAGCCTTCTTCAGGTGCTAATGGATTGCCGTTTTGGTCAACAAAGCCATAGCTTTGGGTGTTACCATTTTCATCTAGAATTGCTTGTTTATTTTCGTCTACCAAAATTAAGTATGGTGGTATCCAGTCGCCACGTCCCTCATTTTTATGCATGTAGGGCGTAACAGTCAGAAGGGTAGTTGGAGAGAAGCTATACTCAGCTTTTAAATAAGCTAAATGGTTTTCACGAATAGTTGACCAACCTTCGGCATACATTTGATCTAGATGAGGTACACCAGTCCAGTTCCAAGTTAACTGGTCCCAATCTGGAGTTTGATTAAATTGTTCAATGCTCACTGAATTGTAGTTGTCTTCATCTGCATCATCATAAGAGTAGCGACCCGTTAGAAGTAAATTGCCAAAGTCACTGACAAATTTAAGTTCTATGTGCTGACGCTCAGCACCACCGTTATCGCCATTGCCAATCCATCTTTTGTTACTGGTGTCTGAATAGCTTATGTAAGCAGTAGTATTACCAAAGATCTCGCCAGTTTCATGGCGAACATAGAATCGTTGTGCGTCATGATCACCAAAAGTAGTAGCAATAACTGTTTCTTCGCGCATGCTAGGGTCTTTGCTGACAAAGTTGAACGTGCCGCCTAACGCTTCTAAAGACGCTGAAGATATATCTGATGTACCTTGAGCGACTTCAATAGTTAGCAAGTTTTCGGTGTCTAGATAGCGATTTGCCTTGGCTCCGCCACCATAGTTAGAACCGCCGTTGGGAATACCATCAACCGTCATGCCTAGTTGTTGTTGGTTACCATCGATAGAAAAGCCACGCATAGTGATAGAAGAGGACCAATCATCACCACCAAAAGCATCACCTTCGTTAATGCTAATGCCTGGTAAGTTGTCCATAACAGCCATAACGCTTGTGATTGGAGCTTGTTGTTCCATCATGCTCTCTTCAACTAAGTTGTTAGCGTAAGAGATTTTTTTACCAACGACAGAGACTTCTTCAATCTCTTGCTCACGAGAATCTGAATTGGCAGCCAGAGCTTGCGTGCTTAGCGCAGAAAGCACAGCAATAGTTATTAAGGATTTGGTGTTGTTATACATTTGTTATTCCCAAAGTTATTTTAATTAAATTGGCGGGCATTTTAGGGAGGAGGAATGACAGTTATGTTTAAGTTAATTGAACCTTAGGTGAAACAGAATTCTGTTTATGTAACTTTTGTGAACTGAAAAGATTATCTTATTTATCTGTAACTTATCTCACATATTTACGACAAAGTTGTTAGAAGCTGGATAAATCACTATTGGCACAGAATAAGTTGTTGTTTTCGTTATTACCCACGCAATAAATAAGGAATTCTGCCTGCTTACCCAATATCAATTAGGTAAAAATATTCTGATAAAACGGGTGCGGCAAAGCGCAGAAATCAGTAGAATAGCGGCAGTTTTTATTGAATAGAGAAAGCGATGCAATTATTTGTTAATGATTTAACTGTTATGGACTTTTCTTACTTATGTCCGAAGCGTGGAATGGTAGGAGAAAGCTGGATAGTAGACTTGATATTGCATGGTGATTTAGACGAACAAAATATGGTGCTTGATTTTGGCAAAGTTAAGAAACAAGTCAAACGCATCATAGATGACACCGTAGATCATAAACTTGTTGTTCCATCTGAATATGCTGGTACTGAAGCCAGCCATATTGAAAATACAGATTATATGAAAGTTAGTTTTGGTTACGAAGGACAACAAGAAATTCAAATTTCTTGTCCAGACGATGCCTTTTGTTTTATTGCTGCTGAAAAAGTAGAAATGGATGAAGTGATTATTCATTTAGCGTCTGTGATCAAGCCACAATTGCCGAGCAACGTTAAAAAGGTTGAGTTAAGTTTGCGAGCTGAGGAAATCAGCGGATTCTATTATCACTATACGCACGGCTTGAAAAAGCACGATGGTAACTGTCAACGTATTGCTCACGGCCATAGATCTAAGATCCAAATTTTCGAGAATGGCATGAAAAGCCCTCGCTTAGAAAAAGTGTGGTCAACTAAATGGCAAGATATCTATGTCGCGACCACAGAAGATAAGATCAGCAACGAAAAACTTCGTTATATCACAAGTAATGATGAACAAGTTGCTTACCAATACGAGGCTTCACAAGGTCAGTTTGAACTTGTTATGCCAAAAGTTGCCGTGTATGAAATGGATGTAGACACTACGGTTGAGTTGATTGCTCAACACGTTGCAGATGAATTAAAGAAAGAAAACCCAGACAATGACTACAAAGTCATTGCTTATGAAGGCGTTGCCAAAGGTGCTATTGCTTATGCTTAGAACTGCTCTTACTGTCCTGCTTGCCGTATCTTTTAATAGTATCGGGGGCAATATTGATTGGTCTGGAAACTTTACTCAAGGTGGAATGATATTAGGTGTAGCAGACAGTAAAGTGGCTAGTGCAAATGTTGATGGTGTGAAAATACCTGTGCACCCAGATGGCAAAACTTTGGTGTTTGGTTACGGCCGAGATGCAGAAACTGAATCTGTGATCACAGTTGAGTTTACGGACGGCAGTAAAGTCGAAAAACAAGTTCAAATAGCACAACGAGAGTACAAAATTGACCGAGTTAATGGCGTGGAAAAGAAATACGTTTCTCCGCCTGATTCAGTATTAGCTAGGATCCGCGCCGATAGCGCGATAGTAAAAGAAGCTAGAAGCAAATTAAGTTATAGACAAGATTATCTAGCTAAGGCTATTACTCCCGCAAAAGGTCGAATTAGCGGAGTTTATGGTAGCCAACGAGTATTTAATGGCGTGCCTAAAAGACCTCACTTTGGCATGGATATCGCTGCGCCTACCGGTACCCATGTTATTGCGCCATGGGCTGGTAAAGTCGTTTTAGCTGAACCTGATCTGTATTACTCTGGCGGTACCTTGATTATTGACCACGGTATGGGCATAACTTCCACTTATATTCATTTAAGTAAACTGCACTTAAAACAAGGCGACGATGTTAATGCTGGTGATTTAATTGCTGAGATTGGCGCAACAGGTCGTGTAACAGGCCCTCACTTAGATTGGCGATTAAACTGGTTTAACCGTCGTCTAGATCCTCAACTATTATTAGATTAATTTTTCGTTATTTATATTTTCCACATTATTAAGAGTTACTATGGAATATTCTGAAAAGGTCCAAGCTAGGATCAATTATGCTACCTCATATACAACCAAGTCGGTTTTTCCGGGTAGAACAAACCACCACAATACCTTATTCGGTGGTGAAGCATTAGCCTGGATGGATGAAGCTGCATTTGTTTGTGCAACTCGATTCTGTCGTAAGCCTTTAGTGACGATTTCCTCAGATAGGGTTGACTTCAAAGAACCAATCCCAGCAGGAACTTTAGTTGAGCTAGTAGCAAGCGTTGGAAAAATTGGTACTACAAGTTTGGTTGTAGACGTGAATGTTTATGTAGAAAGCATGTATCAAGATGACAAGCACAAAGCGATTACGGGCTCTTTTAAATTTGTAGCTCTAGATGAAAATAAAAAGCCTACACCTGTGCTAAGTGGCATAGATCTGTAAGCAAATCGCTGAAACTAAACGATAAACGGCATATCTACCAAGTCGGTTGGTGATGTGCCGTTTTTTTTTGGTCTTATAATTACTATTAATAAAAGCTTAAATTAGGTCGTAATTTTGAATTGGCAAAAGCTCATTGAAGACAGAGAAAGATTCTTCTACCTACTGCACATACTTGGCTGGGTTGCCTATGGCATAGTTCATTACATAGGTTCATTGATGAATGAAATGCGTGATATTTATATTTTTATCACGATTTCGAATACCTTTATGGGACTGTTACTTTCTTTTCCTCTTCGATATTTATATCGCAAAGTTTGGGATTGGGCTCCATGGAAACTGATCTTAGTTATTTTAGTTGCGTCTTATACTGTAGGTTCGTTTTGGGGAATGATTCAAAATGTCACTTATTGGGAGTTTTATAAGTTTGGTTATCGCCCGAGTGAATGGATTTGGTACTTTAGAAACTCTTTAGGCGGCTTTTACATTATGCTGTGTTGGAGTGGTTTGTACTTTGGTATTAAGTACTACCAAATGCTGCAAAAAGAAAAGCAAAAAGCGCTTAAAGCGTCGCATATGGCAAATGAAGCGCAATTGAAAATGTTGCGTTATCAGTTAAATCCTCATTTCTTATTTAACACTTTGAACGCTATTTCTACACTAGTGTTATGCGAAGAGAATAAAACAGCAAATGGCATGGTGACTAAGCTAAGCGATTTCCTTAGATATTCACTTCATACTGACCCTATTAAGAAGGTTCCGCTGCAACAAGAAGTTAAAGCCTTGGCTTTATATCTTGATATCGAAAAGATCCGATTTGCTGAACATTTAAAGGTTGAATGGGAAATTGCAGAAGAGGCTGAGTCTGCACTGGTTCCAAGCTTACTTCTACAACCTATTATAGAAAATGCAATTAAGTATGGTATTGCTGCAAACGCAGAAGGAGGCACCATCAAAATTATTGCTAAGTCTTTTGGTCATGATTTATTGTTAGAAGTCAGTGATGATGGCCCTGGTATTACAAGTGCTAAAGCGACCAAATCCAAACAAGGAGAGGGCGTTGGTTTGAGTAATATCAAAGAACGTTTGCAAACTTTGTATGACGATTACTCGTTTACTTTGTCTGGCAATGAGCCACAAGGATTAAGAGTAAACATCCGTATCCCGTTAGAATTCTCTACTGATTAGGTAAGATTAAGAATTATGGAAAACCGAATTAAAACCATTATTGTAGATGATGAGCCGTTAGCACGAAAAGGGCTTGCAATCCGACTTGCTAAATTTGCTGATATTGAGCTTATTGCTCAGTGCCATAATGGCCAAGATGCGATATCAGTGATAAAAGCAGAATTACCACAACTCGTATTTTTAGATATTCAGATGCCAGGAATGACTGGGTTTGAAGTGTTACGCGAGTTACAAAGCAGCTTAACCGAAGAGCAAATGCCTTTAGTCGTTTTTGCTACTGCTTACGACCAATACGCACTGAAAGCTTTTGAAGTTCACGCTCTTGATTATTTATTAAAGCCGGTAGATGACGAGCGTTTAGAAGAGTGTATTGAAAAGATACGATTAAAAATAACCAGTTCGCAAAACTTTGATAATCAAACAAAGTTAATCGATATGATGGCGAAGTTAACTGGGGCTGATAGTGAGACTATTTTACAAACGTTAGCACAAGGGGACGACCTTGAAGTTAAAGAGTACAATAGTTTTATAGCAGTAAAAGACGTTGGTGAAACAACTCGAATTCCAGTGAAAAACGTAGTTTGGATTGATGCTGCTGGTGATTACATGTGTGTTCATTGTGCGGATGGTGAAACTCATATTTTACGTAAAACTATGAAGCAACTGGAAAATGAGCTGGATCCTAACCAGTTTATTCGTGTCCATCGCTCAGTGATTGTTAACAGTGTGGAAGTAGCGAAAGTGCTAACTTTATCCAGTGGTGAATACGTTATTCAGCTTACTAATAAACACGAAATTAGGGTAAGCCGCAGTTACCGAGAAAAAGTAAGAGAAAAACTACTGTAACTACCTAAATGAATAATAGAATTAGGTTTTGATTGAATTTAAGTTCAATTAAAACCTAACTCTTTATCTGAACTAAACTCACCAAATATACATGATAAAGTAACAGGCTATTGTTAAACGCTCTACCTAGCTCGCTTTTGATGTTTTTCTTTGTTTTCTAATCTCGCTTCGTCACTCTTTTTCAATAGAAGGTAGACTGAGCCTGTACCACCATGTTGTGGCTGTGCGGAGTGAAACGCCAGAACCATATCGAGCTGGCGTAGCCATTTATTGATGTAACTTTTGATAATGGCTTGGTGCGGTTGACTCTTCATTCCTTTACCGTGTTGTATTAACACAGACCTAAGATTAGTTTGCTGACAATCATGTACAAAGTCGTAAAGTGCGGTTCTCGCTTCTGCAACCGACTTACCATGTAAATTTAATACGGTATGGATATCATACTTACCAAGCCTAAGGTTTTTATAGACTCCTTGTTGAACTCCATCCTTTTTGTAAGCTAAGACATCATCAGGGTGAAGCAACTCTACTTGCTCCGATGTTAGTTTATTAGGATCTTCTAGTTCACTGGCTTGAGCCGCTTTACGTCGAGCTTCCGCATTCATTTGATCAGTGTTGTTTGTTTGCTGTGTTACTTTTTCATTGCCTTTTTTTAAAGGTTTAACATCGCTCATAGCAGCAGAAAAAAGATCGTTATCAGTCATACACTTTCCAATACGGGTTAAATAGCAATGTAAGTAATTTTATTACGGATTTTTGTTCTTTTATAGTCATCATTGTTCAACAAACCCGCGGTTAAACTATTAAAATTTGCAATAACTCTATAAGCATAATATGTTAAGAATATTGTAAATAACCTGAGTTTGTAATGCCTTATCCAAAGCTCAGGTTAAATAGTTTACTTCCAGTTCAACTATTTTGCCTACTTGAGGAAGTTAAATGGCCAGTTTAGACTCATTGTCTTATTTAGTGGTTGATGATGTGGGCTCAGTGCGAGAATTTTTACGTCAATCACTTATACACCTTGGCGTTACTACTGAGAACATAACCGAAGCGGCAACAGGAGAGCGTGCTCTTGATGTTTTCCGCACCAATATTCCAGATGTTGTATTTCTAGATATTGAATTACCCGATTTAGACGGACAGGATGTGCTGAAGCAAATTAAATCCATTAAAAACAACGCTTTTGTTGTTATGGTTTCAGCCCATTCAACGGTAGATAATGTAAAAGAAGCTATCTCTAATGGCGCGTCAGGTTTTATTGTAAAGCCATTTTCGCCACAAAAAATAACAACAATAATGAATAAATATCCAGGGTGATTATGAATTTAGAGGATATGCAGAATTGTGCGCCGAAAGCGCTGAAACTGTTAAAAACAATGGCAAATGAAAAGCGATTGTTTATTTTATGTAATTTACTTGATGGGGAATTGTCAGTAAATGAGCTGGCGGAAAGAGTGGCATTGAGTCAATCTGCTTTATCTCAACATTTAGCAATATTGCGTAAAGAAAATTATGTAGCGACTCGTAAAGAGTCTCAAACTGTTTATTACTCTTTAAATGGTGAAGATACTAAACAAGTTATGTCGTTATTACACAAGCTGTATTCTTAATCAGCTGTTTGTACTATCTGATAATAGGGCGAGATATTGATTAATATCTCGCCCTTTTTTATTCGTAATAGCTATTAGCTATTTGCTGCTAGCACTTGTTCTGCTTCAGCTTTTAAATCTTCTAATCCCAACTTATCGTAAGCTTCTACTAAAATTTCTAGTGCTGGCTTAAGAGCTGAGCTTTGCTGATAGTATTCTAAAACGTACTTACAACGGTTAATTGCCGCTACATAAGCTGCTCTTCTCATATAGTAGCTTGCTAGCATAACTTCATGACGAGCTAACTTATCTAATAAGCCAGTCATACGCTGCTTAGCATCATCATTGTATTTACTATCTGGGTAGCGAGTCACTAATGTTCTAAAGTCATTAAATGCATCTCTTGTCGCAACAATATCTTTGTCCGCACTATCGATGCCAAAGAATTCTTGGAATGAATTAGCACCCATTTCCATGTTAACTAAGCCACGCATGTAGTGAACGTAGTCTAATTGAGGGTGGTTTGGGTTTAACTTTAAAAAGCGATCAATATTAGGCAAGGCTTGCGCGTATTGTGCTGATTTGTAATAAGCAAAGATCAGGTCAAGCTGTACCTGACGAGAAAGAGGACCAAAAGGATAACGGCTTTCTAACAGTGTTAGTTCAGTTATAGCTCTATTGTGTAAACCTTTATTTAATAGGTCTTTTGCTTCTTGATATAAGGCTTGTGGTGAACGATCAGGTACACGCTCTAGTTCGTCAGGCGAACTACTACAAGCGGTAATTGATGACAACAGAACGGTTGAAAGTACCGCTTTGATTAAAATTTTAGAATTAAACATTATTTACTACCTGACGACTTTTCTTTTCTAGTTATTCAATTTTTCGAGTAGAATATCAAATATTTCTGGCATTCTAACTCAGTATGTCAATCCATGCACTGGCAAATTCAAACTATTTATCATGACAAAACAAACAGTAGAGCTTGCAGCTCAAGTAGATGAATCTCAATATGGCAAACGCTTAGATCAAGTAATTGCAGAATTGTTCCCCGATTATTCAAGAAGTCGTTTAAAAGAATGGATCCTTGATGAAAAAGTCACCTTGGATGGTCAAATTGTGACCAAGGCTAGGTTGAAAGTTTCAGGTGGAGAAGAAGTTAAAGTTCAAGCTGAACTAGACGTTGAAGTTCACCACGTTGGTGAAGACATTCCATTAAACATAGTTTATGAAGACGAGCATATCCTTGTTATTAACAAACCAGCAGACTTGGTTGTACACCCAGGTGCAGGTAACCAGTCTGGTACTATTTTAAATGCACTATTACATCATCATCCTGAAATAGATACGGTTCCAAGAGCTGGTATTGTTCATCGCTTGGATAAAGACACTACAGGCTTGATGGTGGTAGCTAAAACGGTTCCTGCGCAAACTCAGTTGGTTGCAGATTTGCAAGAAAGATACATAACTCGTGAATACGAAGCTGTATGTCTTGGTCGATTAACCGCTGGTGGCACAGTCGACAAGCCAATTGGTCGACACCCAACGAAGCGAACTTGTATGGCGGTTAATGAATTTGGTAGGGAATCAGTGACTCACTATCGGGTTATTGAGAAGTTCAGAGAACATACTCATATTAGACTTCGTTTAGAAACAGGTAGAACGCACCAAATTCGTGTTCACATGTCTCATATCCGCCATCCATTAGTCGGTGACTATCAATATGGTGGTAGAGTGAAATCACCAAAAGGTGCATCGGAAGAATTTTTAACCACCTTAAGAGGTTTTAAACGCCAAGCTCTACACGCTGCGATGTTGCGTTTCCACCATCCAATTACGGGTGAAGAAATGACATTTGAAGCACCTTTACCAGAAGACTTCCTTGAGATACTCAAGATAATGCAGAATGACATGGAAGAACACAAAGATGACTTGGATTACTGCTAATTTTCCCGATTTACCAGAACAAGCTAAAGCTCGAGTAGTTGCTGGAACAACTACTCGAACTGACGGTGTATCAGTCGATTGTTACGCCGGTCTTAACTTGGCCAATCATGTGGGCGATGAGATAAAGAATGTTGCAGCAAATAGGGCTATTTTACGTGATCAGCTTGCTCTGCCTTCTGAACCATATTGGCTTAATCAGACACATAGCGCTACGGTTATAGAGATCCCTTATCAATATAGATATAACCCTTCAGCGGGAAAAGACTCAATATTAGAAGCTGACGCTAGTTATACCAAATTGGTAAACCATGTTTGCACTGTAATGACTGCGGACTGCTTACCTTTGTTAATTGTTGATGAAGAAGCCACCAAAGTTGCAGCAATTCACGCTGGTTGGCGAGGGTTAGCTCAAGGAATTATCCAATCGACGATTGATGCTTTAGCCATTCAAACCGATAAATTACATGTGTGGTTAGGTCCTGCAATTGGTCCATCTACCTTTGAGGTTGGTACAGAAGTAAAAGATGCTTTTGTAGCAAAAGAACCAGCGAATATTGAAGCATTTGTTGCAACTAGCCCAAACAAGTTTTTGTGCGATATCTATCAATTAGCAAAACAAGAGCTATCGTCTTTGGGGATTAAGCATATATCGGGTGGAGAGTTTTGTACTGTTTCTGATGCTCAAAAGTTTTATTCTTATCGACGTGATGGACAAACTGGCAGAATGGCATCATTAATTTGGCTTAATGACTGATTTGAATCAATTTTAGCTATTGAAAAACTGCGCTTTAACCACAATCTTTATGGCAAACGTTTTTTGCTGAGGTATATATGCGATTAGACAGATTAACTAATAAGTTTCAACAAGCTATAGCGGATGCTCAATCGCTGGCTTTAGGTCGAGACCATCAATACATCGAACCGGTTCATATTCTCCAGTCGCTGTTGAACCAGCAAAATAGCTCGATTATGCCAATACTGCATTATTCCCATGTCAGCGCTCCTGAACTAAGAGCTAAAGTGTCTAGAGAGCTTGAAAAAGTACCAAAGGTTTCAGGGGTAGGTGGTGATATTCAGCTATCCAGAGACACGGCAAATGCGCTGAATTTATGTGACAAAATTGCTCAGCAACGAAAAGACAAGTTTATTACTAGTGAAGTCTTCTTGTTAGCTTTATTAGAAGACAAAGGTGCAGTTGGCAAAATTCTGAAGCTGCTAGGGCTAAGTCGCGAAAAAGTAGAATCTGCGATTGAAACCTTAAGAGGTGGTCAAAAGGTAGAAGATCAGAATGCTGAGGACACTCGTCAAGCATTAGAGAAGTACACAGTAGATCTTACGGAAAGAGCCGAGCAAGGTCGTTTAGATCCTGTTATCGGTCGCGATGAAGAGATCCGAAGAACGGTACAAGTTCTGCAACGTAGAACCAAAAACAACCCAGTTATTATTGGTGAGCCTGGTGTTGGTAAAACTGCAATTGTTGAAGGCTTAGCACAACGAATTATCAATGGCGAAGTGCCTGAAGGTTTAAAGAGCAAAAGAGTACTATCGCTCGATTTAGGTGCGTTAGTAGCAGGTGCTAAATACCGTGGTGAATTTGAAGAAAGATTGAAATCTGTACTGAATGAACTCGCCAAAGAAGAGGGACAAGTCATTCTATTTATTGATGAAATCCACACCATGGTTGGAGCTGGTAAAACAGACGGTGCGATGGACGCTGGTAACATGCTGAAACCTGCTCTAGCTCGTGGTGAACTGCATTGTGTAGGGGCGACAACGTTAGATGAATATCGTCAGTATATTGAGAAAGACGCTGCTTTAGAGCGTCGTTTCCAAAAAGTCCAAGTTGATGAGCCAAATGTCGAAGACACGATTGCTATCCTCAGAGGTCTTAAAGAAAGATATGAACTGCATCATTCGGTAGATATTACTGATCCAGCGATTGTAGCTGCAGCTAGTTTATCGCATCGATATATTTCAGATCGCCAGTTGCCAGATAAAGCAATCGACCTTATCGACGAAGCTGCATCGAGCATTAGAATGCAAATTGACTCTAAGCCAGAAGCTTTAGATAAGCTGGAACGAAAGATCATTCAGCTTAAGCTTGAAGAGAACGCTTTATTGAAAGAAACCGATGAAGCCAGTAAAAACCGTTTAATGGTGATCAGAGAGCAGATCCAAAAATTCGAATTAAAGTATAACGAGTTAGAAGAAGTATGGTTTGCGGAAAAAGCGGCATTATCTGGCACGCAAAACATCAAAGAACAATTGGAACAGGCTCGAATGGATCTAGATATTGCAAGACGTGCAAGTGATTTACAACGCATGTCTGAATTGCAATATGGTCGAATTCCAGAGTTGGAAAAGCAATTAGATTTAGCGTCTCAAGCTGAAATGTCAGATAAAAGCTTGCTGAAAAACAAAGTGACAGAAGCTGAAATTGCAGACGTACTGTCGCGCTGGACAGGAATACCTGTAGTTAAAATGCTAGAAAGCGAGCGTGATAAGTTGCTTCAGTTAGAACAGCAATTACACAAAAAAGTGGTAGGGCAGAGTGAAGCTGTAGAGTCTGTTTCTAATGCAATCCGCCGTTCTAGAGCTGGTTTGGCAGATCCAAATCGACCAAACGGCTCATTCCTATTTTTAGGGCCAACAGGCGTTGGTAAAACGGAGTTAACCAAAGCTCTAGCTAACTTCTTGTTTGATTCTGAAGATGCCATGGTTCGTATTGATATGTCTGAGTTTATGGAGAAACACTCTGTAGCTCGCTTGATCGGTGCCCCTCCTGGTTATGTTGGTTACGAAGAAGGTGGTTACTTAACAGAAGCAGTACGTCGTAAACCTTACTCTGTTGTATTGCTAGATGAAGTGGAAAAGGCACATCCTGATGTGTTTAACATTCTGCTCCAAGTGCTAGACGAAGGGCGTCTTACTGATGGTCAAGGCCGTACGGTAGACTTTAGAAACACGGTTATTATCATGACCTCGAACTTAGGTTCTGATTCTATTCAAAATGCGTATGCACACGGTGGTCACCCGAGTTATGAAGAGATGAAAGATGCGGTTATGGGAGTTGTGTCTAGCCACTTTAGGCCTGAGTTTATTAACAGAATCGACGATACGGTTGTTTTCCATCCATTAACCTCTGGTGAGATAAAACAAATTGCAGCTATTCAGTTAAAAGGTTTGCGTAAACGCCTAGCAGAACAAGATATAGAGCTGACGTTAACAGAGCAAGCATTAGATAGAATTGCAGACGCAGGTTTTGATCCTGTATTTGGCGCTCGTCCATTAAAGCGTGCAATCCAAATGCACATTGAAAATAGTTTAGCCCAAGAGCTATTGTCAGGAAAAATTAAGCCAAAAGACAAGTTAACAATGGACTTAGTCAACGATAAGTTTGTCTTGGTTTAATAACAGTTATTTGTTGTATGGCGAAGCCAAGTGCTTCGCTATCTATCATATGCTCATTAACAGTACAGCTGTATTGTGAAAACTTGACTTAAGAAATAAAAATAAAGGAATAGACGAAGTATGGAAGGAGATTACGCAACGATAGGATTGGTTAGTTTCTTATTTGGTGTGTTTTGCGCTTATTGGGCGCAGGAAACTTCAAGAGACGCGCTTTTATGGGGCATATTTGGAGCTGTATTTCCTCCTATTGCAGGAATACTGTTGTTGCTGAAAAACCACGAGCGACATAAACGTAAAAAGCAGGGCGCAGATTTACTTTGATTGTGAAAATCGTCATTATCTGCTTGATTTTTTACTTGGTAATCTTCCATTTAAACTATAACTTCTTATAGGTTGCGTATGAAAATCGAAGTAAGTCGTCAAGCATGTTGTGCTCAAGATGATCAACTTGGGCCATTGACAATTGATGTTGAACTTAGTGATAACGCAACAATACAGGATTTAGCTAGAGCAATAGGAGAAGCTAAGTTCCTGCAATTTACCAGCTCTCACCACACAATTAATTGTTATTCAGATAAGCGTCTATTGTTTAGTATTCCAGCTTTAAGCATTAAAGCTAGCAAAGTGGAATATTTTATAAACAAGTATGACGTAGTTCTAAACCATATCTCAGATGCAAAAATTAAATGCCTTTGGCCAAAGGAGCTTTGGTAGCAAGCTTTTAACTACTGAGTGAACAGCGCCTCGAACTGTGATTTTACTTCATCGCTGATAGCAGTGTGCCAAGCAATTCCATGTTGCCAACCAACTTGATTCCCCGTGAGTTCCATATAACTTAACTGAGAGCTGTTATGGTTGAAGTTCTTCCTATTACCTAAGCGTGTAAAAGGTTTTTTAATATTGCCTCCATTGTTCAGTAGTCCAGCAAGAAATAAAACAGCATCATTGTAGTTGTTAGTGATAGTTACCTTGTTGGGAGAAGAAACGGGCATCTTTTCACACCACCAAGGATGATCTACATATGATTCATCAGCTTGATGTAAAACACAGTTGTTAAAATTAGTATCATCAAAACAGGTAGGTTCTCTAATGATGGCATCTTTCAGCACTTTATGGCCTAAGCTATGAGCTAGCATGTTGCATACAATTCCTTTTTGTTGCAAAGGCTTAAGCAGATATTCATTGATAAAGTTTAAGGCTTTTACAAAGCTTGCTGCCGTCAATTTTGCATTTTTTCTTGCTGCTTTATATTGTTTGATTTTTCTTTTTATACCATGTGTTGCCAAATGTTTGGTGACGCTCCAACCTCCTGGCACCAAAGCTATTATTCCTGCTGCGATTAAATATTTTTCTACATTGTCGTCAAATGCTTTTGAAGGCCAAGAATAGATAATTAAATTAACTCGATAGAGCTCTTGAATTTTTCTAGCCTTGTGCAAGTTTTTCTCTAGAGTTTGATTATTGCCGTGGAGGAACAATAACCAAGGTCTATTATTTCCACCTTCATTTGCCAACTGGGTGCACAAATTAATTGCTTCTTGATTCATTGATAGTTGAGAATACTGCTCACCAATAGGTGTTAGTTCGTAAGTCTCCTCAACTTCAAAGTAAGACTTTTTAATTCTTTTTTTGCCTCGGTACACACGTCTCCATTTTTCAACTCGTTTGGTCACTGGAGTCGCAATTGCAATACGATTAACCTTACTTAACTTTTCACCATAAGAGCTATTAGTTTTCAGGTCTCTATTGGTAATAAATATCGTATTAAGAGGCATTGTTATCATCCCTAATAATCAGATTTAGAGTATGGCTTTAAATTAGCTAGATTTGGTAATTTTTCAAGTTTGGAGTATTGAAAGGGAGACAGTGTGAAAGTAGAAATTTATGCTCTGTGCTGCTGTAACACTAATAATATGATTGTTTTAGACTGTTTTGAGATAAAGAGTACAAGTTACTCTTTATCTCAGGATAATTACTAATTTTATACTGAATAAAGCCGGTGATTACTTCACCAAGTTTTCAACAACGGGTTTCATGATGTCTCGAATGATCACCTGAGCAGAAATGTTCGGGTGAATTTTATCTGCTTGCATGTATTCAGGATTAACCGCAACTTCATCCATAAAGAAAGGCAATAAAGGTATATCATATTGCTCTGCAAGTTTACCGTAGGTATTTTCAAACATAGTGGTATAGCGCTTACCATAGTTTGGAGGAATGCGTACTTGCATAATGGCAACGTTCACACCTTGGTATTTAACTTTATCGATCATCTGAGTTAAATTTTGCTTTAATGTTTTAACTGGAAAACCTCTTAAACCATCGTTACCACCTAACTCTATAATAACCCAGTCTTTGCTAGTTAAACCTTGCCTGGTTAAAACTTCGTCTAGTCTAGCTAAGCCGCCACCTGTGGTTTCACCACTGATGCTTTCGTTAATAAACTCAATGCCAGTGCCTTCTGCTTTAAATGTTTCATTTAAAAGATGTGGCCATGCTTGGTGTAATTGCATGCCATAACCTGCACTAATACTATCGCCATAAATCATGACTTTGGCCGCTTGGGCTTTGGCCTGCAGGCTAAAAATAGTAAGCAGAGAAAGGACAAATAATTGTAACAATTTGTTTAATCTGTTTTTTTTGTGGACTAAACGATTTATAAGTGAACCAAATGGTCGGATTAACTCTAAACCATTATTATGAAAAGCAAGTTGCATAACGAGGATCCCGCTCAATGAGCCATACTAATAACTTGGCAATCAATGCCGTAAACGTGACAAAGCAAGTGTCATTACCATCTGCAACAGATGAGCAAAAACTACTCACTATATTGTCTGATATAGAGTTAACTATTAAGCACGGCGAGTCAATCGCAATTGTTGGTGCATCAGGTTCAGGCAAATCGACTTTACTTGGACTATTGGCTGGATTAGATATGCCAAGCTCAGGTGAAATTCATTTTTATGGTAATGCGCTACACCAATTAGACGAAGAGAAAAGAGCGCAAATTAGACGTACCGATGTTGGCTTTATCTTCCAACAATTTCTGTTAGTGCCAAGTTTAACAGCGCTAGAAAATGTAATGCTACCGGCAGAATTATCGGATAATGCAGAGCTGAGAACCAAAGCGAAAGAAGAAGCGGAAAAGTGGTTAAATAAAGTTGGTTTATCACATCGTTTAGATCATTTTCCGAACCAGCTTTCAGGCGGTGAACAGCAAAGGGTTGCAATTGCTAGAGCTTTCATTACTTCTCCTAAATTATTATTTGCTGATGAACCGTCAGCTAATTTAGATACTGAAAACGGCAAGTTGGTTGAAGACTTATTATTTGAGTTAAATCAGAGTGCAAATACAACGTTAGTGCTGGTAACTCATGATCCTGAGTTGGCTAAGCGCTGTCAAAGAACTGTAAGCATACACGGCGGTAAACTGACTCAGCAAAGTTCAGAACAAACTCCGTCAGAAGAAGGAGATGCTAGCTTAGATATCCGAGTATCGGAGGCTATTGCCAATGCATTCTAATATCGAGAGTTCAGCTGTTTCTCGACCTTTAACCCACTGGCTTAAGATAGCGTGGCGATTGTTTATAAGAGAATTTGGCCGTGGTGAGCTAACCATAATCGCTTTGTCTATCATTTTGGCTGTTTCTTCTGTAATGGCATTAAGCAGTGTGACGGATAGAGTAGAGCAAGCAATAATGTCTAAAAGTGCAGCCTTTATTGCTGCGGACAGAGACCTACGAAGTGCTCACCCCATTGATGATATGTTCACTGAACAAGCGGAAAGTTTAGGCTTGGACACTGACAGGCACATTTATTTCAACTCTATGGCCTTTGCTGGTGATGAAATGAGCCTAGCGGTAGTTAAAGCGGTAACGAATAGCTATCCACTTAAAGGTGAGCTTTTTATTACTAAAAACACCGAGGCAGAAAAATATCAAGTTAACGGTCCTCAAACCGGTGAAGTTTGGATCAGTAAACGACTATTTTTCGCTTTAGGTTTAGATGAAACTAAGCTTGCTAATGAGCAAACTTTGCCATTAGAAATTGGCGAAGGCATTTTCAACGTAACTGGCATGATAGTCGAAGAACCAGATGCTCCGTTTGAAGTATTCAATGCTGGAACTCGCGTGATCATGCACATTGATGATGTTGAAAAAACGAATGTGATTCAGCCTGGTAGTAGGATCACTTATCGTGATTTATTTGCAGGTGACAACGACCAATTGGATGAGTTTGTTGATTGGGCATCGCCACAGTTAAAGGCTAATCAGCGTATCAGAGACGTTAAAGAAGGGGCTGATGGCATTTCTGATGCGTTAACTCGCGCCGAAGGCTTTCTAATGCTCGCTGGTGTTCTAGGCGTGTTGTTAGCTGCAACAGCAGTTGCCGTTGCAACTCGATTGTACTCTCAACGTCACTTTGACTCTATCGCTATCTTTAAAACGTTAGGCGCTAGCATAGTGCAAGTAAGAGTCGTTTATTTATTCCAATTAGTATTAATCGCTATCTTTAGCATTATTGTTGGTATTTTGATTGGTGGCGTGATGCAATTTGGCGCTGTGAGTTTAATGGCGGAATACCTACCAGATAATTTACCTTCGATAGGTTATAAGCCTATTTTAATGGCTGTATTAACTGGTTTTGTGTGTTCTTTAATGTTCTCAGTACCTTCTTTATTAAAGTTGTTTGCAGTCCCTCCACTACGTGTACTTAGACGTAATCTAGGTGATGAGTTATCTACATCTTGGATGGCTAGGATAATAATGGCGGTGACGACTATTTTGTTAGTTTTACTGTATAGCCAAGATGTAAGAATTACCGGAATAGTGATGGCTGGTGGTTTAGTACTAACTCTGTTAATTGCCGTCGTTGCAAGAGTTATGATTAATGTCAGTCGTAAAATTGGTGCAAGTGTTGGCAGCAGCGCAAGTAAAATTGCATTAGCTTCTTTGAAACGCCGAGCAAAAGAAAACACGTCGCAGTTGATTGGTTTTACTCTGGCTATCATGCTTATTTTGATTTTATACAGCCTGAAAAACTCAATTATCAAAGAATGGCAGCAGCAAATCCCTGTTGGTACGCCGAATCACTTTGTTGTGAACATTGCTCAGCATGAACTTGAACAAGTTAAGCAAAAGTTTGCTGAGCAAAAAGTAGAACCTGAACAGTATTATCCGATTATTCGTGGCCGTTTAGTTGCTGTTAATGGTGAGACTGTACAAGATAGTGAAAGTAATGAAACTGGTGCTAAACATACAAGTGGCGAAGACTCTGAGGATAATCAGAATGCCGAAGCTGAACAAGAGCAGCAGGGGCGACAAGGTTTAGGTAGAGAGCTAAATCTTACTTTCTCAGACCAATTAGCAAAAAATAATGTATTGCTTGAAGGCGAATGGATGCCGTCGGTAGATTTTCCTCAGGTATCTATTGAGCAAGGTGTTGCCGAACGTCTGGATGTTAAGCTGGATGACAAGCTTAAGTTTTTGATAGGTGCTAGAGAAGTAGAGGTAACGGTGACAAGTATCCGTGAAGTAGATTGGAATAGCTTCCAGCCGAACTTTTTCATGGTGTTCCACCCGAATGTATTGGCTGATTTCCCAGCAACTTACATTACGTCGTTTTATTTACCAACTGAACAAAAGCTTTGGGTAAACCAGTTACTTAAGCAATATCCGACACTGAGCGTGATTGATGTTGAAGCTATGATAGAGCAAATCCAAGAAGTGATTGAGCAAGTTTCAGTTTCGATTCAATTGGTGTTGATTGTGGTTGTATGTGCTGCAACATTGGTTCTGTTGGCTCAAGTCCAAAGCTCATTGGATGAAAGAAGAAAAGAAACTGTAATTTACCGTACCTTAGGGGCTAGAGGAAAAATGATCCAAAATGCGATTACTATTGAGTTTCTAGCATTAGGTGGCATTGCTGGTGTTATCGCTGCAATAGTGGCGGAGGTCAGTCTTTACATGCTACAGAGTGAATTGTTTGAAATGGAGTGGCAGCCTCATTTTGAACTCTGGCTAATGGGTCCTTTATCTGGTGCTTTATTTGTGGCTTTAGTTGGAAACTTAAGTACACGTAGCTTAATGAGAATGACGCCTAACCAAATGATCAGACAATTGAGCTGATCTTCGGTTAAATAACCGCTTAGTGCAAGGCAAGCGCAAGTTTGTCCTTGCACTTTATTGGCGCAAAGGGATAATAAGCTAAATTTAGTTTTTGGATCCCAGACAATGTCTTCAATTGTAATTTCAGGCTCAGGTGTTTTTACCCCTCCTCATAAAATCTCAAATCAAGAACTCGTTGATGTGCTTAATGCATATGCTGACAAGTTTAACCAAGAAAACAGCGACAAGATTGCTACTGGTGAAGTAGAAGAGAAAAAGCACTCAAGTGTTGAATTTATTGAAAAAGCATCTGGTATCAAGTCCCGTTACGCCATGTACAAAGAAGGGATCACTGATGTAGATGTTCTGCATCCTGTACTAACAAAAAATGACCCTGAGCAGCCTCCAGAAATGGTGCTTATGGCGGTAGAAGCAGCTAAGCAAGCACTTGAACAAGCAAAAAAGCAAGGCTCAGATGTTGATTTAGTTATCTTAGGCGCTTCTAACACTCAACGTTCTTATCCTGCTTTAGCGGTAGAAGTACAACAAATTTTAGGGGCAGGTGGATACGGTTTTGATATGAATGTTGCTTGTTCTACGGCTACATTTGCAATTATCAATGCTTACAACGCACTAAAAACGGGCAATGCTAATTGTGTATTAGTTGTTAATCCCGAATTCACCACTCCTCAATTAGATTACACGAACAGAGACAGCCATTTTATTTTTGGTGATGTTGCAACTGCAGTTGTTATCGAAAAAGCGGAAACTGCCACCTCTGAACAGCAGTTTAAAATTATCGATACTGACCAAGTGACACAGTACTCAACTAACATTCGCTGTGCTCACAGTTATGTTGATCATTGTTATGATGAATTACCAGAAGACAATCCGTATTTTTTCCAAGAGGGCAGAAAAGTATTTAAAGAATTACTGCCTATTGTGACAAAAACCATTTCAAGTCACATTGCAGAACAAGGCTGGCAAGTTGAAGATGTAAAACGTATGTGGTTGCACCAAGCTAACATTAATATGAATTTATTTGCCGCTAAAAAGTTACTAGGTAGAGAACCAGAGTTTTTAGATGCGCCATTAATTTTAGATGAGTATGCAAATACGGCTTCTGCAGGTTCTGTAGTTGCTTTCCACAAATATAAAGATGACTTTGTTGCTGGCGAGAAAGGTATTTTGTGTAGTTTCGGTGCAGGTTATTCAGTAGGTTGTATCAGCTTAGAAAAACTATAACAGTTCCATAGTGCTTATTAAGATTAAGCTGCCTATTTATCAAAATAGGGTGGTAGAAGTCATTATTTAAAAACTATATTTAGAAAAGAAAAAGCCTCTTAATAAAGAGGCTTTTTTGTGCAAATTAGATTTTTGCTTGAAACTGGGCTAGAACAGGTCTATTTCTGTTTCTACTTGTTCGCCGCCTGAGAAAGATGATTCAAAGCGCATTTTCTCATTGGCTAATTCATCAATATTGCGAATAAAGTCATCACCTGACGACTCCATTGTGCCAACTATATCAAGTACAGACATGCGACAGTGTTCTTGCATTAACCACTTATCATCAGAAATAATGTCGAATAATATTGCACTTTGGGTGCTAATTGTATCCAGCGTTGTACGCAGTTTAGCGAATGCTGGTAAATGTCCGTATTCTTGTTGTCCGTCACTATCTAGCCAAACTGCTATAGATGAGGTTGTGTTTGCTTCTAGTAAAACTCGTTGGTGAGTTTCGATTGGATGGTCAATAGTACGGTAAATTTGCTGCATTAATATCAACAAGTCTTGTTTCACTAAGTTAAGTCGATTTAATAACTTACTCTTAGAAACACGTTCATAAATTTCACCACTAACGTTAGCGTAATTATCAAAGTCATGATCAAACTGATTAGCAATGGCAACGAATGATTGTAATGAGGTATTTGAATTACCAGACAAGCGAGAAATACGGTCAGAGCTGTCAACAATTGCTTCTACGAAGCCAACAATTTGTTCAGCTGCATCTTTAGTTTCTGAAGCTAGGTTTCTCACTTCTTGAGCTACAACGGCAAAGCCTCGACCAGATTCACCAGCTCTAGCGGCTTCAATAGCAGCATTAAGAGCCAACAAATTCGTTTGATCCGCAATTTTAGTAATACTAGCTACCATACTAGCGATTTCACTAGTACGAGTATCTAACACACTTGCGTTGTTTAATAGCTCATTAATATTAGTGGTCACTTCATTTAGGTCTGATAGTAAGCTAGTAGCTGACTTTTTACCTTCCGCAGCGGAATCAACAACTTGATTAGTGAATTCTTCAATCAGGGTTAGCTCATCCGTTACGGATTTTAAATCGTTCTGGTTAGCGCCAAGTAGGTTCAGGAATTTTGTTGTACGCATTCCTGATAAGTTGCTATCCATTTCATTTTTTTGTTGGTGATGTAGATTTTCTACTACCTTGCTTGCTACTTTTTTGAAGTTTTGCATAGCAAAAGCAAACTTACCTTCTAAACCATCAACACTACCGTGACCATGAGTGTAGCCTCGTTGTGAACGATGGAATAGTTTGAGAGCATTTTTTAACGTTAATTCAACTTGGTCTAAAGCTGAGTTGAGGCCTAAGGCCATGTTGGCGTAGCGAGAGTTAGGGTTGATCTCGACGATTCTATGGGAAAAATCGCCAACGCGAATTTCATCAACAAAATTAGATAATTGTTTTAAGAATTTATGTTCTTCACTAGGACGAGTTAAGAACCAAATAACCGTGGCGATTTGAGCCAATGCTAAAGCAATAATTAACCAGTTTTGTTCTGGCAAGATCAGAGCAACCAATAAAAGAAGAATACTGGGAATAATTTGTAGGTATTTAATCTTCATGTTCATCCATAATTGCTAATAAAAACTCACTGAATTCAGTGCCAACATTTTGTTCTACGGATTCTTTTTCTTGTTCATAAACCTGCTCAACAGGAGTATCAGGATTTTGTTTTACTCTATCTACTATCCCTTGATAAAAGTTTCTGACGTATTCTGCTGTATCGGGTTTAGTCGAAGTAAGGACCATGTCATAACCAGTTTGATTGCCGTTTACGTCATAACGTTTACCGTAATCACAAAAGTACATATCAGATTGGTTAGAGAAAGAGAGGAAACCATTAAAAAAGCCTTGCTTGCCTAAATCGTGCAGAATCAGATTTTTAGACAATTCTGGGTCATTCGACAAGTGGGAATACCATAAGGTATTTCTGATCTTAGATAAGGGGGCATTAAATATCTGCTCAGCACTGGAGCAGGCATAATAAACTTTGTGTTCAATATCAGTAATGATAAAACAAATTTGACTCACGTCTTAGATCCTAAAGAAAATCAACAGCTAATACTTTGTCCTACCGTTTGTTAACGGCTTATTTTGGTAAAAGTTTAGCGACTAAAAAATAAAATTGGCAAATTCTAACTATTGAAAACTTAACTTTTATACGCCATCAATCAGCTCAGTCGCGAATTGTAACGCTGTTAAAAATTGTCCCTTACTTTGACTGTATACCTTTTATCGTCACTTTCCCACCTAAACTACTCACCATAATTAAGATAATGAATTTGTTTTCATTTTCTAAGGCTTTTCAAATCAAAATTGCGCGATTTTTACGCCTGTGAGTTACAGGTTTTACTAAATGAAATGGGAGTGGCCAGTCCATGCGTATCAGAATATGGCAATCAAGTGGCCATTGTAACGTAAATTTAAATGGCAATGGCCTGACTTCTGTCATGTTTTTATGTGGAAATTGGAGCAAATACAAAAAAGCCCCACGCTAGGTGAGGCTTCATCATTATTTTGTTAGCTAAATATTACCAACCGCACTGGCGATTCATATTTTGCTTGTCTAACCATGTTTTTAATGGTGCAAAGTAGTCGATAACCGCTGTCGCATCCATTTGATTTGAACCTGTCATAGCATGTAAAGCTTCTTGCCAAGGCTTGCTGCTACCCATCTTCAACATAGCTTCTAACTTCTCACCAGCTTCTTTATTATTGTAAATAGAGCAGCGGTGTAATGGTCCTGTTTCACCAGCAATATCACAAAGTTCACGGTGGAATTGGAACTGTAAGATGTGTGCTAGGAAGTAACGAGAGTAAGGCGTACTTGCTGGGATATGGTATTTCGCACCTGGGTCAAAGTCATCAGCAGCTCTTTCTACTGGTGCTTTCACACCTTGATACTTTTCTTTTAAGTCCCACCAGCCCTGATTGTATGTATCAGGAGTAAGTTCACCACTGAATACTTTCCAACGCCATTGGTCAACTAATAAACCAAATGGTAAGAACGCAACTTTATCCATCGCCATTCTCATTAGGAAAGGTAAATCACCTGACGCATCAGGTTCTTCTTCAATTAAGTCAATCTGCTTTAAGTACTTAGGTGTAATTGATAGAGCAACAGTATCACCAATTGCTTCGTGGAAGCCGTCATTAGCACTTGCGCGGTATAATACAGGCTGTTCTAAGTTGTACGCTCTTTGATAGAAGTTGTGGCCTAATTCATGGTGAATAACGTTAAACTCTTCACCTGTTACTTGGATACACATCTTGATTCGATAATCTTCAGTGGTTAAATCCCAAGCACTTGCGTGACAAACAGAGTCTCTGCCTACTGGCTTGTCAAATTGTGAATGTGTCCAGAAAGTCTCTGGTAAAGGTTCAAAGCCTAAAGATGTAAAGAAGCCTTCAGCTTGTTGTACCATCTTAGTTGAGTCGTAACCTTTTTCTTCTAACTTTTCAGTTACGTCAACACTGCTGCCACCCTCAGGTGCAACTAAGTCGTATATGTTGCCCCAAGATTGTGCCCACATATTACCAAGTAGGTGTGCTGGAATAGGGGAGTTAAGTGGTACTTCTTCATCACCGTACTTTTCGTTAAGTTTTGCACGTACGTGACAGTGTAGAGCATCATATAAAGGTTTTACTTGACCCCATACACGGTCCATTTCTGCTGCAAACGCGTCTGGCTCCATGTCGTAACCAGAACGCCACATTGAACCTACATCTTTAAAGCCTAAGTCTTGTGCACCTTGGTTAGCAATTTCAACTAAACGAGTGTATTGCTCTTTCATTTGTGGTGAAACTTTACGCCAGTCTTCCCAAGCTTTTAGCTTCTCTGCAGGGTCGTCAGACTCAACTAAAATACGAGATAAAGCGATAAGATCATACTGCTCGCCTTCTGGAGTTTTGCCTGAGCCATACATAGCACCTAGCGAGCTTTCGATTTGTGCTAATTCAGATGCTAACTCTGGCTTGCTAGCTGGAGCTGGTAAGGTTAAACCTAAACGCAGCTTATCTAGTTTGCGTTTAGTATCATAATCTAACTCAAGATCATTAAATTGTGCTGCGCCGTTCGCTAATTCAATGCCTAATAATTTGAATTCTTCGTTTGCTTTTGATGCGATGAATTGAGTGTCATCAGTAATGTGTGTTTGAGCAATCCACTCAGCTTTAGCTGAATACTCATAAATATCCGAGATACGTTTTTCAGCCTGAGCTACGTATTCCTTCGCTTGTTCAACAGTTGGTTTTGCATTTGTGTTGCTTGTTGCTGCTGGCTCTTTTTGGCTACAACCTACTGTAGCAAGAGACACTGCTGCAGTAACTGCCATGGTAATTAGGGTTTTGTTAAATGACATAACTTATTCTCGTTATTATTAAGTAGGCGGGAGATTAGCTAAGTCTTGACTGGATCGCAATTGGCTAAGTGTGATCTTGATGAACTTTTTACTCGTAAAGTGTAAACACCTAACCAGCGATAGGCTTTTCTATAGTAGACGTTTCTAAAGATTGATGAGCTTGTTGTATAGCCGCCAGCATTGGTTGTGTTTTCATTATTGTTCTTACTTGTCTGAATAGAGCATCCGCTTCACTGTATTGCAGGCGAATATAGCTAAGCCACTGTTTTATTCTGTTTGAGTAATACAAGCCACGGTCGCCCTCAATCTCATATTGAGAATATTCTACTAACAGCTGTAACAGTTGTTGCCAACTCATTTGGTTTTGTTCACCTTTAATCCACGCCGCTAAATTTGGTGTAGCTAAACCACCTCTGCCTAACATCAGGTTCTCGCAACCGGATTCGATTTGGCATTGCTTAGCGTGCTCTGAGGTCCAGATCTCACCATTTGCAATAATTGGAATGTTCACTTCTTGCTTAATTTGTTTAATCCAGTTCCAGTATGCTGGTGGGCGGTATCCTTCAACTTTTGTTCTAGCATGGATGGCTAGCTCAGTTGCTCCAGCATTTGCTAAAGCATGTGCATTTTCTATGGCCAAGCTTTTATCTTCATATCCCAGTCGCATTTTTGCAGTAACAGGAAGCTCATCAGGAACCGCTTGTCTTACTGCTTTGATGATTTTATAAAGGGTTTCTGGCTCTTGTAATAACACAGCGCCGCCTTTGCTTTTATTTACCGCTTTAGCGGGGCAGCCAAAGTTAAGGTCAACACCTGGACTACCTAAACTTGTTGCTACAACTGCGTTTTCTGCTAGCCAGTTAGGATCTTGCCCTAAAAGTTGAATACGCACTGGCGTACCGGTTGGCGTTTTACAGCCGTGATGTAATTCTGGGCAAAGGCGGTAATAAACTCGTTCCGGTAGCTTTTGATCGACAATTCGAACAAACTCAGTCACACAAAGGTCGTAACCTCCTTGACTGGTTAATAAATGTCGCATTATGTGATCTACTACACCTTCCATAGGTGCCAACACTATTTTCATAAAAAGCTTACCGATAAAATTGCGGCGCGATTATAGCTAAATTGGCGATAATTAATAGTGATACTAATTTGCCTAATTTATTATGCAGTTAGCTTGAATGTCGCTGTTATGTCGCTATATATGAAAAAGAAACACTCCCTAGAGGCACATCAAAGAGATAAGTTATGGAATATTTACACACTATGGTTCGAGTTAGAGATTTAGATGAGTCTCTAAAGTTTTACGTCGACTTGTTAGGGTTAGTCGAAGTGGAAAGAAGGGACTATGAAGCAGGTCGATTTACCTTGATATTTTTGGCTGCGCCCGAGCAGCTAGAAGAAGCTAAGTTAACAAAAAAACCAACGATAGAATTAACTTATAATTGGGACCCTCAAGAATATACCGAAGGTCGTAATTTTGGTCATCTAGCTTTTGCTGTAGATGATATTTATCAAGCTTGTCAAAAGTTTATGGACGCGGGCGTGGTAATTAATCGCCCACCGAGATGCGGACATATGGCATTTGTTCGTTCACCAGATAATATTTCAATCGAATTAATTCAAAAGAATGGTTCACTGCCACCACAAGAGCCGTGGGCGTCAATGGAAAACACAGGCTCTTGGTAGTGACGTTTTAATCTTCTCGTCGTATCGTTTGACACTGCCAGCAGTATTCAAAGCTGCTGGCATTGATTTCGTTACAATTTGAACATTGCCAGTCAGCGTTATTTTGTTTCTGTTCTGCTTCGACTGAAGTGCATAACTGCTGAGCTTTTTCAAAGTCTTGCTCATCAATAACCCACAACTGTGGCCAGGATTCTGTAGCTGGAATTTCACCAGTCGCACCTTGGCTAAATTCATTCTTAATCAGGTATTTTATTCCTGCAGCGTCTAGAGCAAACTGATAAGGTGAAAGCTCAATTACACTGCTACAACTATAAACTTTGCGCATACAAATATAGCTCTCTTAGTATTGCTTTGGCTCTGTCATTGTCTTGATGACGTTCCAGATTTTGTTCCAAACTCAGCTGGAAGTCGTTGGCTGTTATGTTCGGTGAGTCGGTACCATGCATTAACTTATCTGCTCGATATTGTTGCCACCAAGCTTGTTCTTTTGCAGATAAGGTATTTGTGAAGTATCTAGCCTTATAAAGGCGCCAAAGGTTCGTCAATCTTGGGTCAACAAAATCAGGCGTCATTTGCCATTGATCTTTGATATCAACCGTATGAATTGCATCCATCTGCTGTTTGTCCGTCTCAGATAAGAAACCATCATAAAGTTGATATTCAGGATTCGTTTCTGGCTCAAACTCTTTTTCTAATTCAAATGCCTGACACAGTTTAACTTTGAATTCTGGATTTGCTTGTAAGAATGCCAGGTTGGCAAGGCAAGCATCTCTGTCTATGCCCAAACGCTCAGCGTTTTCTGGTAATAAGGTTTTCGCAGGGGCTAAAACTGGACATTTGTTTAAGTGAATGAGTTTTAACCCAACTCTTTCTTCGCCGCCTAGGTCTTCAGTTTTGCTATACATTTTCTCGGCAATTTGTTCTGCACTTAGCTCCAGTAAACCTTTTGGATCTTTGGTCAAGTCATAAACAACAATTGCGTTTTTATTTTTGTGATGGAAGCCAATCGGTGCCACCCAAGTTGTACAACCTTGCCAAGGTGAAATCATTCCCGATGTATGAACCAGTGGAGTAGAGCGATAAACATCAATTAACTCTGCGAGTGCTTTTTTGCTTCTGTGCTCAATTAAAAATTGATAAAGCTTAGGTTGCTTGGTTTTGATTAGTTTTGCTAACTCTATTGTTGCAATAACATCTGATAATGCGTCATGAGCTGAACCGTGCTCAATGCCATTGGCAATAGTAAGCTTTTCTAGTTTAAAGCTAGGCTTTCCTTCGTCATCTGTTGGCCAGTTAATACCTTCAGGTCGCAATGCATAACAGGCTCGAACCATGTCGAGAATGTCCCATCTGGAGTTGTTATTTTGCCAACTGTAAGCATAAGGATCATAAAAGTTTCGATACAAGGTGTATCTGAGTAGCTCATCGTCAAAGCGAATGTTGTTGTAACCTACGCAAATCGTATTAGCTTTGCTGATCTCTTGATAGATACGTTTAATAAACTCAGGTTCTATAAGACCCTTTTGTAACGTTTGCTGAGGTGTAATACCTGTGACTAATGCTGCTTCTGGGTGTGGTAGGTAATCATTTGGGATTTGGCAATATTCTACCAAAGGCTCGCCAATGATGTTTAACTCTAAGTCTGTACGAATCCCCGCAAATTGAGATGGTTTGTCTTTTTTAGGGCTAGTTCCCCATGACTCAAAGTCGTACCAATATAGGCTTGGTTGCATATGAATGTATCTAGTTTGGCTTAATTAGGGAGACTTTAATCTTTATACTGTTTGAAATCAAAAGCTTCCTTACTTTTGCGGGGTGTTCGGTGAAAAATAATGCGGTAATGGTTACTCCTGTTCGCTGCAGTTACTGCATAAGGTTCGCAATGGGTTTTGACACAATTCGTCAACGGTCATAACCGCAGAGCAATGTTTGCAAACTCCATATGTTTCAGTTTCGATTTCCTCTAGTGCAACTTTCACACTGGATAGTTCTACTTTGGTTTCGTGAGCAATGTTGAATAATACGTCATCCATGTCTTCGCTCGAACTGAAATCACTCTTTATAGATTCTAATCTGCTAGCCAGTTCCTGGCGTCGATATTTTAGTAGTTGATAGATTTCTTGATGTTTCATGGTTATCAAAATGGCGCTTGTTCGTTGATATTAAGAATATAACCTGATTGCAATTTTGAATTGATCTGAGACAAATATGGTGTAAAAGTAAAATTTACCTTACAAGTTTAAATGCGGGATAAAATTAACAATGAAGCTAGTAAAATTCTTGACGGCGCTTTCGTTAGTAGTTGCAACCTCTGCTTTTGCAAAGGCACAACCAATTGCTATCGCTATTCACGGTGGTGCAGGTACGATTCTGAAGAAAAACTTAACGCCAGAGCAAGAAAGTCAGTACTTGGCAACACTAAAGCAAGCCCGAGATACAGGTTATGATTTATTAGCTTCAGGCAAAACGAGCCAGCAGGCTGTACTGGCCGCAATTCAAATATTAGAAGACTCACCATTGTTTAATGCAGGACGTGGTGCAGTTTACACTTATGATGAAGTTCACGAATTAGACGCTTCTGTAATGAATGGCAAAACCCGCAATGCGGGAGCTGTCGCTGGAGTCACAACAGTGAAAAGCCCAATATTACTTGCCAACGAAGTTATGGAAAATTCAGTTCACGTCATGTTAAGTGGCAAAGGGGCTGAAGAATTTGCAGTAACACAAGGAATGGAGCCTGTTGATAATAGTATTTTTAACACAGAGCGTAGATTAAAGTCTTTGCACAGAGCAAAAGCTAAAATGACTGTGGCTAATCAAACTTGGTTAGAACAAGAAGACTTTAAATACGGCACTGTCGGAGCGGTTGCTTTAGACAAAGACGGGAATCTATTCGCTGGTACTTCAACTGGTGGAATGACAGCTAAACGCTGGGGGCGTATTGGCGATTCACCTGTTATTGGCGCGGGAACCTTCGCTGAAAATGAAAGCTGTGCCGTGTCAGCAACAGGTCACGGTGAATACTTTATTCGTTATCAAGTGGCTTCAGATATATGCGCGAGAGTGAAATACCAAGACAAAACAATTGCACAAGCAGGTAAAGAGGTAATCCACGATGTGTTAATGCCTGCTGGTGGTACAGGTGGAGTGATAATCGTGGATGGCAAAGGTAATGTTGCTATGCCATTTAATACTGCAGGCATGTATCGCGCGAGTAGACAATCTAGTGGCAAAGAAGTGGTCGCGATATATAAATAAAGCAAAGTCCTGTACTGAATACATTACACAATAAAGTGCTTAAAAATAAGGAAAAAAAGCAAACCTCGTCTACTATTAAATTTAATAATAAGCGAAAAAGGGGATGCTCAATGGAGTCCGTACAAATAAAAGATCATATGGACCATAGACCTGTATTTTTTAAGGGAAATGAGAGTGTAGTCGAAGCAGTTGAAAGGTTGCTGCAGTCGAAACGAACGGGGGCTCCTGTTGTTGACAGTGACAAACACGTAATAGGTTTTATATCTGAGCAAGATTGTATCACCGCTATGTTGTCTTCTAGCTATCACAGTGGAGAAGCGTCACAACAACAAGTATCGGAAATCATGCGAGTGGATGTGCTGACGAAAAAGCCCTACGAAAGTGTTTTACAAGTAGCGGAAGATATGTCGAATAATAAGCCTAAGGTTTACCCAGTGGTAGATGATGATGATATTTTAGTGGGTACGATTAACAGGACAGATATTATTCGAGCTCTAGATATGCACTTCAATTCAATTTATCAGCAAGGTCAACGATTTGTGTGAATTGGCAAGCCCTTGCCTAATCATAGAATTAAAGCCCTTTAGTATAACTTCAGGGCTTTTTTGTTGTCTGGGAAAAATGTTAAACTGCGAAGCAGTAATTTCCCGAATTCATAGAACTCAGTGTCAAACTTATCTAACGTATTAAAACAAGATCTCCACCGTATTAAAGCTAGGCTCAATGGTGCTAAAAAGATAGCGGATGCAGACAAACAAGCAAAAGTATTAGCGGCAATTGAAAAAGATATTGCCAGCTCAATTGCACTTAGAGAAAAGAAGCTAACCAATTTACCGGATATCAACTATCCAGAGCAATTGCCAGTAAGCCAGAAGCATTTAGAGATCAAACAAGCGATAGCTGAAAATCAAGTAGTGATCATCGCAGGTGAAACAGGGTCAGGTAAGACAACGCAGATCCCAAAAATGTGTTTGGACATAGGCCGAGGCATAGAAGGCAAAATTGGTCATACCCAACCTCGTCGACTAGCAGCTAGAAGTGTTGCGGCACGTTTGTGTGAAGAGCTTGAATGCGAAATGGGAAGTGCTGTTGGTTATAAAGTTAGATTCTCGGATCATGTAAGAGATGACTCTTATGTGAAGTTAATGACAGATGGTGTTTTGTTAGCTGAAATGCAGCATGACAGATACTTGAACCAATACGACACTTTGATCATAGATGAAGCTCACGAACGTAGCTTAAACATTGACTTTATCTTAGGTTATTTAAAAGAATTATTGCCGAAACGTCCAGATTTAAAAGTCATAATCACATCGGCAACCATAGACCCAGAAAGCTTTTCGAATCACTTTTCTGGTGCGCCTATCATTGAAGTGACAGGTCGAACTTATCCTGTTGAAGTTAGATATCGTCCAGTTGAAGAGCTAGATTCAGAATATTTAGACTCCGCTAATAGTCGTGGCGATAACGAACAAATTCAGGCGATCTTCTCAGCGGTAGATGAGTTGTGCAGAGAAGGGCGCGGCGACATTCTTATTTTTATGAACGGCGAACGAGAGATCAGAGATACCGCAGATGCACTGTCTCGTCGAAAATTAGGTAATACTGAGATATTGCCTTTGTACGCTAGATTGTCCGCTGCTGAACAAAATAAGATATTTTCACCTCATCACAATCGAAGAATAGTACTAGCAACCAACGTTGCTGAAACGTCATTAACAGTGCCAGGTATCAAATACGTAATAGACACAGGTACTGCAAGGATATCGAGATACAGTTATAAGTCTAAGGTTCAGCGTTTACCGATTGAACCTATTTCTCAAGCTAGCGCAAATCAAAGAAAAGGTCGTTGTGGTCGTACAGAGGAAGGGATCTGTATTCGTTTATACAGCGAAGAAGACTTTGAAAGCAGAGCTGAGTTTACGCCTCCAGAGATACTTCGTACTAACTTAGCGTCAGTAATTTTACAAATGCTGGCACTAAATCTTGGTGATTTGGAACAGTTTCCGTTTCTTGAAAAGCCAGACAGTCGCTTTATCAACGACGGTGTTAGGCTACTGGAAGAGTTGCAAGCTATTAAAGTTAATAAGCAACGTAAGAGTAGAGGTAACTATCAGTTAACTGACTCAGGTCGTAAGCTAAGTCGCGTTCCAGTAGACCCAAGATTGGCCAAGATGGTGTTGTTTGCTGGCAACTCTAGTTGTCTTCATGAAATTATAGTTATCGTGGCGGCCTTGAGTATTCAAGACCCAAGAGAAAGACCTTCAGACTTCCAGCAAAAATCTGATGAAAGCCACAAGCGATTTAAAGACAAAGATTCAGACTTTGTTGCTTATTTAAATGTTTGGGATTATTTAATTGCCCAACAAAAAACCTTATCGAGAAGCCAGTTTAGAAAGCTGTGTCGTGCTGAATTCTTTAACTATATGCGAGTTCGTGAGTGGCAAGATTTGGTTTACCAAATTGAACAAAGTGTGTCCGAACTTGGTTATAAAGTAAAAGCCAAAATCGTAGAAGACAATGCTCAAGACCACGATGCAGAACTAGAAGATATACCGACGATTAAACGAGATTACCAAGGTATTCACCAAGCTTTATTATCGGGCTTGTTAAGTCATATTGGTAACAAAGAGATTAAAGACGAGAAAAGAAGCCCTAAAGAAAAAGGAGCTCGTCCAGGTTTACCGGTTTATCAAGGTGCGAGGAATAGTAAATTCCATATTTTCCCTGGTTCACACTTGTTTAAAACGTCAGCTAAGTGGTTGATGGCCGCTGAGCTTGTTGAAACGTCCAAGCTATACGCAAGATATGCGGCAAAAATCCAACCTGAGTGGGTAGAACCATTAGCGCAGCATTTGGTTAGTAAATCTTACTCAGAACCTCATTGGGACAAGAAGCAAGGTGCTGTATTTGCATTTGAAAAACAAACTTTGTTTGGCTTGGTTATAGTACCTAAACGCAAAGTATTGTTTAGCAAGATAGATCCTGCACAAAGTAGAGAAGTCTTTATTCAAGAAGCGTTAGTGAATGACCAGTTTGGCCGAAACTTAAAGTTCTTAGATCACAATATTAAGCTGATTGAAGAGATCCAAAGGTTAGAAAACAAAGCGCGAAGACGCGACTTGCTGGTGGATGAAGAAGAACTCGCAAGCTTTTATCAAAGCCGAATTCCACAAGACGTTAACAACAGAACTGATCTGCTTAAATGGCTAAAAAGTAATGATGACAAATCGTTATTCGCACAAAGGTCTGACTTTATTCTTGATGAGTCTGCAGAGCTATCGCCTTATACCTATCCAGATGTTTGGAGCCAAGGCAATTTAAAATTACCAATCGATTATGATTTCGAACCAGGACAAGAGCACAAAGACGGTGTTTCAATAAGAATTCCATTGGCGCTGCTTAATCAGGTTCAAGCAATAGGATTTGATTGGCACATTCCTGCGTATAGACATGAATTAATAGTTGCTTTGATTAAGTCATTGCCTAAAGCGGCTCGAAGAAACTTTGTACCAGCGCCAAACTTTGCTGATGCGTTAATACAAAGATTTAAAGATAAACCAGAAGAACAAGAAATGGCGTTAGTGGAAGCTATGGCTAATGGCTTGTTTAGGATGACTGGCAGCAGGTTAAACAAAGAAGACTTTAGTTTAGAAAATGTCTCGGCACATTTAAAAGTCAACTTTAGGGTTGTTGATGATAAAGAAGAGATCATATTGCAAGGCTTTGATTTAGAAGAGTTAAAGCAAACGCTAAAAGGGCAGGTGAAACAAACTATCCAAGCTGTAGCGAAAGATGGAATTGAACAACAAGATGTGTCTGACTGGAGCTTTGGCGAGTTGCCGCAAAGCTTTATTAGAAAACAAGGCAGTTATGAAATTAAAGCCTATCCCGCTCTAGTTAAGTCAGGCAACAAGCTCAATGTAGAGTTGCTAGATAACCCTGAACAGGCAGAGTTAAGACACGCTCAAGGTGTTACTGAGTTAATCATTAAATCTTTGCCATCACCAATTAAGTATTTGCAGCAAAAGCTACCGAATAAATCTAAGTTAGTTATGTACTTCAACCCGTTTGGTAAGGTAGATGAGCTGATCAACGATTGTATTCGAGCTGTGATCGCTAAACGCATTGGTGAAGACGTGCCAAGAACTCAACAGGGCTTCGAACAAGTTACCGAAAACTTACGAGGCGAACTGAATGATTTGGTTCTGGAAGTCGCATTAAAAGTCGAAAAGATCTTGTCGGTAGGCCACAAAGTGTCAAAGCAAATTAAAGGCAAAGTGTCGTTAGACATGCTACAAGCACAAGCTTACATAGGCGCGCACTTAGATTCTCTGATTTATAAAGGCTTTATCAGTGATGCAGGAGTAGATAGGTTAGAAGATTTACATCGTTATGTGAAAGCGGTTGAGAAAAGGCTTGAAAAGATAAAAGTCGATGCTAATAAAGACAGAATAAGTCAGATTGAACTAGACAAGCTTTACGAACAATATGACAAGCTAATGGATAAACTCGTTAAAGATCAACCTATACCAGAAGCCTTGCGCGATATTTACTGGATGCTAGAAGAGCTAAAAGTCTCTATGTTTGCCCAAACGTTAGGAACCAAGTTCCCAGTGTCAGCTAAGCGAATTAAGCAAGCAATGGCAGAGATTGAGCTATAAGCAGAAATTGAGAATCGTTGGGAGTAAGATCAGGTTAAAGTTAAATTTAACCTGACTTTAATTATTAATAGCAATATAGGAAGTTCGTAAAATACTATATGGAACATATTGGAAATAGATGTCAAAAATACATTCAAAAGTATCACAAGGGTGCTTTTATGTTTGCCTATGAAGAATTGCAAGGTAAAAACAGAGAAACAGGTGAAAAACTGCAATCTATGCATATTGTACTAGGCATTGATCTTTTTTCAGGTGTTCAAGTCACAGCTATTGCAATTGAAAAATTGGGTGGTGAATTGGTTGGCTCAGTAAATGAACACATAGCATCTGCATTTAAGAGATTATCAAATACTATAGGGGTTAAAAATCTAAGCTCTGGGGCTCAAGGAGCTCTAGGACTCAATAATCATGAAATTCCCCTACCACCAATAACATTAGTTTATACAGATGAACTAACCTCTCCAGAACAAGAGGTCGTAGATTTCAGCCTTCTTCAAGGGAATAGGATTAAAGTTGTGCAAGAAAAGAAATTATATAAATCAGTGTTTATTTCATATGGTGGTCCAGATGAAAATATAGCTTCTTTAATTAACCGTTCATTAAAGAATCATGGTGTTACAACATGGTTCTTTCCTGATGATAGCTTGCCTGGGCAAAAGTTGCATAGAATGATGCATCTTAATGTAAACTCCCATGACAAAGTAATACTTGTTTGTTCACAAAGTTCTTTAAATAGAAATGGCGTACTTAATGAATTAGAAAAAGTGCTTGAGAAAGAGGCTGAACAGGGAGGTGAGGAAATTTTGATACCTATTACTATTGATGATTATGTATTCGAAGAGTGGAATCCCCCGAGATCGGACATAGCACAGCAAATCCGTAATAGAGTTGTTAAAAGAATCAATCTTGAACAACAAAAAAGTATTGATGAGGTAACAAATAAAATACTTGATGTAATTAAAATACCCTAATAATTTTCAGTCAAACGTTTAATGAAGATATCAAGACCAAAAAAGCCAGAGTTATTGAAAGTACAAAAAGCTCCTACAACTAGTGAAGGAAAGTTTCTGTTACAAAATAAAGCTCATAGATAAGCTGATTTACTATTACTCTAGGGAAGAATTAAGAGTTTTTGCGTAATTGGGATTTACGCAAAGTATCATATTGCAAATCAGGAGGAGGAAACACTATGAGCACTAACTCAGATGTCTTTGCGCCAATTACACGACTATTTCATCAAACAGTCTATTGGGCATTGCAGCCTCTTTTCATTGTAATATCTTTGTACTTGGTACATACGAAAGCGTCTGCGGAAGCTCACACATTATTTGTTATTTTAGCTTTTTGCCTTATCACTGCGCTAGAAATTCTTATTCCAGCCAGACCAGAATGGCGCAAGGGTATTAAAGAAAACATTGCGCTTTTCGGCTTTGTATTTGTGGGTGTATCAGCCTACGTAGCTATAGAAATACTATATGAAGCTTCGTTGTTTGAATGGATGACTAGCTTAAGCAACACTTGGGGATTAGATATCTGGCCTGCAAATTGGCCAATGGTAGTACAAGTGCTACTTATCTTTGCAGCATACGAGTTTGTTAACTATTGGTATCACAGGGCTTCACATCGTTGGAGTTGGTTATGGAAGCTATCAGGTCATAGCACTCATCATGCTTTTAAAAAGCTAAGCGGACTAAATTCGATGGCTAACCATCCAATGGAAGGCTTCTTCCTTATATTGCCTCGCGCTATTGTTGGCTTTTTATTTGGAGGTGAAGCTGTTGGCGCTGCATTTGTATCGCTAACAAGCATTACGGCAATGTTGGCTCACAGCAACTTAAACCTTAATTCAGCAATAGTAGGGTGGTTTTTTACCACCAATCGCTACCACATTCACCATCATTCCCAAGTAATAACTGAAAGCAACACTAACTTCGGTTGTGTGTGCATAATATGGGATCGCATTTTTGGTACATTCCAAGACGCAGACACCAAAGACACTGGCATTGGTGATACACAACCAAGTTATAAAGCACTTTTTGCCATGCCGTTTAAACGCTAAATTTTAGACCAACAGAGTCGTTGAAAATAACATCAGGTTAACATTAACTTGGTTTTAATTTTTATACTCTTACCACTTTAATAAATAGATTTAGACTTTATCTGGCTGAGCCCTATGAGCGAATAACGGATAACCTCTCTAACTTGTTTCTGGACAAAAATGAGCTAGACTCTTCGAGATATAAGGCCCCAATAAGCGACACAGGAGCAAAAGCCAATGGCTTTTTGTCCTTTTAAACGACTTGTTAGCCATTTACTGCATCGGGCTGTTCGCCATAAATACTGAAAATGACATTTTTAGCTATTGAATCTATTGTATATGCTGAGCCTCTTTGAGGCTGTGAAAATAAAATAGTATCTGAGTACTTTTTAAATATGTAATAGCTATCATAGTATGTTGTAGAACCACGGTAACTGTATGTGGTTTTTATGTCATCATCTTCTAGGAATTTGATAAAACATTTTACTTCTTCAGGTTGTAGCCCTGTAAAAAAACGTTTTGCTGCGCTGTATTTCAAATCATCGAATTCATTCCACACGGTTTCATTTAATAGCTCATTTGCTTTGTTAGTTAATGAGGCTGATTCAGACTTTTCACCAACAGCGGGAGTGTAAATGATATTTTTGTTCTTTAAAGTGAATAAAGGTGCACCTTTGGTGACACTTATATGGTTTTGCCTTTTTAGCTCTTGAATTATATAAAGTTGAAATACATCTAACTGACGAAAATCCATTAGCATTTTTTCTCTACTTTGAGTTGCTGCTATTTTTTCTTGTTCTGATTTTAACGCAGCCTCAGCTTCTTTGTTTTTTAATAGCTTTTTATTATTAAAAAAGTCTAAAGTAGTTCCGATAAGTGCATAAACCAAACGAATACTTGTAACGAAAACTAAGCCTTGAAGTACAGCTTCTGAGACAGAGTTTAATGTAATCAATTCTTGTTTTATTAATACAAGTACCAAATTAGATACTAAAAATATAGCGAGGTTTAGGCGTGTATCTTTTAATTTAGTAAGTAAATCTAATATTTCTTTTGAGCCTTGCATGAACGCACAATCCTTTAAATGGCTAACGCCTCAATCAGCTGCCGCGTTAGCGGTCTGCTGCATTGATTTGTTAAGTCTTTTCTTGGGGTAAATCTGAACTAAGCTGTATGACACGCCACCTATATCTTTAGTCAATTTAGTAACTTCCATCTCTTCATCCTGTAAAATTGGAGGAATGTAAAGAATGCCATGCTCTACGCCAGAAGCAGTTAGATAATTAAGTAATTGATCTGTTCCTCCGTTTAGGACTCGAGAAACACCATGCGATGAGTTTTTAATTTCAATAATTAGTTTATCTTCGCCTTTCTGAAGAAGAAAATCTGCGATGTACCTTCGTATTCTTCCATCACCCTCGCGAAATATTGAGAACTCAGGATAGATGCTAACATCCTCAGCTAGGTTGTTAACGAAAGCCGTAAGAGAACCTATCAATGCTGCTTCAGTTATGCGTGGGATTGCAGTTCCTACTGCTTTGTCAGGAACTTCCTTAGAAAAAGAAAGAAGAAGGTCAATAGTTCTTTCATTAAGCCTTTTACTAGCCGAATTTAAGTCTTTTTCGATTGGCGAATTCTTTAGTTCTTCAGCTTCTTTGTTGTAAGCTTGTTTTTCAACCATTTGCTCTAATAGAATATTGATAAATGCAGAGATATTCACTATTGCTAGAAACGCTTCTTGTTCAGAAAAATACAACTTGTAATCATGAGTTGACTTATTTCTCCACTCAGTTCTGTAGTTGGTAAACAGCTGTAAGACTCTTTCTTTTAGAACATTATTCTCTTCAAAGTGCTTTTCAATTTTATGAGGAGTGATTTTATTTGGGTTTTTACCAGCAATTATTCTATATGCTTCTTTTAAAGCGCCTTCAAAGGCTTGATTACTTCTGTAGATCACATCATTAAATAGGTAATCATCTCCGGACTTACCGTTTTCATAATGTCTTTCGGCAATTTCGATATGACTCACAACGCTAGATATCCCTCTGTCATCTTCTGATGCAGAAAAATATTCAGCTTTGTCCTTGAGTAATTTCAATAAGTCCATAATGCTCCCTTAGAGACTTAACATGTTTATAGCGAGCGAATCGCGTGTTTTTCTTCCACGCTGTCGCTCACTCTTTTGAATGATACATTTTTAACAAACTCGTTAACTTATTGCCAGTGTTATTAAAAATCACAATCGCTCGCTTTTATCTAGGTACAAAAACGAGCGATTGGGTCGCTTTCTTTAGTATGCAAGCGAATCGACTTCCCTGTGTTAAAATACAGTTACTTTGTTTAAGAAAAGTGCTCTCTTTAGAGTAATCAAATAAGTGTATTGGAAAAGGCGAATAGTCGCTTTTCGCTCTTTTGAGGGATTCGCCTAAACTCATTTTGGGGCAAAAACGAGTTACGTTTGAAGGCCGCTAATGGCACAAATGCGACGGCCAGATTTAATTGAACTCTATTAATCTAACTAGATAGTTCAAGTTAAAACCTATTCAGCTAAAGCTTAGATAAGATTTTATATAATTGTTCTAACTCTTCTTTTGATAAGTCTAATGACATTGTCATTAGGTGAGAGTCACCTTCAATGTGAGCTTGTTCACCAGCTTCCGTAATACTTATGTAAACCGTACGTTGGTCTTCTGTACTGCGAGTCTTGGTTATATAACCTTTATCTGATAGCTTGTTCAAAGCTCTGGACACATTTGGGCTTTCATCAACCATAGTTTGTTTTAGCTGATTAACAGTTAGGGTTTTATCTGGTGAGTGAGAAAGAGAGTGCAACAACATTAACTGCACCATGGAAAGCTCGGTAGGTTTTAACAAACGTGTCATTTCTGCTTTCTGCTCTTGGGCTACACAGGCTAATAAGCCCATGACTTTATTTTCTACACTAAGATCAGAATTTATAATTAACTCTTTTTTTGCCAAAACATCCTCCTAAAGATAGCTCACAAGTATACACAGTATGTTCGGTCCAGAATAGTTTGGCTTTTGTGTATGAATTTATAATCCTTGTAAATATATTCCATGGATCATAATATAAAAAAGACGCAGAAATTATCATCAGAATTAACTTTTTGGAACAAGGTATGTTAGTTGTACATCATTTGGAAAACTCCCAGTCGATTCGAATTTTATGGCTACTAGAGGAGTTGGGAGCCGATTATAAAATCCAGCATTACAAAAGAGACGAAGAAACCTCATTAGCACCAGAATCCTTCAAACGCCTTCATATTACTGGAACTTCTCCTTGCATAACTGACGGTGAGTTAGTGTTACCTGAGACAAACGCCATTATGGATCACATCATGGACAAATTTGGTGATAATGGCCTAAGACCAAGAGTTGGTGATAAGCAAAGGAGCCAGTATTTATATTGGATACATGCTTCTCAAGGTAGTTTTATGCCTTTGCTACTGGACTCGTTAATCTTCAAACGAATGGTAAGTAAGGTTCCTTTCTTTTTAAAACCTATCATGAAATTTGTTACTGGTAAGGTAAAAGCTGCTTATTTACAGCCAAGACTAGAACGAATGCTCACTCATATTGAAAGTGAACTAGGAAAAGGGCAATGGTTTGCAGGAGAGCAATTCACTGCTGCGGATATTGTGATGGGATACTGTATGGATGTGGCATCAGTTCGAGTTGGTATGGGTGAACGCTATCCTAATGCTCAAGCATTTTTAACAAGAATGCGTGAACGTCCAGCCTTTAAACGTGCGATGGCAAAGAATGGCGACTTTAAGCCATTTAGCGAATAGGAGAGGGCTGTGACTTCTGAGTTAAATGTTATGAAGGAGCGAATAATATTGCATAGCTCGTTCAGCTCTCCGTTTTCAGAACAGATTAAATTAATGCTTAATTTTGCTGAGCTTGATTGGGTTTCGGTTATTGCTCCCAAGGGAGTGCCTAGGCCTATTCAACAGTCCCTTGTTGGTAACTACAGCCGACGGATCCCAATTTTACAAATCGGTGCTGATGCTTATTGTGACTCTGCCATGATCATGAACAAAATAGCAGAACTTTCAGCCAAGCCTTACCTTTCACCAATAGCAGTTAATGAATCTACCGAAGCTTTGATCAATAAGATTGCCAATGAAGGAACCAAAGCTATGTTGGGTTCATTAACACCTTGGAACTTTATTTGGGGCTATATAAAAACAATTCCATTCAAAGATGCAATTGAATTTCTTAGAGATAGAAAAAAGCTAGTCGAAACTTATCCTCAATTAAAGACAGATAAAACACGTCAACAATGGCAAGGCATTGCCCAATCATACCTTGCTGATTTAAATGAAGTGCTTGCTACTTCTCAATTCTTATTAGCAACAGATACACCTAAGGTTTGTGATTTTATGGTTTATGCCATGATTTGGTATCACGATGTTTTAACTGATCTTAAGTTGGTAAAACAGTTTGAAAATGTGGTTCTTTGGTATCAGAAAATGAAGCAGTTCGACCGAAATGATACAACCAGAATTGAGCCTGAGTGGAGCTTAGAGGTTGCGAGAAGCTCCGAGCCAACTGAATTACCCGAAGCTATGCTTGAATCATCCAATATTGGTAAAGAGATTGAAGTTCCAATCAACGACTATTTAGGTGTTCCTATTGAGCAAAAAGTTGAAGGAATATTGGTCGGAGAAAATGAGTTTGGTTACGTACTCCAAAAACAAAACTCTGATGTAGGTAAGGTTAATTTACACATACCTAAGCGATGTTTAGGAGCATGTGGCTAATGAATGAAATCGTACTTTATTATCATCCTTTTTCTAACTGCTCGCAGCGAGTGTTGCTTTTATTAGAAGAAAAAGGGCTGAGCTATCAAAAACGAGTTATTAACTTGATTAAGTCAGAGCAACTACAAGAACCTTTTCTCGCAATAAATCCAAAAGGCAGAGTTCCAGCAATAGCTTACAAGGACAAAAACTATGTAGAGTCATGCGACATAATGTTATGGCTAGATGATGAGTTTCCTGATACTCGCTTTAAGCCAGCAGATCCATTTAATCTACATGTGATGAATGAGTTTTTGCAACTGGCCAAACACTCTCATGATTGTGTGAAGGACTTTGTTTATGCCAATGAGATTGGACGTTTGCCGACAGATGAAGAACTAGCAATTTATGACAAAATAGATCCTGAAAATGCCAATTTTCACCATAGAAGAAGACAAGGAAAAGTAGGCTGTGATCTTATTGCAGCAAGCAAGAGGGTAGAAGACGATTTTATGTTGATAGAGCAAGCTCTTTCGGGTCAGGAGTGGATTGCTAAGGAGTTTTCATTAGCAGATATGGCATGGTTTCCTAACACTATTATTTTCAGGCAATGCGGTTTTGACTTCTCTGACATGCCAAATGTAATGGCATGGATAGCTAGAATGGAATCTAGAGCGTCATACAAAAATAGCTTTGCTAAGGAAGTTGGTCGGGTACCTGCGTGGTTGTTTCGACCACTTATGAAATACAAAAGGCTATTTCAACCAAGTCGAAGATAGAGAAAGTACTTTTTAGCTAAAGAAACAAGGTTTTTAAACTAATCTTTAAGTGTTTTGTTATTAATCTTTTAAAACAATGGATTATACCTAGCTAAAAACAGCTTAGTGACTATTGTTCATATCTTAAAAAGACGTTGTTCAACGCAAAAGCGTGTTAATACAATATTTAGAGTGCCTAGAATCTGTTGGTCAGATTTTACTAGAGCACTCTAATGAAAAACTTATTAATTTGCATCCTTCTATTAAATGCGTTTTGTCAGCTCACTTATGCGAATGAACTAAAAGCTGAGCCGATTACATCTTCAAAGCCTAGTATGGCTGAAAACTTAACACAGCATTCATTTCACTCGGAAATACTAAATCAAAAGCGAACAATAGATGTTTATTTGCCTCCGGCCTATCACATTACTAGTGAGCATGTTTCTTTTCCCGTTATCTATTTGTTAGATAGCGAGTTTCTATTTCATCCTATTACAGGTGTAGTACAACATTTATCAATGAGCAGTTTAATGCCTGACTCTATTGTTATAGGAATAAACAACTACGAACAAGCGCCTCAATTGTCGTCTAATGTAGTCACTGAGCAAAGAGTTGATGTCATGCCAAAGTTATATGACAACAACTCAGAATTAGCTGGTTGGGGAAATTATCAGGCTGATAAACACTTGCAGTTTCTAGCTGATGAACTGATACCATTTATTGAGCAAAAATACCGAACTAATAACTTTAGAATGCTGACTGGTTTATCGCCAACAGCAACTTTTACCTTGTATTCGGCATGGAAGAGAGAAGGATTGTTTGATGTTTATATCGCAATGAATCATTGGTCTTTATTGCTTGAAGATGAAAAAGGCATCAATGTTATTGAACATTTGTCTAATGCACTTGGCTCTTCAAATAACAAGAACAGATATCTCTACCTTTCTCAGATTGATTACTTCCCTGATGATTTAGCCCAGACTAGAAAAGAGTATGCGCTTTTGCAAGAAAAGCTAAATGCGCTGAATAGCTCGGCAATAACATTTAAAACAGAAATTCTTTCAGGCTATGCCTATCACACGACTTTGGATGCTTTTATTTCTGCAATGGAAATGGCTTTTCCGAGAGAACTTTGGGAAGTGAGATATAGAAACTTTCAAGATGATAAGCCAGGTATATCTTTGGCCAATCTGAAAAATTATTATCAAAAATTGCATCAACAATATGGCTTTGAAGTGTTACCAAAACTGCGGAAGTGGTGGGCGACAGGTGATGATTTATTGGCTTTATCTAGAAGAACAAAAGACAGTTTGGCAACTTTAGAATATGCCCTTAGTTTATATGGCCGTTCGGCGGAAGCACACGCTCTTTTAGCTGACGAGTTGGTAAAACAAAAACAGTTGAAACGAGCAATAGAATTAAGAAAAAAAGCGGTAGAGCTTGCTCAACAAAACAATAATATTCGGCTTGCTGTTTATAAGCAGCAATTGAATATGCTAAAACAATCATTAAAACAAAAAGGCACTCAATAGAGTGCCTTTAAAATCGAAAATTTGATTTGATTACAAGTGTAAAGAAACGCCTAAGAATACGCCTGACATATCGATATCTGTAGTAAGATCGTCAGAATCACCATTAAAATCTGTAGGGTCAATGTCTAATTGGAATGAGCGGTAACCGGCTTCTAAATTTACGTCTAACAAAGGAACTACAGGTAGTGTGTAACGAAGTACGATTTGATAGTCCATGTGGCTAGTATCTTTGTAACCAACGTAGTTTGCTTCGGCCATTACAGCAAAACCTGTAAATGGTAGTTCGGCACCAACGCGACCAAACGCCATAGGAATTGGCTCGTCTAATTCTGATACACCAGTGTTAATCGCTAGTTCACCGTCAAATTTACGAACGTTTAAACCAAGGTCTACTGTCACTAAAGGAATTGGTAAACCCCAATAAGCAGTAAAGTCAGTATGGTTTAGGCTGATGTCTGAATCTAACTGTTCGTTTGCAGAGTAAGTTTCTCCTGCAAATTCAAATGTTTGGTTCAGTGTGCCACTGCCAGTTGTTTCTAATTCTGTTTTTCTAATTTGAATATTTGGGATAAGAGGAAGAGGGTGCTCGAATGCCGCCCAAATTACGTTGTTATCAGAGTCATCTAGACCTAGGTCACTATGCACATCCAGTTCAATTGGTTGACCTGACGCAGTTGCTGAAACAGTACCTTCATATGACGTGTTCCATGCGTAGCCGCCAGCCCAAAAATCTAATCCTGGTAGAGCCATTGCACTTGAAGACGCTAACATTAGTGCAATCGCTGTTGCTGTTTTTTTCATTATTATTTCCCAGATTACTGCGAGTTGTTTGTTTTAAGTAGAGATTTTACATTGAATCCCTATCAATTATATAAAACTATTTTTAAAAATCGCAAAATTTAAGTTGTAAAACTTATAGTAAATGTTATTACATTAATATTAGCTGTTCTAAATGCTATTAAACACAAGTGGTATGTCAAAATTTGTAAAGTCAGTATCAAAACTTTTAATTGTAGGGAAACACTTTGGAAAGCATTAAAGTTTTATTAGTTGATGATGAAAAGTTTAACTTTGAAATGTTAACGTTAGGATTGGGCGATAGGATCCAGTTAGATTATGCTCCGAGTGGCCACGAAGCTCTCAGCTTATCTATTCAAACAAAGCCAGATATTATTTTACTTGATATATGTATGCCGGGTATCGACGGATACGATACATGTCGATTACTAAAAAATACTCCGGAAACTCAAGCGATACCTATTATTCTTATATCAGGATTGGATAACGAAAAAGAGGTAGAGGAAGGATATAATGCAGGATGCGATGATTATCTGACTAAGCCTTTTCAAATGTCTGAATTAATAAATAAAATTGAAGTATTGTCTGCAAAAAGGGGGTAGACAAATATGATCAGATATAACGATAGTCGAAACTTCTTCCGTATGATGGTTAACACGAATATGGAAATAGAAATAGCGGATGCTGATGCAGGTCGAAAACTAGAGGCGGTGTGCCGAGACTTAAGTGCAACAGGTATGGCAGCTGAAACGGATGAACCTATTGAAATAGGAACTTCTCTGATTTGTAGAGTTGAAGGAGCGAGTCCTGAACTACCTGCACTAAAAGCATCGGCGACAGTGGTAAGGTGCTCTCAAGAAGAAAGCGGTGCTTACATTATAGGAATAGAAATCCTAGAGCACTTGTAAATGTTACTCATAAAAAACTGACTGCACTAATGCAGTCAGTTTTACTATTTAAGTAGTATTCGTTTTAATAGAAGGCTATTTTTCGCCAAGCCTTATATTTGTTGCGTGTAACCCTTTCGGCCCCTCGCTTAATTCAAATTCAACTTCTTGACCTGCTTTTAAGGTTTTATAACCATCCATCGTAATTGTAGAAAAATGAGCGAAGATATCTTCTTCTTTTCCTTCTTCTCTAATGAAGCCAAAACCCTTTGCGTTGTTAAACCATTTAACTTTACCAACTGCCATTTCCATACTTCCTAAATTTAATAGTGAATTAAACGATTTGGTTGTTTTTACACCAAACGTATATTGAATGTAGATAATTTGTTCAAATAGTCAAGTTTTAATAACTAAGTTTTGTTAATTGGCTAATATATTTATATAAAGAGAACTATTAATACGTTTTCTTGTTTATAGAGTTATGACAAAAATGACCGAAGACCAAAATCACACTTCACTGGTGAAAGACGCAGCAAAGTCTAAACTTAAGAAGCCACCAATGTACAAAGTGATCTTGAATAATGATGATTACACCCCCATGGACTTTGTTGTAGAGGTGTTGATGAAGTTTTTTGCGAAGTCGTTAGAAAACGCAAATCACTTAATGTTTAAAGTACATAAAGAAGGTAAAGCTGTAGTTGGTACGTTTTCTGCTGAGATAGCAGAGACTAAAGTTGCTCAGGTGAATCAGTACTCCCGAGAAAATCAACACCCGCTATTATGCACAATGGAGCAAGAGTAGTGAGCAGTAAGAGAAGGTGTCTATGTTAAATAAAGAGTTGGAAATTACCTTAAACGAAGCGTTTCAGTACGCCAGAGCTCATCGTCATGAATTTATGACTGTCGAGCATTTATTAATGGCTCTGCTAGACAATGCCGATGCAAAGAAAGTGTTGGAAGCTTGTTCTGCTGATTTGGATAAAATCAGAGTTGAACTGGCTGAATTTATCACCCAGACCACACCGTATTTGTCGGAAGAGAAAGAAGAGACAAATGAAACTCAACCTACGCTAGGGTTTCAACGAGTATTGCAAAGAGCAGTGTTTCACGTTCAGTCTTCTGGTAAACAAGAAGTAACTGGCGCAAATGTATTAGTCGCTATTTATAGTGAACAAGAATCTCATGCTGTTTACGTGTTAAAGAGCTTTGATGTCTCTCGTTTAGACATAGTGAATTATATTTCTCACGGTGTTGATGATGAAGACTCAGACTTAGATGATGATTTGCATCAAGAACAGGGTGAGCAAGAAGGAGACTCCGAGAGTTCACTTTCAAGTTTGTGTAGCAATTTAAATGAATTGGCTGAAAAAGGTGAAGTAGACCCAATTATTGGTCGAGATTCAGAGTTGGAACGCTGTATTCAAGTGTTGTGCAGACGTAAAAAGAATAACCCTTTGCTTATTGGTGAAGCTGGGGTAGGTAAAACTGCAATTGCGGAAGGTTTGGCCTATCGCATTGTACACGGTGACGTGCCAGAAGTTATCGAGAATGCAACGGTATTCTCACTAGATATGGGAAGTTTGTTGGCTGGCACTAAATATCGTGGTGACTTCGAGAAACGATTGAAAGCTCTGTTAAAGCAGTTACAAGCACAAGAGCACGCAATCTTATTCATTGATGAAATCCATACCATTATCGGCGCAGGAGCTGCATCAGGCGGCGTTATGGATGCTTCTAATTTATTGAAACCGCTGTTATCTGCGGGTAAATTACGTTGTATTGGTTCAACTACTTATGGTGAATATAGAACCATTTTTGAAAAGGATAAGGCGTTAGTTCGTCGTTTCCAAAAAATAGATATCGAAGAGCCTAGTGTTGAAGATACGACCAAAATCTTGATAGGTTTGAAAGATAAGTATGAAGAACATCACGGTATTAAATATACAAACTCAGCACTAAAGGCCGCAGCAGAGCTTTCAGCCAAGTACATTAATGATCGCCATTTACCTGACAAAGCAATAGATATCATTGATGAAGCTGGGGCTAATCAAAAAGTACTGCCAAAGTCGAAGCGTAAAAAACAGATTAATGTTGCTGTGATAGAGCAAATAATTGCAAAGATTGCCCGTATTCCTGAAAATTCAGTGTCTCAATCAGACAAAGAAATACTTAAGAATATAGATAGAAACTTAAAACTATCTGTATTTGGCCAAAGCGAAGCTATTGATGTACTGACAGCAGCAATAAGATTGTCTCGTTCTGGTTTAGGTAATGAAGACAAACCTGTTGGAAGCTTCTTATTTGCTGGACCTACAGGGGTTGGTAAAACTGAAGTAACGAAGCAAATGGCGAAAGTCTTGAACTTAGAACTTATTCGTTTCGATATGTCTGAGTACATGGAAAGACATGCTGTTAGTAGATTAATTGGTGCTCCTCCTGGTTACGTAGGCTATGAGCAGGGCGGACAGTTAACAGATGCAGTGCTAAAACACCCACACTCTGTTGTATTACTTGATGAGATTGAAAAAGCACACCCTGATGTGTTTAACATTTTATTACAGGTAATGGACCACGGTACGCTAACCGACAATAATGGTCGTAAAGCGGACTTTAGGAATGTTATCTTCGTTATGACAACTAATGCTGGTGTTGCAGAAGTATCAAGAAAGTCGATAGGTTTTGCGCACCAAGACCACAGTTCAGATGCGATGGAAGAAATTAACCGAACCTTTACACCTGAGTTTAGAAACCGCTTAGATAATATTGTTTGGTTTAATCACTTAGACGAAGACACTATATTGCAAGTTGTTGATAAGTTTGTAGTCGAATTGCAATCACAATTAGACAAGAAACAGGTTGAACTGCAACTGTCTGATAAAGCTACTAAGTGGCTAGCTAAAAAGGGTTACGATAAAGCGATGGGAGCAAGACCTATGGCTAGAGTCATTCAAGAACAGCTACGCAAGCCTCTAGCAAACGAAGTGCTATTTGGTAATCTGACAGAAGGTGGCACTGTTAAAGTCGACTTAAAGAAAGACAAGTTAACTTTCAACTACGAGTCTAAGCAATTAGCGAAAGCTTAATAGAAAATAAATAATAAAAAACCGAGGTTTATACCTCGGTTTTTTTATATTTAGCCAGCAGGATATTGAGTCAACGGACTTCTAGTAGTGTTACCGTTTAATACCCAGCAAGATTAAAAAATTATCTTGCGCGGAAAGTAATGCGGCCTTTAGTTAGGTCATAAGGAGTCATTTCAACTGTAACTTTATCACCTGTTAAAATACGGATGTAGTGCTTACGCATTTTGCCTGAAATGTGAGCTGTCACAACGTGACCATTCTCTAATTCAACACGGAACATAGTATTTGGCAAAGTTTCTAAAATCGTACCTTGCATTTCAATAACGTCTTCTTTCGCCATTAAGCGTATAACCTCTAGGACAGTTGTTAGCGTAAAAAATAAGCGCGAATTCTGCCCAAAAAACTTGTAGATGTAAAGCGGTAGAGAAAATTAATCTTAGATTTACCGAGGAAGTGCGAGATTAATCGTCAATTTCGGTCCAAACCGAAGACTTTCTAATTTGGTACGGTGAAAATTTAGTTTTGTAGTTCATCTTGTCACACTCTTCAATGTAGTACCCTAGATACAACCAAGATTTCTCAAGTTGTTGTACTAAATTAATTTGATGCAAGATCATAAGTGTTCCCAAAGAATACTTTTCGTAATCCAAATCATAAAAGGTGTAAACAGCAGAGAGGCTGTCTGGTGTAACGTCGGTAATTGCAACTGCAATCAATCTTCCGCCGTCATACAGCTCAATAAATAGTTGTTCCATCCATTCACAATTGGTAAAGCTATGGAGTTGTTCAATGCTGGCTGGGTACATCACACCATTTTTATGTTTGGTATTTACATAATTTTCAAACAGAGTGTAATACTCAGGCTTTGCTTGGGTTGTTAAATTTAAAGTGAATCTCTTATTTTTATTAAAAATGCGCTTTTGGCTTGAACTCATTTTGAATTTAAAAGGCGAAACTCTAATCGATTGGCAAGCATTGCAATTAGGACAGTGTGGTTTGTAAACCTGATCATCAGAACGCCTAAAACCTTGCTCTTGCAAGGCTGAGTACATAAAAGGTGATAGGGGTTGCTCATCTATATAAACCAGTAACTGCTCTTGTTCCTGCTCTAAATAGCCACAGGGAAATGTAGTAGATAAGCCAAATCTAACTGTTGTCATAAACTATACTGCTTCAAAAGTTACGCAGTGAATATTATGCTGCGCCATTCTATAAATCTAGGCGAAAAAATAGGCTTTGCTAAACTTTTTTGTCTCGCTTGCTGTAACTTTTCTAGATACACATCTCGAGATATTAACTGAGCGCCCATGCTCATAAGATATGGATTAGGTAATTGGCAATCAATCAATGCTGTATCACTTGTTTTCATTAATTCAGCTAAGCAAAGGAGAGCGAGTTTCGAAGCATTGGGTTGTGCTGAAAACATAGATTCACCGCAGAAACAATCACCAACTAAAACTCCATAAAGTCCACCAATTAGGTGTTTGCCCTCACTATTTATTTGCCATATTTCTATTGAGTGAGCTTTTGATTGGGCATGTAAAGCACAGTAGGTTTCAACCATTTCTGGCATTATCCAGGTGCCTTCAGAGTTAACTCGTGGTTTTGCACAATGCTCTATGACTTGACGAAAGCTAGTATTAATACTGACGCTATAGTCACACTTGTTGAGAAACTTCTTTAAACTCTTGTTCAATTTTACTTGGCAATTAGGGAATACAGCTCTCGGATCTGGACTCCACCACATGAGAGGCTCATCGTCCGAGTACCAAGGGAAGACACCTTGCTGATACCCGTTATAGACCCTAGCAGGTTCTAAGCCTCCACCTAAGGCCAATAGTCCATTAGGTTCAACCAGCGCGGTTTTAGGATCTGGAAACCAACTGAGGTCATCGTCCAAGTAATATAAAGTAGGAGAGTCCATAATTTAAAAAGGGGCTTATCAGCCCCTTATCATTATTGTGCGTCTAAGTAACGTTCTGCATCAAGTGCAGCCATACAGCCCGTACCGGCTGATGTAATTGCTTGACGATATTGGTGATCACAAACATCACCAGCAGCAAATACACCTTCAACACTTGTAGCCGTTGCGTTACCGTCTAAGCCACTCTTAATCTTGATGTAGCCATCATTCATTTCAAGTTGGCCTTCAAAAATACCAGTATTTGGCTTATGACCAATTGCAACGAATAGACCCATAACATCAAACTCTTCTGTTGCATCAGATTGAGTACAGTCTAATTTAACGCCTGTCACACCCATTTCATCACCAACAACTTCGTTAAGTGTTTTGTTTAGGTGTAGAACGATATTGCCGTTTTCAACTTTGTCCATTAAACGTTTCGTTAAGATCTTCTCTGAACGGAAAGTATCTCTGCGGTGAATTAAGTGAACTTCTGATGCAATGTTAGATAAATACAGAGCTTCTTCAACAGCAGTGTTACCACCACCAATAACTGCAACTTTTTGATTGCGGTAGAAGAAACCGTCACACGTAGCACAAGCAGATACACCTTTACCCATAAATGCTTGCTCAGACTCTAAGCCTAAGTATTGTGCCGAAGCACCTGTACAGATGATAAGTGCGTCACAAGTATAGCTTTGTGAATCGCCTTTTAACTTATAAGGCTTGTTACTGAAATCTACTTCATTGATGTGATCAAAGATGATTTGAGTATCAAATTTTTCTGCGTGTTCTTTCATTCTGTCCATTAACTTAGGACCAGTAAGATCATTCGCGTCACCAGGCCAGTTTTCAACTTCGGTTGTCGTCGTTAACTGTCCGCCTTGTTGCATACCTGTAATAAGAACAGGGTTTAAATTTGCTCTAGCTGCATATACTGCGGCTGTGTAACCAGCAGGGCCAGAACCTAGAATAATTAATTTATGATGCTGAACTTCGCTCATTTTAAAAACTCCGAAACTTGAGTAGTGCTGCTATTAATGGGGTAGCAGCACTTAATATACAAGTTAAAATATAAATTTTATTGTAGTGTAATGAATAAACCTGCGATTGCAGCACTCATTAAGTTAGCTAATGTAGCTGCTGTTACCGCACGCAAACCTAACTCTGCTAAGTCATGACGACGCTCTGGAGCCATGCTGCCTACACCACCGATAAGGATTGCGATAGAAGACAAGTTAGCAAATCCACATAGTGCAAATGTCACAATAACTTGAGTTAATTCTGATAATGATTCTTTGTGGTTTACAAAGTCTAGGTAAGCAACAAATTCATTTAAGATTAGTTTTTGTCCTAAGAAGCTACCCGCTAATTGTGCTTCACTCCAAGGAACACCAACAACGTAAGCGATTGGGCTAAATAAGTAACCTAAAATCACTTGTAATGTTAAGTCTTCCATTCCAAACCAAGAGCCAATGCCACCAAGAACACCGTTTAGTAAGCCAATTAAAGCAATAAATGCAACTAACATAGCACCAATGCTCAGCGCAAACTTCATACCTTCAGCAGCACCGTCAGCAGCTGCATCAATAACATTTACGTGATTTGATTTTGCAAGGTTTAAGTCTTCTAGTTCGTTTTTAGCTGTTTCGGTTTCTGGCATTAAAATTTTAGCCATCATTAAACCACCTGGCGCAGCCATGAAACTAGCAGCGATCAAGTATTTTAACTCTACGCCAATACCAGTTAGACCAGCGATGATTGCACCAGCTACTGTCGACATACCGCCAACCATAACTGCAAATAACTCAGATCTAGTCATTGTAGGTAGGAAAGGTTTAACAACAAGCGGAGCTTCCGCTTGACCCACTACAATATTTGCAGCTGCACACATTGACTCAGGTTTTGACGTACCAGTAATTTTTCTTAAACCACCACCAAAAATGCTGATCAACTTGCCCATCACACCTAAATAATAAAGTACAGCGATTAGAGAAGAGAAAAATACGATTACAGGTAAAATATGAACAGCGAAAATAAAGCCTAAGCCATCACCGCCCAATTGATCACCAAACATGAATACAATTCCATCTTCAGCATAGCTAAATACTTTACTTAAAGAGGTTGAAACTGCTAATAATATGTCTTTGCCAGCTTCCCAATAAAGAACCATGGCACCTAATAGAAACTGCAAAGCAAAAGCAGAGCCTACAGTACGTAAGCTTACTGACTTTCTTTTTGCAGAGAGCAAATAAGCAAGGCCAAGTAAAACCATAATACCAATAACACTTCTTAGCCAATCAAATTCCACTATTCACACTCCAGATTGATTTCTTATGAATTTAACGCAAGAGGGGGATCATAAATTTATCTGCTCAGGTTGCAACTAATTTTTTTTCGACTAGAAATAAAGCAATGTTTTAGGTTAAAAGCTAAACAAAACCAAAGATTTGAGTTAATATCTCGTGCGTTTTGATAAATTTCTGCTCCAGGGTGGAAAATTTATCTAAATAAAAACGACAACAACCCGGATATATAATATGAATATCATGAAAAAATCAGCCTTGGTGCTTAGCATCCAAGCTGCTCTACTTACAGCCACACCAGTATTAGCGGAAGAACAACAAGATGAAGACGCTAAACTAGAAAAAATTACCGTAACAGCACTTAAAAGAACACAATCAATACAAGATGTTCCTGTGTCTATTGCGACAATTTCTGGTGAGAAATTTGAAAACATGTTCGCAGCAGGTGACGATATCCTTGCATTAGCGACTCGTGTACCTGGCTTATATGCTGAGTCTTCAAATGGCCGTGTAGCACCTAGATTCTACTTACGTGGTTTAGGTAATACCGACTTTGACTTAGCAGCGTCACAACCTGTATCTATTATTATGGATGAGGTTGTTATGGAAAACGTAGTATTAAAGAGTTTCCCTCTTTTTGACATGGAGCAAGTTGAAGTTATTCGTGGCCCGCAAGGGACATTATTCGGCCGTAATACCACAGCTGGTATTATCAAATTCAATTCGCGCAAGCCTACAGATGATTTCGAAGCATACGTTAAAACTGGCTTCGGTAATTATGGCTTAGTTAACCTTGAAGGCGCAGTAGGTGCTGGGTTAACTGATGACTTATCTTTCCGTCTTTCTGCTTTAAACCAGTCTAAAGACGATTGGATCGATAACGGTTATACAGGTGAAAACAATGCATTAGGTGGCTTTGACGAAAAAGCTTACCGTGTTCAGTTAGCGTATAACCCAACAGACGCGCTAGATATTTTATTTAACTTCCATTCAAGAAGTTATGACGGTACATCATCAGTATTTAGAGCAAACATCTTAACAACTGGTAGTAATGATCTTAATGAAAACTATGATCGTGACACTGTTTATTACGATGAAGGCGATAACAACCCGCAAGAATATGATTCAGACGGTTGGTCAATTACTGTAAATTACGACTTTGGTGATTACACTCTTACCTCTATTACAGCTGCAGAATCAGCTGATGGTCGCAGTTTAGGTGATATCGATGGTGGTTTTGGTGCATCTTTCTTACCAGAAATGGGCCCAGGTTTTATTCCTTTCCCTTCTCAAACTCAAGATGCAGCTGACGTAGAACAATTTACTCAAGAAGTTAGATTGGCTTCAAATACTTCAGATCCTTTCTCATGGCAGACTGGTTTCTTCTACTTTGACTCTGAGTTAGATGTAGAAACTGACCCGTTCTTTACTGACCCTACAACTGTAACTCAAACAAATACGACTTGGGCTGTATTTGGTCAAGGTACAATGCAATTAAGCGATAAAACTACAATTATTGGTGGTTTACGTTATACCTATGATGAGAAAGAGTTAACTTCTGCGACAGTAGAAACTGTTGATTTAGATGATGATCAAATTAGCTGGGAGTTCATGGTTAACCATAAACTTCAAGACGACTTATCAGTTTATGCTCGTGTAGCAAATGGCTTCAGAGCACAATCAATCCAAGGCCGTGATATTGCATTCGGTGGAGCTCCGTCGGTAGCTGAAGCTGAAACTATCTTCTCATATGAAGCGGGTTTCAAAGCAGATTTACTTGATAGAACATTAAGACTTAATGGTGCTATCTACCACTACACGATTGAAGATATTCAATTAACAGCTGTTGGTGGTAACGGTAACAATGTTGGTTTAACAAATGCAGGCGAAGGTGTTGGTCAAGGTTTCGAAATTGATGCTGAATATCGTCCAATTGAAGATTTAATCATTACTGCAGGTTTCTCGTACAACAAGACTGAGCTACAAGACAGCGATTTATTAATTCCTGTGTGTGGTTCTGGTCAATGTACACCAACGGATCCAATTGACCCAGAAACTGGTGGTGCATATGTTGACGGTAATCCGTTCCCTAACGCTCCAGAAACTATCTTTACGTTAACTGCTCGTTACTCTATCCCTATGGGTGAAGATGGTGAAGTATTCGTATACAGTGACTATGCTCACCAAGGTGAAACTAATATCTTCATTTATGAAACTGAAGAATACGTTACAGACGATCAGTTCGAATTAGGTTTACGTATTGGTTACTTCAACTTTGAGCACGACTTAGAAGTTGCTTTATTTGGTCGTAACATTACTGACGAAGATAACTTAAAAGGTGGTATCGACTTCAACAACAATACAGGTATTGTTAATGAAGGCGCTTCTTGGGGCTTAGAAGTTAAGAAATCTTTCTTCTAATAAACTGAATTACTTGCCTATAAAAAGCCCATCATACGATGGGCTTTTTTGTTTCTGTATTTTGTTAAGAAAGATCAATAAGGTCAGTGTATATAAATAGTTAGCTAGCTCCTTAGCACGTCACTCAAGCCCATCTAACAATGATTACCACAGTAAAGCATTTGTAAATTTGGGTGTGGATTTGGGTTAACTAATTAGTTTCCGATAAAACAACTTTTAGCAAAAGAAATGAATTCAACAGGTTTTTACTATCAAACTTCGGATTAGGTACAAAGTGTTCTTGTCCTAGTGCGGGAAATTATTAGGTTGAATAAACTTTAATATTCTTACATTTAGCTAAGCAAAAAAAAGCCCGAAGCTATTTCCGGCTTCGGGCTAGGGGAATGGCTCGTTTATGAGCCGTGCGCTAACTGTGTTGTCTGCAATCTAAACTTTTGCTTAGAGGTGACGAATAAAATCAGTCTAGACTAGTTTTTCCACAAATAAAAGCGTTTGTGTAAAAAATAATCGACTATTTTCAAGTTTTTATAAAAAAATGATGAAAATACTCCACAAATTGTAAAGATCTTACTCTCAGTTTATCCACAGGTTGTTATAGTTAGACCTTAGTTGTAATTGTCGACAAAATTCACTTTTGAACTTGATCTTTGCTGTTTATGCAACTAAATTGTCGACAAGTTTTCGAAATAAAAGAGCAAATATGCTAAATCCCGCATTAGAATTGTCGCAAGCGGTCACTTCTGCCGACAAAACTTACCTTTTGTTAAGAACAGCAATAGTAGAGGGCGAGCTTGAATCGGGCGCCAAGCTTAACGAAGCAGAGTTGTCGACAAAATATTCGGTTAGCCGAGCGGTTGTTAGGGAAGCAATAAATAGACTTGAGTCTTGTCACTTAGTAGAACGTAAACCTAATGTGGGTGCTCGCATAGTATCCCTATCTCCTGAAGGCCTTATAGAGCTTTATCAGGTAAGGGAGTCGTTAGAAGGCATGGCAGCGAGATTGGCTGCAACTAATATGTCAGATGAAGAAATCGCAGATCTTAAACAATTACTTAACACCCATCTAGAAACGGTTAGCTCTGGTGAAACCTATTATCAAGAAGCTGGTGACTTAGACTTCCATTATAGAGTTATTTTGGGTAGCAAAAATCAGCATCTTATCTCCTTATTAATCGACGGTTTATACCATTTAGTCAGAATGTATCGAGTTCAACTTGGTATGGCTGGTCCGAGGGTAACAACTGCTTTTGATGAACATAAAAACATTGTAAATGCCATTGCCAATAGAGATGAAGAGCTCGCAGAGATCTTAATGCGCAGGCATATCACTTATTCAAAAAATAATATCGAATCAAAACTCAAGCAAGAAGGGTAAACACATGAGTGCAGGTAAAAAATTTCGTCAAGCACTAGTAGACAACAAACCATTGCAAATTGTAGGCACGATTAACGCTTACTCAGCAATGATGGCAAAACAGATTGGTCATAAAGCGATTTACTTATCAGGTGGCGGTGTGGCAAATGCTTCATATGGTCTACCTGATTTAGGTATGACGTCATTAAACGACGTCATTGTGGATGTGCAACGTATTACTTCAGCTTGTGATTTGCCTCTAATGGTTGATATCGACACAGGTTGGGGCGGTGCATTCAATATCGCTAAAACTATTAAAGATATGGAAAAAGCAGGTGCGGCAGCTGTACATATGGAAGATCAAGTTGCGCAAAAACGTTGTGGTCACAGACCAAACAAAGAAATCGTTTCAACGGAAGAAATGGTCGATCGTATTAAAGCCGCAGTAGATGCTCGTACTGACCCAGACTTTTTCATTATGGCAAGAACTGATTCATTTGCTCAAGAAGGTTTAGAAGCAGCAATTGAGAGAGCAAAAGCTTATGTTGCAGCTGGTGCTGATGGCATATTCGCAGAAGCTGTTCAAACCGAAGAACATTACAGAGCATTCTCTGAAGCATTAGATGTTCCAATTTTAGCTAACATTACTGAATTCGGTAAAACAGAATTATGGAATAAGAAAGAATTAGGTGAGTGGGGTGCTGATATGGTGCTTTATCCATTGAGTGCTTTCAGAGCGATGAATAAGGCAGCAGAAATGGTGTACTCATCTATATTAGAAAACGGTGATCAAAAAGCGGTTGTTGATTCAATGCAAACTCGTATGGACCTTTATGATTATCTTGGTTACCACGAGTATGAGCAAAAGTTAGATGCGCTGTTCGCAGAAGGTAAAAATAAGTAATCAGCACGAATAGCCAACACAGAATTCAAATATATAACAGATAAAACCCTACAGCCGGGAAACCGGCTTAGTTAAAAATAATAATTAGGAAGAGACAATGGTTGATAAAAAGCTAGGTGGAGCAGGCCTTCGTGGTCAAAGTGCTGGTGAAACAGCATTATGTACAGTAGGTAAAACAGGTTCAGGTTTAACTTATCGCGGTTATGATATTAAAGACTTGTCAGCTAATGCACAGTTTGAAGAAGTGGCTTATTTATTATTGTATGGCAAGTTACCTAATCAAACGGAATTAGATAGTTACAAAGTTCGTTTAAAAGGTATGCGAGGCTTACCTGACGCACTTAAAACAGTATTAGAAAACATTCCAAAAGACGCACATCCAATGGATGTAATGCGAACGGGTTGTTCTATGCTAGGGAACATGGAAACTGAAAACGACCATGGCTTCCAGTTTTCTGACCAACTAGACCATATTGACCGAATGTTAGCTACCTTCCCAGGCATGATTAACTACTGGTATAACTTTACTCACAATGGTGTACGTATCGATGTAGAAACTGACGCTGATTCAATTGCAGAGCAGTTTTTATGGACACTTCACAACAAGAAACCAGACCCTCTACATGTTGAAGTAATGCACGCCTCGCTTATTTTATATGCCGAGCACGAATTCAATGCATCAACATTTACTGCTCGTGTTTGTGCATCAACACTTTCAGATATTCACTCATGTGTTACTGCAGCTATTGGTTCGTTACGTGGTCCACTTCACGGCGGCGCGAATGAAGCGGCGATGGACATGATTGAGCAATGGAAGTCTGCAGATGAAGCTGAAGCAGCAATGATGGGAATGCTTGAGCGTAAAGAGAAAATTATGGGCTTTGGTCACGCTATTTATCGTGAATCTGACCCTCGTAATGCAATTATCAAAGAGTGGTCTAAGAAACTTTCTGACAACGTAGGTGATACACACCTATATGCGGTATCAGAACGTTGTGAAGCCGTGATGTGGAGAGAGAAAAAACTATTCTGTAATGCAGATTTTTTCCACGCATCAGCGTACAACTTTATGGGCATTCCAACTAAGTTATTTACTCCTATTTTTGTGTGTTCTCGAGTGTCTGGTTGGACAGCTCATGTTATGGAACAAAGAGCAAATAACCGCATCATTCGTCCATCAGCAGACTACACAGGTCCTGAAACTGCAACTTGGGTTGCTATTGAAGATAGAGACTAACTTTGACCTCAAGTCATATCGGAATGTGACTTCTAGTCAAAAAAGAGGTTTTAATTGTTAACTAATTAAAACCTCGAACAATTTCAAGAATAAAATGAGATTGGGAGCCAGACTAACTCTCAATTTCCTTTCCTAAGCGGATAGAGACATGAATACCAATTACCGTAAACCCTTGCCTAACAGTAGCCTAGATTTTTTTGATACTCGTGAAGCAGTAGAAGCGATTCAGGTGGGGTCTTATAAAACACTTCCTTATACTTCGAGAGTATTAGCCGAACAATTGGTTCGACGTTGTGAACCAGAAAAGCTGACTGATTCATTAAAGCAGCTTATCGAACGTAAACGAGACTTAGATTTCCCATGGTATCCAGCAAGGGTAGTTTGTCATGATATTCTAGGCCAAACGGCTCTAGTGGATTTAGCTGGTTTAAGAGATGCGATTGCAGATAAAGGCGGAGACCCAGCTAAGGTAAATCCAGTTGTTCCAACTCAGCTAATTGTTGACCATTCATTAGCTGTGGAACATGCGGGTTTTGACCCAGAGGCATTTGAAAAGAATCGCCAAATTGAAGATCGTCGTAACGAAGACAGATTCCACTTTATCGAATGGACTAAGACTGCATTTAAAAACGTAGATGTTATTCCTGCTGGTAATGGCATTATGCACCAAATTAACTTGGAGAAAATGTCCCCAGTGATTCAAGCTAGAGATGGTGTAGCTTTCCCAGATACATGTGTTGGTACAGACAGCCATACTCCTCACGTTGATGCACTTGGTGTAATTGCTATTGGTGTAGGTGGTCTAGAAGCTGAAAATGTAATGTTAGGCCGTGCATCTATGATGAGATTACCTGATATTGTCGGTGTAAAGCTCACAGGCACTCGTAATCCTGGTATTACAGCGACAGATATAGTGTTAGCTTTAACTGAGTTCTTAAGAAACGAGCGTGTTGTTTCAGCTTATCTAGAGTTCTTTGGCGAAGGTACAAAAGAGTTAACAATTGGCGACAGAGCAACTATTTCGAATATGACACCTGAATATGGGGCGTCAGCAGGTATGTTCTATATCGATCAACAAACTATAGATTATTTGAAACTTACTGGTCGTGAACCAGAGCAAGTAGCTTTAGTTGAAAACTATGCCAAACACACTGGCTTATGGGCTAATGACCTGGTTGAAGCTGAATATGAACGAGTTCTAGAATTCGATTTATCGACAGTTGGTCGTAACATGGCTGGTCCTTCAAACCCACACCGTCGTTTACCTACATCTGCGCTTAAAGACAGAGAGATTGCAGGTAACCTAGATGCGGCTAAAGCACAAGAGGAAGAAGGACTAATGCCTGATGGTGCGGTTATCATAGCTGCAATCACATCTTGTACGAACACTTCTAATCCAAGAAACGTTGTTGCTGCTGGTTTATTAGCGAAAAAAGCAAATGAACTAGGTTTAATTCGCAAACCTTGGGTTAAGTCGTCTTTTGCTCCAGGTTCTAAAGTAGCAAAATTATATTTAGAAGAATCTGGTTTATTACCAGAGTTAGAAAAGTTAGGTTTTGGTATTGTCGCTTATGCTTGTACTACTTGTAACGGTATGTCAGGAGCACTAGATCCTAAGATTCAACAAGAGGTTATTGATAGAGATTTATATTCAACAGCTGTTCTATCAGGTAATAGAAACTTCGATGGCCGTATTCACCCTTATGCAAAGCAAGCATTCTTAGCTTCTCCACCTCTTGTGGTTGCTTATGCGATTGCTGGCACAGTTCGATTTGACATCGAGCAAGATGTACTAGGTCAAGATCAAAATGGCAATGACATTCGTTTACAAGATGTGTGGCCAAGTGATGAAGAGATTGATGCAATTGTTAATGCATCGGTGAAGCCAGAGCAGTTTAAGAAAGTCTATGAGCCTATGTTCGACTTAACCGTCGATTATGGTGAGGACAACGATCCTCTATATGACTGGCGTGAAATGAGTACCTATATTCGCAGACCTCCTTATTGGGAAGGTGCACTAGCAGCTCCTAGAACATTAAAAGGCATGCGTCCATTGGCTGTATTAGGCGATAACATCACCACAGACCATTTATCTCCTTCGAATGCTATCTTAGCTAGTTCAGCGGCGGGTGAGTATTTAGCGAAAATGGGTCTTCCAGAAGAAGACTTTAACTCTTACGCAACGCATCGTGGTGACCACCTAACAGCGCAAAGAGCAACGTTTGCAAACCCTAAACTGCTAAATGAAATGTGTTTAGACGAGCAGGGTGACATCATCCAAGGTTCATTAGCAAGAGTAGAACCGGAAGGTAAGCAAACTAGAATGTGGGAAGCGATTGAAACTTATATGGATCGCAAACAACCACTGATCATTGTGGCTGGTGCTGATTATGGTCAAGGCTCTTCACGTGACTGGGCCGCTAAAGGCGTTCGTTTAGCAGGCGTTGAAGCGATTGTTGCAGAAGGTTTTGAACGTATTCACCGTACTAACTTAGTTGGTATGGGCGTATTACCACTTGAATTTACCAATGGTGAAACACGTAAGACTTACCAAATTGATGGTAGTGAAACTTATGATGTGATTGGCGAACCAACACCTGGTGCTGCGTTAAAAGTTATCATGACCAGAGCAAGTGGCGAGCAAGTTGAGATCTCAGTGAAATGTCGTTTAGACACGGCTGAAGAGGTTTCAGTTTACTCAGCAGGTGGTGTACTACAACGCTTTGCTCAAGACTTCTTAGAGTCGAATAATTAAAAATAAATCTATCAAATATAAAAGCAGTATTAAGGTAATAAAACTTAATACTGCTTTTACTTAGCTAATTTTTGAGGTGTTTAAATGACTTTTAAACCGCAAATTAAGATCCCTGCAACTTACATGCGTGGAGGCACTAGTAAAGGAGTATTCTTTTCTCTGACTGACTTACCAGAAGCAGCACAAGTACCGGGAAAAGTAAGAGATAACATTTTACTCCGTGTTATAGGTAGCCCAGATCCTTACGGTAAACATACTGATGGTATGGGAGGAGCGACTTCTAGCACAAGTAAAACGGTTATTCTGGCAAAAAGTGAACAACCTGAACATGACGTTGATTATTTGTTTGGTCAAGTTGCCATAGACAAGCCATTTGTTGATTGGAGTGGTAATTGCGGAAACCTAACTGCTGCGGTTGGCTCGTTTGCTATTTCAAATGGTTTAGTTGCGAAAGAGCGAGTGCCTGATAATGGCATTGCTAAAGTTCGAATTTGGCAAAAGAACATTGAAAAAACCATTATTGCTCATGTTCCTATGAGTAACGGTGAGGTGCAAGAAACTGGTGATTTTGAGCTAGATGGTGTTACTTTCCCAGCGGCAGAAGTGCAAGTTGACTTCGTTGCGCCTGTAGATCCTTCAGAAGCTATGTTTCCTACAGGTAATCTGGTTGATACTTTGGAAGTGCCAGAAATAGGCAGTTTTAACGCAACTATGATCAATGCGGGTATCCCAACGATTTTCTTAAACGCTGATGAACTAGGGTATGAAGGAACAGAATTACAAGAAGCCATTAATGGTAACCCTGACGCGTTAGCTCGTTTTGAAACTATCAGAGCTCATGGTGCAATTAAAATGGGCTTAATTGAAAAAGTTGAAGAAGCTGTAGCTCGTCAGCATACGCCTAAAATTGCTTTTGTCTCTAGTGCTAAGTCTTACCAAGCATCAAGCGGTAAAGAGATTTCAGAGTCTGAAATCGATCTAAATGTAAGAGCTTTGTCTATGGGCAAACTACACCATGCAATGATGGGGACAGCGGCTGTAGCAATTGGCACAGCTGCAGCTATTCCAGGAACATTAGTAAATAATGCAGCAGGCGGAGTAGAACGAGAGTCTGTTGTGTTCGGTCACCCATCAGGTACTTTGAAAGTTGGTGCTCAAGCAGCAGAAATTGATGGTAACTGGACAGTGCAAAAAGTGTCTATGAGCAGAAGTGCAAGAGTGCTTATGGAAGGAAAAGTACGAATTCCGGAGGTTTTATAAACAAATAAAGTAAGTGCAAGGATGCACTTATTGTTCTAAATCATGAGTTAGACAGTTAACACTTGTCTAAAGAGTGTTGCGAAGCATAATGATAATGGTTCTCATATCATTTATCGGGTGTCGTTCGTGACTTTAACTAAACTCTCCAGAAAACAAAAAGCAAAAATAATACAGCTTCCTCAGGATCTCACGTTAACAACTAAGTTGATGGAGCAGGGCATAGTGCCTGAACTCATTGTTACTCTATCTCACAAAGCGCCGTTTAATGGCCCGTTAGCATTTAACTTTGATGGTATAAAAGTAAGTTTGCAACGCAGTGTTGCTGAGCAAATCAAGGTAGAGCTGGTTTAATGACAAGTCATAAAAGTATTGGCCTTATTGGCTTTGCCAACTGTGGTAAAACGACATTAAGCAATAAATTAACCGGCCAGACAAAAACAACAGGTAATTGGACTGGTGTAACAGTAGGGCAGAGCTCTGGTAAATTTATTGCTGAAAACCAAGAGTTTGAGTTAATTGACTTGCCGGGTTTAAGTAATCTGGCTTCATTAAAACAGCAGGGTAAAGATATTGAGATCACCCAGCATTTTTTAGCGAATAACAAGCCTGATTGTATTGTTAATGTTGTTGATGCAACGCAATTAACCAGACAATTATTTTTAACCTCACAGCTTTTCGAGCTTAACCTTCCGGTTGTTTTAATACTGACTAAAACAGACAGAAAAACAGCGGCAAAAATAGATGTAGAGGAATTATCTAAAACCTTGAATTGCCCTGTGCTTGTATCTAGTACCAAAAAGTCTGTGACAAAAGAACAGTTAGCCAAAGCGGTGCAACAAGCTAAGCCTGCCTCACCATTTGTTCAACTAACGGTAGAACTAGAGCAAAGTAGTAAAAATGAGCTGCAACTTGGTATTGCTGAAAATAAATGTGTAGACGAACAAGGCTGTAGATGTCAGAAAGCCTCTTTGTCTGTCATGCAGCAAAGACACAAAGTGATAAGGCAATTGTGTCAACAAATCTCTGTAGAACAAGGCACAACTGAAAACATAAGTGATAAGTTGGATGGAGTCTTACTACATCCTGCCTTTGGCATTCCATTCTTCCTACTTGCCATGTACTTACTGTTTATGTTCGCAATTAATGTGGGCAGCGCCTTCATTGATTTCTTTGATATTTTGGCTGGTGGGTTATTTGTAGATTTACCTGCGGTATGGTTGTCTACTTTATCATTACCTGCTTGGCTACTAACGATAATTGAAGGGGTAGGGTTAGGTATCCAAACTGTAGCAACCTTTATTCCGGTTATTGTCTGTTTGTTTATAGGTTTATCTTTGCTGGAAAGCTCAGGGTATTTAGCCCGTGCAGCTTTTGTTATAGACAGTTTAATGCAAAAAGTAGGGCTTCCGGGTAAAGCGTTTGTACCCTTGATTGTTGGCTTTGGTTGTACTGTACCAGCGGTTATGTCGACCAGAGTATTGGACAGTGAACGCGAGCGAATTACTACTGTCATGATGTCGCCATTTATGTCCTGTGGTGCTCGTTTACCTGTATATGCGTTATTTGCTGCAGCTTTCTTTCCCGACTCAGGCCAAAACATTGTATTTCTGCTTTATCTAATAGGAATCGTCGCAGCCATTGCTACTGGCTTTTTATTAAAAGCTACGGTGTTACCGGGCAGTTCCAGCACGAGCATAATGGAATTACCTCTATACGAAATGCCGACGATCACGCATTTGTTAAAAAGAGTTAAACAAAGAACTAAGTCATTTGTATTGGGCGCAGGGCAAACCATTGTATTGGTTGTATGCGTATTGAATTTTTTTAATTCGCTGGGAACTGATGGTGAGTTTGGTCACCAAGATACTGACTCTTCAATTTTAAGTGCAAGTGCGCAAGTTATTACTCCGGTATTAGCGCCATTAGGTGTAAAAGAAGAAAACTGGCAAGCGGGAGTCGGTATTATTACTGGCATCTTCGCTAAAGAAGCACTAGTTGCTACTTTTAATAGCCTTTACTCACAGGTGGAAGATGAACAAAGCGACGAAATAACCATTTTTAGCTTATGGCAAGACGCGGCAAACTCTATCCCATTTAACTTAGGAGAAATATCACCTGATGATCCACTAGGCGTTGATGTTGGTGATATTTCAACATTGGAAAGTGCGGCACAAGAGCAAGAAGTTGAAATTGCGACTTATCACGCTATGCAGCAAGCATTTGATGGCAAGCTAGGTGCATTTGCCTATTTGTTGTTTATTTTGCTTTATACACCATGTGCAGCAGCGATGGGGGCAATAAGCAGTGAAGTAGGCAGGGTGTGGGCAAGCTTTGCTGCATTGTGGAGTTTTGGTTTAGCTTATGTAACTGCCACTTTGTGCTATCAAATAGGTATGCTTGCTGTAACGCCTGTTTTAAGTACAACGATTATTTTACTTTGCGTACTTGCTTTATTTGCTACTTACTTATGGTTAAAACGCAAAAGTCATAAGGTGCTAACTATTCCAGTTGAAGTGAGTTACCACTAGACATTTCTCTTAAAGTGCATCCCAAATAGCTTGAGCAACCGGGCCAAGAACCGTATTAGTATTTTTTAGTAATCGAACTTGGCCTGTAATGGGAGGTTGTTCACAATCTGGTTCAAATCGGAAAAAATCATCTTCCATATCTTCACTCCACCAGCTCTCGGAAATCGGTCCCCAGCCTAATTTTGTCTTTAACGCAGCCATAATGCACTGCACATCATTGACAGTTACCAAGGAACTGCCAACATATTTTGTGACATAGCGATTAGGCAGCTCTAGCCCCATTTCTACCGGGGCAAGTTGAGGCAATTGACTCAAAACTTCAATGTTCACATCTTCTTCTTTTTCGATACCAAAAGGCTTAAATAAATCCTTATGCCCGCACATAGTAAATGAAAACTCATCAATAACTTTTGAGTCGAATTCTCCTTCGTAATCAAAGGAGTCTAGCCAGGGCGTTATAGCCAAATCGGCTTCATTTCGCACCAAGCGTTTAATTGAATAGAGTAAGGTTGTGCCTTCAATGTTAAAGATGGTGTTGGGAAATTTTTGCTGTACGGCTTTTACTTTATCAAGTGCGTTAACAAGGTCACAAGCCACTTCGATAGCTAAGTTTACTTGTGATTCTTCGCCTTTTTTAAAGCTGTCTGTCAAGCTCTGCAATTGCTCCATTTGGGCTAAAATTGCTTGGCTTTTTTCATAATAAATTTTGCCTTTCTCTGTTAGCTCCAAGCGATAATTTCTTCGATCAAAAATGGCAAAACCTACTTCTTGTTCTAGCCTCTTAATAGCCATACTCAATGCTGGTTGTGTTTTATATATTTGTTCTGCTGCTTTGCTAATGGTGCCAGCCTTAACAACAGTATCGAGAACTTTTAACTGATCGAAATTCATAAAAAGTGCTAACTGGATATAAATAATATTTATATAAATGTTAATTTATTATCAATGCCATATCTAGGGCATGTTGATCTTTGTTACACCTTTTTTGTAGCAATAAGTTTGTTTTAGTTAAACAGAGCAAAGTCCTGTTGCATGTACTGAGGTTTCTGTTTTAAAAATAAACTTTACTCGTTCGTTATATTAAAACGCTTTGAGATAGCATCAATGAACAAGTTCGTATTTAAAAACTCATTTTCTTGAAATAGCTTGCCTGAAGTGACTCTATCAATTGCTTGCTGCTGTTGTTCTGTTTTTTCAGAAGTGATTGTTTTACCAGATTGAGGAACGAAAGTGCCAACTCGTTCACTTGGAACATGACGGTGATATTCTACTCCTGAGCTAACTGCGGCTTCTATACGCCTTTCCACTGCTAATGAAAATGCAGCAACCTCTACATCTTCGATGTTCAAATTATTCTCTTTAGCGTGATCATAGGCTGCTTCTAATGATTTTCTGTCTGAAGGCGATAAGAAATCAAATACGTTTCCGCTATTAGACGAAGGGTTGGGAGTTGTTGAGATACTACGAACGTTATGCTCATTCATAAAAGATTGTCGTAACTCTTGCTGATCAACGGGCACATTAGTATTAGAAACAACATTAGCAACGGCTTCATCAATGAGTTGTTGATTTCGTGAAGGTGGCAAATAATTAGGGACAATTTCTTCCGCTAACTTTGCGTTAGCGTTTTGTATTAATGCATTTAATGACTGCGCTTGGGTACTGAGTTGTACTGTGTCTTGATTGGTAAGTTTTTGCGATTGGCTCGATAAGGTATGCCTTTCTGTGTAATTTGCAGTATTACTCACCGTATAATTTTTGTTGGTGTTTGTATTAACTTGATGTTGGCTATTTATAGATGAGTACATACATTTATCCTTAATATCAGGGCAAGTTGCTCATGCCCTGAACGTAATAATGACTGCTAATTAATATTTATAGTCTACTCGAACAGTGTCCGCAGTTCGGCTAGTTGAATAAGCAGATTACATGCCACCCGAAATTGTTTATTTACATCTTTGATAGAAGTGTAGAGGAAGGGTATAAGTAAAATTTATACTGAAGTTAATTTATTATAAATATTTAATTTATCAAAGCTGCGTTAAACTTGCTAAGTGGTAAAAATTCTTAGGATAAAGGTGAAATGAACCAAGTGATTGAGTGGATTATGCGTGTGATTGCTTTGATAGTAGCGAGCTTGTTATTACTAGGCTGTTCAGAGCCAGAGCAAACACAACAAAAAGAAGTGCTGAGACCAGCTAAAATAGCTAAAGTATTGCCAGCGTCAGGCAGTAATATAAAAAGCTTTCCTGCTACGGTAGAACCAACATTCGATGCTCAGTTAGCGTTTAGAGTTAATGGTGAAGTTGCTGAAAGGCTAGTGGTTGCAGGACAAAAAGTAACAAAAGGAACTGTATTAGCCAGACTCGATGACAAAGACTTTAAATTACAAGTAAAACAAGCTCAAGCAAAGTACGATCTTACCCTAAGTCAATATAAGCGCTCAGTTAAACTATTCGACGAAAAGTTAATTGCACAATCAGTATTAGACGAAGCAAAAGCCCAGCTAGATATAGATGATGCACAACTGGATGTGGCAAAAACCAACCTTAAATACACAGTAATTACAGCACCTTTCGATGGAGTTATTGCTCAACTTCACGTTGAACCATTTGAGTTCGTTAGCGCTAAAGAACCAATTATGGAATTACAAGGCAGAGACTTGGTCGATGTGGCAATACAAGTGCCAGAAGAGCTAATGGCTCGTATTCCAAAAAACGCAGAGTCAAATCCATACCAACCTACATTAGTATTAGACGCGATACAGAACCGCCAATTTAAAGTAACTTTAAAAGAACACGACATCACACCAAATCCAACCACTAAAGCTTACAAAGTGGTGTTTGTTATGCAAGCTCCAGAAGATGTAAATGTCTTAGCTGGCATGACAGGAAGCTTGATTGTTGAGCTAGACAGAGTGTTAGGCACTTCAAATGAAGAGTTATTAGTGCCAGTTGAAGCAGTGTTTTTACCTAACAAATTTGCCGGACAAGACAAACATTTTGTTTACAAGCTTGGCAGTGATAATAAAGCACAGCTTGTTGAAGTAACGGTTGTTAAGATGAATCAGCAAGGCGCTTTGATTAGGCCTGTAGCTGGTGAATTAAACTTAGCGGATACTGTAATTGCTGCTGGCAGTCATCTTATTGATGAAGGACAGGAAGTAAAACCTTGGTCACGTGAAAGAGGACTGTAAATATGTCATCAGGGTTTGATATAGCTAAGTATTTTATTCAGCAAAAAACCAGTTCTTGGTTATTTGCATTTTTACTCTTATTCGGCGGTATAGCTTCTTATTTAGGACTCGGACAGTTAGAAGATCCAGAATTTGCGATTAAACAAGCCATTATTGTTACTCAATATCCAGGTGCTTCACCTGAACAGGTAGAAGAAGAAGTTACTTATCCATTAGAAAATGAGATACAGAAGTTACCTTATGTCGACTTTATCCGTTCTATTACCAGCACAGGTGTATCGCAGATAATTGTTGAAATGAAACCGATTTATCGCAAAGACGAATTGCGTCAGATTTGGGATGAATTAAGAAGAAAGGTAAATGACTTCCAACCGAATTTACCTTCAGGTACGCAGCCTCCAATCGTCAATGACGATTTTGGTGATGTATTTGGTATTTTGTTGGCTGTGACAGGTGACGGCTTTGAATACGATGAAATTAATGATTACGTTGACTTTATTCGTCGTGAATTAGTTTTAGTCGATGGTATAGGTAAAGTTACGGTTGAGGGCAAGCAGCAAGAGCAAGTGATCATTGAAATATCGCACAATAAAATGATCTCTTTAGGCCTTTCAACGGATTACATCTATCAGTTGTTAGCACAACAAAACGTAGTATCTAATGCAGGCTCTATCCGAGTTGGTAATGAAAATATTCGCTTTCATCCAACTGGTGAATTTCAATCGGTACAAGAGTTGGGCAACTTAGTAGTAAGCCCATCAGGACAAAGTAAACGCATTAAATTGTCAGATATTGCTAATATCTATCGCGACTTTTCAGAAGTGCCATCGCACATAGTGAGTCACAACGGTAAACAGGCTATTTTTGTCGGCTTGTCTTTTGCTTCAGGCTCGAACGTAGTGGAAGTGGGGAAAAAAGTAGACGAAAAATTAGCCGAGTTAGAACAGTATCGTCCGTTTGGTATTAATTTAGATACGATTTATAACCAGCCACAAGAAGTAGAGAAGTCCGTAAATGGCTTTATCGAAAGTTTAGTGCAAGCAATCGTTATAGTTATTGTGGTACTACTTTTATTTATGGGCATAAAAACAGGTCTATTAATTGGTGGTATTTTATTGATCACCGTAGTGGGTACCTTTATTTTTATGGAAATTGGCGGTTGGCAGCTACACCGAGTTTCCCTTGGCGCACTTATCATTGCTTTGGGGATGTTGGTGGATAACGCCATAGTTATTGTTGAAGGCATACTTATTGGTATTAAAAAGCGTTTAACTAAGCTTGAAGCAGCCAGTTTGATTGTCAGACAAACCAAGTGGCCACTATTAGCTGCAACTTTTATTGCTATTATTGCCTTTGCACCAATCGGACTGTCACCAGATGCAACTGGCGAATTTGCTTCGTCATTGTTTTATGTACTGCTTATTTCTTTATTACTAAGCTGGGTTACGGCGATCACCATAACGCCGTTTTTCGCCAACATGTTGTTTAAGGAAGAACTCTCTCAAGAAGGTGATAATGAAGAAGTAGACCCTTATAAAGGCGGCATATACAAGGTATATAAGTCTTGGTTATCGGCAACGTTAAAAATGCCAAAACTAACAATGTTGTTCATGACAGCCTTGTTCTTAGTAGCTGTGTATGGTTTCCAATTTGCTAAACAAGCATTTTTCCCATCGTCTAATTTACCGATTTTTTACGTTGAATATCGCTTGCCATTAGGCTCTGACATAAGAGCAACTTCTGAACTAAGCGCACAACTGCAAGAAAAAGTAATGGCGATGGAAAATGTAGAGTTTGTTTCTTCTACAGTCGGCAGAGGCGCAACTCGTTTTATGCTGACCTATGAAATGGAAATGAACTACAGAAATTATGGTCAGCTAATTGTTCGTATGGCTGATAAAGATTCGATAGTTCCTGCCATTGCTAATATTAGAGAAATGTTAGACATGGAGTTTCCAGCAGTGGAAACCAAGATCACTAGAGTGAATATCGGACCTGCGACAGGCTCGAAGATTGAAGCTAGATTCTCTGGTGCAGATCCTATCGTGCTGAGACAATTGTCTGATCAGGCAAAAGCAATCTTAAAGCAAGACCCAGGCACTCGAAACATCACTGATGACTGGAAGAACATGACTAAAGTTATCAGGCCTATCTTTAATGCTGATGCTGCAAGGGCTGTGGGTATAACTAAAACTGACGTAGACACCTTGTTACTCACCAACTACAGAGGAAGAATGGTTGGTGTGTACAGAGATGGTACTGAACGCTTACCAATTTTAGTTCGGCTACCTGAAGATGAAAGAAAGACAATAAACACGCTAGAAGATATGCAAATTTATAGTCCTGTACTGGGTCAATACCTGCCAATAAAGCAAGTAGTAACAGAATTTAAAGTTGAGTACGAAAATCCAGTTATCAAAAGACGTGACAGAAAGAGAATGTTAACTGTTATGGCTGATAATGATTTACTTTCGGATGAAACTGCTGCTCAAGTGTTTGCTCGCATTAAACCACAGGTTGAGCAAATTGAGCTGCCACCGGGTTACGAGCTGACTTGGGGTGGGGAATATGAATCACAGGTAAAAGCACAAGGTCCTATCTTTGGTTCTCTACCTGTCGGTTATGGCTTAATGTTTGTGATCACTATTTTATTGTTTAACTCATTCAAACTGGCGACTGTAATTTGGACAACGGTGCCACTAGCAATTATAGGTGTTTCATTTGGCTTTGTTAGCTCAGGCATTCCATTTGGTTTTATGAGTTTATTAGGTTTATTGAGCTTATCAGGCATGCTGGTTAAAAACGGCATTGTATTAGTTGAACAAATTAAAATTGAGCGAGAAGAAGGCAGAGCTCATGAAGACGCAATTATTCATGCGTCTGTTAGTCGTGTTCGACCAGTTTCAATGGCGGCTATCACAACTGTGCTAGGTATGATCCCGTTACTTGGTGATGATTTCTTCAAGAGTATGGCTGTGGTGATCATGGCAGGACTTAGCTTTGCTACAGTACTGACCTTAATCGTAGTACCTGTGATGTACTCGCTATTAATAAGGCCTGAAGAGGTGTAAGCAGATCAGAAAAGAACGTAAAATACGTTACTTAGTATAACGCTCAACAATTCGCTTTAGTTCGCCAGATTTTTTAATTTGGCGAACAAAAGCATTGAACTCAGGTAGTCTACTTTGCCATCTAGGGTGAAACGCTAAAATGCCATTAGAGTTATCAAAGGTATTTTCCGCTTGGTAGAACTTGGCAAAGTTAAAATCGTTTTTAATCATATAATTCGCTACCCACTCATTTAAGTAAGCAAAATCACAACGGCCAGAAAGCAGCATTCTAAGCTGACTGATTTCACTATTGGTATCCATGCGGATCACCTTTTTATCTTTTACTAATTTATCGAAAATAGGGTATTTGAAAAACTCTCGAGTACACACAACTTGCCCGTGGAGGTCGATCATTTTTGGAATTGGTTTGATTGAGTAGAAGCGGTCGCCGTTACGGTAAAGAGGTTCAGAGAATATCAGTTTTTCGGGGGATTCAACCCAAGAGGGAGAGAGTAAAGATACGTCACTTTTGCCAATATAAAGAAATTTTTCTACCCTGATCCTATTTAAATATTGATATGAAAAAGTTAAACCATGTTGTTCTGTGTACCGTTTCATCAAATCGGGCAATATTCCCGTGACTTCACCTGTATTTAAGTCGATAAACATGTAGGGAGGAGATTGGGGTAAATACACGGCTAGCCTAAGAACATCCAGTTCTTGTGCTTTGATGCTCTGAGCGAGCAGCAGTATTGTAAGCAAAATAGTTTTAAGCATATCCATCTACAAGTATATCTATCTACAAATGTATCTATCTAAAAGGTTCGGCTCGGTTTAGAAACAATTAGGGTATATATACAAGGAAATACGACTTTTTAGAAAAGAGCAAGTTTTCCTTACATTTCTATTTAATATTGTCAGTTGCGAGGGATTTAATACCAAAAGTCTAGATGAATTGGCATAGCAGGGCTGATAAGATGTTTGTTTGAAAAATAGTCCTAAAAATCACGGAGTCGAATTTTGAAAAAGATAATTGGTGTTGTCGCTGCAGTTTTAATGCTAAGTGCATGTAACTCTAACAATACAAGTCAGGCGGAAGTACAGGAAGTTGATACAAATACCACTGTAGTTTATTTAACTAGACATGCCGAAAAAGCTAAGAGTCCAGGTCGAAACCCAGAGCTAGCTCCAAAGGGAAAACAAAGAGCAAAAGCTCTGGCTGATAAGCTCGCTGACATCAAATTTGATCAAATATACTCAACGCCTTATCACAGAACAAAAATGACAGCTGGACCAATAGCTGAACAACAAAAGTTAGAAATCACTGAATATAATGTGCCTGCTAATTTACTAGCCAGTAAAATTCTAAAATTGCATGATAAACAAAATACCTTAGTAGTAGGGCACTCAAATACAGTTCCTAAATTAATACAAGCTTTGGGAGTAGATGAAAAGGTGTATATAGGTCACGAACAATACGGTGACTTATTTATTATTGAGATAAAAAACGGCAAGTCGAGCCTGACCAAAACAAATTTTTAATCATAGAGTTGAACCAACTTGCATCTGGCTCAGTCATATTGTCTAATTTGAGCCAAATACGAGTTGATGCTTTGCTGGCTCAAACTCATTATTTAAAGACTTTCTATAGCGACCCTATCTATGAAGCATGCTGTTAACCTTATTGTTGTTTCTACCTTTTTGTATTCTTCGGTAGCTATGAGTAAGAGCAGAAACGAGTTTGATTATTGGGGAGTTTCAATCAGTGATACTTCGTACAGTAATTTAAACGTCACACCTGACTTAGATGAAGACGTCTTATTACCCCTGAACGAAAACATTAACTCTGCAAGTGTTAGCTTAAGAGGATATTACGGTTATCAATTTAATCGTTATTTAGCGGCAGAAGCGGGACTTAATTATTTTGGTAAAAATGAGTTCTCTTTTTATTCGGAATCTGAAAGCAATGGTGTGATTACTCAAACCACAGAGTTTTCTGGTGAATTCAAAGCGCTTGGTGCTGATTTTAAATTAATCGCTACTTATCCAATAACTAATAGCTTTTATTTAAAAGCGAGCGTAGGAGCGCTTTATTGGGACAGTAAGAAGGATATTCTGGTTCGTAATGAGGAAAACTTTGTTCTTGATAACGTAAGCGAATCTGGGACTTCAGTGACAACTGGTTTTGGTGTTGCCTATGCATTTGGCCGAGCAATGTCACTATCGCTAGATGTGGAAAAGAGTGAAATTGCAGATGCCGATATCACCACTACCGGCATTTCATTTACTTTCCGCTTTTAAAGTAATGGAAGGCTGTTTAGCCTTCAATTAACTTATATTCACCATTGATGATGTCATCAATAGTCCAGTTACCAACTCGGTAGCGCACTAATCTTAACGTTGGGTGACCAACATGAGCAGTCATCCTTCTTACTTGACGATTTTTACCTTCGCTAATGGTTAGCTCTAACCAGCAAGTAGGAATTGCTTTTCGTTCTCTTATTGGCGGTACTCTTGGCCACATAAGTGACGGTTCATCAATAATTTTAACTTTTGCAGGCTTAGTTAAGCCATCTTTTAGTTCTACGCCATCTCGAAGTTGTTGTAATTTTTCTTCACTAGGAACACCTTCAACTTGCACCCAGTAGCATTTAGTTGTTTTGTGTTTCGGACTGGCAATCTTGTTTTGCAGCTTACCATCATTGGTTAATACCAATAGACCTTCGCTGTCTCTGTCTAATCTTCCTGCCGCATACACGCCTGGGATATCGATAAAATCTTTTAATGTTTTACGACCTTGATCATCAGTAAACTGAGTGAGTACATCAAAAGGCTTGTTAAACAGAACGACTTTTCTGTCTTCTGGTTTTATTTGTTCTGCGGCAGGCTTCTTGGCACTTCTATTGTGTTTAAAGTTGTGACGTTTATTACCTGCTACTTTGGTCTTATTGCGGTTTTGCGTTGATTTCGTAGAATTTTTTGTTGAGCTGGGTTTATTAAATTTCATAAGGCCAAAGATGATAAAAGACTTTTAAAAAGGCCGTATATTTTATAGTATTCGCACCCAAATTTCAGACATAAATTTTATCTTAGTAAAACACTTGCTGTTAACTTGTACTAAGATATGTCAATTCCGGTTTAAAGACGCGTTGTTGTAAAACAACAAGATATTGTCAACGCCTTTAAACTTCACTATTAAAACGTAGGGAAAATCAATGACATCTAAGATCATTTATACAAAAACCGATGAGGCGCCAGCACTGGCAACTTATTCATTTTTACCAGTAGTTGAAGCGTACAGTGCAACAGCTGGCATCGACGTTGAAACTCGTGATATCTCGTTATCAGGTCGTATCATTGCTAACTTATCTGAGTTTTTAACAGACGAACAAAAGATCTCTGATGACTTAGCTTACTTAGGTGAGTTAGCTAAGACTCCTGAAGCAAACATCATTAAGCTACCTAACATTTCTGCATCTATTCCTCAGTTAAAAGCTGCTATCGCTGAATTACAAGCGAAAGGTTATGCATTACCTGACTTCCCAGAAGAGCCACAAAACGACGAAGAAGCGCGCATTAAGTCTTTATACGCGAAGGTTTTAGGTTCTGCGGTAAACCCAGTATTACGTGAAGGTAACTCTGACCGTCGTGCTCCAGGTGCTGTTAAGCAATACGCGAAGAAAAACCCTCATTCAATGGGTGCATGGGCGAAAGACTCTTTATCACACGTTGCACACATGGACGGCGGTGACTTCTTTGAGAACGAAAAATCAGCGACTATCGCAAAAGAAGGTTCACTTAAAATTGAATTACACTCTGCAGACGGTGTTAAGGTTCTTAAAGAATCAGTACCTGTATTAGCAGGTGAAGTTGTAGATGCAACATTCATGAGCGTAGCTAAGTTAAACACATTCTTAGCAAAAGAAATCGCTGATGCGAAAGCTTCTGGCGTTTTATTCTCTGCGCACTTAAAAGCAACTATGATGAAAGTTTCTGACCCAATCATCTTCGGTCACATCGTAAAAGCTTTCTACAAAGATTTATTCGACAAGCACGCTGACACATTTGCTGAGATTGGTGTTGACGTTAAAAACGGTTTCGGTGACGTAGTAGCTAAGATTGCTTCTCTACCTGAAGCGAAGCAAGCTGAAATCAATGCAGACATCGCAGCGGTTTATGACAACGCACCAGCGATTGCTATGGTTGATTCTGACCGTGGTATCACAAATTTACACGTTCCTTCAGACGTTATTATCGACGCTTCTATGCCTGCGGCTATCCGTTCTTCAGGTCAAATGTGGAATGCTGAAGGTAAACTACAAGACATGAAAGCGGTTATTCCAGACCGTTGTTATGCAGGTGTTTACGAAGCGACTATCCAATTCTGTAAAGAAAATGGCGCATTCGATCCAGCAACTATGGGTACAGTTCCTAACGTTGGTCTTATGGCTCAAAAAGCAGAAGAGTACGGTTCACACGATAAGACGTTTGAAATCGCTGCTGCTGGTACAGTAAAAGTAACTGACCAAGACGGTAACCTGGTATTTGAACACGCTGTTGAAACTGGTGACATCTACCGTATGTGTCAAGTTAAAGATGCACCAATCCGTGACTGGGTTAAATTAGCAGTTAACCGTTCTCGTCTATCTGGCATGCCTGCGGTATTCTGGTTAAACGAAGCTCGTGCACACGACGCTCAATTAATCGCTAAAGTTAACGAATACTTAAAAGACCACGACACAGACGGTTTAGACCTACGTATCTTAGCTCCTGTTGAAGCGACTGAGTTCTCTCTAGCGCGCATGAAGAAGGGCGAAGACACAATTTCTGTAACTGGTAACGTATTACGTGACTACTTAACTGACTTATTCCCAATCTTAGAATTAGGTACTTCAGCTAAGATGTTATCAATCGTTCCTCTAATGAACGGCGGTGGCTTATTCGAAACTGGTGCTGGTGGTTCTGCTCCTAAGCACGTTCAACAGTTCGAAAAAGAAAACCACTTACGTTGGGATTCACTAGGTGAGTTCTTAGCATTAGCGGCTTCTTACGAGCACTTATCTAACACAGCTGGCAACGCGAAAGCACAGGTTCTAGCAACTGCGTTAGACAAAGCGACTGGTACTTTCTTAGACAACAACAAGTCACCATCTCGTAAAGTTAACGAATTAGATAACCGTGGTTCACACTTCTACCTATCTATGTACTGGGCACAAGAGCTAGCTGCACAAACTGCTGATGCAGAATTACAAGCTAAATTCGCTCCAGTAGCTGAGTTCTTAAGCTCAAACGAAGACAAAATCGTTGCTGAGTTAAACGAAGTTCAAGGTAAGGCAATGGACATCTCTGGTTACTTCAAGCCAGTTGACGAGCAAGGCTTCACAGCAATGCGTCCAAGTGCAACTTACAACGCAGGTTTAGAATTACTTAAGTAATTTGCTTGTAGTTAGTTTCGTTGGTTGACGAGGCTAATCAAATTTAATTTAAAAGCCAGCTAAGAGATTAGTTGGCTTTTTTTGTGTTTGTAGTTCTGTGCTTCAAGCCGTTATTCCGATGCAGGTTGGAATTTTCTAGAAACCGTCATTCTGACGGAGGTCAGAATCTAAATTATCATTTTCGTGGAGGCAGTGAACTCAAAGCTGTCATTGTGGTGTAGACCAGAATCTAAATCATATTTGCATAAGTTGTGATCTATTATTTCGCCTAAGGGCGAGCCTCATTTTTGCAACAGCTCAAAAACGAGGCGCAAAAAAGCCGTCCCCTAACAATATCTCAATCTCATTATTTAATTTGTTTTGTCGAAAAAGACAGGATGATTTATCGTCCATGAACAGCATCCTTTTCTCGGCGTCCATGCCTCGAAATTTTTGAAAACAAAATTAAATAATGGGTGATATTGAAAGGGAATAATAACTCTGAACGTTTAATATTTATTCTTACATCTTTTGGTAAGGTTGGAGTCCCCTAAAAGCCGTCATTCTGGTGTAGACCAGAATCCAAGTGTCATCTCAGCGTGGGCTGTGATCTATTGTTTCGCCTGATGGCGAGTCCCATTTTTGCAACAGCCCAAAAACGGAACCCAAAAAGGCCGTTCCCGCCCAATATCTCAATCTCATTATTTAATTTGTTTTGTCGAAAAAGACAGGATGATTTATCGTCCCTGAACAGCATCCTTTTCTCGGCGTCCATGCCTCGAAATTTTTGAAAACAAAATTAAATAATGGGTGATATTGAAAGGGAATAATAACTCTGAACGTTTAATATTTATTCTTACATCTTTTGGTAAGGTTGGAGTCCCCTAAAAGCCGTCATTCTGGTGTAGACCAGAATCCAAGTGTCATCTCAGCGTGGGCTGTGATCTATTGTTTCGCCTGATGGCGAGTCCCATTTTTGCAACAGCCCAAAAACGGAACCCAAAAAGGCCGTTCCAGCCCAATATCTCAATCTCATTATTTAATTTGTTTTGTCGAAAAAGACAGGATGATTTATCGTCCATGAACAGCATCCTTTTCTCGGCGTCCATGCCTTAAACTTTTAGAAAACAAAATTAAATAATGGGTGATATTGAAAGGGAATTAATAGCTCTGAACGATTTGTATTCATTCTTAAATATCATTGATTAAAGTATCGTTCAGGAATTAGCCTGAATCACAAGGTCGTCATTCTGGCGAAGGCCAGAATCTAAACGTCATCTCAGCGAAGGCTGTGATCTCATAGGCGTCATTTTGGTGTAGACCAGAATCTAAATCATATTTGCATAAGTTGTGATCTATAATTTCGCCTAAGGGCGAGTTCCATTTTTGCAACAGCCCAAAAACGGAACCAAAAAAGGCCGTTCCCACCCAATATCTTAATCCCATTATTTAATTTGTTTTGTCGTAAAAGACAGGATGATTTCTCGTCCATGAACAGCATCCTTTTCTCGGCGTCCATGCCTTAAACTTTTAGAAAACAAAATTAAATAATGCGTGATATTGAAAGGGAATAATGATTCTGAATATTTAGAATCAACTCTGAAAATCCAGAAGGTAATAACTATTGATAATAAAAGAATGAATGTTGATTAAACTTAACTAAATGCTTAACCTATAAGAATAATCTATATAGTCACTTGAATATCATAATGCATGAATTGCATTTAGGTATTATCAGGCATTCACCTCAGTTAGCTGTTAGCAATAATAAGAAACGTTTGGAGTAAGTTTTGAGGCCTATAGAGTTTGAACAAATTCAATTAGAAGCTGAATCAGGCTATCGACCTTATGCACTAGATCCATCTTATACACCTTTACCCTTCAGTGAATTGGGAGATCGTGAATTTGAATTATTCTCTTATTTATTGATTAAGGAAGAGATAGATTGCGAAGAACATGAGTCCTACGATAACGTTTCGTTGATGCAAGGAGTGGGTGAGAGAGGCAGGGATTGTGTAGTTTATAAAGATGGAGATGTGGCAGCTATAATTCAGTGCAAAAAATATAAAAGTAGGGTCACAAAGCCTTCTTTCTTAAAAGAACTTATTAAATTACTTCTGCATGCCTACAAAGATAAGTCAATTATACCTAAGTCTGGGAAGATTAAGTATTTATTCTATATTTCAAGTGACCTTACTGAACCAGCAATAACTCTGACAAATAAATTCTCAGATGAAATAAAGAATGAAATATCTTCTGGATTAATTAAAAATCTTGTAGAGCAAGTTGTTTCTGAATACGAATCTTTTTCCTTGTATGACAAGAAAGAGCCACTTGAAGATATTTATAAGCTGTTTAAGAGAGTTGAAGTAAACGTGTCTAACGGGGTCGACTTAACCAACCGAGTTCTTAAAAAGAGCAAAATTCTAGAGCAATTCTTTAAGGTGAAGACCGTAATTGATCTTGAGTCAAATGACTTAGTTATTAGAACTGCACTAGAAGATTATGGTTTGAAATTAATAACTGACTCTGATCTTAAATCGATTCAAAAAAGAGTTGGTAGCTCTAAGGATAAACATAGAATCAACCTTGGATGGGTAGATTTCTTTGGATTTGACGAAGAATTTTTTAAATATTTGAAAGGGGAAAAGTTTAAAGAGTTATTGGCCAGTGTTATGGCAGTAAACACTAAGTCAAACAAATATCTGTTTGACTTCTTGAGCGAAAAGATAAATGAGTTGGTATATGAAAAAGTTACCGTTGCTCTCATTAATAGTGGTTTAATTCATCCATATAGTGTCAATATTGTTACGGCGTATTTAATTAGAAGGATAAGCAAACCAATTAACTCAAATGTCCTACCAAAAAACATTCATAGGAAAAGTTATCCAGAGAATTTTTTGTCAAAGGATGAGCTTATTCATTTAGTATTTCAAGACCTACTACACTCTAGTGAAAAATACCTGCAAGGTGATTATAGTGATATAAAAGGAACGCCTGATGAACTTAGATTTAAGCTAGAAATTCTATTTCCTCATATTCATCAAGGATTCAATGATGCAACAGATATCAAAGATCAGGTTGACAAAGACTTAATTGTTTTATCTCCAGTTATTGATAATCTAGAAGAGCTCCTTGAGCAATTATTCGCAAGCACTCGGACAATTGTAATTAAAGGAGGCGATTATATGGATGATGATGACGCCTTGGCTAAAATAAAAAAAACATTGGAATCATTACAGAAATAATTAGAAGCTGATTAAATTAAAAAAAGGATAACTCATATGGCAAAAGGAAGTTGTTTGTGTGGTGAAGTGCAGTATGAAATTACTGGGAATTTAGGGATATTTCAGTATTGTCACTGTTCTCGCTGTCGCAAGTTTACTGGTAGCGTTCATGCCGCAAACTTACTTGTATCTCCTAGTCACTTTAGGTGGTTAACGGGAGAAGAGCATGTTGGTAGCTACGCTCCTAGTGATACCAAGCACTTTGCTACCGCGTTTTGTAAAAACTGTGGTTCTTCGCTTCCTTGGCATGCCAAGACGGGTAAAAGTGTTGTTATTCCCGCTGGTACACTTGATGAACATCCTGATATCGAGCTTTCTCAGAATATCTTCTATGACTCTAAAGCTAGTTGGTACAAAGCCGCTAGTGACTTACCTAAACACAAAAAGCTACCAACAAAATAGCTTACTGCACTAACGAACAATCTAAATCGAACCACAGACAACTAATGTAACAAATTTAGGGGAGATAATAGGGCACTGAAAAGGTATAACTCATATTTAGAGCGAACCGATTAAATATGGAGATTAAATGTTTGGTCAGATATTTATTTTTATTCTTGGTGCTTTTAGCTTAGTTATTGGCCTTAGTGAGGGAGACTATCTTTGGGCTTTCTGTGGCTTATTGTCGGTTCTCTCAGGCGTTCACCTTATCTACAAAGTTAAGACAGGTAAAAATATCTGGGATAAGTAAAAGACAATCAAGCTTGATTAGATACTAAAAGGGTATAGTGACGAGTGTGATTGTAAGTCTTGTTCCTAAGGGCTAGAATGCGGATTCGCGGCTGCACATAAATTTCAGTCAACATCAGAGAAAATATAATGATTGTAGAAAATGTGCTTCCTGAATATTACGCAGAAATGCTGGATGTTTGGGAAAATTCAGTCCGAGCAACTCATGACTTTATAACAGAACAAGACATTGAGTTTTTTAAACCAATTATCATTGAGCAAGCCTTTCCTAACGTGGCGCTAAGATGCGTGAAAAGCGATGGTGGTTCGATTTTAGGTTTTGTGGGTATCCACGACGGTAAAATTGAAATGCTGTTTATCTTAAACGAGGCGAGGGGACAAGGTATTGGTAAAATCCTGCTGCAATATGCAATTGAGCAGTTAGGTGCGACCAAGGTGGATGTAAACGAGCAAAACCCGCAAGCGGTAGATTTCTATCAGCATATGGGGTTCAAAGTTGTTTCGCGTTCACCACTTGATGATATGGGAAAACCATTTCCAATTCTGCATATGACACTATAGAGCTCGGTTTGTCGTAACCAGTTTGTTAGAAGAAACGCCCAAAGCTAATAACTTTGGGCGTTTCCGTTTCTGATAATAAAAATACCAGAATAAATTACCAAACAAGATAAATTTTCGAGTTGATTAAACCTATTTTAATATTTAATCTGTTGAAATCTTTATGAAATTAAGCATTTTTAGCTTATTGCACGCTAAGGAAAGCAAATGAATTACCGCAAAATATATTATCCAATTAGAGTTCTGGCTGTTTTATCGTTTATTGCAGTTGCCATTGAATATTGGAGTCCTCATGATCATCCTATTGGCTTAATTATTTTATTTTTTCCTTATGTTGCCTTGTTCTTTCTGGCTAGAGAACATAATTACCGAAACTTAAAACTCGCCTTGTTTAGAATTGTGCCCGCTGTTATAACGTTTTCAACAGTACCTATGTTGCTGTTTGGAATTGAGCCAGACCCTCAGGCCGGAATGAGTTTAATGCTTGGTGCAATAATTCAATCAACTTCTATCGGTATTGCAGAACTTATTATTTTGTTTTTCCTCAATGATGAAGATTACGTATAAAGCCTAATGGAGTTGTTAATAATGAATGATATTGAACGTAAAGAATTAATTAAAACCAGTTGGGAAATGCACAGTTTGGTTGAAGCCGCTTATTTGGCTAACCCAGCCGGTAAAGGCGATGCCGAATGGCTTGAAAAGCAGCGTATTCTGTTAGCGGATATGGCACTTCACTTGTTGCAAACAGCACTGAAACCAGAAAGCATTGAACTTGAGAAGTTGAAGAATAATCTGTATTCAATTTTAACCATATCAGATCAGTTTTTACCAAACTCTGAACTTAAAAAAGCAGCAGATAAAGTTTACGAATAATAAATGGCAGTGTGTGTTGCCACTTCGCCTGCTACCAACATAGATTGGATATTTTTAAAGGAAAATAAATGGAAATTAATTTTTCGAAATACACTGATAAAGAGTTAATGGAATCTTGGTTATCTATTAATGACATCAAGTTTCCAGACAGAGCTGTCAGAATTTATAAAACGCTCAAGGAACGAGGGCTTAGCGCACAAGTAAAAGAAGGAAGCGATAATACTGTGTTCGCCTGCGTAGAGTTTGTAGCAAAGATTTTGCTAGCGCCATTTGGTGGGGATAAGAGCTCAGACTATTCATGTCTAGAAAAAGAGCAAAGAGTATTGAAACGAATTCAGTTTTTAAAAAGTAGTGAGCAATAATGAAAATTTATGGCCCTAAAAACAATGTATTCGACGCTGTTGATGCTGTGAAAAAACATGGCGTAGCTGCTGTTGAAGGAACAAAAACGCCAGCAGTAGACTATGCAAAGAGAATTATTAAGTGTTTAGCAGTGTATTCTGAAGTAACGCCGGAGATTGGTTATCACAATGTGCCAAACCATGGGTATCTATACTATGTGTATGATATGAATAAATTTACGTTTGATGAACATAAGGAGTTGGAAGCAATAATATTTCAAATTGATGAAGCAAATGTACTCTAAAATAAGAAAAGTCTTATTTAATTTTGGTGGCTATTCGTTTTGGATTTTATTAGCTCTTTGGGCTGTTTTTTCAGTTTTGCTCAAAGGGTGTGAAGCTGCTTGTTATCACGAGGTTGTCGAAACGGTTATTTCACCGAATGGACAACAACAAGCTGAAATAACACTTGGTGATTGTGGTGGAGCCACAACAGATTTCTTTGGTGCCGTTAATATCAAAAGTGACAATCCTAGCTTGACGGCTCAGAGTATATTGACTTTTTCTGGTCGTCCCGAAGGAATTGGGCTCGAAATCAGTTGGGAAAGTGATACCGAAGTAGTGATATATGTTTCTGATCTATACAAGGTTCGTTATATCAATCCAAATGGTAGGAAAAGCTCAGAATTAAAAGTGAAATACCAATACCGAGCTAACTAATCTTGTTTAGACGAAGGCTTTTTTATTCACTCATTGAACAATTCAAGTTCAAATGATAAGTTCCTGATTTGTAAAATTATCATTCTATATCGAAAGGAAAGTCGATGTACAAAGTATTAGCATTGGTTGTTTCAAGCCTTTTAATTTATGCCTGTAGCGAACCAACTCAACAGCCTTTAGTGATTGTGAAAGCGCATCAGAAATCTCTGGATAATGGAGACCTAGATGCAGCTTTAAACTATTGGGAACCAACTAGGCGCAAACGAGTTGCAGGAGCTGGGTTTGAAGCCATTGCATCAATGTTTACCGGATTAACTTTTGAATCATCTTCTATTGAACAAAGCTGTAAGAACAAAGAGTGTAGAGTGGTTGTCTCCGCTAAAAAAGAAGAGGAGCTTTTGACCGTGACTTATTTCCTCGCAGAAGCAAATGGCACATTTTACATTTCGAATATTCAATCAAAATCACAGAGCAAATAATGGACAACTTTTTACTATTTATTGTTATCGCATCTTTAACTATAGCTAGCCCTGGACCTGGAGTGATACTGACCATTTCTAATTCAATTAAACATGGCTTTTCTGGTGCTTTGTCTGGAGTTTTTGGTATTGCGCTTGGCATGTTAGCTATTGCGATTATTTCGGCAACCAGCTTATCTGTGTTATTAGCAACTTCGGCTGTTGCCTTCACAGCACTTAAAGTTATTGGCGCGATTTATCTGTTTTATCTTGGCATTAAAATGTGGCGCAGCAACAGTAAGGTAGACATTAAAGATACAGCGGAGAAAAGCAATGCTAAACGCTTTGTCGAAGCATTTGGCATCACGGTGTTAAATCCGAAACCTATTATTTTCTTTATGTCTTTACTGCCTCAGTTCGTGCAAACAACAGCTAACACTGCTGAGTTTTCATTGCTAGCCGTTACATTCAGTGTATTGGTAGTGATCATTCATTGTGTGTATGCCGCTATTGCAACTTTATCAAGTGAAAAGCTGCGCTCAGAAAAAGCCAGCAAGTATATTGCTAAGGTGTCAGGCTCAATTTTCATGGCGTTTGGTATTAGCCTTGCTTCAACAACAAAATAAGCAAGACAAGCGTAATAGACTGATTATTAAGAAAAATAAGTTGGATTCTTTGCTTGGCTAGCATATTCTAACTGACTGAGGGCTTCCACTTGTTAAAGTTTAAATAATAGAAGTCGTTTTGATTTAAAAAAGGAATTAACCATGTATTACTTAAGCATTATTACGCTTATTTTATTTCTTGTTTTGATGGCGGTAGGCTATAAGAAAAATAGCCGTAACATGATGTTAAGCGCATCTTTGTGTTTGTTAGTTGGTTTAGCTGGCCCAGACTTTATGGAAGGCTTTTACCACGGTTTTTATGGAATAGAAAAATAGCGTAAATAAAAGCAGAGAGTCTCAATTAAAATAGCGCGGTTTGATTAAAACAGACGCTTCTAATGAGGCTCTTTGTTGTTACAAACCTTCAAATATCTTCTACTTTCTTATCTTCTACTACAGAAAGAATGTTTCTAATATCTTGAAAAACTAAATTAACTTCCCATATATGTTCACCGAGAGGGGAGAAAATGGATTTATTTTACTTAATCGAATTTAAAAAGCTTTTTGCTACTTCTTTAGTGGGAATGCTGCTTTCAATATTTACTTTTTGGAGTTTATTCAGGTTAGTAATGTGGCTTAAGACTAGACCAAAAAGAATCTATATTTTATTAACCTTGCTACCAATTATTTCCTGCTTTTCAAATTCTTATGCGCAAGAGATTAAAAGGTTAGAGAAAGCTAAATCTGAACATGTAGCAGAAGAAAGCGGTAATTTTATAAACAGAAATGATCTTGATTAGAGGCCTAAAGTAATTATTCAGACCTCCATACTCACGACTAAAGCGTCATTTCACCTTTTAAGTTTTCACTGAAGCGTTGTCTTACTTCTTCGAACGGAAGATTTTGACTTAATAGATGATGGATTTTGGTTAGGCAAGCTTCTAACGTCATATCGTACGCTGACAAGACGCCTGCTTGTTTTAATGCATTACCTGTTGCATAACCTTCCATATCTACGCTACCACTATGACACTGGGTTCTATTCACTACTAGTATTTCACGCTTTGTCGCTTCCGCAATTTCTTTTAGTAGCTCAGGATTTTCAGGTGCGTTACCCACACCGTAGCTTTGGATGATCAAAGCATTTACAGGTTGCGCTAGAATATTTGCGATAACTAAGTGAGAAATGCCAGGATAAAGACTTACAACGCCAATAGGCTGGTCTTTAATGTTTACTACGTTTAGAGGTGCAAGCTCAGTTTTTTGCTTTTGATTAGTTGTTTTCAATAATGCTCTTTCATTGATCTCAATATGAATACCAGCTTCAACTAGAGCAGGGTAGTTAGGACTGTCAAAAGCATTAAAACCATCTGCGTCAGCCTTTGTTGCTCTGTTACCGCGGTAAAGTCTGTTGTTGAAGAATAAACCTACTTCGGCAATTGGGTAATGAGCTGCTAAATAAAGTGCATTTAGCAAGTTGTGTAAACCATCTGAGCGTATTTGCGATAGTGGAATTTGACTGCCTGTAACTATTACAGGCTTTGCTAAGTTTTCTAGCATAAAAGATAGAGCTGAAGCGGTATAGGCCATGGTATCAGTGCCGTGTAACACTACAAATGCATCAAACTCTTCATAGTGGTGTTTGATATCGTCCGCAATAAACTGCCAGTCAGACGGGGTCATATTGCTAGAGTCCAACAAAGGACAATATTCTTTGATGGTAAACTCTGGCATTTCAGGACGGTTCAGCTCTTCCATTGAGTTAAGTACGTCAGTTATGTAGCCTTCAACAGGAATATAACCCTGTGGTGACTTTTTCATCCCTATGGTGCCGCCTGTATAGGCAATATAAACTTTCTTTTTCATGCTTTCTCTTAACTCTTAAAAGGGCACGGCGTAAAAACAAATAAGCCCCAAAAATTTGGGGCTTATTCTAGAGATTAATTTGCGCTATGGCTATAGAGCATCACACTCTAAACAATAGATATACGCACCTGCTGGATCATTAAACTCTGTCCACTTAGTGATCTCAGTTGCGATTTGCTTAAGCACTTTCACTAAGCTTTGGTTGCTTGTGTATGCTGGCTCTGGTGCATAAGCTGAGAACATGTCAGACATAAACTGTTCCATTGGCGTTAATGGCTTTTTGATTACCGTTACTTCGTAGTCTGTCACTTCTGCTTTTGTTGCTGCCGCGGCAATTGCATCTGAGTAAGAACCTAGTTGGTCAACTAAGCCTAACTCTTTTGCTTTTTTACCAGACCAAACACGACCTTGAGCTATTTTATCTACAGCTTCAGTTGTCATGCCTCTTTCTGTTGCAACTAAGTTAATGAATTGGTCATAGCCACTTTCAATTGATGTTTGAATGATTTGCGCCATTTGTGGGTCTAACTTACGTGTAGTGCTAATGCCAGCTAACTCAGTTGTTGCTACACCATCAGTGTTAACACCCAAGTAAGATAGTGAATCTTCAAACGTCATGAACATACCGAAAATACCGATAGAACCTGTGATGGTGTTTTCCGATGCCCAGATTTCGTCAGCTGAAGCTGAAATCCAGTAACCACCAGATGCTGCTACAGAACTCATTGATGCAATAACCGGTTTACCCGCCGCTTTTAACGCTTCAATTTCGTTGCGAATAATTTCTGAAGCAAAAGCACTGCCACCAGGACTATCAACTCTTAATACTACTGCTTTAATGTTGTCATCTAAGCGAGCTTGTTTAAGTAATTTTGCTGTTGAGTCTCCACCAATTTCGCCTGGGTTACGTTTACCGTTATAGATAGCACCTTGTGCGACAACAACACCAATTTTGTCAGCTGGAAGGTCTAACTCAGGCACGCTGTTTATGTTAGCCATGTAGCTACCCATACTTACTGTATCTTTCTCAACTTTAAGTTCGTTTTCTAGATAATCAGCAAACTGTTGACGAGTCATTAGTTGGTCAACCCATTTGTTTTGTAAAGCAAACTCAGCGAAGTTACCTTCTACTTGTTGGAACTTAGTTAAGAAGCCACTTAGCGTTTCATCAAAGTTAGATTGTTCAAATTCTCTATTGGTCGCAATTGTTGATTTGTATTGCATCCATAAATCACCTAACCACTCTTGGTTCGCCAATTTCGCTGCTTCAGACATATCATCACGAATGTAAGGTTCAACAGCTGATTTAAATGTACCAACACGGAAGATATGAGCGTTTACTTTAAGCTTCTCTAATGCTGATTTGTAGTACATGCGGTAGCGGCCAAAGCCGTCCATGCCAATTGCGCCCATAGGGTGCAAAATAATATTATCAGCGTGAGATGCTAGGTAATATTGTGATTGAGAGAAGTAATCACCATAAACAATTACTGGTTTGCCAGATGTTTCTTTGAAACGCTCAATCGCATCACCAACTTCTTTAAGCTTACTCATACCGCCGCCAAATAAGCTGTGCAGGTCAAGTTGTAATGCTGCAATTCTGTCATCCGCCGCTGCGTGGTCAATGGCTTCTAAAATTTCGCTTAATAATACTTCTGGAGCGTCTTGGTCCTCGCCAACTGCACCCATCAACACTTCAGTGTATGGGTCTACAAACGCTTTTTGTTCAACTATGTTGCCTGCTAAATTTAGCTTAAGCACAGAGTTGCTCTTAATTTCGGTAGGGGCTTCTGAGTTTGCGGCTATACCTGCAATAACAACAAAAGCGATGAGAAGAAAAATGATATTTAACACTGCTTTTCTGGTGAAGTTGATCACTCCCCAGCAAGCGCCTAGTAAATCCTTTAACCAGTGTTTGTTTTTAGGTAGACTTTTTTCCATTAATTATAAACCTCGTTACAACTTTAATCTGCGATTGAACTTAGATTAAGTATTTTAGTTCAATACGTTAGTTACGCCTGATAAGATCGCGCAACAACTGCCAGTGTTCTCTATTCTTCATTAAATACAGGAACAATGCCAGTTTCACTTGTAACAAAATTTTATGGTAAACAAAGATAGATGAATTCAGATGTAATCATTGCGTTAACAAATCCGAAGAGTCCAACCAATGTTGGAGCCGTATTAAGAGCCGCTGGGTGTTTTGGCGCATCACAAATCGTTTATTCTGGCAATCGATACGATGTAGCGAAAAAATATGCAACTGACACACAAAAGGCCATTGAATCTGTGTCTTTAGAGAAGGTGGAGGATTTTATTGCCGCTAAACCGCAAGGTGTGAAACTAGTTTGTGTTGATTTAGTTGAAGGAGCAGTGCCTTTACCTAGTTTTGAGCACCCTGAACAAGCTATGTATTTGTTTGGTCCTGAAGATGGCTCGTTAAAGCAAGAGATCATCGACCAAGCCGATCACGTTGTGTATATGCCAACAAATGGCAGCTTGAATTTAGCAGCTTCTGTAAATGTTGTTTTATATGATAGGGTAGCTAAATCCGCTGAGTTTGAAACAGACGATGCTTTGATCAAAAGCAGTCGTGACGTAAATAATCGCCTTAAAGTATAAATTGGGTAAGTAAACAAGGACGACATTGGTGAAGAAATACTGGTTACATATCGCGTTAGCATTTACTTTAGGGGCCTGGGTAAGTCAACTATTATGGAATAATAATAGTGATGCTGTTGTTAATGAAATAATGGCTGAGCCTGTAAAAAAACAAAATGGACCTAAGCGAGTTATCCCTGATGGAACCATTAGACTAGATGACAAACCTAGCCTAATAAAGGTTGTTAGGCCTGAAGAGCCAGAAGATGGTTTCGAGCTATTAGAAGAGAACAAGGATGCTGATATTACTTCTGACCAAGAGTTTATCGAGTATGTAGTTCAGAGTAGAAACATTCATTACCAAAAAATTTCTGGTTATCCATTAATCGCTGAGGTTATTGCGCAAAACTGTGGCAATCTAGTTGATACTGAACTAGAAAAGAAGCTCGTTGATATTTATCAATTGTCTGGTCAGGAAATTTTTGTGTCTGAGCATTTTTGTATGCACAGTGCTATTTGGCAGAAATTTGAGCGCATCGCGATTGTTGAAGCAAATGATCGCACAGAGTCACAATTAAAAACGCTACAAAAAGACTATGACAAATTGCTAAATACATTATCGAGTGATAGCGAAAAAATACTAGCGACAAAAGCGTTCGTACAGCAAATGTCAGAACACTATCACTTATTCCCCACACGTGATTTGTTTGGCAAAAACCACTATCAACTTGGAGTTTTGGTTCAAAGCAAAGCATTTAATCGAGGTGATGTTGACTATTACCGCGTAAAAAAGGCCAGATTCAAGTTATTTAATAAGCTAGAAATACCTGAGTATGTTTTTAAAGATGTACTGGATACAAATTCACTTTCTTTAGAGCAAGAGACTATTGAGCCTTATCAGGAACAGATAGCTGCTATTTTTGTTGACCAAAAGACTTTGTTTGCTGATGAAAAAGCAAAAACGAAGAGGTTTGTTAAAAACTAATTGGCAATTACTTCGTCATCACTGAGTAGGCGTGTGATCTCAAAGTCCAATTACAGGTGTTTTGTGAAGTTCTATAAAAGAGTTCTATAAAGATTGCGGCCTACGCCACAATGACGTTCGTTACGCCATTATGACGCTCGTTACGCCATTATGACGCTCGTTACGTCAAAATGATATTTACAAGGCCGCAATGATTTTTGTTCTAATTACAGAGCTGTTTTAACAGTTACAGAAAGAGGTGTTGTTGGGCGTCCAATTAATTTGGATAGCGTTTTTGACTCATCTTGTAACCAGCCGTGCTCTGTTTGGCTATCGGAATCTGCTAATGCTCCAGCGAATCCTTCCGGTAATCCAATATTAACTAATAACTCTTGATAAGCTTGAGCTGTCATTGCGTGATAGGTTATATCCAGTCCTGATTGTGTTGCAATTTCTTTGGCAAAGTCAGTTAAAGTAAAGCCTTTATCGCCTGCCAATTCATATACTTTTCCAGAGTGTTGCTCTGCTGTTAGTAACACTTTTGCTGCAGCTTCTGCGTAGTCATTTCTTTCTGCACTGTGTATTTTGCCATTAACTGACACGCCTACTACGGCTTTATTTTCGATAATGCCCTGCATGCCTTGCGTATAGTTTTCTGTGTACCAGCCATTTCTCAGAATAACTGAGTTTAAAGATGATTCTGCTATCAGTTGTTCTGTTTCTTTATGTTCTTGGGCCAACATCATTGGATTAGAGTCAGCTCGTAAAATACTAGTGTATACCAAATGTTTAACGCTTTGACTTTCAGCTGCGTTAATCACAGCTGCGTGTTGAGCTACTCTAGAGCCTATTGCTGAGCTAGAGATCAGAAGTAAGCGCTCCACACCTTCAAGCGCAGAACTTAAAGTTTCAGGTTTATCATAATCAGCGGTTTTAACTGTTACCCCAAGTTGTTTTAACTCAGGCGCATGTTCAGGGTTTCTAACTAATGCAAGGATCTCACTTGCTTTTACCATGCTTAAAAGATGTTTAATTACTAATTGGCCAAGTTGGCCATTGGCACCTGTTACTGCGATCATAATTGACTCCTTAAAATAAAATTCGAAACTAGTATAAGAACTCGTTATAGTTTCCATAAGTGGGTTAAATTCGAATAAAGAGTTCGGTTTATGAGTACAATTAAGCACGGTTATGACCAGTTAAAATTGCTGGCAATTTACGTTACGGTTGTTGAACAACAGAGCTTTGCTGGAGCTGCACGTAAGTTGTCATCATCTCGTTCACGAGTTAGTGAACAAGTTGCAAAGCTAGAACAAATGCTCGGTGTCCGGCTATTACAGAGAACAACTCGTCAGCTCAATCTAACTGTCGAGGGAGAGAAAATATATCAACATGCGCTAAAGCTAAATGAAGTGATTAAGGATGTTGAAGCAAGCGTCAGAACGGAAGAGCCAAGCGGCAGAGTAGCAATTACTTTGAATCATGATATTGCTCATAAATTTTTACTCCCTAAGTTGTCTAAATTTAAGAAAAAGTACCCTTTAATAGAGTTAGATTTATTACTAGAGGACCAAGCTCAAGATTTAGTAATGGAACACATTGATTTGGCGCTAAGAGTTGGAAACCCTAAAGACTCAAGCATGATTGCTAGGCCAATTCACAAGGATAAGTTTGGCTTATTTGCTAGTCCTGAATTTTTAGCAAACAACGCTAAGCCTGCTTCTATCAGTGAATTAGAAAATGTTAATTGGTTAGTCTTATCACAACTATCTAGTAACAACGTATTAACTGTGCAAATGAATAACAAACCTATCGAGTTAAAATTAAAGAAGTTTCAAACTTGTAACTCGCCGTTTATGATCCAACAGATGGTTGTAGCAGGTCTTGGTATATCGTTATTGTTACCAAGTACAGTAAGAGAAGATATTGCTAAGGGGAGATTAGTTCAGATATTGCCTGAGATAAGCTCAGAAGCTTTTCAGTTTTCAGTTATGTATCCATCAAGAAAACAATTACCTAAGAGAACTGAAGCTGTTATCGATTTCTTACTTGAAGAAGATATGTTTGCTTGATAACAATAAGGTTAAACTGGGAAGTTTAACCTTAATAATAAATTTTTGATTTTATTCAAATCGACAGGCTTAGCTAAAAAGCCATTAGCGCCCATATCCCAAGTGTATTTTACGTTTTCAACCGTATTGTGGCTCGAACACATGATCACAGCCATATCTGGATACTTAATCTTGTACTCATCTAATAAGGTTTTACCATCAATATCAGGTAACTCGATATCAAGCAGTAATAATGAAAATTCATTTTCATCTAGTAGTTTACTAGCTTGAGCTCCATCTTCAGCAAGTTCAATATGAGTAAAGCCAATTTGCTCAAGTAAGTGCTGCAAATAAAGTCGAGTTTCTTCAACGTCTTCAATAATAAGAATAGGGCGATTCATAATTTAATTACTATTTATTGCAAAAGCATAAGCTGCTTGGAACGCTTGCTCTTGGAATTGACGTAATCCCAAGTCCTTCATCGTAAATTCTAGTGGATTTTTCTTAATTGTTTCTTTGATCTCAGTCGCGGAAATAAGACTTACTTCTACTTCTTTAATTAACTGAATAGCAGCTTCCATCTTAAAACTATTTGCACTGCCTGAAAATTTTCCTTTGCTCGCTCTTTGTTTGATAATGACTTTATCAATTTTGTAGTCTTCTAAGAACTTGCTGAATTGGAATTGAAAGCCTTGAATTCCTTCTGCCGTTTCGCCTTTGCGAAGTTCAATGCCGCGAGTACGACATTCTTTAACGTTCAATAATCCGTGTTCGTAGTTAATTAATGCAACTACTGCTTCTTTGTTGTTTAACTCAACACCTAAAATATTCATTTGTTTCTCTTGATTAAAAAGCGCTTAAATAAAAGCTCTTTAGTAAAAATACTGAAATAAAAAAGGGCTTAAAAAATTTTAAGCCCTTTATCATTTTTCTCAATTAATTAGTAATTTGCAGTACCTGGGGCACGAGGGAAAGCAATTACATCTCTTACGTTTTGCATTCCTGTTACATAGGCTACTAAACGCTCGAAGCCAAGACCAAAGCCTGAATGAGGTACGGTACCGTAACGGCGTAAATCTCTGTACCAGCTATAATCTTCTTTGCTTAGCTCCATTTCTTCTAAACGGGCATCAAATACTTCTAAACGTTCTTCACGTTGTGAACCACCGATGATTTCACCAATACCAGGTGCTAATACATCCATCGCTGCAACTGTCTTACCATCGTCGTTTTGACGCATGTAGAAAGCTTTAATGTCGCGTGGATAGTTTTGCATAATAATTGGTGCACCAACATGTTCTTCTGCTAAGTATCTTTCATGTTCAGATGCTAAATCAATTCCCCACTCTACAGGGAACTCAAACTTCTTACCACAGTTCTGTAAGATCTCTATTGCGTCAGTATAGTCCATACGTACAAAGTCTGAGCTAATTAATTTTTCTAAACGAGAGATAGCTGTCTTTTCAACACGTTGTTCAAAGAATTTCATATCATCTGGTAATTCTTCTAGTACCGCTTTAGCTACGTACTTAAGCATGTCTTCAGATAATTGCGCAATATCGCTCAAGTCAGCAAATGCTACTTCAGGCTCAATCATCCAGAACTCAGCTAAGTGACGGCTAGTATTAGAGTTTTCAGCACGGAACGTAGGACCAAATGTATAGATTTTGCTTAATGCACAAGCATAAGTTTCACCGTTTAACTGACCTGATACCGTTAGGTAAGCTTCCTTACCAAAGAAATCTTGACTGTAGTCCACTTCGCCTTTGTCGTTAAGTGGTGTGTTAACCATATCTAAAGTTGATACTCGGAACATTTCACCAGCGCCTTCACAGTCAGAAGCTGTAATGATTGGCGTACTTACCCAGTAGTAACCTTGTTCGTGGAAAAAGCGGTGAATCGCTTGTGATAAACAGTTACGTACGCGAGCTACGGCACCGATAATGTTAGTACGAGGGCGTAAGTGTGCATGTTCACGTAGGTACTCGATGCTGTGGCGCTTTGCAGCCATAGGATAAGTATCTGGATTCTCAACCCAGCCTACGATTTCAACTTCTTTTGCTTGAATTTCAACAGATTGTCCTTGACCTTCTGATGTTACTAATTCACCCGTAACAATAACAGAGCAGCTAGTTGTAAGCTTTAGTACATCCTGATAATTCGGTAAGTCATTATCTACTACAGCTTGAATTGGGTCGAAGCACGAGCCATCGTGAACGTTAAGGAAAGAGATTCCCGCTTTTGAATCGCGTTTAGTACGGATCCAGCCTTTTACTGTTACAGTGTCACCAGCTTTATGCTGGCCTGCTAATAATGATTTTACTGAATGATGTGACATTTTAATTCGGTCTAATTTTTGTATAAAGTTTCAAGTTATAATGAGTTGCAATATTAACGGCTTAGCGCACAGATACAAGTGGTAAACTATTGCATAAGCCTGTAAACAGATAAATTTTTACTAATTGCATATTAATTGGTCAACTATGACCTTGGAGTATATATATGTGGGACGGAGTTGAAAGACGCAAGGGGGCAGATTGGATTGATGTGGGAATTAATGTTCTTAACATCCTTGCTTGGGCTGTTTTCTTAGTAGCCTTAATTATTTTTGATTACGCTAGACCTGAACAAGACTACTTTGTTTACCAGCTTGTTGGTGAGCCAGTAGAAGTACGCAGGCACTGGGTTGAAGATCTTAGACAGTGGCTTATGGTTACCCTTTACGGTTGCACCGCAATAAGTGTGCTTACTTTGACGATGAATCACTTCAGGTTAAAGCGAAGAGATGATAGAAAGCGATATGGCTTGTATATGCTAACTGTAATTTGTATAGCGTTTATTGCGGTAGTAGCTCTTCAATAAAATGACAGCTTTGCAATAATAAAAAAGAGATCCCAGCCTACGCTGGGATGACGTTTTATTATTAAGAGTGACGTTTTATTGAGGCGAATCTAGCCTTAACTCGATAACTCTGAAAGCACTTTAACCATACCTGAGGTTAGTTCATTCATTTGTGCTTCAGTCATAATAAATTGCGGCATTACGTACACCAATTTGCCAAATGGTCTTAGCCATAATCCTTGAGCAATGAGTTGCTTTTGCAATTGTGCTACATCGACGGCTTGTTTCATTTCAACGACACCTATAGCCCCGAATACTCGAACATCAGCTACAGAGGCTAACTTGGTACAAGGTGATAAACCTGTTTTTAGCGCATTTTCGATCATCTTGATGTTTGCTTGCCAATCGCTGTTAACCAATAAATCTAAGCTCGCATTTGCCACAGCACAGGCTAATGGATTTGCCATAAAAGTAGGACCATGCATTAACACTCCAGCCTCGCATCGGCTTATATCCAACGCTACGGCATTAGTGCAAAGTGTGGCAGCCAGCGTCATATAGCCACCAGTTATGGCTTTTCCTAAACAAATAATGTCTGGGGTAATACCAGCATGTTCGCAAGCAAACATTTTGCCTGTACGAGCAAAGCCTGTGGCGATTTCGTCGGCAATAAGCAAAATATTATATTTTTCGCATAGACGCTTAGCTTGAGCAAGGTATTCAGGATGGTAAAACTTCATACCTCCAGCACCTTGTACTATAGGCTCTAAAATAAGTGCAGCAATATTATCTTGGTGTTGTTCCAAGGTTTTTGCCAATTCGTCTAACTGTGAATTATCGAATGTTTGTCCTGGTCTTATTGTCGGAGCTTCAACAAAATAGTGTTTCGGCAATATGTCGGAATAGAGCGAGTGCATAGAATTAACTGGGTCACAAACCGACATAGCTCCGAAGGTATCGCCATGATAGCCATTTTTAATCGTTACAAAGCGATTTCTCGTTTTATAACCTCTACCTAACTGACACTGAATTGCCATTTTCATTGCAACTTCTACAGCAACGGAACCACTATCGGCCAAAAATACGTGCTCTAAACCTTCAGGAGTGAGCTGAACTAGCTTTTTACATAAATCGATTGCTGGTTGGTGAGTTAATCCACCAAACATAACGTGGCTCATTTTTTCTGATTGCTCTGCCAACGCTCGATTCAAAACAGGATGGTTGTAACCATGAATTACAGACCACCAACTGGACATACCATCAATCAGTTGAGTCCCGTCTTCTAACTCAATATAAATCCCGTCGGCTCGCGCTACAGGGTAAGAAGGTAAAGGGTTTAGCATAGATGTGTAAGGATGCCACACATGCTTTTGGTCAAAGTTAGAATCTATTTTTGAGTTCATAAAATGTACAGATGTAAATATTTTTGTTATTTGTAAATTGACAAGTTCGGCGGCGAGCATAAACTAAGCGCAATAAAAATGCAGTAAAAAAACAAAAGACAATGACAACAGAGACACGACACAATTGGACACTGAGCGAAGTAAACGCCTTGTTTGCTTTACCTTTTAACGACCTGTTATTTAAAGCACAGTGTGTACACAGAGAACACTTTGATCCGAACGAAGTACAAGTATCAACTTTACTTTCAATTAAAACAGGAGCTTGTCCTGAAGACTGCAAATACTGCCCACAGAGTGCTCGTTATTCTACTGGACTGGAAAAAGAGCAATTATTAGAAGTTGAAAAAGTATTGACCAGAGCTAGAGAAGCAAAAGAAATTGGTTCAACTCGTTTTTGTATGGGAGCTGCATGGCGTAACCCAAGAGACAGAGATATGCCTTACATTATTGAAATGATCAAAGGTGTGAAAGGTCTAGGCTTAGAAACCTGTATGACTCTTGGTATGTTAACAAAAGAACAAGCTATGTCGTTAAAAGAAGCTGGCTTGGATTATTACAACCACAACTTAGATACTTCACCAGAGCACTACGGTGAAATCATTACAACAAGAACTTACGAAGACAGATTAAACACACTGGAAAATGTAAGGTCAGCAGGCATGAACGTATGTTCAGGCGGCATCGTTGGTTTAGGTGAAACAGCTAACGATAGATCCGGGTTATTAATGGCTCTAGCTAATCTACCAAGGCACCCAGAAAGTGTTCCTATCAACATGTTAGTAAAAGTGGAAGGTACACCGTTAGACAGTGTAGATGATCTAGAACATTTTGAGTTTATTCGTACTATCGCTGTTGCGCGTATTATGATGCCAAAATCTCATGTTCGTTTATCAGCTGGCCGTGAAGGCATGAATGAACAAATGCAAGCTTTATGCTTTATGGCAGGTGCTAATTCGATTTTCTACGGTTGCAAATTATTAACAACGACAAACCCAGATGAGCACTTTGATAAAAAGCTATTTAAGAAACTGGGTATTAATGCTGAACAAGGCAAAGACTTTTCTGATGAAACCAAAGAAGCTGCTTTGATTGAGCAAATTCAAGAGCAGAGTAAACCAGCTGAAAAAGAACTGTTTTACGAAGCATAACGGCTACTGAATCCATGTTTGAACAGCAAATTGCTGCACAGCTTGCAAACAGAAGGCAAGCCGGTTTATTAAGAACAAGGAGCCAAGTGAAAACACTTGGTTCTAAAGTTTTAATGTCCGACAAAGAATACACAAACTTTGCAGGAAATGACTACCTTGGTTTAGGCAGTGAAATGCTTGAACTAAGCAGAGTTTATTCCGGTGCAACTGCTAGTCCACTGGTTACTGGCACAAGCAGTCTTCACACTCGTTTAGAGCAAGAATTGTTAACTTGGTTAGAAGCGCCAGAAGACTTTGGCTGCTTGTTGTTTAGCTCTGGCTTTGCAGCAAACACGGGTGTTATCTCAGCGTTGTTTAATAACAAAAATGCTGATGCTAGGTTGATACAAGATAAGCTTAACCATGCTTCTTTGATGGATGCGGGAAAACACGTGCAAGCAATGGGGCATTGTCGTCAGCATCGTTTTGAACACAACAATACGAACAAATTGCAAAGTATTTTGCGTGATAAGTGTGATTTGAATGCAGCTAAACTTGTCGTCACCGAAGGTGTGTTTAGCATGGATGGCGACTCTCCTGATTTGCCTGTCATCAAGCAGCTTTGTCAGCAAAATAATGCTTGGCTTATGTTAGATGATGCTCATGGCGTTGGCATTCATGGTAATAAAGGTCAAGGCACATTTGCCAAGCATGGTATGACGCTATCTAGTAGCGACATTCTTGTTGTTACTTTTGGTAAAGCAATAGGCGCACAAGGCGCAGCTGTATTAGCGAGTCAGGATACAATAGAGTATCTGACCAACTTCAGTAGAGAATATATTTACTCAACTCACTTGTCTCCACTACAGGCAGAAGCCACTTTTTTAAATATTCAAAAAGTGCAAAAACAAGATTGGCGTAGGGATAAACTGCAACAAAATATCGGTTTATTTCATCACCTAGCAGCAGAGCTACCATTTAGCTTGTTACCTAGCGATTCTGCTATTCAACCTATTGTCGTAGGTGGTGAAGAATTAGCATTAGATATCGCCCAAAAGCTAAAGCAAAAAGGCATTTGGACTGGAGCAATGCGTTACCCAACAGTAGCGAAAGGCCAAGCTCGATTACGTGTGACCTTGTCATCTATGCACAGCGAGCAAGAGATTAAGCAATTGGTTGATGAACTAATGCTTGTGGGAGCAGAGTTAAATGCTTAAGGCAACAATGAGCACAGATAAAACTGATAGCCAAATAAAAACAAACAAAGTTGAACAGCACTTTGCGCACTCGGCTAACACCTATTCACAAGGGGCGCAGTTACAGCAAATAGTGGCGGCGCAACTGTTGGCGAAATTGCCTGCTGAACAGCAGGAAGTGGCTTTAGACTTAGGCTGCGGTCCAGGCCTTTTTACTAAGCAGTTAAAGCAAAGATCACAAACTTTGGTTAGTTTAGACTTATCTTCTGAAATGCTAGGTAAGGTGGCTAACAATACTAAAATACGAGCAAACAGCCACGCTTTACCCTTTCATCACTCTAGTTTTGACTTAGTGTTTTCTAGCTTAATGATCCAATGGTGTGATTTTGAGAAAGTATTGGAAGAAATTTATACTACTCTAAAACCTGGAGGTTCGGCTTACATTTCTACTTTGATAAAAGGTAGCTTAGGAGAACTAGAACAAGCTTGGGCAGAAGTGGATAACGATGAGCATGTGCATCAGTATTTAACCATCGAGCAATTAATATCTCAGGTCAATAAAGGTCGTTGGAGCAGCATAGAGATAGAGCAAAGCACACAAACCTTATGGTTTGACAATGTTAAAGCTTTAGCTAAAGAACTAAAGTTATTAGGAGCAAACTACGTACAAGGTAGGAAGAACAAAGGCTTGATCACCAAGTCAAAGTGGCAAACAATGGAACAGGCATATCGACTAAAATATTACAACGAAGAAAAGCAAGCCATTCCGGCAAGCTATCAAGTTGTGTTGTTTGAGCTGAGGAAATAGTGATGTCGACGTTATTAGGTTTAGTTAAAAAATACCCAAAACTTTTTATCACAGGCACAGATACCGAAGTTGGTAAAACGTATTGCACTTGTTTAATGCTCAAAGAGTTGAAGAAGCATCAAGTTGATGTGTTTCCCTACAAACCAATTTCTGCAGGCACTGAATTTGATCACGATATACAGCAAGAAGTAAATGAAGATGCTAAGTCACTTTATTTAGCTGTAGATAAATCTTATCCGCTAGCTCAGATAAACCCAATAGTGTTTGCTCCACCAATTGCTCCCCATATCGCGGCAAAACAAGCTAATAGAGCACTGAGTTTTGACGTGCTGAGCCGAGAATATGACAAAGTTGCTGAAGTAGGGGAAGTGCAGTTAATTGAAGGTGCTGGAGGTTGGCTGTTGCCTCTTAACGATAGAGAATTATTATCTGATTGGGTTGCAAATCAAGGGTTGCCTGTTGTTATGGTAGTTTCCATTAAATTAGGTTGCTTAAATCATGCTTTGCTAACAGCTCAAGCCATAGCGCAAAGTGGCTGTAAATTAGTTGGCTGGATTGCTAATTTCAATCATGGTGAGTCTGAAGTGGGTAGAGAAAACCTAAATTTTATCGAACAAAAGTTATCTGCGCCTTTGTTATTTGAAGTTCAGCCGCAACAGCAAAGTATATAATTCACAATTTCAAAACTTAACTTAATATGACTCCAGAAATAACCTTAACAGAACTCTTTATTGGTTTTATCCCTGTATTTTTAGTTTTGGCATTGCTTTGGCGTTCTTCTCAAGGAGTTAAAAAAAGCTTATCGGCGCTTGCTAGAATGTTTATTCAGCTAATGCTTGTGGGCTATTTCTTATTGTTTATTTTTGACAACCCAAGTCCTACATCAACCGTTTTACTGTTAATGGTGATGACGTTAGTTGCCAGTTGGTTAGCATTAAATGTTGGTCAAAAAATAAGCCTGCGACTATTTAGCTATGCGCTGATCTCTATATTTTTAGGTGGTGGCAGTATTCTTCTTGTTATCACCCAAGCTATGTTAGATATCGAGCCTTGGTATAACCCTAGATTCGTTTTGCCTTTAGCAGGCATGATCTTCTCTAGCTCAATGACTGCAATAAGCCTGTCATTAGAAAGGTTTGAGTCTGAAATATCTGCTGGATTAGAACATAAGATAGCGATAAATAAAGCATTCAATGCTGCCATGATACCTGTTATTAATTCTATGTTGGCGGTTGGGGTAGTTTCGTTGCCAGGTATGATGACGGGTCAAATATTATCTGGGGTAGAGCCAGTGATAGCTGCGCGTTACCAAATCATGGTTATGTGTATGATTTTTTCATCGACGGGCTTAACCGTTTTCTGTTTTACCCACTTTTTGTCGAAAAGTGCGTCGATTAAGCCGAAATAACAGCAGCAGCTTTACCTGAATTGGTATAAAATTAAATATATATTTCTTACACTTAAGTGAACCTCATGGCGCTTAAAGCGACAATATTTAAAGCGGATGTATCCATCAGTGATATGGATCGCCACTATTATCAAGATCATCATCTTACTATAGCTAGACATCCGTCGGAAAACGACCAGCGTATGATGTTAAGGCTGATTGCATTTATTTTAAATGCAAATGAACATCTGCAATTCACTAGAGGCCTGTGTGATGTGGAAGAGCCTGATTTATGGCAGAAGTCATTTTCCGATGAAATCGAACTTTGGGTTGAACTAGGACAACCTTCTGAGCAAAGAATTAAAAAAGGCTGTAACCAGAGCCAACAAATGACGATTTACAGTTATCAAGATAACAGCTTTGAAGAATGGTGGAAGAAAGAGCAGCACAAGCTAAGGCTAAAAGATAATCTGTCGCTGTGGACTTTGTCTGATGAACTTGCTCAGCAACTTGCCGATTTAACCGAACGTAATATGCAAATACAAGCAACTATCCAAGATGGCCAGTTGTGGTTAACGATTAATGACCAGCCGTTAGAAGTTAATTATCAAAAGTTGATTTAACAAGGGTGGAAGTGAAACTGACTAAGACTGCCATTCAGAGCTAGTCTGACAATATCAAACTAGCTCTGAATGGATATTATTGGTTATTTTTTAAATCTGCGATCACTTGCGCATCAATCCAAAAAATATCTACATTGTCATAGTTATCTGGATTCATATTGCGATTAAAAAATAGATATTTACCATCAGGTGAAACGTAAGCGCCTCCTTCTGAAGCTGATGAATTAACCTTATCACCCATGTTTATTCCCTCACCCCAACTGCCGTCTTCCTGACGAAAGCTGATGTATAAATCTTGACTGCCGTAGCCATCTGGCTTTTCAGTATCCCAAATAAGATAAGATTCATCTGGAGCAATAAACGGGTGTGCCGTATATAGACCAGTATTGATTTGCTTTCCAAACTCCTTTGGTGCTTGACGTTTTCCATTTATTAACAAGGAATATCTCAATTTTCCATCGCCATCACGGGAACCAATTTCATCAAATACATAAGTACCTTTTAAAGAAGAAGTTAAACGCATTATCTCCATATCTTCGTAAGGCTTGCCTAAGCTTTTGACTTCTGACCAGCCGTCTTCTGTAAGTTGCCTATACTTAGCGCCAAGGTGTAAAGTTTCGCCATCGGGAGAGAGCAGAGGTCTACCAATTCTTGGCATAACAGTAGATTTTACCCACTCACCATTTTCATAGCGATATGACATCAAATCCCAGTTTTTGTGTTCTCCGCCTGTGCGAGTGAAAAAGAACTCTTTGGTGTCAGGACTTAAGAAAGCGCTGTTATCTTTATAGTCAATAGACACACGCCCTGGTGCAAACACTTTTGCTGTCATCCCAGGTGGAGTTTCTCCAAGATAAGGTGTTTTTATATCCTTGTGAGTTGGCTGGTGGTTTTGTTGTGTATTGCAAGCTGAGCTTATCAATACAATTATAATTGTTTTTAAAACTAAGAACTTATTCATTAATACTCCATGTGTCGTTTGTGAAGACGCTTTTTAAATAAGAAGAAACTTTCTAAATAAGGAGAAACTTCTTAAACAGAAAGTAATGCCTTAAACAGAAAGCAATGAGAGTAAAGAAGGAACTAAGAAAAAGTCCTGATGTTTAACTGATTTTTACCTGAATTGTTGTAAATAACTAATGGCGAGCTACTTAATGTTTACTAGTCAAAACTTATTGTATAAATGATAAGCACTTTGTAAGGTGGTTAGTGTAAGAGCCTAGATGTACAAGTCGACTTTAGGCTCTTTACTTTGTTTAGGTTCTTTATTTTGAGGGATATGGCTTTGGTTTTCCGCTTCCAATAACTGAACGGCTTGTTCTTGGTGTTCTAAAATAGCTTGCTCTGAAAAATACTTATCAAGTGTTCCTAGTAGCTCTTGAGAGTGGCGAGCTGGAGTACTGTAAATATCGGGCTGAGTCTTAGCTTTCTCTATTAAACTAGTAGAGCGATCAGAAAAGTACGCCATAACATCTATTTTTTTGTCCGGGTCAACATCACCTTCGCCATATGACAAAATTTCCAATGTCATTCCTAAATCAAGTAATGACTCTCTTTTCCTTGAAATAAGGGGGTTACCAAGTTTACTAAATCTCTGAGGTTCATCACTGCCATACTTAGCTGTGTAGTCAGCATCAATGGCCATAACCGACTTGACTACTTGATGGAATTCATTGAGCGTCATATTGGAAAAGTCTAAAGACTCTTTGCCAAAGGCTGACTCATATTTAGTATCTTTAACTAAAGAAGACACAAAGTTTTCACTTTTTGACTCAATTTCAGCCTGCTTAGGTATTGGCTTTGAATTTTGCTCTAGATTCGAAGGTGCTGGAGGCGATTTCGGATCATCGACTGGCAATTTAGGTTTTACAGTTTTTGGATTCAACCCTGAAGATAAACTGGTGTTAATGTTCATAAAGCTTCCATCTTTATTTATTACACTAATTATGTCGGTTCAATTGTACAAAACTTTAATGGAAAAACTTCGCATGAAAGCTCTTATACAAAGCTCATAAGTCAATTTTGTTGCATTATGAATTGTTATGAGCCTTGTGTTCTAAACAAACTTGGTATTAAAGTTCGTTTCTGCCGTCAAAGTGGGTAATGTTTAACTCTCTAGGCTCTATGTCTTCTACACAGCACAAGTTAATTCTAAATTTTCCAGGGTCATAAGTAGTGTCGTGGAAAGGGTAAATGCCACATTTTTTGCAAAAGTAATGGTTAACATCGTGATCACCCCAGTGATAAACCGATAAATCATCATTGCCGCTAACTAAAACAAATTGTTCTGAGTCGTAATAGGTTTTACTCATTACTGCGTTTTTCCTAATACAAATTGAACAGTTACATTGCAGAGCTTGTTCAATCATTTCGCTTTCAAATTCAAATTGCACTGCTTTGCAGTGGCAGCTTCCTTTATACTTCATTTGTTGTTTTTCCTTGTTAACCAATCTTCAATTATTAGTGCATCTTTTGCATCGAACAACATCAAACTTGCGTGTATACGTGCGTTAAAGACTTCTTTCTCAATATTTGAACTCGTAAGGTGAGCAAAATACTCTGGTGGTGAAACTATGTCTATATCCGAGTTTATGATCAGGACAGGTTTTGTTGTTGCTGTGATACTAGAAAGTAGATCTGTCTGCTGCAATGTGACATCGGCATCTTCCATAGTCACTGTGATGATTTCATCGAGATGAGGCGCAAATATATCATTCATAAATGACGATTTATGAGGTAGATATTGCTTGGCTGCTAGATCAAATCTCATCATTGGCGCTAGTAAAATAGCTCCGTCTATATATTGTGAAGCTAAAAGTTTTGAAGCCGGCAGTGCTCCCATGGAATGGCCCACAGCAATAACAGGCGTTGTGTTTGTTTGTTCTAACTCGGTTAATAGTTCATTGATAATAGTATGTTCTTTAGCTGCAACTGCAAACCGTTCAGGAGATTCACCATGGCCAAATAAATCCGGTACGATTACATTCATACCCAAAGCTCTGAAGTACATGGCTGCAACTAACATTATTTCTTTATTACCACCGTAACCATGTAATAGTACGGCTGTACCTTTAAAGCGATTAAATGTATCTGGCGTTAATCTGTGTGAGATAGAATTTTCGACTCCATTTCCCGAGGCGTGCAGGGTATAGCGTATCGCACCATCTTCAGGGTAATCGGAAGCTTGATAGGGAAGTGCAGATAAATAGGGGATACATTGATTTGTTTTGTTTGAACAAAACATTTCTTTGCTGAATCCAGCTTCTTCTGGATCAACATTTATGAATTCACGCTCTGATAGGTAGATATCAGGATTGGATACAACATAGTGACCAACAGCGACGCAGCCCGTTAAATAAACAGTGACAACGGCAAATGCCAGAACTTTAATAATTTGGTTCATAAATAAGTAATAAACTTTGAAAATTAGTTTAAATATTAATGAATTATCAAAGTTTATACTATGCTGATTGGAATAACATCCGCTATTAATTGTTAGCGGATGTTACTTAAACCCCTAATACATAAATGTTCCATTTCTCAATGTATTCTTCAGGCTTACCTTTACCTAAAGGGGTGTTGTAGTGTTGTTTCCAGTAATTAGCTTGTTGCTCAATTTCTCCTTGAGGAGGAAGTGGTTCAGAGACTCTAAGATAGAAAACTCTAGCCATGGCCGTTGCGTAGTTATCATTGTTTTCTAATGCTTCGAGTTTATTAGCTGAGGGGCTTGGTAAAAATTGGGTCACTTGTTCACTCAGTTCTGGACGGTAGTGCAAGAAATTTTGCCAGATATCATCATGAGTTCTTGGCTCCATTTGATAATAACCTAGCGCGGGGCCGTTTTGTTGTTGTCGATAGGTAAAATCCAAACTTTCTTGAACGGCTGTGCCTAATAAAAGTTCTTCTGTGGCGTCGCCACCTAAATTTAATTGATTTAAAACTGGTTTAATTACTTCTTGTCTAAATCTATTTGCTTTATTCATACTGGCCTCGTTTGTATTAAACTGTTAGCCAATAATTATCCTGAGCTTTTGTGATTAAACTCGGTAGATTTTCTTAGGTTTTATGACAGCATCACGAATCGTACTACTTCCACTCATCTTTTATAAAATCTGCGGCGCGCTCGGCAACCATGATAGTTGGAGCGTTAGTGTTCCCGCCTATAAGATTCGGAAAGATAGAAGCGTCAACTACTCTTAACCCCGTGATCCCTCTTACTTTTAATTTTGGTGTGACAACTGCCATTTCATCTGAGTCTAGACCCATTTTACATGTGCCGATAGGGTGGTAGACGGTATCTGTTTGTTCTCTTAATTTTTCTATAAGTTCTTCATCAGACAATTTGTACTCTTCATCCAGAGATTGCTTTTTGTATTTTGTCATTTCTGGATGTTCTAAGATTTCACTTGCCAATCGAACACCTTTCAATAAGGTTTGTATGTCTTCTTTTTCGGCGAGGAAATTAGGGTTTATCAATGGTGCATCAAGAGGGTTTGATGATGCTAGAGATACATCGCCTCTACTTTTGGGACGTAAAATACAGGTGTGATTGCTAAAGCCGTGAACTAAACTTCTGCGCAAATCTCTAGCGTGATTTTTAACTAAAGCAACAACGAAATGAAACTGGATATCTGGTCTTTCTAAACTAGGATCTGTTTTTATAAAGCCGCCTGTTTCTGCGAAATTTGACGTAATGATCCCTTCGCGTTTAAAACCAAATTTAAAAAATTCTTTAACTAGATAAAGTACACCAGGTACCGATAAGCCAAATGTCTTATGCGTATTAGCAGTATAACCGCTGACGTAGTCAGGGTGGTCTTGTAGGTTTTCTCCAACTCCTGATAAGGCCAGCTTTTGCTCAATGTTATGTGGCTCTAGTTTGTGCTTTGGGCCTATGCCAGATAGCAATAACAATTGTGGAGAAGTGAAGGCTCCAGCACTTAATATTACTTCTTTTCCAGCTCTTAACGTAATTGAGCTACCCTTGTTAATTGCTTCTAAACCGATACATTTATCGTCCTCAATAAGCAACTTGGTAACTTGGGTTTCGGTTAACACCGTCAAGTTATTACGATAGCGAATTGGTGATAGATAGGCTTTTGCAGCACTGCATCTTAAGCCATCTTTTTGGGTAACTTGATAACGGCCAATACCTTCTTGTTCTTCGCCATTGCAATCGTTGTTTATCTTATATCCCAAGGTTTTGGCTGCATTAACAAATGCATTAGCAACAGGGTGATTTGAGCATGAGTCTGATACAAATAGTGGACCTGAATTGCCGTGAAATGCGTTGTGATAAGTTTGATTATTTTCTGATTTCTTAAAATAAGGTAGAACTTGTTCCCAGCCCCAACCAAGGTCTTGCCAATCATTATAATCTTGCTGGTGGCCACGACAGTAAACCATGGCATTGATAGCACTGGAACCGCCCAATACCTTTCCTCTAGGTTGATAACCTCTACGATTGTTTAAACCTGGTTGAGGAACTGTTTCATAAGCCCAATTTTTGTACTTAGTTGGTACAATAGTGACTGCACCTGAAGGAATATTTACGGCGGGGGAAGTATCCTCTGTACCTGCTTCGATAAGCATAACTTTAAAATCGCTTCGCTCAGATAACCTAGCTGCTAGGGTAGCTCCAGCAGAGCCACCACCTACAATAATGAAGTCGTACAAAGAATTTTCTATCATATGATTATTCTCTTTGTTGATACCTTGCTTTTACTTCTTCAGGCATTCTCTTTGTAAATGAATGTTTCAGTCCATCTAGTGCAGTAATAAAAGGCGAGACTGAACAATTCTCAATTTTTTCCAACGAGTAAGCTACTGCTTCGATGGTGGATAATCCCCCTTCAACACTCGTCGAACGAATTTGGTACTTCGAGTCAAAGTCTTCTGCAAAAGACACTTGAATTAGGTCATTTAACCAAGGATTTAAAAGCATAATTTTCTTAGCTTTTTTCCAAGTTCCGTCAATTACAATTAAGTGCTTTAACGCTTTGCAACCAGAGCTACTATCAAGTGCTTGAGCAGTATCGCTGGGAAATAGCACTGCATAATCTTCTTTGCTTTGCGATATCTTCTGTTTAAGCGCGGTAAAATCTTGTTCTGTTTCACCAATTACAATTTCTGTATTAGTAGAAATAAGATCTAATAGGCGCACTGTATTTTTGGCGTTTTTAACTTCGCTAGGATGTTGTAAAACAATCACTTTTGTTTCATGAACAACGGGTACCAAAAAGTCACATAAACAATTATTAATAGGGTATTGGCAGTCAGAACAAATCGGCCTAGCCATAAATCACCTTATTCAGCTTTTTTTGTAAGTATAAACCAATACTGATAATTCCTAAGCCAAACAAAGTGGTAATGTATATTGGTTCACCCAAAATAAAGTAAATAAACAGCAAAGAAGCAAATGGCGAAATGTAAATTAGTGAACTAATTTGTGCTGTACTTTCAGCCACTCGCATTGCTTTTAACCAAAATACAAAAGCTAAACTCATTTCAAATAAACCAATGTAAATGCCTGCCGCTAAGTTTTGAAAGGTAAAGTTAAACTTATCAAAATTGATAATGATAAGTACAAACAAGCTCGGTAAAGCACAGGTAAAACAAAGTAGCAGAGCTGTGATAGGTGGCGCTTTAAGTCTTGTATTCGACAACCAGTAACTAGCCCATAAAACAGTAGATAACAGAGCTAATACAACGCCTAAACCGCTTATGTGGTTCATGTCTGCGAAATCCAGCCTAGTTACCACAATAAATACGCCTAAATAACAAAAGCTAAGGCCGATCATATCGGCTTTGGTAAATCTTTGTTTTAAAACAGGAACAGCCAAAAGTGAAAGAACAATAGCCCAAGTGTAATTTATAGATTGAGCAACTTGTGCTGGTAGCTGATCATAGGCAGCAAACAACACCCAATAATACAAAACTGGGTTAATAGTTCCGGTAACTAAATACCTGACTGGAGCTAATTTAAAATAGTGAAGTAAACTGTGCTCTTGTTTACGTCGACTGAATAGATAAATACTTAATAAAGCGACAATAGAGGTAATTGAAGATATTACAACTACTTGCATTGGCGAAGCTTGCGTTAACGCTATTTTGAAAGCGGTCGCTACTGTTGACCAAAAGAAAACTGTGATTAAAGCAAGCTTGATGGCTAATGACTGATCTTTTCCCATTTAAATTTTAAACTTTCAATGTGTCTTGGTACGGAGGCCATCCCATAGCTTTACCTGCCAAAACGTGTAAATGAATGTGGTAAACCGTTTGACCACCATCTTTGTTACAATTCATAACTGCCCTATAACCTTCTGAGTCAAATCCCATTTCTTTGGCTACTTTAGCGGCAACAACGTACAAATGACCGACTAGAGCTGAATTACTTTCGTCAATATCATTGATTGTGGCGATTGGTGTTTTTGGGATCACTAAAAAGTGAATAGGTGCCTGTGGATTTATGTCTTTAAACGCTAATGCTTTATCATCTTCATAAATGATTTCAGCTGGAATTTCTTTGCTAATAATTTTGTCAAAAATAGTACCGTCAGACATGGTTATTCTCCTTAATTTTTAGGCCGCACACTTTAATTAGGTTTTACTCGATTAGCAACCTATGAGTTAGATGGTTCTGTACTCTTTAGTTTGTTGTATTTATTCGTTATCATGCGCTTTCAGCACGAAGGAAGTATTTAGTGAAGTTAATCAATCTTACACTACAACTAATTGTTTTAATTATCAGTATTTTTAGCTTTGACAGTTATTCTGTTGAAGTTGACAACTTATATACTGGAAGAATTTTAGTCACAGACAAAACTCAGAAAACCCGTATTAAGGCTCACCGTTGGGCAATTGAACAAGTTATCACCAAAGTTTCAGGTGATAGAGAAATTTTGAAAAACCGAACTATTCGAAACGTAGTACAAAATCGAACGTCAAATTATATTACTTCCTTTGCTTTTGAAACTGATGAACAAGGCCGTACCTTTTTGGTTGATGTATTTGACCAAACTAAAATTGATCAATTACTCAAGTCAGTAGGTGCAGCAATTTGGGGACAACGCAGGCCTAGCACCTTGATTTGGTTGGTGGTTGAAGAAGGGATTCAGCGCTCAATAATCGACAAAGATTTATTTCCACAAATTACAGAGTTCTTATACCAATCTTCGGAAAACCGAGGTTTACCAATTAAGTTGCCTATTATGGATGAAGAAGATAAAAACGCGGTTTTTTCTTCTGATGTTTGGGCTCGATTTAATCAAGCTATTGTCACAGGCTCTGTGCGTTATCAAACCGAAAATATTGTAATGGCTAGAATGAGATTGGTAGATAGTGAAAAAGAGCCAGAATATAAATCGGGCTGGTTAGTAGAGTTCGAATTAATTAATGAAAATACCAGTTTACTGTCCGGTGAATTTAATGGTGAACAATTTGAAATTTTGCGTCGTATGATTAATGAAATAGGCGACCACTTTGCTGCAGAGTATGCGATTCACAATACAACTTTAGGTAACGAAGTACTTGAGTTAGATCTCGTTGGTCTAAATGACTTGGTTAGTTTAAAACACGCAGAAGATTTCTTGAGTTCTTTGCCTCCTGTTGATTCTGTTTATTTACAATCACTGGAACAAAATCAAGCTAAATTTCAGCTGAGCTTGGTTGGTGAAGGATTAGATGTTGTTAGGGCCTTGGCTCTACTGCCAGAGTTTGAGCAGGTTCTTTTAATAGAAGAAGAGGTTGAGCAACAAGAAGAGTTAAATGATGAGCAAAGGCTAGCGCTTTTGGCACAAGATTACTTAGCACAAGTTGATGAGCAGCAAAGTCAGCCGGTGACAGAAGAAGAACAAAGTTCAACTGCTAAATTGATTCAGTTGCGTTACAAGTGGCTAGGTAAATAATATGCAGCTGTTACTACCGGTATCTATTAACGCCAGCCAGACCTTTGATTCATTTGTTAATAGTGAAGATGAACTATTAATTGAACAACTGAAACAGGCTGTAGCTACATCTGATTTTACCAGTTTATACATAGCGGGTTCTCAGGGAGCTGGCAAAACCCACTTGCTGAATGCCTGCTGCCATGCAGCTAATGAACTTGAGAAAACAAGCATTCTACTACCACTTGAGCAAATGTTATCTATGTCCCCACAGGTACTTGATGGCATTGAAAACATTGATTTAGTTTGTATCGACAACATCGAACTGATTAAAGGCAATATGGATTGGCAAAAAGCCATTTTCAATTTGTTTAATTCTTTGATGCAATCGAATGGAACTTTAGTTGTTGCAGGTTCAGATACCTCGAACAATTTAAAGCTAGAGTTACCTGATCTAGTTTCTCGGATGCAGTGGGCCACGCCGTATCAATTGCATCAGTTATCAGAGCAAGATAAAACGGTTGCTTTGATTCATCACGCTCATCTTATGGGATTTGAATTATCAGAAGATGTAGCAAAATTTATGTTATCTAGATTACCTAGAAAAATGGACTTCTTAATGCAAGCTCTGAATACACTAGCGAAACAGAGCATTGAAAAGCAAAGAGTAGTTACAGTTCCTTTTGTTAAAGAAGTGCTTGAGATTTAATACTAATCTGCAAAAGCCAAGTTTTGGAGCTCGATTAATCTTATTTTGGTCTTGCCTGACTAATTATTTCACCAAGGTTAGCGTATTCTGCTGCCCCTAATCTTGATAGAGGATTGACTTTTTCCGCTAAGACTTTTACTCGACCTTTATCGTCTAAGTTAATGACATCATCGTCAATATGAATGGCTTCGACTTTTGCGAAAACCAAAGTTTGCGGCACATCGCCTATGTGTTTTATTTCGTATAAACGGCATGCAAAAGCAATAGAGCAGTCTGCTAACCTAGGTAAATCGAAACCTTCGAACTTGGTAAGTTGCAAATCTGACTGAGTTACCTCAGATACTCCGTGTTCTAGTGTTGCCGCTGATTCAGTAACAGTTTTGTATTGATCAGCAGAACTGATGTGAATGACCATTTTCTCATTGGCTTTTACGTTTACCACAGTGTCTTTATCATCACCATTTGGTTTTTTACCAACCGAAAACATTAAAATTGGCGGGGCACTGGTGATAGCAGTGAAGTATGAAAAAGGCGCCAAGTTATAGTTGTTTTGTCCTGATTCGGTTAACACCCAAGCAATGGGCCTAGGGATTAAAGTTTGAGTCACCAAATGGTAGATTTGGTTGGGGCTTAGCTCAGATAAATTGATGTTCATACTGCCTTGAAATTCCTATTTATAATTCAATTTATTCAGATATATAAGAAAGATAAATAGCCTCTAATAAAAATCAAGAGAAAACGAGATTTAACACTAAAAATTTAACTCGATTTAAGTTAGACTCTGCGCCTTTGAAAAATAATAGGAACTATTTATCTTTCTTTACATTTCAAGGTATGAAAGATAAACAGATCCTAACTCAGCCATATTAATAGCGATTAATATCAAGGCCGTTTTGAACAACAAGATTAAGAGTGTTCCATGAATCTAGACGAAATTATTGGATTAGCTGAACAAGCAATTGCTGCAGCAACTGAAATCCAAGCATTGGAAGAAGTACGCGTAGAGTACTTAGGTAAAAAAGGTAAGATCACAGAGTTGCTAAAATCGCTTGGCAAAATGGATCACGAGCAAAGAAAAGAAATGGGACAAGCTATTAACAAAGCTAAAGGTGCCGTTCAACAATCAATTTCTGCTCGTCGCGAACAGTTACAAACTGAAGCGTTAAACGCAAAGCTAGCGGAAGAGACGATTGATGTAACTTTGTCTGGCCGTGGCATGGAACAAGGTAATATTCACCCGGTAAATAGAACGATTGAGCGTATTCAAACTTTCTTTGGCGACTTAGGTTTCGAAGTAAAGCAAGGTCCAGAAGTAGAAGATGGCTTCCATAACTTCGATGCATTGAACATTCCAGAGCACCACCCAGCTCGTGCCGATCACGATACGTTTTACTTTACTCCTGAAACAGTGCTAAGAACACAAACTTCAGGTGTTCAAATCCGTACAATGGAAACAGAAAAGCCACCACTGCGCATTATCTCTCCAGGACGTGTATACCGTAACGATTATGACCAAACTCATACACCGATGTTCCACCAAGTGGAAGGCCTTATGGTTGATAAAAACGTAAGTTTTGCTGAGTTAAAAGGTATTTTACATGACTTCTTAAGAAACTTTTTCGAAGAAGACTTACAAGTTCGTTTTAGACCTTCTTACTTCCCGTTCACTGAACCATCAGCGGAAGTTGATGTAATGGGTAAAAACGGCAAGTGGTTAGAAGTATTAGGTTGTGGCATGGTTCACCCTAATGTACTTCGCGCAGTAAACATCGATCCTGAAGAATATACTGGCTTTGCTTTTGGTATGGGGGTTGAGCGCTTAACTATGTTGCGTTATGGCGTAAATGATTTACGTGCCTTCTTCGAAAACGATCTTCGTTTCTTAAAGCAGTTCAAATAAGGAGCCCACAAGATGAAATTTAGTGAAAAGTGGTTACGCGAGTGGGTAAACCCTACAATTAATACAAATGATTTAAGTGAGCAGCTATCTATGGCTGGTCTTGAAGTTGATGGTGTTGAGCCAGCAGCAGCTGAGTTTACTGGCGTCGTAGTTGGTGAAGTTGTTGAGTGTGGCAAGCATCCGGAAGCGGACAAGTTGCAAGTTACTAAAGTTAACGTTGGCACAGCTGGCGACGGCGAGTTACTAGACATTGTTTGTGGTGCGAAAAACTGTCGTTTAGGTCTAAAAGTAGCAGTAGCTATGGTTGGCGCAGTGTTACCTGGTGACTTCAAAATTAAGAAAGCTAAGCTAAGAGGCGCTCCTTCACACGGTATGCTTTGTTCTTTCTCTGAACTAGGTATGGCTGATGACTCAGATGGCATCTTAGAATTACCAGCTGATGCACCAATTGGTACAGATATTCGTGAATTCTTGAATCTTGATGACAATATTATTGAGATTGATTTAACACCAAACCGCAGTGATTGTTTAGGTATTGCCGGTGTGGCTCGTGAAGTTGGTGTACTAAATAACATTGACGTGAATCCTGTTGAAGTTGCAGAAGTTGCACCTTCAATTGATGACAAAATATCTATTGAACTAGTGGATGAAGAATCTTGTCCACGATATTTAGGTCGAGTAATTAAAGGCATTAATTTAAGTGCAGAGACGCCACTATGGATGTCTGAAAAGTTACGCCGTAGCGGTATTCGTTCAATTGACCCTGTTGTTGATATTACAAACTACGTTTTATTGGAACTAGGTCACCCAATGCATGCTTTTGATTTAGCAAAAATTGAAGATGGCATTAAGGTACGTAAGGCAGAGCAGGGCGAAAAGCTTACGCTGTTAGATGAAACAGAAGTTGAATTATCTGCAAATACATTAGTTATTGCCGATCATAATAAAGCATTAGCAATTGCTGGTGTATTTGGTGGTCTTCACTCAGGTGTGACTGCTGAAACTAAAGATGTATTGTTAGAAAGTGCATTCTTTAACCCGGTAGCAATGGCAGGTACAGCTCGTTCTTACGGTTTACACACAGACGCGTCTCACCGTTATGAGCGTGGCGTTGATTACGAACTACAGAAAACAGCAATGGAAAGAGCAACTCAGTTGTTATTAGAAATTGCAGGTGGTGAAGCTGGTCCTATCGTTGAAGCTGTAGCAGAAGACAAGTTACCAGAGCAAAAAGCTATTGTTTTACGTCGTACTCGTTTAGACCGTCTATTAGGTCACGTTGTTGCTGACGAAGAAGTAACAACTATTCTTAGTCGTTTAGGCTTAAATGTTGAGTTTAAAAACTCTGATTCTAATGGAGGGGAATGGCACGCAGCGTCTCCTTCATTCCGTTTTGACATCAATATTGAAGAAGACTTAATTGAAGAAGTGGCACGTGTTTATGGTTACAACAATATTCCAAATGTTGCACCTACAGCGTCTTTATCTATGCCAGTTCGTCAAGAAGCAAAGGTTGAAAGAGTTTCTTTCGCTGAATTATTAGTAAACCGCGGTTATCAAGAAGCGATCACATACAGCTTCGTTGACCCTAAAGTTCAAGAAAAGTTATTCCCACATCAAGAAGGATTAACTCTGCCTCACCCAATTTCAGCTGATATGTCTGTAATGAGAGTGAGCTTGTGGTCTGGTTTATTACCTTCAGTTGTTTACAACCAAAACAGACAACAGTCTCGTGTTCGTTTATTCGAAACTGGCTTACGTTTTGTTCCTGATACAAATGCAGAAATGAACATTCGCCAAGAAGCTATGATTGCAGGTGCTATCACTGGTTCTGTAATGGGTGAACACTGGACAGAGAAAGCTCGTGCGGTTGATTTTTACGACGCCAAAGCAGATGTTGAAGCGTTAATTGAAAAATGTGTTGATGCCTCAAACTTCCGTTTTGTCCCTGTATCGTCTGATGATCCAATTTGTGTTGCTTTACACCCAGGTCAATCAGCAGCTATTTATCGTGGTGAAAAGTTAGTTGGTTATTTAGGTGCAGTTCACCCAGCAGCTGAAAAGATGCTAGGCTTGAATGGCAGAACATTTGTTTTTGAACTGCTTCTATCAGAAATGAACCAGCGTAATTTACCTGAAGCTGCGCCTGTATCTAAGTTCCCGTCGAACAGAAGAGACATTGCTGTAGTTGTAGAAGATAAAGTAAATGCTGGAGATTTACTAAAATCGATAGAAAAAGTTGGCGGAAATCAATTAGTTGACCTAAACTTGTTCGATGTATACCAAGGTGAAGGTATTGAGCAAGGTTATAAGTCGTTAGCAATTTCACTTGTGTTGCAAGATGTTGAGAAAACATTAGAAGAGCAAGACATTAATGCTACGATGGAACGTGTTATCGGTACTTTGAAACAAGAATTTAGCGCAACCCTGAGGGATTAAACTATGGCACTAACCAAAGCAGAAATCGCAGAACATTTGTTTGAGAAAGTCGGTCTGAATAAAGTCGATGCGAAAGATTTGGTTGAAGACTTTTTCGAGAAAGTCAGAGAAACTCTGGAAAAAGGCGAGCAGGTCAAGTTATCAGGTTTTGGTAATTTTGAACTGAGAGAAAAGAAATCTCGACCTGGCCGAAACCCTAAGACAGGGGAAGATATTCCAATTTCTGCAAGACGAGTTGTAACTTTTAGACCTGGGCAAAAATTAAAAGCTCGAGTTGAAGTTGGTACAGCTAAACTAGTCGAACAAGATAAATAGTGTTATTCATTAAAACCCTAAACTTATGTTTAGGGTTTTTTATATTAATGCCTTTGTCTATGCTTGAAAAAGAACAATAAAAAAGCCCGCTGTATGCGGGCTTTTTAATATCAATTACTTTTATCGGCTGTTTTATCAGTAGAAACCGTGTGGAGTTCTACAATCTGTACCTAGTGTTGATAGATAGTCCAACCAATAGTTTGCAGGGCCAAATCCATCGCCTTTTTTAACAACTTTATAACCAACTGATTTCTCTGCTGGTTTAGCTGCAGGCTTTGCCGCTTTCTTAGCTTTTGGCGCTGCTTTTTTCGCTGCTGGTTTTTCTTCTTTTGCCGGAGCTGCTGGAGCGCCACCTGATAATTCAGCTGCCATTTCAGCTAGTGCAGCTAAGCGAATATTCTTGCCGCCATCTACACTGAACCAGCCGCTTTTTGCTTCAATTTGTGGCTCTTTACCGTGCGCCGCTTTGTAAGCTGCTGTAAAATCAGACAATACTTGATCTTTGTCTAAATTGCTCATGTGATATACCTAATTGTTTTCAATCAAAAGTTGAACGTCTTTTATACAAAGAATTTTCTGCTATAGCAAGTTTTCATAAACGGTTGGCTACTATTTAAACAGATGCTTACGGTTTTTGTCCAAAATGGCGTTAGATAAGGTCTATATCTCGTAGGATTTTAGCATTGACGCTATTTCTTTCTCGCAACAGTGTTATAAATAGGTAAACTATCAGCGTTTTTAGAATTTGCTTGTGGGGTGAGTATTTTCCACTTTGCAATCTCTAAAAGATAATTGCCAATTTGACGATAGAAATAATGAAAGAGACAAGCCATGCCTGTATTAAGAACTGAATTAATTAGCTATTTAGACACCTTGCTTAACGCAAAGCAGATCAAAGATTACTGTCCAAATGGTTTACAAGTTGAAGGCAAGCAGGAAATAAATAAAATCGTGACTGGTGTGACTGCTTCAGAAGCACTAATTGACGCTGCTATTGAACAAGGTGCGGATGCTATCTTAGTTCACCATGGCTATTTTTGGAAAGGCGAAGCTTACCCTATTGTAGGGATGAAAAAAAATCGCATAGGTAAATTACTACTAAATGATATGAGTTTGATTGCTTACCACTTGCCGATAGATGTGCATAGTGAACTGGGAAACAATGCTCAAATTGGTAAATTATTAGGATTATCTAACATTCGAGCTGCTGAAGAGTTTGAACCAGAGGGCATTATTATGCGTGGTGAGTATGCTGAAGCAAAGCCACTAAACGAAGTTGCTAAAGATCTTCATAATGTACTGCAAAGAGAACCGCTAGTAAGTGACGCTAGAAATGAACTGGTAAAGTCTGTTGCTTGGTGTACAGGCGGTGGGCAAAGTTACATAGATCAAGTTGCAGAGCTTGGTGTTGATGTATTTTTAACTGGTGAAGCATCTGAGCAAACTATTCACAGCTCGAGAGAGCTAGGTATTGACTTTATTGCTGCTGGACACCATGCAACTGAGCGCTATGGTGTAAAAACAGTAGGTGAACATTTAGCAGATAAATTTGCTGTAAATGTTCAGTTTATTGATATCCATAACCCAGTTTAAATTGCCGCTAGATAAACATGTCAAAACGTACACAAGATCAGAACTTTGATAGCCATAGTCGAACTTTTAAAAACAATATATATGGTAGTAGCAAGGGTAAAGTAAGAGAAGCCGTTTTATTGAGAGATCTTCGCGAATATTTAGCAGACAAAAACAACCTGACCATTCTTGATATCGGGGGAGGGCAAGGGCAGATTGCTTTGCAACTTGCTGCTATGGGTCACCATGTCACTATTGCAGATATTTCAAAAGAAATGTTAGAGCTTGCTGAACAAAATGCACTTGAGCAAGGCTTGGACGATTTAACCTATATCCATCAACCTTTGCAGAACTTGCCTCAAGTACTCGAACAACAATATGATTTAGTTCTTTGTCACGCCGTTTTTGAGTGGCTAGAGGACCCTGAGCAAGCTTTCGCTGTTTTATCTGACTTTTGTAAGCCTCAAGGCGCTATTTCTTTGATGTTTTACAATGCCATCGGACAGATGTACAGCAACCTTTGTTACGGTAATTTTGAATATATAGACGCAGGTCTTAAAGCCAAAAAAGTCGTAAAGCTAAATCCACAGTCAGCGTTAGAACCTGATCTTGTTTTTGCTTGGGCTGACTCTTTAAAACTAACTAAGCAGTACATTTCTGGTGTACGCTGCTTTCACGATAATATGCGTGACATCAGTCACTGGCAAACCAAGTTAGAAAAAATAATAGAAAAAGAGCTAGAGTACAGCCGTAAGACACCTTACTGTCTTATGGCTAGATATATTCATGCACTATTTATTAAGGAATAACAATGAAACTATATGGTTCTGATACATCTCCCTATGTTAGACGTTTGAAAATTTTATTAGCTGAAACAGACTATGTGTATGAAATTTTGAACATTTTCGGTGAAGACAGGGAAGCGCTTAAAAAATTAAATCCAACGTTAAAGATCCCAATGCTTACTGATAGTAATTTAGAAGGAACGAATGCGCTTTACGACTCAGGATTAATCTATCGTTATTTAGTTGAACAGTATGGTTTTACAGGCCTGTCCTTTGCTCAGCAGAACTTATTGGCTGTAATAGATTCATGTAATGACTCTTTAGTAAACATGATGATAATGCGACGTAGTGAGATAGATACATCAGCCGACAAACTATACTTTAATATCCAACGAGAAAGACAAAAGATCAGTTTTGATGTGCTTGAGCAAGAAGTGGTGAAAGGCTCGTTTGCTACTTGGAACTACTTAGCAATAAGCTTATTAGTACTTGTTGAATGGACGCAGTTCAGGAATCTATACGATTTTTCGGATTATCCTAACTTAAATAAATTTGTTGCGGATAATCAAAGTCAGCTAGGTGTATTAGCAACTGCTCCTAAAGAGTAGTTTGTGCAGATAGCACCAGCTTCACACAAGCATATTGCTGAACTTATGAACTACTCGTATCAAAGTTAATTTAGATTATGTTTCAATAGATAGCCATCGAGAGATTGAATGTTTTACATAGTTGCTACCATTGGCTTGGTTTTTCTAAGCACATTTGTTTTGTTGCCCAAGTTTAACGAATTTACTGAACGTTATAGTTTGAGCATTAATTATTTTTTAACTTTGATTGCCACATTAGTTGGCGTGCTACTGGCTATTTCAATTACCAATCACGAAGCGGATAAAAAAGAAAAACAAGATGTTATTAAACTTTTGAATTCTTCAGTGACTGCGGTGGATGCTTGTTATGATTATACGGAAGAGTTAATAGAATATTACAATGAAATTCCGGATGATAATGAGCTAAAAAGTGAGTTTTATGCAAAAAACCAACTTCCTTATCCTGATTATTTGGATGCTTTTTTAATGCAAAATATTGTCAGTAAAAATTTATCTGGCGAAGGGTTAAGTGATTTAAACGTACAAGTGATCAATTTAAAACGAACTCACAATTATAAAGCTAACTTATATTTATCTGTGTTAAATAGGACGCGAAATATATTACTAGTGGAGTTGTCGTTTCAAAGAGGAGAAATAACAGAACAACAACTCGATGAAAAACTAAGTTTGCTATAGTGAAACAGTCTACTTTGACGGGTAGGGTGGTATTTAGCGAATAACCAATAGTTAGGTTTGTCATCAGAGACAAACCTAACAGATCAAATTGGCTTACACTACAACAACAGAGTTATCTTCTATGCTGATTGGTGATGGGATGTATTCATCAGCATGCCAATCGTTTTCCCATGTATTTTCATTTAACTTGTAGCGAAATTGATATCTTGTGTCTTTTTGCAAATCCAGCGTTAAAGTGAAGTCACCAGATTTGAGCTTTTTCATTGGCGTTTCTTGCCAATCATTAAAGTCACCCGCTAAAGCGACACTTTCAGCAGAATTACATTCTTGTTTTAAAATTTTAAATGTGACTTTACAAATGGGTTTACTCTTTAAATATTTTTTCGACAGACTCATAGTTGTGCTTCCTTAAATAACAATAATTAGAGCTGTTTAAAAAAGTAGCACAAATTTGAAAAAATAAAGTAATTACTCTTATTTGAATTCGTTTGCATGGAAATCATGCATTCAAAACAACGAGTAGAAAGAAAACGGGCTTTGAATAGAGCCCGTATGTGTGAATTTTAATGATTGAATTTATAACAGCCAAGCGTAGCTTAACTTTAAAAAGACGCTACGAGTATCTTGGGTAATTTCGTCAAGTTCATCGTCTTCGTAGCCTCCAGTGGAGTAACCTAAGAATAACAATGTTTGTGGGTTTAACTTATAAGAATAAAGTAACTGTGCGTCTATGCTTTTGTAGTTACTATTGTAATCATCTCTAATATCTTCGTTATAGTTAGATAAGTTACGATCTATATTCTGATAAACCGCAGAAAAGCGAAGGAAGCTGCGAATTGAAAACTGGTATGTGAATCTAACGTCAGCTAATCTCGCTGTTAGCAAGTTACCACCGCCTTGTTTGGACAAGTTTCTATAACGATAGGTCAGATCAGCTTTTAGGTGTTTACCAAAGTTCCAATCTAAATGAGGTTCGATTCTCAAACTGTCTGCTAGTTGTTGGTTATCGTAGTCTATGTTTTCACCAATACGGACAAAAAGACCAGTCCAAATATTAGTTGTTGGTTTAAAATGAGACCAAGAGTGGAACTCTCTTTCGGTAAAACTAACTGAATTATTTTTAAGGGTCAGAAGTGAATCATCTATACGACCAGCTACTCGATCTCTAACTACGATACCATGCCTTATCAATGCTAGTTTTGGTCCCCAAATTGTTAAGAACATTTCGCCTTCTTGTTCAATTTGTTCACCGTCTTGAGCAGTTGTTCTATCCCAGTCTCCTTCTAATTCGTAGCGGTTGTACCAGGTAGTGCTGTCACCGCGCCAAGTGTAGCCGCCACCAATGACATTTTTAGTATGATCTGCGTTGTTGTAAAAAGCTAAATCGGCTCTGAAGTCTTCGCCTATGTTGTTGTGAGAAGCTTTAAAAAACCAATCTCTATTCTCATGACGATAAGAAAGTCTATATGATTGGTCTGTTGTATTAACACTCTCAACTCGTAACTTTTGTTCATTGCTGGCGTCGGCTTTTAAAGCAGCGATCAATTCGTCTGTCATTTCGGTATCTGATGACATGAATTGGAAGTCAAAAGTATCGTTTTCTGTCGGTTTATATTTACTATCAAAGCTGTATAAATAGTTATGATAGCTGTCTGAGTCTCGAACTGTTGTTGTTGTCCCAAAAGCTAACTCATCATTAACCGCATATCGATATCTAAATGCACCGTTAACACTTTTTTCATCTACTTCAAAAATATTTGAGCCCAAATTACCTGGCATAAGGAAAGTTGTTGAAGCGTCGTTAGCTACAAAAGCGCCAAAAGAGTGGTTTCCAAGTTTCCCTGTCACTTTCGCACCGTAATCAGGATCATTAATATTTCGGGTGTAAATCAAGTCAACAGGGGTGTCAAAATAATCCCTATTAGATAAGAAAAAGGAACGTTTTTCTTCAGTAAATAAAGCAAAGGTAGTGTTTACATTTAGTTGACCAGAGTCTGCTTCAACTTGAGAAAAGTCTGGATTAAGTGTTGCATCTAAAGTTATATCTGGCGTTATACCCCATTTTACATCTAAGCCTAAATCAGTATTTCTCTCTTCTTGCCATTCTCTGTTATCTGGAAGATCTCTTTCTTCAGATGTACCACTCACTATGGTTGGCACTATAGTTAGGTTATGGCCTTGTTTCGCACCTTCAAACCCAGTAACGGTTACCATTTGGCAAATCCAACAAGCATTATCTTGGTCGATGTTAGTATTAGAAATACGGACTTCTTGATTTCTTGGATAGAAGCGAACTAGCTCCATGCCCCAGCTTTGAATATCCAAATCGTCATTGAAATTTAGTGCTCTTAGTGGAATTGCTATTTCTACAACATAACCAAAATCAGTTATTTTCCCAGCGGAATCCCAAATAACATCCCATGAGTCATACTCGTTCTTAGTTAATTCATTTTCAATTGCGTCAGTTTGTGTGCCAAGTGGATTAATAAAAAACTGATAAGCCAATGCACTGTCATTATAGGTATCAATTTTTATCCCAACTCTGTCATCACCCCAGTTACTGTCTCTGTCGGTTAAGAATGCTCTTATCTCTTCAGGATTTGGGTCGTAAGCCTTAAATGCAACATAAAGAGTATCGCCATCTTCAATTATGAAAGCTTCGGTGCGAACGGGAGCTGGAACGTTTTCATCAGGCCAAGTCACGTTGTTTACCTCAACTCTATGCGCTTGCAGCCAAGCAGGGTCGCTTAAATCGGCATCTACCTTTATTTCTTTGTTTGTTTTAGGTATGTGAAAGGCCGGATCTTGATTTAAACATCCTGCAGATATGCTGTTGCTAAAAAAAGCAGAACCAAGAGCCAAGGCTAAAAAACGTTTCATTATTATCCTAGTAGTACAACTTTAACTAAATTAAATTGCGTGTGGAGTGAAATTATCAAAAAAAATGAAATTATTCCATTCTAGTATAAAGATAAATTTTATTAAGGAGGTTATAAATTTCGATGAATAGTCGAAATATTGCGGTTAATGAAAAGGTTGGGGGTTGCTTTAGTTAGTAAGTATACGGAAATCGAAACTTCAATTTCTAGCTTTAAATATTGAATCTAGTCACTTATTAATTTTGACTTAAACAAACTAGCTGGTGACGGCTGCCATTTCAGGGCGGTTAGCAAAGTAACGACGAAGGGCGTTCTTACTACTCGATCATTTATCGTTTTTAATACCTAAAAACTAGGTTTCTTTGAATCAACAGAAAACTGACGGTTGTTCGTAACATATCTTAATTAATTTAACGATATATAGGGAATTAAATGCGGGAGCTACGTCTTTTGAATAAACAGCGAACTAACGACTGAAGGTCGTACTTAAAATATCTTATTTAATTTCATTTTTGGTATATAAGGAATTGGATGCGGGAGCTACGTCTTTTGAATAAACAGCGAACTAACGACTGAAGGTCGTACTTAAAATATCTTATTTAATTTCATTTTTGGTATATAAGGAATTGGATGCGGGAGCTACGTCTTTTGAATAAATAGCGAACTAACGACCTTCGGGTTATAAACCCGCTCTCTGAATCAACAGAAAACTAACAACTGACGGTTGTTCGTAACATATCTTATTTAATTTAACTTTTGGTATATAAGGAATTGGATGCGGGAGCTAGATTTGAACTAACGACCTTCGGGTTATGAGCCCGACGAGCTACCAGACTGCTCCATCCCGCATCAATAGGGGCCTGTAGTTTTGGAATACTACAATATTTTAAATTTTTGGATGCGGGAGCTAGATTTGAACTAACGACCTTCGGGTTATGAGCCCGACGAGCTACCAGACTGCTCCATCCCGCATCAATAGGATGTGTAGTTTGAAATACTACAAAATTTAAAATTTTTGGATGCGGGAGCTGGATTTGAACCAACGACCTTCGGGTTATGAGCCCGACGAGCTACCAGACTGCTCCATCCCGCATCAATAGGGGTCACGATTTTTAAAATCGTAATGAAAAAGATATTTAAAATTACAAACTGGTATTTGTAAATTTGGATGCGGGAGCTGGATTTGAACCAACGACCTTCGGGTTATGAGCCCGACGAGCTACCAGACTGCTCCATCCCGCATCAACATCTTTCTATTTCGCTTCGACTCTATGTCTCAACGAGGTGCGTATAGTAATGACATATTTTTGTAATGCAAGCATATTTTTAAAAATAAATTTAAAAAAATAGGCCTTTCGATTAATTTTGCTATAATAAACCTCAAATTTCTAAATTATTAAATTCATGTCTAATTATATCGCACTTACTTCTGCGGGAATTGAACCGCTATTAGCAGATGAACTGACGCAACTCGGAGCTACAGAAGTTAGCCAGAAGATGCAGTCTGTGCATTTTTCAGCCGACTTTTTAACTGCAATCAAAATTTGTCTATGGAGCCGACTAGCGACCAGAGTCTTGAGGCAGTTAGCTGACATTAAAGCTAATAATAAAGATGATATTTACAATGGTGTTTTAGGCTTGGATTGGCCTATGTACTTTGTAAAAAGTAAGGCTTTTTCCGTAGAATTTGTTGGAACCGACAAAAGTATAAGAAATACACAGTTTGGTGCTTTAGTAGTCAAGGATGCAATCGTTGATAATTTACGTGAAGAAATGGGTAAACGACCAGACGTTGATAAGGAAAATCCAGATCTAACAGTTCAGGCTAGATTGTTTAAAGGCAGGTGTCGTATTTACTTAGATTTTTCAGGCACATCATTGCATCGTCGCGGATATAGAACTGAGCAGGGCGCAGCACCATTAAAAGAACATCTTGCAGCTGCGATCATAAAACGAAGTGGCTGGGATTTAGAGTCTCCTTTCGTAGATATGTTCGCTGGTTCAGGTACTTTGTTAATGGAAGCTGCAAATATGCACATGAATAAAGCTCCTGGACTTAACAAAAACTTTTTCCCATTTGAAAACTTCCCAGAATTTAATGTAGCTAAATACCAAGCGCTAAGAGACGAAGTTAAACAGCAAGAAAAGTCATGCTCGACTGAGTTTATTGGTTTTGAAATTTCCAAGTATGTATTAGACAAAGCAGAAAACAATATCCGTGCTGCGGGATTATCAGACATCATTACGTTAGGTCAGCAAGATGCTGTTAATGCAACAGTGGCAAAATCAATTAAACCTGGCTGGATAGTATCTAACCCTCCGTATGGTGAACGTATTGGTGATTCGGTTGCATTGATAAGTTTGTTCAAAAACTTAGGTCTGAATTTCAAGAAGAACTTCGTTAACTGGCATGTAAGTTTATTAACTGGCCAAACGCTATTGTTAAAACTTCTACGTTTACAAAAGAGTAAAGAATACAAGCTTAAAAATGGTCAGATTGAAACGGTATTAGCTAATTATGCGCTAACACCGGAGCAGTGCGACTTGCCTGATGAAATAGATAGAAGTAACTATTTCTTAAGTAAAGACGGTCAGGCTTTCTCAAATAGAGTTGATAAGAACATTAAGAAGTTGGCCAAATGGGCTAAGCGAGAAAATATCGGTTGTTATCGTATCTATGATGCTGATATTCCTGAGTACAATGTTGCTGTTGACTATTATGACGGTAGGATTGTGGTATATGAGTATCAAGCTCCTAAATCAGTCGATGCCAAAATGGCGGAAATTCGTTTGCTTGATGTGATTAGTATTCTTCAGCAAAAATTTAACTTATCAGGTGAAGACTTCTCGTTAAAAGTTCGTAAGTCACAAAAAGGTAAACAGCAATACGAAAAAGAAAGTACAAGACATAGTCGTTTTAGTGTTGCTGAGTTTGACGCTCGTTTTTATGTGAATATTCACGATTACCTAGACACGGGTTTATTTTTAGATCACAGACAAACCCGTAAGTTATTCGCTTCTTGGGCGCAGGATAAATCTGTATTGAACTTGTTCTGTTATACCGGCAGTGTGTCAGTGCATGCCGCACTAGCAGGTGCATCTAAGGTAACTAGTGTTGATATGTCTAACACTTACTTAGATTGGGCAGAGGATAACTTTAAACTGAATCACATCGATAGAAGAGCACATGAGTTTGTACGTGCTGATTGTTTAGATTGGTTATCAAAAGCAAATCAAACTTTTGATTTAGTCTTTTTAGATCCTCCAAGTTTCTCAAACTCAAAGCGCATGGCCAGAACTTGGGATGTGCAAAGAGACCACAGTGAAATTCTTGCCATGGTGAAAGAACGTTTAAATCCAGGTGGAACAGTTTTGTTCTCGAACAATTTGCGTAATTTTAAATTGGATCAAGAAGTGGTTGAAGAAATGGGCTTCAAAGTTGAAGACATTAAGGGTAAAACACTGCCTGATGACTTTAAGCGCAACAGTAAAATACACCATTGTTGGAAGCTAACTTTAAATGGCTAATACACTTTTTTTGCTGTCTACTGATGGTTGCCATTTGTGTGAAGTAGCAAAAACGCTGTTAGAAGCTATGGAATTAGAATACGAGCTGGTTGATATAATTGACGATGATCAGCTCGTTGAATCATATGGCGATAAAATCCCAGTTTTGATGGCAGAACAAGCGCAACAAGCCTTGTTTTGGCCGTTTCAACAAGAACAAATTAAACAATATATAGAGTTTTATGGAATTAGTTCGACTAAGTAATGCCCAGTTGGCATTCGGCACTCACCCAATATTAGATCATACGGATTTTCAACTTAATGCAGGCGAGCGCGTTTGTATTGTGGGAAGAAACGGAGCTGGTAAATCATCTTTACTCAAAGTTATTGATGGCCAACAAACTCTTGACGATGGCAAAGTTCAATTTGTTAACGAAGTTACCGTTGCTCGACTTGAGCAAGATCCGCCAAGAGGACAATCAGGCACTGTGTTTGACTTTGTTGCTGAGAGTTTGAGCCATGTACAAGCATTAATTAGTGAGTTTAATGAATTATCGTTACAAGTGGCTGAACAACCTGAAGTCTTATCAAAGCTTGAGTCCATCCAACAGCAAATAGACCAATGTCACGGCTGGACTTTGGAAACACGAATTCAACAAACCTTATCAACATTAGCTTTAGAACCAGAACAAAGAATAGATCAACTTTCTGGCGGTTGGCTCAGAAAAGTAGCATTGGCAAAAGCTTTAGTTAAACAGCCTGATATCTTATTGTTGGACGAACCGACAAACCACTTAGATATTGATGCAATTGCTTGGTTAGAAAAGTTTTTAAAGGACTTTGCCGGCGCTATTATTTTTATTTCTCACGACAGAGCCTTCATCAGAGCGCTAGCTAGCAGAATTATAGATCTCGATAGAGGCAAGCTAGTGTCATTTCCAGGTAACTATGAGAACTATTTAGTCGAAAAACAAAAGCTGCTAGAAGTAGAAGAGCAGCAAAATGCGCTGTTTGATAAGAAGTTGGCACAAGAAGAAGTGTGGATCAGACAAGGAATTAAAGCTCGTAGAACGAGAAATGAAGGTCGAGTAAGAGCATTAAAAGATTTAAGAAAGCAGCGTAAAGCAAGATTGGATGCCCCTAAAACGGCTAAAATGTCGGTACAACAAGGTGAAAAGTCTGCTAAGAAAGTTTTTGAAGTTCAAGATATTAATTACGCAATTAAAAGTAAGCCGTTAATTAGTGATTTTTCCGCGCTGGTTATGCGAGGAGAAAGAATTGCTCTTGTTGGCCCCAATGGTATTGGTAAGTCTACTTTAATAAAGTTAATGCTAGAGCAGCTCAAGCCAGATGATGGAATAGTAAAAGTTGGCGAAAACCTACAGGTCGCTTATTTTGATCAACATAGATTAGCATTAGACGAAGAGCAAACAGTACAAGACAATGTTGCTGATGGTAAACAAGAGATCATGTTTAATGGTAATTCAAGACATGTGCTGGGTTATTTGCAAGACTTCTTATTTCCTCCTGCTCGTTCAAGAACGCCTGTGAAAGCACTTTCTGGCGGTGAAAAGAATAGATTATTACTTGCAAAGCTGTTCGTAAAACCTTCAAATTTACTGATCCTCGATGAGCCAACTAACGATTTAGACGTAGAAACGTTAGAGCTATTAGAAGAACTTGTCGCTAATTATGAAGGCACTATTTTATTGGTTAGTCACGATAGAGAGTTTATCGACAATACCGCAACCTCAATTTGGGCTTTTGAAGGAAACCAAAGGATCAATAAAATTGTAGGTGGTTTTCAAGATTATCAAGACTATCTAGCTCGAGTTGCTAAACCGGAGCCTGTTAAAGTTAAAGCCGATGTTACTGATAAAAAACCAATAAAGTCGAATAATGTGAAGAAAAAGCTTTCATACAAGGAGGGGAGAGAGTTAGAATCGTTGCCCAAATTGATAGAAGAGCTTGAAACTCAGATAGAAGAGTTGCAGATGCAGGTCAACTCACCTGATTTCTTTAAACAAGACAGTGATTTTACCAACAAGCAATTGAACCATTTAGCTGACTTGGAGTCGAAGCTCGAAACCGCTTTTTCTCGCTGGGAAGAGCTAGAAGCCATACAATAAAATAATTAGGTAGTAGATTTTGAAATACAGACTGTTAACCATTTCGATTCTTTCAGGTATTTTTCTTTCTAGTCAGGATGCGTTAGCTGCTAGATACATAGTAAACGAAGTAACTCCTTCAGAAGAATACCGTCACCATTTTGCTCAAGGACTTAGCGACAATGGTGAATTATTAGGTGTTACTAGAGATAGTTTTAACTTTTCATATTACTTAGAAGACTATTTATCTGTATTAGCGGGTAACGGTACACCTTGTGGTGTGTTTGAAGATGAAATCGCAAGCGGTGATTTTGATGCATTTTCATCAGCTTGTATTAAAGTTGCACTAGGTCAAAATGACAATAGTGAACTATTTCAAAAGATAGGTGATTCTAAATCCTTTATAAACACTGCAGATTCAGCAAATATCTTGCACTTGGTCGATTTCTTTGACCCGGAAATAAACTCTTATACAGACAGTAACTTTGAAGCTCTGCGAGCAATGAACTCACAAGGTATTGCTGTAGGGCAAGTTACAGGTGCTTATTCAACTATTTTCCACAGACCAACAGGTGAAGATGTTGATGACTCTGAAGAAATTAAGATGTGGCAACGAGACTATAAGAGAAGAGCTGTTGTTTACACGACTTCAAATGAAAGAGTCAGATTGATTGAACCAGAGTATAATTTATACGGTGGTGTTACAGACGCTATAGATGTAAGTAATGCAGGTTATGTTGCAGGTCATACAAGTGTATCTATGAGTCAATCGCTTATCGACAGCATTGAAGAGAATTGTGACGGTGGATTAAGACCTGAGTCGGTTTGTATTTGGCAGCAAACTTATGCAGATGGTTCGTACCAAGTTAGACCTGTAGTTTGGACTCTTGACGCTAATGGCAATGTTGAAGCTAGTGAAGTTTACGACTTAGCAATTGAACCTGAAAGCGGTATTACAACAGGTTTAACAGCATCTATGACATCAGTAAACGACTCTGGTACAGCGGTTGGCTTTGGTCATGTGTTTAGAGGTAATACTGAAGAACAACTTCTGACTATGCCTCTTTTATATCAAGACTCAGAAACTCTAGAGTTTATTGATAACGAAGCATACGATGGTGGCTTTGCGACCTCAATCAATAATGAAGGTACTATTGTTGGTACGTTACAAACATTCCAAAATGGTACTTTTAACGAGCAATTCTTCATTTATACGCCAGGTTCTGAGCAACTTGAAACGCCTGAGACTTTTTATGTAGAAGCTGAAAGTACGGCTTATGATATTAATGATGAAGGTCGAATAGTTGGTGTAGCCGAATATGAAATTACAACTGATGATGTTAGACGAGAGCATGGCTTCTTGTATGACTCAGTGACTAGAGAGTTATTTGACCTTAACGATTTAATTGAATGTAACTCTGAGTTTGAGATTGTTGAAGCTAGAGCAATCAATAACAGTGATCAAATTGCCGCTACAGCGTTAAAGCGTGTAGATAGAAGAGATGCGTTAGGTCAGCCTATTGTTGATAGTGTTACTGGTGAGATAGAAAAAGAGCAAGTTGCAGTAGCAGTGTTGTTAGAACCTACTAATGGCCAAATTGATGACTGTTCAGCTATTGATCTAGAATCTGACGATAGAAAAGGCGCTTTAACCTCAATTTGGTTGAGTTTAAGTCTGCTTGGTTTAGCCGTATTTAGAAGGCGTATTTTCTAAGTTTTTTAGAACAAAATTTTATAAAAAAAAAAGCCCATGATCTCATGGGCTTATTTTTATTTACGGAAAAATTACAATTTAATGACAAAAAATGGTTGATCCCATCCGCGTAATTAGCTATTTCTTACTAGTGGGGATTATTCACTCACATTCTAAATTAAGAAAAATAAAAATATTTGGAGATCTGCCTATGAAAAGACAAAAACGTGATCGCTTAGATAGAGCACATTCACAAGGATACAAAGCAGGTATTACCGGACGTTCAAGGGAAGCATGTCCATATCAAAGTTCAGATATTAAGTCGCAGTGGTTAGGGGGATGGCGAGAAGCCATAGACGATAAGAATTTAGGTTTATTTAAATAAATAATATAAAGGAAAAAGGCTCGTAAATAACGAGCCTTTTGTAATTCTATAGTGTGGTTATTTAGAAAGAACTCGTGTCTGTAAATAAACCAACTTTAAGATCTGTTGCTTCGTAGATCTTCTTACCATCAACTTCCACAACACCATCAGCAAGACCCATAAATAATTTACGTTTGATAACACGCTTTAAATCTATTCTATAAGTTACTTTTTTAGCCGTTGGTAAAATCTGACCAGTAAATTTAACTTCACCTACACCTAATGCACGGCCTCTGCCTGGACCACCAGACCAACCTAAGAAAAAGCCAACAAGTTGCCACATTGCGTCCAAACCTAAGCAACCAGGCATTACAGGGTCACCTTTAAAGTGACAATCGAAGAACCATAAGTCAGGAGTTATATCTAACTCTGCAATGATTTCACCTTTACCGTATTTACCACCTTCTTCAGTGATGCTTACGATGCGATCCATCATTAACATATTGTCAGAAGGTAATCGGCTATTTCCTTCACCAAACAATTCACCATTGCCACATGCAATTAAATCGTTTTTATCGTAGCTATTTTTTTGTAACATAAATCACTTGTATCGCTTTAAAAAATTAGCGGCTAATTTAGCGAACACTTGTACGCTAAACAACTCTGAACAGTGAATTATTTTAAATAAAAAGAAAGATATGGAAAAAAAACAAGCGTTAAGCAATGCAGAAAAGCAAAAAAGGTATAGAGATAAGAAAGCGGCGCAAGGAAAAAAAGAAGTTCGAGGTTATTTAACTGAAGAAGCGCAAGATTGTTTATCGGAAATTCGTGAAATGACGAATTGGGATGATAGTACAATTTTAAGCAATGCTATAAGACTGTCTTACGCTGCGCAGAAATGTGGTCAGATTAAGATTTTAAATGCTTGGTTGGTTAAACACGAAAAGTAGAAAACTAGAGCATAAAGTTTTTATGCTCTAGAAAATGTTTGATAACAGCAAATTAGTCTTTGTTTCGTTCAAACTGCTGCTTTTCTTGTTCTCTTAGCTCTTTTAACTTAGGTAAAGCTACGCCTAGTTCTCTGCCGCGGTAGCGAGCAAAGTAGGTATTACCGATAAATGCTAAGGTTAGTAACACAATTTCAATAACAATAAATAGTTTGTTGCCTTGATACGTCCAAATTGCGGTCAACCCATGCATATAACACCACATTAAAACAAAGTTACTCCAAGCATAAGTGTATGGATTTTGTTTAAACAGTCCAGGTAGTGCAAATAACATTGGCAGCCAGAAAATAGCTAATGGAATGTAAGCAGGGGTTTGATCTACATTTAAACTAGTAAAAAGAATAGGGTAGTAAACGACTAACCCAAGGTAACCGATTAGACCTATTCGTTTTAAGCGGGCAACAAAAGTCGCCATAGGAGCATTTTTAAATGCTTCTTCAATATTGTTAAATTTTTGCATTCTCTTCTTTTGGTAATCTTTACCCAAGTTTTTTGCTTAGGGTTGCAAGTCGTTGACCCAGTGTATCGCAGATTGCTTTTTCACTGGCTGATAGTTCAGGTTCTGATTTTAACCCAGATACATGGCTCGCGCCATATGGAGTACCGCCAGTTGTTGTATTATGAAGCTCTGGTTCTGAGTAAGGGGTACCAACAAGTAACATACCGTGATGTAACAAAGGCAAACTCATGCTTAACAAAGTTGCTTCATTGCCCCCGTGTAAACTTGAACTAGAAGTGAAAACACAGGCTGGTTTATCAATCAAGGAGCCGGATAACCACAAAGTTGATGTCGACTCCCAAAATGCTTTTAATGGTGTAGCCATCATGCCAAATCGACAAGGGCTACCCATTGCAAGTCCTGAACACTCTGCTAATTCTTCAACTGTTACTTGGCTGTGCTGAGCATTGTCACCTACTGAGCGAATTTTCGCTTCAATCCCTTGTTTTTCAATGCCTTTAGCTATGGCTTTAGCTAGGTTTAGCACAGAACCATGTCGTGAGTAATAAAGAACCAGAATGTAAGGAGATGACATTATATGATGGCCAATACGTTTTCTGGTGGACGTCCAATTGCGGCTTTATCACCATTGATAACAATAGGTCTTTCAATTAGCTTCGGATTAGCAACAAGAATCGCAATCACTTGGGTATCGCTTAGTTCTGAGTTGTCTGCACCAGTTTCTTTATACTCAGTTTCTTTAACTCTAATGATATCTCTAACATTAACCCCAAGTTTGCTAACTATTTCTGCAAGCTCTTGTTCTGAAGGTGGTGTTTTTAAATATTCGACAACATCTGGTGTAACGCCATTTTCTTCTAACAAAGCTAGTGTTTGGCGGCTTTTAGAACATCTTGGATTGTGTAAGATTTGAATAGACATTAACTAAATTCCTCTAATATTTCTAATGTACTTTTGTCTAGCGCGGTATTCTATTTTTAAAGCCTCTAGTCTTGCAACCTCTGCTTTGTCTTCTTCTGTCATTGTCATCAAAGCTCGGTCAATTGCTGCAATAGCCGTGGCATAATCGGCACGTAAAGCAGCAAATTCCGCATCTGTTATATGGTATCTAGACATGTTCTCAGACTCTTTATACGCAGTGCGTAATAAGTCCATAGCGATAAAATCGTGAGGTTTAGTCAATAAATAGTATTCTAAAATTTGGATAGCTTTATCCATTTTCTTCGCAGCAATAAGAACGTTCGCGTAATTTAATGTAACAACAGAATTGTTCGGACGAAGTTGGTAGGCATAAGCCAATTCATCTAAAAACTCTTCGGGACGCTCTTGCGCGATATACAGATCCGAATAAGTATCTAGCAAATATAAGCTGTCAGGGTCTAAAGCATGGAGTTCATTCATTAACTCCTCGGCTTGTTTTAGCTTTTTATTATCTAATAGGGCAATGGCTAAAGCATACTTAGCTGCGTATTGTTTATTTCCCCTCGCTTGTTTAACTCCATCTTCTAACAGTGGAATTAAGTTTTCTTTATCGTTGTGATATCTCGCTTGTATCCTAGCGTTGACCATAAGGAAGTCCAACGAGTCAGCAAAGAAGCGCTTGTCGTATTGTTGTGCTCTTAATCTTGCATCGGTAACACGAGAATCTGCTAAAGGGTGAGTAATAAGAAATGGGAAAGACTTATTTTTATACCTTTGTTGCTCTTGTAACTTGGCAAAAAATTCGGCAGCTGCGTATGGGTCAAAACCAGCTGTAGCCAAAACGTTCATACCAATATTATCAGCTTCTCTTTCGTTACCTCGAGTAAAGTTAATCAGGGATTGTTGTGCTGATGCATTAGTTGTCATCATGCCCGCGACTAACAATTGTGGGCTAACGGCGGCCAACAACACAGAACCAATTACTCCAGCTAAGGTAAGTGGAGCTTGGCGCTTTGCTTCTTCTTGTCTTCTTGCTAAGTGTCGCTGTGTTACGTGAGCAATTTCGTGTGCCAATACTGATGCAAATTGGCTCTCTGTATCCGCAGAAGCAATAAGGCCTGTATGTACGCCTATATGTCCGCCATAAAATGCAAAGGCGTTAATCTCAGTACTTTGAATAGTAAAGAAAGTGAAAGGAAATTTTACGTTTTGTGAATGAGCAACTAAACGATTTCCCAGCGAATTAACGTATTCAATAATTAACGGGTCGTGCAGAACCGCAGCTTGACCTCGTAATTGATTGTAGATAATTTCGCCCAATTTCTTTTCTTTTTCGATACTCAATACCGTAAGAGCTGATGCTCCTAAGTCAGGCAATTCATTTGCACTGGAAAAACCAGAATAGGAGCGGGCTAATGAATCTGCACTAAATAAAACAGAGCTACTAATTAAAACACTACTTATTGCTACAGCTAATTTTTTGATCATAAAAGCCTAATCATTGTCTCTGTCATTATCGATTTGGCTCGTAATGACTTGGTTGGCGTCTTGCTCAGGGTTTGCATTTTGAATGCTATAGGCATCCTTGATTGTGGTTCCTTTAATCTTACAAACATCTACCTCTTGCTCTAGCATGGCTATTACTTTATTTACAACCTGGTGGGCATGGATAATCAACGCCATATCAGCGTCGTCGCCACTTTTTATATTGAAAGCTATAAATTTGTGCAGCTGGGCAATTCGCACTAAGGTTTTCATTTCCGTTGGCTCCCAATATTTAAACTCCATATTGGGATCATCTTTTCGGTACTCGTCAATAACAGTGTCTTTGACGTAAGGGAATGCCAAAAGTTCATAACCATTAGAGTTAAAAACGTGATAAAGACAAATTCTAGGTTTTTTCACAGGAGTAAGCTGCTCGATATGGTCTACCTTAGCTAAATCTATCTCAGGTGGTAATCCTAATAATTCATAGTTCCAGTTTTTACGATTAGTTATACGTTTATAAGCGTTATCAAAGCCATAAGTTATAAAGCCTTCCACTTCCGCGACTGCATTGGAGATGATATGGAAAAAAGAAGGGATTTCACCCCAATTTATCTTTTTCTTGTAGGCGTTGATATCTTTAATGTTTGGGTTGTCGGGAAGTTGACTGAACACAGAGTATCTATCCTTTTGAAGTTTCTCTTATTAAGTATTAATTATTGTGTAAAATAATTGAAGAAATATTTTGATTTAATCTAATGATTCTATGCAGTTTGATGGTCGAACCTTAAAATGTCCGCTGGCATTCGTTAAAGCAAAACAGGCGTTAATAAAAAATAATACGAAAGTCTTCTTGTTAGATGATGAAATAAGCATATACAATTTCTGCTCGTACCTTGATGATAAAAATTATCGTTATCAAGTATTACCGTTTGAAAATTATACTCAAATTACCCTCACAAATGATGATTAAGGATCTGTTCTAACAATGATAGAAGTAATAAAGCAGTGGTATCACAAGAATTTTTCTGATCCTAGCGCTGTAACTCTGATGTTGGTAATTATCTTTACCGCATTAATTTTAGGTTTTTTTGGCAAACTTTTAACGCCGGTTTTGGTTGCTATTGTTTTTGCTTTTTTGTTGGAATGGCCAATAAGAAAAGCTTGCCAATTTGGAATTAATCGCAATGTTAGTACCGCTACTGTTATTTTACTTTTTGTTGGACTAGCTATCGCTTTGTGTTCTATGGCAATTCCTGTGATTTGGCAGCAGAGTTTATCTTTGGTGACAGAGTTGCCAGAAATGATGCATCAAGTGAGGGAATTTATTCATACATTACCTGAGACTTACCCAAGTTTAGATCCAGCTTTAATTACTAATATGTTGGGGAATGTAGACGCTAAGATGGTACAAGTTATTGAGTCTACAATTGAAGCGGTAGCAAGCTCTTTAACTAATGTGGTGGCTTTGCTCATTTACCTTATTTTAGTACCTTTAATGGTCTTTTTTATGCTGAAGGACAAAGCTGAATTATTAGCGGGTTTTAAAAAAGTTTTACCGGCTGAGCGAAGACTAATAACTCAGGTTGCTACTGAGATGAATCAACAGATCATGAATTACATTCGTGGCAAGATGATAGAAATAATCATAGTTGGTGGAGCTAGTTATATTGCTTTTGCCGTTATGGATTTACGTTACGCGGCAGTGTTAGGCTTGTTAGTGGGTTTGTCCGTGTTAATTCCATATATTGGTGCTGCTGTAGTTACTGTACCAGTGATAGGTGTTGCTTTGTTCCAGTTCGGTATCGGCCCAGATTTTTATGCTGTATTAATTGCATATGGCGTTATTCAAGCACTTGATGGCAACTTATTGGTGCCGTTATTGTTTTCAGAAGCAGTAGATTTAAACCCTGTATACATCATAGTTGCAGTATTGTTTTTCGGCGGCTTATGGGGATTTTGGGGAGTGTTCTTTGCTATCCCGTTGGCTTCTTTGGTTAAGGCAATAATTAACGCTTGGTCTGGAAAGTCAGAGCCTGAAACGCTAGAAAATTAAAAAAAAGCGGCTTGTTAGCCGCTTTTTTTATAGCCTTGTCACTCTTTGGACTATTTAAAAATAGTATCAGCCCAGCGTGCTAATCCCGAAGTAACTGAACCGAAGTGATCTCCGACGACAACTGGAGTTTGCTCGAAGCTATTACTTAAAAAGTCATGAATAACAGGCGAACGTGCAGTACCACCAGTAACAAAAATTACGTCAGGTTTTGACTCTGCCTGTTCTGTTGCTTCTTTCATTAAGTCAGAGATTAAGTTTAACTCTCGTTCTGTAGCAGTAAAAAAGTCTAAACGCGATATGTCTTGTTGTAGTTGTTCTGCTAGGTAAGACAAGTCAAGTTGGCAATCTTGCTCGGAAGATAGCTCTATTTTTGCTTGTTCAGCATTGTTAACTAATTGGTAGCTCAAACGATTGTGGTAAACATGAATTAATCTTTGCAGTAGGTCAGGTTCAGCAGCGTCGAGTACTAAGTCTTTTAAGAAACGGCCGTTTTCAGCACTGTAAAACTGTGTTTGGGCATATAAATCATTAATTGCGACAGCATTAAAATAGCTTTTAATTGGCATAGGTTTACCAGATAAAAGCTTACTTTCTGAGCCTAAGTTAGGCATTAGCTTTTTCATTGCTAATTGAATATCAAAGTCGTTTCCGCCTATGCGTTTACCACTATGGCCTAACAAGTCCTGTTTCCTGTCGGTTTGCAGTTTTCTGTCGGGAGACATCAAAATCATAGAACAATCAGTTGTACCGCCGCCAATATCAACGACCAACACGCGGGTCTCTTTATCTAGACTTGCTTCAAATTCTAATCCTGCTGCAACAGGTTCATATTGAAACTCAATATCTTTAAAACCTATGTCTTTAGCTGCATTTGTTAATACACTAATCGCTTGTTGATTGCTTTCTTCGCCATGTTGCCCTTGAAAGTTAATCGGACGGCCAATTACTACCTGTGTTAATTCTCTTTGTAGTGATTGTTCAGCATTTTTCTTTGCTTCTAACATCATAGCTGCGACTACATGTTCGAAGAAGGCTATTTGTTGTGGCTTTAACCCTGTAGAGCCCAAAAATGATTTAGGTGACTTGATATAATAGCCTTCGCCTGGATCGTCTAAATATCTAGCAAGTGCTTGTTGACCAAAAGATAAATGAGTATCTATACCGTCGAGTTTTAGGTCTAACAGCTCCTCTTTACCCTGACTTATTAGATAAGCTCGCTTAGTAGCAAATGCGTTTTTACTTGGTTCTGGTAAATGTTCTTGCAGCCAGTTGACTATTATTTCGCGACTAGGGGAGTACAAGGAAGACGACATATATTTGCCATGTTCACCCAATTGCAACATTTGTGGGCTACCGTCTGACATAACGGCCATGGCACAGTTTGAGGTTCCATAATCAAAACCTAACATATGAATACTCCTGATATCACTCAAAAAAAGGCGGAGTAGGATAATGATACAAGCCGCTGCGTGCAAGTGAAAATCGCAATAATAAACAGAAGTTTCAAACCCTGTTTGAAGTTAACAAATTCGCTTGTAGATATTAACTTTTTACTGGATTTTCATTGACTTATCAGCGACACTGGTGAACCAAATTAATGGATTAATCTTTATGCAACACGACATTTCATTGAGTAAAGTTAAACACTTTCCACCATTGATGTGGATCTTGTTGTTTGGCTCATTTATTACCCGCGGCAGTTTTTACATGGTATGGCCATTTTTGGCTGTGATCTTGTATGAGAAGTTTGCGCTTTCTGCTACACAAGTTGGTCTAGTACTAACTAGTGCTGCTACAGTGTCTGTGTTTGTTAGTTTCATCGGAAGCTCGTTGTCTGACCGTATAGGTCGTAACAAACTTATGTATGCTACCGGTATGCTTTATATTATTTCGTTCGCTCTGTTAGCTAATGTGAATACCGTAGCTGGATTTGTTGTTGTTATCACTCTGTGTTCTATTGCTACTGCTCTGTGGCGACCTTTAACATCAGCGCTAATTGGCGATATTATCGATGACGCTGGTACTCGTGAATTAGCAATGCAATCAATGTACTTTGTCGTGAATGTCGGCTGCGCTGTGGGTCCTATGATAGGTGTGTGGCTCGGCCTTACTGGTGAACAATCTAGCTTTTACATTACAACTGTCGCTTTCGCAGTACTATTGGTCTTACTCAACCTAGGGTTTAGGAATCAAAGTAAACGACAAGTTGCAGCTAACGAACCAAAAGACCAGATTATAGAGAATACTTCTGTAGCTGGTAAAGCAGGTGATTCAGAGGAAAGTGAATCATCTGGAATGAAACAAACCTTGGCGCTTTTGCTGCAAGATAGATTGTTACAGTGCTTAATTCTAGCTAACGTCATTTGTATGTTTGTTTATGCACAAATGGATAGCTCGTTAATTCAGTATCTAACTCGTGAGCAAGTGCCAAACCTACTAGAATTGATATCTTCTTTGATTTTCACTAATGCAATGATCATCATTACTAGCCAATTTATATTGCTCAAAGTAATGGCTAAGTACTCATTGGTTGCGCGAATTCAAATGGCACTGGTTTTGTTGTGTTTATCACAGGTTTGGTTTGCGCTAAACCCACTAGAGTTTTATTGGGGATGGATTGGTGCGGTTGTCGTTATGAGTTTAGCGGAAACAATACTTTTCCCAAGCATGAATGTGCATATTGATAGAATTGCTCCTCAACACTTACGTGGAGCATATTTTGGTGCAGCCTCATTTTATGAATTTGGCTTTGCATTTGCTCCTTTAGGCGGCGGGATCATATTAGATTTATGGGGGGGAACCGTTTTATTCTTTGTTTCTGCAGCACTCACAATAGTCGTAATGCTGCTGTACTCAGTGTTAGATAAAATGCCTAGACCTAGCTTTGCCATAGATACGTAAGTAAGTGTAATAAAATCAACATTTGGGCTTGTTTTATATTTAGTTATCAGTAATATCTCTTACGTTTACAGCGATTTAAAGCTCAAGGGGATGTAGGGTATGCAGACTGATATGCATTATTACGGCACATACGCTTTAGCTCGTATGGCTGGTTTTGATGTTACTGCAGCTGAAACTATTGCTTATTCTGCACAGTTTGTAGATGACTCTACGAAACACGACAGTAAGTACCATCCAGATGGTGGTTTAATTTATGGTATAGCTACGGCTCATACCGCAGGACAAGTGATTAAAAATCGCCTCGTGGCTCAAATTGAACAACGGCGTGTTTGGACTCCTTTTCATTTCCTTCCAGGTGGAGAAGGGGACAACTCTGAGCAAAAATTGGTCTGTGTTAAAGATTCTAATATTGCTAAGCAAATGCTGGAAAATCATATTAATTATGCATCTAAATCAGCTTATGGCTTACATTTAATGGGCATTGCTTGCCATGTATATGCAGATACGTTTTCTCATTATGGCTTTAGTGGCATAAGCTCAAGATACAACAAGGTTCACGCTCCAATTCCTCTAGATGTGAAAGACGATACCATGCGGGCCTATTTGGAGAATAAACATTCAAAATTTATTGCCAAATACGCGCCCAATTGGTTACTTAAAGTTAAGCGACGAGTTTTCAGCCGCATTGGAGAAGACTTTTCTGGCGCTCTTGGTCACGGTGCTGTGGGGACTTATCCCGATAGACCCTACTTAAAGTGGCAAGTTACTCATGAAGAAACCGGAAAAACAGAAGTACGCAACAACTTGGAAACTTATATCGAAGGCTGCGAAAAGCTGTTTAATCTGTTGGTTAACTTTGCTCAAGCCTATAACCCTAAATCCCAGCCTTTAATTAGTTTTTCCAGAGTAAAAGATAAGATACTGGAAATTTTATCGGCAGAATTACCTATGAATTCTAGTCATGAAAAGGGGATAGGACGCATTGGATTATGGAAAGACGCGATAACCAGTGGCGATTTGTTTCCTTCTGAACAAAACGAAGCGCTTGATTACGATTCAGAGAATTGGGAGCAACAAAAAAGAGATTTTCATCGATTGCCCAGTTCTGAGTTGGGGAAAAATTTAGATGTATATAAGTTTTATCAAGCAGCTACTTATCATAGGTATTATGTGCTGAAGGAGCTATTGCCGAAAAACGGTATAGTCGTTTTTTAAGGCAAAGGTAAAGAGCATCTAAATAGAAATAAAGAGCACATGCGTTTAAACAAAGTGCACCCTTGTAGAGTACACTTTGTATCTTGATTTACTATTTCCTAGTTCAGTATTTCATCAGCCAACAGGAGCTAGGACAAACTTGTTTTATTACCTACTATTTTCTAACCTTTCTCACTAGCAACCATGCGATAGCGCTAATTAAGATTAAAACAAGCAAAGTAACAAACCAAGTTAGTGAACTGCCATTTTTAACCAGTTTGTATGGGTTCCAACTTGGTTCAGAAATAACTCTCGGTGATAGGTTTTTATAATATTGAGGGATATTTGCGACTTGGTTGCCATCTAAATCCGGCAGGTTTTGCAAATAACGGATTAAAGCTATCCATTGTTTCGTTTCTTGTAAGCCAGCCTCTTTACTCGAATCAACTAAAGCCTGCGACAAGTTATCCAACGGCTGACCTTGTTTATTTTTAGGAATAATAGTCAAAATACCTTTAGTAAAATCTTCGACTAAGGTCATCATAGTTGCGTTGTACAAGTTAGCTGCGACTCGGTAAAGCTGAGTGTTGTTATCGGAATAATCTAGAGTTTGATAAGAGCCATCAGGCATAAGCTGCTGGATACCTGTCACTCGGTCGAACAACATTCGGTTTGGATTATACTGATATTTAAGCCCTGACACATGTAAGAAAAACTCATTACCTTTCAATGGAACTACACTAGTAGTTACTTCTAATGCGTCTTTGATTTCCGCAGCTGTAACGTAGAAAGAAACTAATGGATAGCCCATAGTATTGTCTTTACCAACACCAAGTGGCATTACACTAAAGGCGTCTGCAACCGAAATTCTTCCTGTTTCTCCAACTAATATGTGATCTCTAACTAGTCCATTTGATTCTATAGCAAAGATTACAGGCTCTTTTGGTGACAACTCTGTTAAATGCCAACGGATGGAGTCTGCGACTAAGGCGCCTACATTACTTTCATCGCTACCTACGTGAAGAGGAAAATCGGTCTCTGCAATAACTTGATTAAACTCTAAGGATTCAGGTGCTAATACCATTTGTTCTATAACCGTTTTGGCATAGTCATCAATCATGGCTTGAATTTCTGGGTCACCTGCAATTTGGTCATTAATTGCTGTTAGTTGATAGTGGTCTAAATCAAGTTTGCCTTGGTCGAAGGTAAAGTCCATTACTCCTACATATTTACCGTAGGCTCCAGCATGAACTATCCAAGTGTCATTAACTTCAATTGGTTGTTCTAAGTGTTTACTGGTGTGACCGCTAACAATTACATCTATACCGTCAACTTGCTGAGCAATAATTTCGTCTTCAGAAAGCGATTTATCCTGCCAAATACCGCTGTGAGAAATGAACATAACAACATCGACTTGTTGCTCTTCGCGTAATATTTTTACCATTTCCTTTGCGGTTTGAACTGTTTCTTTAAATTTCAAAGGTTTAGCAAAAGGAGATACTTCTTCGGCATCTTTACCCATCATGCCAAAGAAGCCAACCTTAACGCCATTTATCGTTTTCACCAGATAAGGTGGGATTTGTCTTTGTTCAAATACTTGTTGCAAGCTGTCATCTTCAGGAGCGACAGGATCAAAAACGATGTTTGAATAAACTATCTCTGGAATATCACCATTTTGATAGGCTGAATCTAGGATTTGCGCTAGCCCGTCGGGACCTAAATCAAATTCATGGTTACCTAATGTTGTAATATCTATGCCTATTTGCTTCATTAATTGAAGTTCGAAGCCTGTTTCCCGAATGCTCATATGGAATAAAGATCCCATTGAAAAATCACCAGCGTTTAATCCGATAACCGGATGAGAGCGTTCGTCTTTTATGTTGTTTACATGGGTTGCTATGCGAGCCCAGCCTCCTTTTGTTGCATCGTCATTAATCGTAAAAGGAGTGTAATCCAAGGTTGGGGCGAAACCCTGAAATCGTGAGTGCAGGTCATTAAAGTGGATGACAGAAAGTTTTTTAGGCTCTGAACTTGCACTGAAAGACAAGATTAAGGTACTGATAATTAATATAAATCGCATCATAGTTTTATTATTGTTATAGCTACTGGTAAGACTAGTAAGAAGATACGTTAACTTGAAGAAAGATCAACAAAACTCGATCATTTGATCGTTTAAGGATGATCAAAAGGCCAAGATCCCGTAAACTCAATACTAATAAAAGCAATAATAATGGAATGCTAATCCCCTGATGTTACAGGTGTTTCAATCCAACCGACTCGAAGTACTTGTTACTTTGTTAGCCGAACAGATCAAATTACCAATTGGCGATAATGTTTTTTCTGCTGAGACTGTTATGGTTCACAGCCCAGGCATGTCGCAATGGCTAAAACTGCAGCTGGCTGAGCGCAATAGCATTGCCGCTAATATTGATTTCCCATTACCATCATCTTTTATCTGGCGCTTGTATCAGCAGCTGTTAGAAGACGTTCCTGCAGAAAGTCCTTTTAACAAAGATAAAATGAGTTGGCGCATATATGATTTGTTGTCAGCTAGACTAGAGCAATCAGAATTTAAAGCTGTTAAGCAATACTTAGCTGCTAAAAAACCTATATCTCAACAAAAGCCGGAACAGCAATTAAGCTTTGAGCAATTACGACGTTTTCAATTATCAGAAAAAATAGCTGATGCGTTTGATAACTATCTTATGTATCGCCAGCATTGGTTAGAGCATTGGCAACAAGGCGCTAACGATTTGCCAGAAGATGGCTCAGGCGATGATATCAAGCAGCAAGAGTGGCAAGCGATATTATGGCGAGATCTGGTTTTAGATATCGAGCAAAGTTATCAAAACAATAGTGAAGACGCACCTCTAAGTCGTGCTCATATGCATCAGTTATTGTTAGAGCAACTACGAAACTCCAATTCAGTTAAGCAAGCTTTGCCTGAGCGACTATTTGTATTTGGCATTTCAACTTTACCTAAAGCTCAATTGGAAGTGCTACAAGCATTAGCTGAACATATTGATGTACAAGTGATGTGGTTGAATCCTTGTTCGTTATTTTGGGGTGATATTTTATCTGATAAAACATTGGCGAGAATTAGTGCCAAAGATGCTAAACAGGCGGTGATTGCACAGACCAATATAGAGCAAAAAGAGCAGTACTTTGTTGTTGGTAATCCGTTACTCGCTAGTTGGGGTAAAGTAGGGCGCGACTATTTAGATAACTTAGCTCGCGCTGATGTTGATATGACGGACGTGTTTATTGAAACTCAAGTGGACACTCTGTTAGAGCAAGTACAACAAGATATCTTACGATTAGAGTTTCGCGGACAACAAACTCCTTTAAGCCCAGAGCAAATCCATAGTGATTTTGGTAAAAGACTGCTCAACTTAGACGATGATTCTATCTTAGTACACAGTTGCCATAGTCAAACCCGAGAGCTAGAAGTATTAAGAGACAGGTTGTTAGGTTGGTTTGAACAAGATCCTCAACTGCAACCTAAAGATGTTTTGGTGATGGTGCCTGATGTTGAACAATATGCGCCGTTTATAGATTCAGTGTTTGCCAAAAGAGAACATAAGCTAAACGAGTTTATTCCATACACTATAGCGGACCGAGGCGGGTTACTCGAAAACCCGTTGTTAAACACGTTTAATCAACTTTTGTTACTACCTAGCTCCAGATTCAATGTGTCAGAATTGTTAGACCATTTAGAAGTTCCTGCGCTTATGGCTCGCTTTGATTTGAACGACGCTGAGTTAGTTCTGTTAAAACACTGGATTAGCGATTGTCAGATTAAATGGGCAAAAAGTGCAGAGCACAAAGACAGTTGGAATTTGCCTAAGATAGAACTGAACACTTGGGCTTATGGCTTAAAACGTATGTTATTGGGAATTGCACTTCCAGAACAAGGCGTATGGAATGACATCCTAGCTTATCAACACATAGAAGGACTAAATGGCCAAACATTAGGCAAGTTACTGAACTATTTTAGCTTCTTATTGGAGCTTGAACAGCAATTAAGGCAAGAGCAAAGCATCGAACAATGGCACCTAGTTATTCATCAGCTTGTGGACTATTTGTTTGAACAACAAACTCATGACTTATCAACACAAATAACGGTACAAAAAATCCGTGAAGCAAACCAAAAGTTACTCGGTTATCAGCAAGATGAACATGCTGGTGCACAACAAAGTTGTATTGGCTATCGGTTGTTACAGCATTACTTTGTTAATGCGTTAAATGAGTCTGGTGTAGTACAGCGATTTTTAGCTGGCAGCATGAACTTTTGTACTCTCATGCCTATGCGAAGCGTTCCTTTTAAAATTGTGTGCGTATTGGGGTTAAATGAAGGTGATTACCCAAGGCAGGTAGATCCTATTAGCTTCGACTTAGTTGGATTAAATCAACCGAGAAAGGGCGATCGTTCGCGTAAACACGATGATAGATATCTGTTTTTAGAAGCTTTGGTGTCCGCTAGAGAAAAATTGCACTTAAGTTATGTAGGGCAATCAAGCAAAAATAATAACGTCATGGTGCCATCGGTTATTTTGTCAGAGTTAATGGAGTACATAGAGCAATCGTTTGTGTTAGAAGAGCAAGCTGATGGGTCAGTATTACAACATATTAAGATCAAACATAATTTGCAACCCTTTAATCAAAATTACTTTGTTGCAAAAAGTCATATGCAGCACTATCAAAGTTATGATCAAGACTGGTTTGACTTAGCAAGCAATGAACAAAGAGTAATCGAGCCTACAGAGCGTAAAGTGATGGAATCGAATGCAAGACCGGAATCATTAAATGAGCTTTTAGGTAAACAGCAGATTTCGCTAAACGATTTGATTGATTTTGTGAAACATCCCATTCGATATTTTTATCGCAATGTGTTGGATATTCGTTTGGAGTTATCGGAGCAAGAACTATCTGACCACGAAGTGTTCAGTCATGACGGCTTAGACAAGTACACAACATTAACGCAACTCATAGAAAATGCCCTGTTGAATAAACCTCTAAGAGCTGAGCAATACTTACGTTCTGGACATTTCCCAAGCCAAAAGTGGGGAGAAAAGTTATACGATGGATATCAACAACAAGCTCAGGAGCTTGCAGGTTATGTACATGAGCTATTTGGTGAAGGATGCCAAGTTAAGTCGTTACCGATAGATTATGAAGAACATTCCAAACTCACTATCAATGGGCAAATTTCGGTAATAGAACAACAGGTAGACAAGGATACTAAGCTTTATCACTCATTTGAGCTTAGAGCCGGCGAAATAAGGCCTCAAGACAAGTTGTCGGCTTGGCTAAACCATTTATTCAAAGCTGCTATCTTTAAGTCAGGGATTACTTTATTAATTGATAAAAAAGGTAAATTGCAGTGGTTTGAACCACTAGCTCCCGAGGCCGCTCAAGACTTATTAGAACCTTGGCTCGACACCTTCTTTGAACAGCAAAATAATTTGGTTAAATGGCATATTGATTTAGCCTTGCCGTATGTTGAAGGGATGAACAAGGGATTAAGTTTGAATGCTTTAGAAAAAGAAATGGTGAAGCAATTGTCGGCCAATAGCTTTTCTCGCAACTTAGCAGATGATGTTTATGCTAATAAGGTACTTACCTCGTTTGATGACGTGATGCCTAACTTTGAAGCTATGAGTACAGAATTAATAGACCCTATGTTACAGGCATTAGTGATTCACTCTAAGTCGCAACCAAAGCCTAGCCTACTGGCACAAGAACAGGAGGCATAAAGTGTCAGATATTAAGATGCAAGCACTAGAACCGCTGAATCTGCCTTTGGATCAAAATGCCTTAATTGAAGCAAGTGCTGGAACTGGTAAAACTTACACAATTACCACACTTTATCTAAGGGCCTTACTTGGCCTAGTAAAAGGTCGCGCCAGTGATAATTTAACTCCTTTGTCGATTGATCAAATATTGGTGGTAACCTTCACTGAAGCTGCGACTCAAGAAATTAAAGACAGAGTGAGAACTAAGTTGCAAGAAGCGCAAAATGCGCTGATTTCAGGCTCAGCTCAAGACCCAAATCTCAGTCAGTTACTTATCGAGTTTAGTCAGAGTTTCATTAAACAATTTCCTGATAAAACAGAACAAGAGTCACGCTTGTTTGCTTATCACAGGCTACAAGATGCGATTACCTTAATTGACGAAGCGTCTATTTTTACTATTCACGGCTTTTGTCATCGCTGCTTAAAACAGTTTGCGTTTGAAACAAACTCTAGTTTTGAGCAAACCTTTGAAATGGATGCTAAGCCCACTTTATTAGGTGCCTTGCAAGACTTTTGGCGCAAGCGGATCTCTGGATTAACCGGCCATGAGTTTGATTGGTTTGCTCAGTATTGGGTTGAGCCAGATGGTTTGTACAAAGCTATTGCGGATGTTGTTGGCAAGCAGGTTCATATCAAGCCAAGTGTTACAGAAGAACAGTATTTAGAGTTGTTGCATCAGCATAAAGAATTGATAGTTGAAGTTAAACAAGATTGGCTAGAACAAAGCTTTGCGCAAGCGGTATCTCAATCGGGTATTAAAAAAACAACTAAGTCATTCAAACAATTAAATAAAGTAAATGAGTTTTCACTGTCAGATGCTTATTTAATGAACTTTTCTAAAGGTGATGGTTGGCATTTGTGGAACTCGGAGTCTTTAACTAAGCCAAGTAACTTCACTAAGGGCGCAGAACCTTTTGCTCATCCATTGTTAGCAAAAATAGATGAGTTGGCCGAAATAGAAGAAAAGCTGAAAAAGGGATACTTTCAGGCTCATTGGTTAATACAAGCCAAAACTTATATTGAACAAAGAGCAAGCCAGCTAAAAACAGAAGCACAAATTATCAATCCAGATGATTTGTTGACAGAGTTATTATCAGCGATAGATTCAGATGAAGGTGGCGCTCTAGTAAAAGCGATCCAGACAACTTATCCGTTGGCTTTTATTGATGAGTTCCAAGATACGGATCCAGTTCAGTACGGTATTTTTAACGCTATTTATGGTGGTGTTAGTGTCGATGAGCAAAACCCTGAACAAGCAACTGCCAGTATGATTTTGATTGGCGATCCTAAGCAAGCTATCTATAAGTTTCGCGGTGCTGATATCTTCACTTATATTCAAGCTAAAGAAGACATCGAGCAATCACAACATTACACCTTGATTAAGAACTTCCGTTCTCACCCGCACTTGATTAAAGCGGTAAATCAATGTTTTAGCCTAACAGAAGATAGTTTTCAGCATAAAAAGATCCCATTTATTCAAGTTGGAGCCGGTAAAGAGTCTGCCAAGACCTTGCTGCAATCTCAGCAGCCAAGCAGTAACTTATCATTTTGGCATCTTCAGCCGGAACAAGAGCAAGAGACTGAAAAACCTAAAACTGGCTTTAACAAAAGTGAAGCTGAAAGTGCATTTGCCAAGTGGTGTGCAACAGATATCTATCAACAGTTACAACTGGCGAAGAACAATCAACTGACAATCGATGAAAGTCAGGTAAAACCACAAGATATTTGTGTACTAGTTCGCAATCGTCATCAAGCTAACTTAGTCAAAAGTGCATTGGCTGATGTTGGCGTTGCAGCCGTGTTTATCAGTCGGGACAATGTGTTTAAAACCGAGTTAGCAAAAGATCTACTTCGAGTTCTGATTGCCCTAGAGTCGCCTTATAACGAGCTAAAAGTACGAGCGGCATGCGCTAGCTCACTCTTTGCCGCTGATGTTGAAGAGTTGATCGAACTAAACCAAGATCCGCAACTGTGGCAACAGAGATTAGATTTGTTTGTTCGGGCTCATGAACTTTGGATTCGAGGCAAAGTAGCTCCTGCGTTAAAAATCTTAACCGATCATGCAAATACCTATAGTTCTTGGCAAAGTGATACTAAAACAGATGCGAGCCGCATCATTACGGATTTCAGGCATCTAGTAGAACTTATTCAGCAACAAGCTGTACGAAAAGCGGGTTCTCAAAAGTTACTACTTTGGTTCGAACAGCAGGTAATGGCTACAGATAACTGGAGTGACGCAAGTGAAGAGCAGCAGTTGCGTTTAGAGTCTGATAGCGACCTTGTACAAATAGCAACCTTACACGCATCCAAAGGCCTAGAGTACCCAATAGTTTATTTGCCTTTTGTCACAGAATTTAAAGCGGCACAAAAAGCAATTTACAACTCCAATTCAGATGCGAACCATGGCTTGTCATACAAGGTTGATAATGATGGTCTAGAAATGCAAATTGCTGAGCATGAAAGATTAGCGGAAGACCTGCGCTTACTTTATGTGGCTATGACTAGACCAATTTATAAATTGGTTGTTGGATTAGTTAATATTCAAGCTGCTAGAACTAAGAAACCTGAGTTAGCGCATACAGCAATAGGGCAGTTATTATTCTCTGAGCAAATTGCAGCTGAGGTGTTTATTGATAATGAGCTTATTACCAACGTTTGTCAGCAAATTAAGCATATGGTTCAACAACAAACAGAAAATGACAGCGTTGAATATCAAGCGAAAGAAGAAAATCTTGTTGTAGCTGAATTTAAAGCTGCAACTAAACAAGCTTCACAGCAACAAGGCAAACACAATAGCTCAGAGTTGACCTTCACTCCTTTCGCTGGCGATGTTTCTCATAATTGGCGTATGTTAAGTTATTCCGCTTTAGCTGCCTCTCATCATCACGACCCTGAACATTGGCTACCGGGTGTTTCCGATGAATCACCACAAGTAATTGCAGGTGAAACCATTGCACAAGTTGAAATAGAACCTGCCAAAACGCCATTTAGTTTTCCAAAAGGCGCAAATGCAGGTAGTTGTCTGCATTGGATTTTAGAAAATTTAGACTTTGTTCAACCAGTCCTTGAGCAATATGAAGCAATAGAACAAGGTTTAGAGAGATATGGCATTAGCATAGAGTGGGGTGATGTGGTTGCCATTTGGATGCAGCGTATTTTAGATACCAGTATTTTAAATCAAAATCTGGGGAAAAGTTTTGCTCTGAGCCAATTACAGGACAGTCATAAGCTGGTGGAAATGGAATTTTATTTTAGCTTCGAACAACTCAGTCCAGAAATTCTGCGCAATGCGCTATTGATGTCGGGAATTGATAGCAACCAATTCAATATGACGATATTTGAAGAACAAGAAAAACTAGCTGGTATTGTTAAAGGCTTTATTGATTTGACTTTCCAGCATGAAGGTAAGTTTTACGTCTTGGATTACAAATCTAATCACTTAGGTGAGCAAATAGAAAACTACCAGTTTGAAGCTATGTCATTAGCTATGTCAGATCACAATTACCAGCTACAAGCACTCATTTATACTCTAGCGTTACACAGGTATTTAAATCAGCGGGTAGCTGATTATGACTACGACACATGTATTGGAGGCTCCTTGTATCTTTTCCTGCGCGGCATGCAAGGAAAAACTGAGGAAAGCGTTGAAAACACAGGGGTTTACAGTATTTCTTTTAAGCGAGAGATCATTGAGTATCTAGATAATGCATTGCTATCATCCAGTGTTTTGAAAGAAGAAGACACAGTACATAAGGTCGAAAGTACAGAATCCATAGCAACAGATAAAGTCATGACAGAAAGTTTAGACAATAAAGCTAAAAGTGAGCCAAAACGTACCGGAGATAGTGGCCAAATGGGGTTTGATTTTGACTGATTTTAGTAATGTAAAAGGGCAAAATGAGAGCCCAAATATCACGGCAAATAAACTATTTGGTCAAGGTATTTTATTGCAAGATAATCGCCTCTTGTCATATCTCAAACATGTAGAATCTACTGGAAAAATACATTCCGTTGATTATCACTTTGCGAGTTTCATTTATCGTGAATTAAAAATGAAGTTAGACGTTCCAGATGGAGTAAATTTAAACTTTATTACGTTACTGGCTGCTTATGCATCAAACCAAGTTTTGAATCAACATACTTGTATCGAATTGACTAGTTTTAATCCAGTCCGAGCATTTGGTATGGCGCTACCTGAAGACGTAATTTTGCCAGAGCAAAGCTTGTGGTTGGAAGTATTAGCCGACTCGGGTATTTGTGATATGTACCGAGGTGAAGAGGTTGAAAAAGAAAAGCCTTTTGTACTTTATGACAACTTGTTCTACCTAAACCGCTATTTTCAATATGAATGGTTTATTGCGCAATTTATTGCTAAGCCAAGTAATATCGAAGCTTGGTATAAAAGTTTAAATGAGCAAGATGTTACTGAAGTGTGTTCAGCTTATTTTATCAATAGCAATAATTCGGAAGTTGATTGGCAACAGCAAGCTGTACTAAATGCTATAAAACGTCGATTTGCTGTGATTACTGGTGGTCCGGGGACAGGTAAAACTACGACGGTGGTAAAGCTATTAGCCTGTTTACAAGAGTTGAAAGTAAGCCTCTCATCAACTCCGCTGAATATTCAGTTGGTTGCTCCGACAGGTAAAGCTGCACAGCGTTTGTCAGAGTCAATAGCTGCTTCTTTGAATAAGCTGTCATTGAGTCAAGAGCTACAAATGTCGATACCCACTCAAGCATCAACAATACACAGACTATTAAAACCTAGAGGCTTAACGGGCTTTGCTTATCACCAAGATAACAAGTTGAGTCTAGATGTATTGATTTTAGATGAAGCTTCTATGGTTGATATTAGTCTTATGTACAAGCTATTTGCTGCGCTACCTGAGCATGCTCAGGTGATTTTGCTAGGTGATAAACAGCAGTTGGCATCGGTTGAAGCTGGTAATGTTTTAGCCGAGCTAGCACAAGCGGAAAATCATGACTTTATGGTAGAGCTGAAAAAGAGCTATCGTTTTGACGACGCCAGTGCGATAGGGCAATTAGCGCAAGCAATTAAGTCTGGTAACTCAAACAGTGCTATTGATAAGTTACAACAAGGACAAGGTGAAATTTACTGGTACAGAGCTGAAAATAAACAATTACCAGTATTGATAGAGCACGTCGTGGAACACTATATTCAGCTCCAAATGTTAGTTGCTCAAGCAGACTTAGCCGACGGCAATCAGGTTCAGCAGATATTTCATCTACTATCACAATTCCAACTTCTAGCTTGCGTACGACAAGGCGAGTTCGGGGTTGACGGTCTTAATAGTCAAATTCAGTCAAGAATTGCTAGGCGCACACACAAGCTAATTACAGCGACGCATTACGAGTGCAGACCAATAATGATAAGTGAAAATGCTTATCACCTTGACTTGTACAATGGCGATATTGGTATTGAGCTGATTAATCCAGACAACAACCAGCTAATGGCGTACTTTATTCAAGGCGATGGCGCGATAAAACAAATTCACTGTCAGCGTTTACCAAGCCATGAAACTGTATATGCGATGACGGTACATAAGTCACAAGGCTCTGAATTTACTCATGCTGCATTAATACTTCCAGATCACGTATCGAGCCTAGTCAGTAGAGAAATCATTTATACGGGCCTTACAAGAGCGAAAAACAGCTTTTCGTTATACGCTGGCGAGTACAACTTGCGCCAAGGATTGCAATCAAATTCAGAACGTTACTCTGGTTTAGCTAAGATGTTACAAGTTTAGCTTGTAAAGAAAGTTGTTTTGCGAAGTTAGTCGTAACAAAAAGCCCCTTGTTTTAGGGGCTTTGCTATTTAAGATTGGCTGGATTGTTCTTGTTTGGTCGTTTTTACCGACGGCTGCCAACCTGGTCGGCCAAACATATAGAAAAAAGCATGTTTGGCGCTTTTGGCTTTGGCTACGTCTTTACCAATAGCAAACCATTCAGCTAAGCCTATTTTGAATGGATTATTAGTCCATAACGGTTCTGTTAAACCGTAAACTACCTTTTCTTTTTCTTCCGCAAATGTGCCGAATAAACGATCGTAAATGATCAACACGCCACCATAGTTTTTATCTAAGTATTGATCGTTAGAGCCATGATGCGCTCTATGGTGAGAAGGAGTATTAAATATCCACTCTAAAGGCCCCAATTTACCTATCACTTCGGTGTGCAAGAAAACTTGATAGAACAAGCTTAGCGCTAACGTGATAAAGATCAAAGTAGGGTGAAAGCCAATAAGCACTAATGGCGCAAATACCAATACACTGCCTGACAATAAACCTGTCCAGCCAAGTCGCGCAGAGACAGATAAATTCATGTGATTTGGCGAGTGATGCACACTGTGCGTTGCCCACAACCAGCGGATTTCATGAGCCCATCTGTGATGCCAATAATAAGCAAACTCAAATAGCAGGAAAAAAACAACAGCAAGCCAAAGACTATCAATAAATATGGTGGTAATTCGATACTGGTAAACCCAGAACAATACACCTGCCGCTACCCCGTATGTTGCTAAGTCTATCAGCCGTTTAATTAGTGCTACGGCAAAGTTAGCTGTAGCTTCACGCCATGGAAACTGCTGTTTTTTACCAAGGATCAGCCAAGCAGCTTCAAGTAAAACAATTGCTGCTAAACCAGCAAGAAAAAAGAAATTACCTAAGTGGGTTCCCATTTCCATGTTACACCTCGGCTTATTTATCGACGGTTGCGAATGCGTTCACGCATTTGAGCACGGTTTTCTTCTTGGATGTCATCCCATTCTTCCAGCTGATCTTCCGTTAAAATTTTTGCCAAACTTTCACGGGTTTGTTCATTAAGTTCTTGCATGTCACTACGCAATGCACGCATTTGAGAAAATGAAGGACGTTTTCGCTCAGCTCCTTGGTCGCGTTTAAAGCCGTGTTTTTCTAATAAAGCTAATCGTTCATCCATGCTTTTTTCTATAATAGGAGTCAGTTGTTCTTCTTGCTCTGGCGTTAAATTTAAACGCTTTTTAGTTTCTGCAATGCGATTTTCTAATTTGGCAATTGGATCTTCAGTTTCTTGCGATTGCGCGTTGAAGCTGAAAGTAAGAGTCGCACTCACGATAAGAAGACTTAAAATAGACATGAAGTTTTTCATTGATTACCTCTTTATAAGTTTGCTTTATTACTAATGTCTTTGTGTCAATGAACTAAAGACACAAGCGATTTCACAGTGCCAGTATAGAAGTTGACTAGTTAGGTAACGTCACCGAATGAAAAGAAGTGTAAAATTCATGTGCTGCGGTACACATCAAGCTTTCCAAGCACTTGTAGAACATACCTTTGCACTTCATGGCGTTCGCGATGCACAACTTCACGTTAGCATCAGTAACATCTTACTCCGTTATTAATTAATGCGGAGAAAAACATGCGACTTTTAAAAGCGACCATGCCGTTAATTGCTGTATTAGCGATTGCAGGATGTTCGGACGACGACGAACCAAAATACGGTAATGTTAAATTTTATAATGCTTCTTACAATTCAGGTGTAGTAGCTACAGAAGTAATGGATAAGTCAGGCGAAACCTTTTTATTACCTGCTACCCACTTAAGCGATGTTACACCAACTTACACAGCTGAAGATGGCACATATGAATTGGCAGTAACCCATACCATTGGCCAATCGGATGAGGTTATTGATGTTGTTAACTCTGGCTTTGAAGTTGATGGCAAGTACATGTCGCTATTAGTACTGAACGGTGATCTGCAACAGCCAGAGTTGTTGAATTATTCTTATGATGTAGAAAGTATTTATGACCTTATCGAAGAAGATCAAAATGATGGTTTGGCTCGTTTCGAAATGTATGTCGCGAATCTATCTGATAGCTATCCATTAGTAGATGTGTACGCATCAAATGTGGAGCAGTCATTCGCACAAGCTGATTTGCTTTATACAGGACAAAACACTGAATTATCAGATTTGCAAATTTTAGCGCAGGGCGAGTGGGTATTTTACCTGACAGAACAAGGTTCCACAGATGTGATTTATCAATCTGATGCGGTGAATATCAACTTTGTTGATACCTTCGTCTTCTTCGTTAACGATGGAGCTACGGAAAACTCGCTAGTATTAGATAGCATCAGTACCATAGGTTCGAGTCTTAGGCATGCTAATCAAAATGCACCAGCGAGTATGAAGTTTATTCAAAGTGATGAAGCTATTACAGCTGTAGATGTTTTTGCTGAGAGTTCGGCACAGCTACAAGTTGCTAACGATTTGACGGCTAACACTTTATCTCAGCAATATGATCTCGTTGCCGATGATTTTACTTTCACTGTGACTGATGCCATTGCACAAGATGAAGTTTATTTATCTAACCTGTTATTGTCATTACAGCCAAGTGAAGCCAATAACTTGGTTTTTTACACTAATGCTGAAGGTAATATGCAAGCAGTGTCAGTACCGCAAAACAACGTACCATTAGCTTATGAAAATCAATTAACTCTAGTCAACTTAACTCATCAAGAGCAAGGGCTGGACATTTTTGCGGTGAACTCAAGTTATTCAATCAGTGAAACTCCAACTTCAATCACGTCTCTAGATCAAGGTCAAGCAGCTCAGCTATTGGTAGGTGGTCAGGATTATCAATTGGTTGTAACTAATAGTACGCAGAGTGAGCAGGACGATATCTATATTTTAGGTGAGTCTGCAATGATCAACTATGAACAAGGTGCAAACTACTTAGTGTTGATTGAAACGGATAGTTCAGATGCCAACTTGGTCAACATTACCTTAGTTAGAGAGAACTAATCGTTAATTTTAAGAAGCTAATTTTAAAAAGCTAAGCTTCAACTTAAAAGAAACTTCCTCTCACGCGCATCTGTGTAGATGCGCAACAGTCGGGCTTTAGTTATAAAAGGATTTCGTTGTTTTTAGTGCTATCAAACAACGGACTGAAACCCGACACCCAAATAATTTCTAATTACTTGTTAATATATGGTTTTAACACTTCTAATTGCCCGTCTATTGCAGAAGCTTGTTCTAAGTTGAGTAATTCCATCACATAAGGGTAAACATGAATATTATCAATGGCTGGGATCATGCCTGAATTAACAACATTTGGGCCAAAGCTTAAGAAAATACCGCCCATTTCTGGTGTAGTGTATGGATCGTAGCCATGTGTGCCACCAGATGTTTTTCCCTCAAACTGCGATTCACTAGGCTTTTTTCTAAGTGGGTAGATATAAGCGCCTGAATCGGCTAATAAAATCATATCGCCAGCTCTAGGGTTATGTTTTAACTGATATCTTTCTGGTAATTCCTCTCGAAGAAAAACACTAGTATGAGGCACTTTAGCAAGCGCAGCTTTATATTCTGGAATATCTGCTTTGTCTTTTAAGAAAATAGAAGTGACAGCACCACGTTCATGAAAACTAGCTTTGTCGGTATCGACATACTCAGTTAAATAAACTCTCTTGTCGTTTTCTATCGCTTTCATACCATGGTCTGAAACTATGACAAAGTTGACTGGTAGGTTTAATTTAGCTACATCTTTTGCTAACTCGCCCACGAGTTTATCTACTTGTAATACTGCGTTTTTAGTTTGTTCAGACTCAGGTCCATAGTCGTGACCAGCGTGATCTGTTGCACTGAAGTAAAGTGTTAAGAAATGAGGACGTTGCTTTTCAGGTAGTTTAAGCCAGTCTAAAATTTGTTTCGTTCTAGATTCATAACTAACTGAACCATTGTAAGGAACATAGTAGTTAGGATAGTGGCCATTAATATCCGCGTCGCTACCAACCCAGAAGAAGCTGGCACTTAGTAGTCCTTGATCTCTCACGCTTAGCCATAACGGATTGCCGCCATACCACTTACCATCTGTTGTTGTTTCACTATTGCCAATGGCGTAATTACTTTGCCATGAAGGATCTCGAAATCGGTTAGAAACTAAATCATGGTTTCCTGCGTACATTCCTGTAACTAAAGAATAATGATTAGGGAAAGTTAAACTAGGGAAAACAGGCGTGATTTGTTTAGCTCGGATCCCTTTATTTACTATTTCGCTTAAAAAAGGTGGCTGGTACATTTCAATATAATCGTGACGGAAGCCATCTAAAGAGACCATGATGACGTAAGGGGAGTTTAATTTGTCATCACTATTTTCTAATACTCCTCTGGTATCTTTTTGCACCTGATATGATACTCCAGAACAGGCGGCAACAAGAGTAAGCGTTAAAACAAGATTGAGTAGCAGAAAAAGTTTTTTCATGGATATGAGCCTAAACAGTCGTCAGTACACAGAATATAGAGACCGATTACTTTGGATATTAATTGTAAAAGCTAAGTTTAGCATTCGCGAGAAAAGCAAACCAAGGAGTTTCTAAAAGCACTAGGTTAACTTGCTGAAAACTTGTACTAGATCTGCTTACCTTGTCGTTTTCTGTACAAAAACAACAACATAGAGGGCAAGTGCAAAACTGCCGATAAAGGCTTCTATCGTCGCCACCAGCCTAGATATACCGACGGGCTGAATATCCCCGTATCCCAAAGTGGTAAATGTCACTACACTAAAATAAATCGTCGAAAAGAAATTGGTTAAATTCTCAAAGAAAGATTTGTCGAAGGAAATTCTGATAATACCTTCGGAAGACTGCACACCAAAAAGAAAAAATAAAATGGCGCATATAAAAATCAACATAAGAGAAAATACAATGACATTAATTGGGCTTTCGCCATAGCCACAAAATAGATCTACAGCTTTAGATACAACACGCTTTTGTGACCATTTGTCATATTGCATTCGTCTCATTGTTAGTTCTTTACGTGCATAATGACCTGCCAATGTATATATACCATTTCCTTCCGCCGCTTTGCGTAAGTTGCGGTAAATCTCTTCGGATTGCTCGTAGAAGTCACGGGCTTTAACTAAATCATTGTCTTTATCGGCCTTTTTCGCTATTGCCTCTTGCTGAACATGGCTACCTATCTTGATATTATCGATTTTTGCTCCTGCTAGCTTAGTTCCTAATAGATTGGTATCTTGCAATTGCGCGCAATGCAAATTGGCGTTTTGCAAATTCGCTTTCATCAAAGATGAACCTTCAAGATTGATATTAAACAAATGCGCGTGTTCTAAATTGGCTCGATACAAATCAGCGTTGCGCATATCATAGCCGCTAGAGCTACCAGGAATAACTAAGTTAACATTCTTAAGGTTTGCTCGTTTTAAGCAAATACCCTGTAACATGCCACCTCCAGATGCATAAGACTCTAAGCGTTCGCTCAAGTCCATAGAGGACTTATCTATGGTTGTGTCATGCCAAAAACAAAAGCCATTACCTAAGTCGGCTCCTGTACATGTTTCACCATTTGCTGCTTTGTATTGACAAGTCTTGGACATAAGCTACTAATAATTGGAGATATTTATACACATTAGTGTAGACAAACATTTTTTAAGCTGAGAAATTATTTTAAAGAAATTCTAGAGTTATTTTATGCATATACTATTTGCCACCGATATTTTTGGTGCGACAACATGGACTGAAAGGCTAGTAGGAACTTGGCTCGAACAGGGATACGACGTCACTTTGGTTTCGCCTTATGAGACGCAACAAAACTTTACCGGAGAAGCACAAGCTTATAAGCAGTTTTTGGCTATGGGAGGCTTTGAAGAATATTGTTGCAAGCTTAATTCTGCTATAAATAAAGTACTACAAGACTCTACTACAGTATTCATTGGATTTAGTGCAGGGGGAGCAGGGCTTTGGAAAGTCATAAGTGAAAACAGCGTACCTAAATCTAGCCACCTTATTGCATTTTATCCAGGACAAATTCGACAGTACTTAGACCTAACCCCAAATACTGAAGTGACAATTGTACAGCCAGCTAAAGAACAACATTTTGATTTAAAAGCAGTAATTGAACATCTTGTTACAAAACCAAATGTTACTTTAGTTCAAAATACGCTGCGACACGGTTATGCTAATCCAAGTTCTGAAGGGTACAATGAGGCAGCAAGTGAAGAGCTTTTTAACTTGTTAACTCAGACGATAATTTATCAAGAGGCAGAGCAATTTTCACAAGCGCTTACGCAATTTAGCCACAAGCATGTGACGATCTGAACGGGGTATTTATGGCAGTAGTGCTTATTGTATGGTTACTTTGTGCTGAGTTGTGTGCTTGGATAGCAGCGGTAAGAGGACAACGCAGTTGGAAGTGGTTTATATTTGGAATGATATTTGGCCCGATAGCCTTGTTTTACCTACTATTTAATAACAACAAAAATGGGGATGATTAGTGGACACCTTGCCTGAAATTTTATGTGGTCCTTTTGTTAGACGATTAGAATCAAATCAATTAGTAGTTTGGTTTGTGACAAGCCAAAGGCACAGATACAGTCTCCACTTATCGCCTGAGCCTGTAGGATTGCAAACAGAGCTGGATACAGTACAAGTAGGTGAGCACTGCTACGTAAACCAGTTTGTTAGCCAATTTGACCTGCAAGATCACAGTTTCCCATTAGATACTGAAATTCAATATCAAATATCCAAGCCTGCGCCGGATAAGGTTCATTTGTTAGATTTGAGTCAACACGCTTTGGCGGGCCAAGAGCAACCCAACTTTGTGGTGGCGAGTAAATTAAAATCTGTTGTTCAAGGCTCATGTCGCAAGCCCCATCATCACGCTCCTGATGCCTTTGTTGAAGTGGCGAATAAAGTAATGACAGGTGAAATAGCTAGACCTGATTATTTAGTGATGGCTGGTGATCAAATATACGCAGATGATATTGCCGGTCCTATGTTAGTTGGAATTCAAGCTTTAAGTAAAAAACTAGGACTTTTTACTGCAACTCACGAATTAGGTTCCATTTCTAAACAACAATTAGACTGGCGCTTTTCTATGTTTAGTCGCAGTCAAATTTTGCCTAAGAAGCAGGAGCAATCTCGTTGGAGTAAATTTTGGCATGGTGACGCCATTATTTCTTCGCGATATCACGATAATCACTTAATTGGCTTAGATGAGTTTTTTGCCTGTTATTTGTTAACTTGGTCTTCGAGCTGTTGGAAACTAGTGTTTGATGAAGTTGAAAATGCAGCAGATAAAGTTGCGTTGAAAGAGCAAGCAGATTACAACCAAGAATGGCAAATACTCAAAGGTTTTGTTGATAGCTTGCCGCATTTCGAAAAGATCTTAGCCAACATTCCAACTTTGATGATTTTTGATGACCACGATGTTACTGACGATTGGAATTTAACGGCAGATTGGGAAAAACATGTTTACGGTAATCGGGTAACGAAGCACATTATTCGCGATGCATTAGTTTCTTATACTGTATTTCAAGGCTGGGGCAACTGTCCAAATCAAGCTAAACCTCTGATTGAACAAATAAAGCACTTGAGCATTGAGCATGATTTTGCCAGCGAACAATTAACTGAGGCTATCTTTGAACACAATCATTGGCATTATGAAGTTAACACTAGTCCAGAGATAGTCGTACTTGATACTAGAACACACAGGTGGCGCTCGGAAAGCTCAATAAAAAATCCAAGTGGTTTGATGGACTGGGAAAGATTAGAACATTTAGAGCAAGAGTTGTTTAAACCACAAAAGTCTGTGTTAGTTGTTTCAGCAGCTCCTGTGTTTGGTGTAAAAGCCATTGAAGTTGTGCAAAGTGGCTGCGAGATGATAGGCCAAGAGTTGCTGGTAGATGTTGAAAACTGGATGGCCCACAAAGGTTCGGCAAAAAAATTAATGAATATGCTGCGCCATGACTCAGCCCCTGATGAAGTTATTATTTTATCTGGCGATGTGCATTATTCGTTTTGCTTTTCTGCACAACGTAGATTTAGTTCAGATACAGATAAGATTTGGCAATTAACTTGTAGTGGTTTTAAAAATGAGTTTCCGCAAAAATTGATCAATTTCTTTGATTCTATAGATAGGTTTTTATATTCAAAACACAGTCCATTAAATATATTCACTAAACGTAGGAAACTAGCGATAGAGCATCACCCATTAGAGATAGATGCAAAGCGTAAAAAGCATTTATACAGCCAGTCTGCAGCTGGCTTGGTTAAGTTAACAGAAGAAGGTTATCTGCAAGATTTTGACTTGATAACTGGTGATGGCAAGATCTTAAGTTTTGACATCAAAGAATAACAAAAAAAGGTTGTAACTAAGGTTGCAACCTTTCAATTTTAGAAACAGTTCACACTTGTATAATTCACTGATATTATTGGAAAAGGTTTGTTTTTAAGAGCTACGCACGGAGCGTGTAATGCACAAAATATCAGCTTTGATGACCTTTATTCTCACGTTATTTGTAAATTCGCCGATAGCCGCACAATGGACTGATACCACACCTCATACCATACATTATGTAGAAATGGACGATGGCATTAAACTGGAAGTTGTTGATTGGGGAGGTAAGGGTGAACCTTTCGTATTCTTAGCTGGACTAGCCCTCAATGCTCACACTTATGATCCAATTATTCATTCATTTATTGATTCTTACAGAGTGATTGGTATCACTCGTGTCGGTCATGGTAACTCAGACTCCAGAACCGAGAACTTTTCTACTGCAAGGCTAACCAAAGATATCATTGGGGTTTTAGATGCTATGAATATTGAGAGTGCCATTTTTGCGGGTCACTCTTTTGCTGGTGGAGAATTAAGCCACTTAGGTAGACATTATCCAGATAGAGTTCAAGGACTCATCTACATAGATGCTGTTCAAGACCTGGATTACTTTGCAAGTCATCTAGCTGCTTGCCCAGATTTAGGTTATGCCACGGTTGATGTGCTGCACTTTCAAGACAACTTCTACAATACCCAAAGAATAAAAGCAGAAGACGGAAGTTATTTACCTTATGCTGACTTATCTGCATTAGGAAAGTTTTTTTCTGAAGAAGAGGATAGACACTATGCAGGCATTGCAGCTCCAGCTATTGCAATCAGCAATGTACCAGAGCAAACGGCTGATTTTTTTCTTGGTTTAGCCATGCCATCGCAACAATGTATTGAACAAATGAATAAGTTAACTTATTTGGGGATTGCAAGCTTTATCAAAGATAAACGAAATGGTGATGTTGCAGCAATTCAAAATAGTCAACATGCGATTCACATGGCCACACCTGAAAAGTTAGTGATGATAATGAAAAACTGGCTGAATAGAACGTTTACAGCAAGTAAGTAGTAAACCCTAATAATAGATAGCAAAAGGATTAGTAATGTTAGAAAGTTTTTCGGCTCTGTCAGGGTTAATTGCAACAATTTGGATCTCTATTGGGGTTTATATCGCAGCCAAGTTTTATCCCAATTATGATCACGCTAATCAGTTTTGTAGCGAGTTAGGTGCATCTGGTAGCCCGACCGAAAAACTTTCTCCAATGATAAATAATTATCCACTAGGTGTTTTATTCTGTTTATTTGGTTGGCATCTAATCCAATTGGAACACTCGAATATGGCTCTGTCAGTGACAGGAGGCCTTATCATGATTCACGGAGTCGGAACTTGGGTTGCTGGCTACTTTCCAATGGATAAAGATCCTTACACAAAAACGCCAACTACAAGCTGTAAAGTGCATTCTTGGGCGGGTTTTATAATGCTTCTATCTTTGCTTATAGCGCCAATAGTCACATCACTGAGTCCAACTTCAACTTACCTACCTGCTTGGTTCAGAGTATCGTCAATTATTGCTGTCGTACTTGCTGTTTATTATTTGATAAAGATGGCGAAAGGGGTCAAACAACAGAAGTTAACAGGGTATTACCAACGTTTATCTTATTGGATTAAGTTGATTTGGTTGAGTGTATTTTCGTTGTTGTTGGTTTAGGGGTGAGTACTTGTTAAAAGTAAAAATATTGAGGACATGTCATTTGAATAAAAACATCATATTCAACACTATTGCAACTATCTTAGTTATTTCGGTACTTTATAGCTTGATTGCCGTTTTCGCTGAAGAACAGGATATTGGCATAGTTGAAGGTGGAATGTATTTAGTTCTATCTTCTTTTGGAGCGTTACTTGGTGTCGGTTACGGTTACCATTTTCACAAATGGTTTGCCAAGAATCAGTTTATAACATCGGTCGTTTCAACAATGGTCGTTATGATTACTACTTTAGAAGTTCTGAATTTAAGTTTACTCCCTATGGGAGAGCTTTGTCTTGCTATTACCTTTTTAGTTGTTTCAAGTGACATAGCCAAAGCTAAAAATAAATAAAGTATTATTAACTTTAATACAATCATTTAAATTGGAAAAACGTGTTTTTGTTGTTTTAGGTTTCGCCTGATGGCGAGCCTCATTTTTGCAGTGGTTTTAAAAGTTTTTTGTTTTTATTAACCCTAAAGGGTTCTCACCTTTTTCAACAGCAAAAAAGGTAAGCGAAAATGCCGCCCGTAGCACAAAACATTTAACCTGAATCCAATCTGATTTTTGTCGTCGAATACGAAAAGGAAGGACATCCATGTACTCTTTTCTAATTGGGCATCCATGCCCGTTTTATTCGAGAAAAATCAGATTGGATTCAGATGTTTTGAGCGGGAAAGTAAACCTGAACCAGTAGAACTTATTCTGAGTGTTCCGAGTCATTATCCCCATACAATATCGCTCATTATTTAATTTTGTTTTCAAAAAGTGTGAGGCATGGACGCCGAGAAAAGGATGCTGTTCATGGACGAAAAATCATCCTGTCTTTTTCGACAAAACAAATTAAATAATGAGATAAAGATATTGTTAGGGGACGGCTTTTTGCGCCTCGTTTTTGAGCTGTTGCAAAAATGAGGCTCGCCATCAGGCGAAACTTAAAAAACAAAAAACAAAAAACAAAAAACAAAAAACAAAAAACAAAAAACAAAAAACAAAAAACAATGCGTGATATTGAAAGGGGATGATGATTCAGAACACTCAGAATAACTAAAGAAATCCTCGCCTACGCGAGGATTACATTCGATTATTATCAAATCTTTAAAATACTTGGCAAACAAAGCCCTTCAGATAGAAACCTTCTGGGTATGCGCTGCCAATTACGTGATCTTGCGCTTGCGATAGCTTTTCAACAAATACCATTTCTTTGTTAGCGTCTAGCGCTGCATCAGCAATGATCTTTTGGAATAAGTTTTGTTCCATCAAGCCAGAACATGAGAATGTCAGTAAATATCCGCCTGGATTTAATAGCTGCATCGCTATCATGTTGATGTCTTTATAGCCGCGACAAGCACCTTGTAATTGCGCTTTTGACTCTGCAAACTTTGGTGGATCCATCACAATAACATCGAACTTTATGCCTTGCTCTCTGTATTCACGCAATAGCTTGAATACGTCTTTCTTTAGAAACTCACAACGACTCATATCTAACTTGTTAAGTTCAACATTCGCTTTTGCTATATCTAGCGCGTCTTGTGATACGTCAACTTGAGTAACTTGTTTAGCGCCGCCTCTAAGAGCGTAAAGACCAAAAGTTCCCGTATAGCTGAAGCAATTAAGTACATATTTGCCCTCGACGTACTTTTCTAATGCTGCGCGATTATCTCTTTGATCTAGGTAAAATCCAGTTTTATGACCTTTTTCAACATCGACATAAGCTTTAATGCCATTTTCTTCGATAATTAACTCCGAAGGCAATTCACCATGGATTAAACCTTGTGACTTTTTAATGCCTTCTTTACCGCGAACATCAGCATCTGAACGCTCATAAATAACGAAATCAGGGAAAACTTGTTTAAGTGCTGAGAATAAGTTTTCTCTTTGATATTCAGCACCTGCACTTAATAGCTGACAAACTATAGTATTGGCAAATACGTCGACAGTGATACCTGGTAAGCCGTCAGATTCAGCTGCAAGTAAGCGGTAGCCAGTTAGTCCACTACGTTTAATCATCGGATTACGAACGCTTTGAGCTCGTTGAATTTTGTTAACGAAAAATGCTTCATTTATTTCTGATGGTTCAAAGCTCCAAATTCTTGCTCTTATTTGCGAATGAGGAGAGTAGGCTGCTTTTGCTAGCCATTGACCGTCTGGAGTTAATACGTCAACGGTTTCACCTACTTTAGGGTCACCAACCACTTTTTTAATAGCTTTTGAAAAGATCCAAGGGTGTTTGCGCTTAATCGCCTTAATGCGGTCAGCTTTGATATGAATTGCTGCTGTCATGGTGGGCTCTATTGATAAAAAAGCCGCATTGTAGTTGAGGTCATTGGATATGCAAAGCTTTTATACGGATTGGTATTAGTGTGAGATTGTCACCAAAGTGTCATTGTGTGGTTATCTTTTGGTAATACAGCTTCCTTATATTTGTCGCTATCAATATGCAATCAAGGACAGTTTCATGTTAGTCGGTAACACTAGAACATCACTTATTCGTAAAAAGAGTGCGCAAAATAAAGTTTATATTCCAGCTTCCAATAGAGAAAATCAGTATTTACTCATAGAGTTTGAATTGTCTGAGCAAATCATTGCCGGATTAATGTCTGCACAGGGACTAGATGAGCAAGCATTAGCGAACTTCTATTTAGAGTTTAAACAAAGTTTTTTCAAATGTTGCAAAGTTAACGGAATTAATAATGCGATGTTTGTAGCTAAAGATAAGTTGGTTAGAGTCAGGTTTGGTGAAGAGTCGCAACTTATTGAAACAGGTGAACAACTCATTGTTTTTTACGATCCGAAACGTCATCAAGGCTTTAAAGCTTGTTATGACAAAGACTCACTCGTTTCCAAGCTAGTACTTGCAGTATTTGCAACCGGTGATGATATTAGAGAGCAAGCTGTACTGTTGCATCAAAAAGCGACTCAAATGGTGGCGGAACTTGCAGAAGCTGTCGATCAATCAATCGACCTATTTAAAGTCAGAGATCATCAGCACATCACTTATGAATTGTTTGCAGCAGAAAAAGGCATGAAGAAAACAACGACACATGGTCTACGTTTTGTTCCAAATCGTTATCAACAACAGTCGCTAATTTTACCGGATGATACTAAGCACAATGGTTATGTCGTTGCTAATTTACCAATCCCTATGCATCTGATAGAAGAAGCCGAAAACAACATGTCAGCAGAGCAGCCTTATCAATCGCTATATAAAAGCATAGTAAGATCCTTAACCGACATGGCGGATGCTGAAGAGATAGATAAGTTGGCAATAATGGCAAATGGCAGACAGCCTATTGTTCGTTCAAATCAAAACGAACAGATTCAGGTGAGTGATGAGCTTGTGTATCTATCTTTTGGCAATGATGAAGATCAAGAGTACATTGCTGATTGGAACGCGACTAATTTGGTAGACTCGGTTGCTCTAGTGTTTAAGCCAACGACGATAGACATACAGAAAAATTCATTTGCTAAATACATGAATAAAGTAAATGGTGTGTTAAAAAAAATGTGCAAAGCAATGGGAATAGAACCTGAAGCTGATTATGTAACTGTCCGTTTTCATCAAAATACTCAATATCAATTTCCTGCAAAATAGACATTGATGATCTCGCTAGCGGAGGCTAAAGCTTTCGCTAGTTGGGGCACTTGTACCAGCTATCTACTGTGTGAACTGCTATTTATGCTGTGAGCCTAGATTTAGCCGATCCATTTTTTTATAACTTGTACGGTAACTTCTGGACGTTGTGAAACGTACTCTCTTACTAAAGCCAAAAGCTTATGTTTATTGGTTTTTTTGTCGTTCATTTGACGACGAATTAACTGAAATTTATTTTTTGCACGCTGCAATCGCTCGCGTTTTTCGATCTCTGCTAAACTATTTTTCATAAAATACTTATATTTACTGAAATTTATTTCATAATTAAGCTGTCTTATAAAGTCTAACACCTACGTTAGTTGTATAAATACTTAATTTGGCGTTAGTTCTAATAAATCATATAGGGTCATCATGTCATTAAATCAATCTTTATTCGAACCTTTAATTTTAACTTATCAAAAAGCACTAAATAGTTTACAAAAAGCAGATGGTATCCCATCTTTGCTGTTAAGACTGTATCTAGCTCCAGTGCTTATGCAAGCTGGTTGGACTAAGTTTCAAAGCTTTGACGACACTGCAGCTTGGTTTGGCAATCCTGATTGGGGGTTAGGTCTACCTTTCCCTGAGTTTTTAACTTTTATGGCTGCAAGCACTGAACTAGTTGGTGGTGCTTTGTTAGTACTTGGCTTATTTACTCGTTTAATTTCAATTCCATTAATGGCAACTATGTTAGTAGCTGCATTAACAGCACATATTCAAAACGGCTGGTTAGCTATTGCAGATTCTAATAGTTGGTTAGCTAACGGTACTATTTTTTATAATGAGTCAGTAATGGCTGCTGCAGAGAAAAAAGAACGTGCGATTAGTATTTTACAAGAACATGGTAACTATGAGTGGTTATCAAGCAGTGGTAGCTTTACTATCTTAAACAATGGTATCGAATTCGCAGCAACATACTTTGTTATGTTATTAGCGTTACTGTTTATTGGTGGTGGTCGTTACTTAAGCCTAGATTATTATTTAGCAAAAAAGTTCGTTAAATAATATTGCTTAAAAGGGAATAAAGGCTAATAAAAATCAATTAGCTAAGTTAGTATTAGCATCTATAGATATATCACATCGGGTAATAGATATGGATGCATTAGAATTATTACTAACTCGTTCTTCTGATAATAAATTAATAGAGCCTGCACCTAGCGGTGAGGCTCTAGATAATATTTTAAATGCTGGTTTAAGAGCACCAGATCACGCCAACCTTTCTCCATTTAAGTTTTTAGTTTGTACAGGCAAAGGCTTAAATAAACTCTCAGAGATCTATCAAAAAGCGGCTAGTGCTGAAGGCAAAACTGAAGCAGAAATCATCAAAGCAACTAACGCTCCTTTTCGAGCGCCTATGCTGATCATTGGTATTTGTAAATACAAAGAGCATGAAAAGGTGCCTAGAGTCGAGCAAATAGCGACAACGGCATGTGCGATTCAAAATATGCAAATGGCTGCCTTTGCACAAGGCTTTAACGGCATATGGCGCACCGGTGCTTTGGCTCATAGTGAGGTAGTAAAACAACAGCTAAATCTTGAAGCTGATGATGAAATTGTTGGTTATCTGTATTTGGGCACACCTGAAAATCCAACTCATATCAAGCGCCAAAAGAGCCAAGAAGGCAAAGTAGAGTTTTGGCAGTAGCTAAAACTGATTCATTTTTACAGGACTCATTAAACAGACCTTTAATGAGTCCTAGTGTTTTTAATTCCAACTCGCTTGTCTTAAGCCTCTTCTATAGCCCGTAATAACTGCTCTAACAGTAGCCAGTTTGGCTAATTAAACGGCGAACTTTTAATCATTAGTTAATTTATTGTGTCAAAGCAAAAAAATTAACTAGTATTGATGTCAAACTGTGAATTAGAATCCCGCAAAGTTAGGGCGTGTTTATATTTTATATTGCAACTGCGGTAGGATATTTATGTTATCCAGCAAGGTGTTAACCGTCCCTTTGGCCTATCCCTATAAGAATTAAAATGAGGTGTTCACTATGTTGTTTAACGGCAACCTGACGACTGAATGTCCAATCCGCCAGAAGATCCGTGACTTTTATCGTATTGACGAAGAAACATCGGTTCAATATTTATTACCAAAAGCTGAAATCAGCATGGCTGCGCGTTCTAAAGCGTGGGAGCGAGCTCGTAAAATGGTACTTCAAATTCGTGAGGAATCTGAAGGTTCAGGTGGCATTGATGCCTTGTTAAATGAATACTCATTATCTTCAGAAGAAGGTGTGGTATTGATGTGCTTAGCTGAAGCCTTGCTTCGAGTGCCAGATAAAGCAACTCAAGATGAATTAATTAGAGACAAATTATCTCAAGGCCAGTGGAGTTCTCACTTAGGTGCAAGTGACTCATTATTTGTAAATGCGTCATCTTGGGGATTATTGCTAACCGGCAGTATGGTTAAGTACTCTGACCTTAAGTTAAAAAGCGACTTCGGTGTTGTTAAACGCACCATGGGTAAACTATCTGAGCCAGTGATCCGCAAAGCAATGAATGTTGCAATGAAGATCATGGGTAAGCAGTTTGTAATGGGTGAAAGCATTGAAGCTGCCTGTGAACGTGCGCAAGATAAAGAGTCTAAAGGTTACGTTTATTCATATGACATGTTGGGCGAGGGTGCTCGTAACATGGAAGATGCTGAACGTTATTTCGATGCGTATGTAAAAGCAATCCACGTAATTGGTGCCGCAGCTAAAAACAGAGGCCCACGCAAGAGCCCTGGTATTTCTATCAAATTATCTGCAATTCACCCAAGGTATGAGTTTACTCATGCAGAGCGTGTTATGGGTGAGCTAGTTCCTAAAGTTAAAGAGCTTTGTTTACTAGCGAAAAAGTACGATATTGGCTTAACTATAGATGCAGAAGAATCTGAGCGTTTAGATATTTCGTTAGATATTATTGAAGCAGTATTTTCAGATGACGATCTGGGCGAGTGGCAAGGTTTTGGTTTAGCCGTTCAGGCTTATCAAAAGCGTGCTATCCACGTTATTGACTGGTTACGTCAACTAACAGAGAAAGCGGGCCGTAAAATGATGGTTCGTTTGGTAAAAGGTGCGTATTGGGATACAGAAATTAAAAATGCGCAAAAAGATGGTCAACCTCACTTCCCTGTATTCACTCGTAAGCCTTCTACAGATGTGTCTTACCATGCGTGTGCAAATAAGTTACTTGAATACAGAGACACTATTTATCCGCAGTTTGCTACGCATAACGCATACTCTGCATCGGTTATTTTAGAATTAGCTGGTGATGACAAAGAAGGATTTGAATTCCAATGCCTGCATGGCATGGGCGATACGCTATATGACCAAATTGTAACGAACGAAAATATTCAATGTCGTGTTTATGCTCCAGTTGGTGTACACGAAGACTTATTGGCCTATTTAGTGCGTCGTTTATTAGAAAATGGCGCTAACTCGTCTTTTGTTAACGCGATTGTTGACGTTGATAAGCCTGTTGAAGAATTACTTGAAGATCCGGTTGAAAGAACACAACGTTTAAGCAAGGTTTACAACCACCAAATCGAAATGCCAATTGAGATGTTCGGCGATGAGCGCGATAACTCTAAAGGTTTAGATTTAACAGACATTAATGTGATCACTCCACTTAAAGCTCAACTAGATGCTTGGATCACGGAAAACAAACTAGATAAAGCTAATCTTCCAGAAGGTGCTGCTCCGGTATTAAACCCTGCAAACTTAGATGAAGTGGTAGGTTATCATCATTATCACTCACCAGAGCAAATGCTGGGCATGTTAGATAAGTCTGAGCAAGCATTTGCATCTTGGTCGCAAGTTAAGGTTGAAGAGCGTGCGGAGATCTTAAACAAAACTGCTGACTTATTAGAAGAAAATATGGCTGAGCTGTTGGCTATCTGTATTAAAGAAGCGGGTAAAGTTGCTCAAGATAGTATTGACGAAGTTAGAGAAGCAGTAGACTTCCTACGTTATTACGCAGCGCAAGCACAACAGCTTGTGCAAGATGAAAGGTTAGAGTCTCGTGGTGTTGTGCTTTGTATCAGCCCATGGAACTTCCCATTAGCTATCTTCTTAGGCCAAGTTGCTGCGGCAGTTGTAGTTGGTAATACTGTTATTGCAAAACCAGCAGAGCAAACAAGTTTAATTGCGGTAAGAGCTATTGAAATTATGCAACAAGCGGGTTTACCAGAGGGTGTTGTTCAGCCAGTTATCGCACGAGGCTCTGAAGTTGGTAATACATTATTACCAGACAATCGTATCGCAGCGGTTATGTTCACGGGGTCGACGCAAACAGGTACGCTAATTTCGCAAATTTTAGCGAAACGTGGCGGTGAGCAAGTGCCATTAATCGCGGAAACAGGCGGTCAAAACTGTATGATCGTTGACTCTACAGCATTACCAGAGCAAGTTGTTGATGATGTAATTGCTTCAGGTTTCCAAAGTGCAGGTCAGCGCTGTTCTGCGCTAAGAGTATTATTCGTGCAAGAAGAAATTGCAGACAATGTGATCAGAATGATCAAAGGTGCAATGAAAGAGCTTCACGTAGGTGACCCTTCGATGTTATCAACGGATGTAGGTCCAGTGATTGATCCTAAGGCGCTAAATGCGCTTAACGAACACGCTGAATACATGACAACTCATGGCAGACTGCATTATCAATGTGAATTGAGTGATGAAGCGCAAAACGGTCACTTCTTTGCGCCTCGTTTATATGAAGTTGATAGTATCTCTGAGCTTAAGAAAGAAGTATTTGGTCCATGTGTTCACGTTATCCGCTTTAAATCTGGTGAGGTTAACAAAATCATTGATGAAGTTAACTCAACAGGTTTTGGTTTAACTATGGGTATTCACTCTCGTATCGAACATCGAGCTCAAGATTTAGCTCGTCGTTCTCGCGCTGGTAACATTTATATTAACCGTAACATGATTGGTGCTGTGGTTGGTGTTCAACCATTTGGTGGTCGAGGTTTATCTGGTACTGGTCCTAAAGCAGGTGGTCCTAACTACTTACCAAGATTAATGAAAGAGAAAGCAACACCTGACAATGTTGAGTTAGTGATTGATGATCCATCATTAGCGACTGATGATAAATCAGTTAAAGAAGCGAACAAGCTGATGAAAGCTGCGAACAAAGCAGAATTTGGTTGGCGCTTAACTAACTTAAACGATCGTATTTCTCATGTACGTCAGTTACTAGCGAATGTTGCAACTGTTGCGCATACAAAAGAGTTTGCTGATGACTTAGATAGCACTTTAGCTTCAGCTCGTACTCAGCTAATTGATGTTGAACGTAAGATGAAGAAGCCTACTGAACTTCCAGGACCGACAGGTGAATCTAATACTCTGTACCTAGAGCCTAGAGGTACTTTGGTTATTTTTGCCGACAAAGAAGTGTCATTCCACTATTGGGTTATGGCGTTAACTACAGCGTTAGCTACGGGTAATACAGTGGTAACTGTAGTTTCAGACTTGTTCTATCCTGAAGCAACGGAGTTCATGAACATGCTATTGAAAACTGGTGCTCCAAAAGGGGTTTTACAGGTGGCTAAGTTATCTCACTTACAACCTATGTTAGAACACGATGCATTGGCAGGTGTGGTGATTGAATCAAACTGTCGTCGTCGTGCTTATGTAGCGGACAAGCTAGCGCAGAGAGTAGGGGCAATACTACCGACAATTAAGGCGGAGTATAACGACAACCTTATCCAGCGTTTGGTTACTGAGAAAACGGTAAGTAATGATGTGACAGCATCTGGTGGTAATACATCACTGATGACATTAACTGACGACGAATAACCGTTTGGTAATAAAGAAAAAAGGCGCATTAAGCGCCTTTTTTATTTTGCGATAATAAAACATTTAACCGTTTTATTTCGTTTGTACTAAACATCTCTGTTTTTAACTCATTAATCGCAAGTGTTTTTTCAGTACCTTCAAGGCTAGACTCCAGTTCCAAAGCCTGTTGTTGGTATTGTTCTACTTTTTGTTGCCAAACTTGTTGTTTTCCAGCAACTAACAAAAGGCGTTCAGCAGCTTCTATCCCATATTCAGCAGCCAATTGATTGTAGTCATTCGCATTTAATTCTCTACTTGCTGACATTTGGCTAAGTTGTTGCAGTTGCAACGTTGGTTTGACAGCAAGGTAAGCTGATTCATCTAACGTCTGATAGCTTTGCGTTAACAAACTTTTTTTCTGTGCATTGGTTAATTCAGCATTCTGTCTAATCGCCAAACGTTCCAATGCGGCTTGTTGCCATGTTTGTTCATCAGCAAAAAGAACGTCAATTTCAGCTTTTGAAAAAAACTCTTGTCTTATCGTATCTAACTGAGTTAGAAGCTCAGAAATTGCTTTAGGCTGTTGCTCTTCAGGTTCATCAACAGAAGTTAACGCCTTCTTGTATGCGATATAACGATGAAATAACTCTGTAATGGAGTCACAATTTACAAGAGTTTTACAGTGCGAATCGAATTCTAACCACATCGTTTTGGGACTTTGTTTGTAGTCTAGTAAATAATGATCAAACAAAACCTTAAGTTTGGGCTGCAGCCAATTTAGATTATTGTCTAAATCAGGAATGCTGACCGCTGTTAAGGCAGAGCTGCTTTGAGTTTTTACATCTACTGCCTTGCTACTCTGGCTTGATACCGATTGGTTGTTGAACATATGTTCATCTTGTTGTTGTAGCTGCTGGTATTGCCATAGCAACAATACCAGAACTACTAAGGCCGAGATATTTCGACGCATACTATAACCCCATGTCTCTGAGGCGATTTGCTTGTTGTCGATATAAAGTCATAGGGTCAGTTTCAAATAAGTGATGAATACCAAAGGTATGATTTACTTCATCAATATGATTCATGTCGTAGTTGTCTTTAATCACATAACCTAAATGGCTACTACAAGAACTAACTAAACCGTCATTTGGTTCGTCAAATGCTAGGCTAGTGATGGCCATTGGTGCATCTAGAGGGTCGAAGATGTTGGTATATGGATTAGCGCCACTCCAAGAAAAATAGTAAACGCCATTATCTGCGAGCATTTCACCATCCCCACAGTATTGGGACGGTAGTCCCTCTGGGTATTTAGCATTAAACTCGAGGGTACCGGATGTCGTTAAAACGTCTAATGCTGCTAGTGAGTCTTGAGGCTGTCCAGCGTTACCAGAAAATAGGCCAATTATAGAACCTAATGCGTTAGCTAAGGTAGATGCAAAAGCTTCACTTACCGAATCAGGATCTACTTCTTCACGAATTATATCAGCAACTCTACTTCCCCAATTAACACCGCCAATACTTGTTACCGATGCAACTAGCTCTGGTTTTACTGAAGCTACGTAACGAGCTGTTTGTGCACCTTGACTATGCCCAAACAAGTTAACTTTTTCAGCTCCGGTCAGAGCTAACACATATTCAACCTGTTCTAGAAGTTGCTCACCTCTAAGTTCCGAGCTGTTAGCTGCTGAAACTGACGTCATAAATACAGTGGAACCATTGTTGGTTAAATCATTAGGTATACGATAGAAGTAATCAATTCCGAGTACATCGTCGAAGCCGAAAATACCATGCACCATAACAATAGGATATTTGGTTTCGGTATAACCTTTACTATTACTAAATGGGCTAAATAAAAGTAAAGCCAGTAGGGCCAATTTAACTATTTTTATCATTGTTTATATTCCTCTTTTATTATTATTTTCCCCGTTGGGTGTATTAAAAATCATCATTTTGGTGGTTTTTAATACACGTTTAAGAATATACGTAACTTGTCAGAGGTCAAATGAGTTGTGCGGGTTAGTTATTAGGTAATGGCAAACTAGAAAGTGATTTCACTAGTAATAATGAAACATCATCTAGGTATTGAAATAAAAAAGCACCTTATCAAGGTGCTTTTTTATTTAGTTATTCAACAGAGGGATAGCCACTAAGTCTCGATACTCAAGAATTGTTTCGTATCTATAGGTTCCTTGCTGATCTGAGAGATGCATTGTTATCCCTTGTTCATTGAATTTGAGCAATTCAGGGCGACCGTCTTTATTCAAATCTTTAAAGGAAAGAGGGAAGGTATCGGTTACTAGAACAGTTTCTTCCAAGAATCCATTGCCATTTGCTTGTTGCCAGTAAACAAAGCTTGATTCTTCATTTGTTTTGCTGAAAACAATATCTAGTTGCCCGTCACCATTTATATCAATAAGTTTTGAACTAGGATCGTTAAAGGTATCACTTATATCAGTGGCTTCAGAAAATACACCACTACCTTCACCAAGCAATAAAACGTACTCGATACTCGTGTCATAGTTGCCTGATTGCACATGTGTGTAACCTTGTTGTTTTATCCAAATGTCATTAAGACCGTCTTTATTCCAGTCAACAAACTCGTAATCTAAAATTTGAGTATCTGATCTTAAGTTGTTATGAAAATCTTCATTTGGATTAATTTCTACACTGATTAATCTACTACTTTTGGGGACGGGAGAGGCTACTTCTTGGGAATTCCACCTATCTGTCGCTTTTACTATGTTTTTTACATTATCTTCGTTTACATCAAAAAACTTAATGCTATGGCTTGATGATACGTATTGATAATCTGAACCAGCAATATAATTAGTTGTGTAGCCTGTAGACTTTATTTTTGCATCACCATAAGAAAAGTCGATGTTAGCAGTGGCTGCATATATTTGTGAAAAAGTTGAGTAACCGTCAATATATGACTCTGTCATATTTTCTGTTTCCCAAATCAAGTCTGCAATACCATCTCCAGATATATCTTCGATAAAAACAGACTGTGGAATAAAAGTTTTATTGTCAGAAAAACCTACAATATTACCGTTGTCATTGTTTGGCTCATAAGGAGTCCAGTTTGTCGTTAAGTTTGCTGATTTAGCAAAAGTACCATTTCCTTGGTTGTAATAGACATACCAGCCTTTTTCTGTGATGACTAATAGATCGTCATAACCTGTGTTATTTAAGTCATAGCCTTTAATTGCTAGAGGTAATTCATCAGTTAATCTGTCAATTATATTAAACTCACTAGTTTGAGACTGAGTTGTTCCTGACCTCCATACTATATCTGTCGTCATACCTGTATAGGTGGCTATGGCCAGATCTAAGCTTTCGTCAGTGTCTATATCAGCAAATACACTGAATGTGTTTTCGGGTCGAGGTAATACAACAACGGAACGCAAAAGGGTGCGATCTAGATCGCTTTGAATAACTCTGTAAGTCACGGTATAGGAGCCAACAAGTGCTGTATTGATGTTGTTTGTTACCTCTACAGTTAACTCATTACCATCTTTGTCTGTTGCAGTAGCACCAAGCTCTTGATATTCGCTTTCTAAAGGAATAGAGATGTTTTGCTCTCCGTTTAGAGAAAATAAAACAGAATCAATCACCTGTACTACACGTTCTACACTAACCGTTTTACCCATTGAATTCGTAGCTTGATAAATTAATGAGTATTGGCCTAGTTTTGTAATATCAACACTGCCTGTGACAACAACTTCTAACTCACCATCTGTTTCATCGCTGGCCGTTGCTCCAGGGTCAACAAATACTTCATTTAGATACCAATCTAATGACATTGGGCCATTTAAAGTGATTTCAGGTATGGTCATAACAGCAGGAACAACAGTGACAATTCGTGAAAGGGATGAAGAGTTACCCGCTTTGTCGGTTGCTGTATATGTAATGATATATTCACCAGCTTCATCGGTATTTACTTGCCCTGAAATTACTATTTGCACATTTTCATCTATGTTATCTGTAGCCGTTGCTCCCTGTTCAAGATACTGTTGTCCTTGGATGATTGATACAGTTTGATCACCATTTAAATTTATACTCGGAGGGGTTGTGTCTGAGACTGTGGATGAATCGCTTCCACAGCCTATTAATATGATTAACAATAAGGGAAAAGCGAAATATTTCCTTATAATGTTTAGCATTTTACATTCCTTTATTTTTGTATAAGCAACAAGTTCTTTTGAAATCAGTGAGAGCAGCAATTACCTTGCTTAAGTACATCAGTGATAAGAAATTGTTTTTCTGAGTAAACTCCGGAAGCTTGGTAAAGCTGAATTCTTGTCATTTCCTCAGTCAAGGTAAAAAAGTCGATAAAACCATCACCATTCAGATCTTGTAACTGTACATAGCCCTCAATTTCAAAAAACGGTACGCCAGGATTTCCACTGTTGAAAGCATCATGCTGTAAATAAAGATGCGGACTTCCTTCAAAATCCTCGACAGTTACCGAATCTAAGCTGCCATTTTTATCAAGATCTACAAGTAATTCATCGGGATAGCGATTAGTAGAATAATTAGTAATAATTAATTTTCCTTCGTCAGCTATAGGTAATGCGTCGTATACAATCGAAGACGATTCTGAACCATAACCTGAATCTGTTGTAACTAGTTGATTATTTTCATAGGTTAGGACGAAAAAATCGCTCATTGTATAATAAGGATCTGAAGAGTTATGAAAGGATGAATTGCTAACAATAATATCTGGATTCCCTTCATCATCATAATTACTAACAATAAAGGAAAACCAATAATAAAATTCGTTCGTCGTGTAGAATGATCCTGTATTTAGTACAACAATATCGCCATAACTACCGTCGGCTTTACCTAGAGCGTGATTTAATTTTAAATACTCGCCCGTTGTATCTTTGTAAAATGAAGACCAAGTTAAATCAGCGATGCCGTCTCCGTTCATATCTACTACAGTTAAGTTTCCATCCGGAAGTACAGCTTCAATTTCTGCTGTAGTTTGCAATGGAGCCCAGTTGTTCAATATGTTTTGGGGCTCAGAAAATATTGCATTGCCTAGATTTTTATACAAATACCAAGATTCTTTAGTAGCAATAAACAGATCATCGAAACCGTTGTTATCTGCATCATAAACACTTACTTTTCTAAAATCTTGATCAGGGATAAAATCAATAAGCTGTATTTGTTTTTGCATGCCATCAGCTGCAGTATTAGGTTGCCAATGAATTAGAACGCCCGAATCATTACTGCTTATCGTGATTAAATCTAGACTTTCATTTGCATCAACTTTAGTGAAGAACCATTCTTCTATTTCAGGTTGTTGAGCAATAAATACATTTCTTTGTGCAGAAGAGGTATTGCCAAAGCTGTCAGTAACTGAATAATCAACTAAATACGAGCCAATTACTGAAGTATCTACATATCCACTTACCTCTATTACTAATTCTTGGTCTACATCATCTGTAGCTGTCGCTCCTAGTTCTTCATAGCTTTCATCCAACCATAAAGTCATTGTGGTGTTACCATTAAGAGTTATTGTTGGCGGGGCATCCGGAATCACTTCTATATTTCGACTTGAGCTACTAGTGTTTCCTGAACTATCTGTTGCGGTATAGGTAATTACATAGTTTCCCACTACTAAAGGGGAAACTGAGCCTGTAATAGTTACGCTAACAACACCATCTTTATCATCGTTAGCAGTAGCTCCTAGTTCGATGTAATCACCGCCTTGTTGCAAAGTAATGGATTTATCGCCGTTTAATGTGATCACTGGCGGAGTGTTGTCACTGTTACTGTCACTTCCCCCACAAGATATGAGAAGAGCTGAACTGAATACGTAACCAATAGTTTGTTTTAATATTTTTAACATAAAACTTCCTTGTTGTTTTTAAGATGTAAAATTGTATTTTTATAAAATGACTTTGTTATTGCCACTTACTGAATTTAATAGTGTTTTAATTTATCTTCTTTCTCTAATACTAGTTTTAACTTGATAGCAAATAGAATTGATGCGGTTGTTAAACCAATAACTACACCAGTCCAAAAACCTTCAGGACCCATTGCTGGAATGATCCAGTCGGTTCTTGCTAGCACATAACCAAGTGCAAAGCCTATTGGCCAATAAGCTATAAAGGTTATATAAAACAGAGGTTTTGTTATTTTTAATCCTTTGAATATACCGCCAGCCATAACTTGAATCGCATCAGGTAACTGGTAGATAGCAGTGATAACTAAAATACTTGCTGCTAATGCCACAACTTCTGGTTCTGAAGTATATAAAGAGATGATTTGGTTTTTGAAAAAGTATGTCGTCGCCATGACGGTAAGACCAAAACACGCAGCCATAGTAAAACAGGCTTTTATTGCAGTTTTAAGCTTTACAAAATCACCTAAGCCTCTTAAGTAACCAATTCGGATTGTCGCAGCCATCGCTAAACTAAGTGGAGCCATAAAGACAACCGCACTGTAGCTGTAAGCTACTTGATGTCCTGCGACTGCAACTGTGCCAAGTGGAGCAATAAACAGTGCCATACAGGCAAATAACGTTGTTTCGAAAAACACAGACAAAGCAATAGGTGTGCCCACTCTGGTCAAGTTTGCTATTTTTGCTTTCTCAGGCTTTTGAGTTGAGCCAAATAGGTTATAAGGTTTAAGTTTTCTAGATACCTTAAAATATACAAGTAATGCAATAAGGCTCAACCATTGCACTAGAGCGGTTGCTAAACCACAGCCTGCACCACCAAGCTCAGGCATGCCAAATAAACCAAATACAAAAATGTAGTTAAGTGGAATGTTCACCGTCACTGCAATTAAGCTCACAACTAAAGCTGGTTTGGTTAAGCTAACGCCTTCACAAAAGCCCCTTAATACAAAAAACAAAGTAGCAGGGATAAGGCCTAAAATAACATAGTTTAGGTAGCTCAGAGACTTGTCATACAACTCAGGCTCTAGATTTAATTGATTTAAAGGTATTTCAACAAATTGGAATAGAGCAAATACAATTAAGCAAGCAATGATTGCTAGATAACCGCCTTGGTATGCTGTCGAGATCATCTTCTTATTATTCTCACCGTTTTTGTCGGCGCCAAATAGGTGAGCTACCACGGGAGTTACGGATATCAATAAACCTTGGGCAGTGAAAATTACGGGGTACCAAATACCTGTGGCAACCGAAACTGCTGCCATATCTAAATAACCAGCTCGACTTGCTATAACCGTATCGGTGAAAAACATTAGAGCAGCAATTAATTGTGTCAAAAACAATGGGATAGCAAGCTTAACAATTTGTTTTATTTCTAAAATAAAGGACGGTTTCAAAACAGGCGCTTCTTCAAAAGTCGAGAAACCGAGATTATCCCTTGAATTTATGGAATAAGCTAGTTTAAAAAATCTCAACTAAATTTGATTTGAGTTATGGACATCCATACATCTATCAAGTAGGTTACGTCTGTTGTTCTTAGCAATATAACGTTTTTAGTAGTAGTCCTGTATATGTCTTATCGATCTCAATCAGTATTGTTTGTTTGCCTAGGTAATATTTGTCGTTCGCCTACGGCTCATGCTGTATTTAGAGAAAAGGTAAGAGAAACTGCCTTAGATGTAGAAATTGATAGTGCCGGAACGGCGGGGTATCACATTGGTGCAACACCGGACAATCGCTCTGTTGCCCATGGAAAAAAGCGTGGTTATGACTTTTCTCAACTATTTGCTCGTGCAGTTAAAATAGATGACTTTGCCCATTACGACCACATCCTAGCAATGGATATCCAAAACTATCAGGACTTAATGAACCAATGCCCAACAGAATATCAGCATAAGGTTCAGTTGTTTTTAGATTTTGCTAATAACTATCCAAATCAAAACGAAGTACCAGATCCTTACTACGGAGGAGAGCAAGGTTTTGAGTTCGTTTTAGACTTAGTAGAAGACGCCAGTGATGGCTTAATTAATCATTTATTAGAAAAATAATAGGGTATATCGTGAGTAATTGGACCCCGGATAGTTGGAGAGACTTCCCAATTTTACAACAGCCTAAGTATCAAGACTTAGCTGAACTTAAGAGTGTAGAGCAACAAATACATAGTTTTCCGCCGTTAGTATTTGCCGAAGAAACTCGTGAATTATATCGTCAGCTAGGCGAAGTAGCTGAAGGCCGAGGTTTCTTGCTACAAGGTGGTGATTGTGCAGAGTCGTTTGCTGATTTTAACGCAGCAAATATCAGAGATACATTTAAAGTAATGCTACAGATGGCAGTAGTGTTAACTTTTGGTGGTAAGGTTCCAGTTACTAAAATTGCACGTATGGCTGGCCAATACGCTAAGCCTAGATCTGCAGATTTAGAAACCATAGACGGTGTCTCGCTACCTAGCTATCGCGGTGATATTGTAAACAGCTTTGAATTTACAGAAGCTGCTCGTAAACCAGATCCACAAAGATTGATCACTGCTTATCATCATTCAGCTTCAACGCTAAACCTATTGCGTGCATTTGCACAAGGTGGTTTAGCAGATCTACACCAAGTTAACCGTTGGAACATGAGCTTTGTTGCTTCTAATCCGAATAGAGAAAGATATCAGCACTTAGCCGATCGTATTAAAGACTCATTAGAGTTTATGGAAGTATTAGGTATTAACTCAGACACTTCGCCAACGATTAAAGAAACACAGTTGTTTACTTCTCACGAAGCATTACTGCTTAATTATGAGCAAGCTTTGACTCGTAGAGATCACTTAACTGGCAATTGGTATGACTGTTCAGCTCATATGGTTTGGATTGGTGAGCGAACTCGTCAGTTAGATCACGCACACCTAGAATTTTTCCGTGGTATTCATAATCCAGTTGGTGTGAAGATTGGTCCTTCTATGGATCCTGATGATTTAATTAGGTTAATCGATACTGTGAATCCAGATAATGATCCTGGCCGCCTAACATTAATCACTCGTATGGGAGCTGATGTTCTAGGCGATAAACTTCCAGCTTTAGTACGTAAAGTGCAAGAAGAGGGGCGTAAGGTTGTTTGGAGTTCAGACCCAATGCACGGTAACACTATCAAAGCGTCAAACGGCTATAAAACCAGAAACTTTGACGCGGTGTTAAAAGAAATCCAAGACTTCTTTGCCGTTCATAAAGCAGAAGGCAGTTGGGCTGGTGGTGTTCACTTCGAAATGACAGGTCAACATGTTACTGAGTGCACAGGTGGTGCTTATGGTCTAAGCGAAGCTGACTTGTCACAACGTTACAAAACTCAATGTGACCCTCGTTTAAATGCAGATCAGGTGCAAGAACTTGCTTTCTTGATCACTGACGCATTAAAAGATGCGTGATCTCTAATTTGAGATTTACTCTTCTCTATTAGTCGGGCTATAGTCCGACTCTACAGAACTTACTCAATGTTCCGGGCTTGTCCCGGAATATTTTTATTAGCTGAATCTTTTTATGTCTTATTCAACAAATATTAATAATAGATACGCATTCATAGACTGGCTTAGAGGCTTTTCTATTTTACTTATGGTGATTTATCACTTTTGCTACGATTTAGACTTATTTGGCTATATTGATACTGCATTTGGTAAAAACTACTGGATACCGTTTCGCTACGTTATTGTTATTGGCTTTCTAAGTTTAGTGGGTGTAAGTCTAGTATTAGTACATGCTGAAAAGATAAAATGGCACAGTGTAAAAAAAAGGTCACTACAGCTTTTGCTTGCTTGTGTGGCAGTCTCAGTTTCCAGCTATTTCGTTGATGCGAGACAGCTTACCATTTTTGGTATTCTGCAGCTTATTTTGGTTTCTTCTTGGTTGGCTTTACCGTTTTTAAAATATTACCGTCTAGCTTTTGTCACTGGGTTGGCTGTTTTTGTATTGGGGCATATAGTCAAAACACCTGTGTTTGAGCCTTTGTGGTTACATTGGATTGGAATGGTCGAGTATAAACGCCCGGCGCTAGATTATGTTCCTCTATTTCCTTGGTTTGGTATGGTATTAATGGGAATAACTTTAGGCCATTGGTTTTTTAACAGTGAAAAAGGGCGCAAAGTAGCCCAACTACAAGTTGGCAAAATTAAAGGATTAAAGAAGTTCAGTTGGCTGTTGGAAAAGGCTGGGCAACATAGTTTAGTAATCTACCTTGTACACCAGCCTCTAATGTTTTCGATTTTTTACGCCATAGAGCTACTGTAAAAATTACAGCCTACAGCCTACAGCCTACAGCCTGTAGCTCTAATACTTATGCCTTTCTAGATTCATTTCAGCCATAATTTTGGCTGAAATCTCTTCTACAGAAAACTGTGTTGAATTAATAAACGGTAGCTTTTCCTTTTTATAAAGCCTCTCTACTTCACGTAGCTCCATTCTACATTGTCTAACTGAAGCGTATTTACTGTTTGGTAAACGTTCATTTCTAATTGCAGCCAGTCTGCTTGCATCTATGGTTAATCCAAACACCTTATCTTTATGCTTTTTGAGATCGCCCATCAGTTTAAGGTTATCCATATCTTCATCGATAAAAGGGTAGTTTGCTGCTTTAATTCCGTATTGCAGTGCCAAATAAAGGCTGGTTGGTGTTTTACCGCTTCGTGACACTCCCACCAAAATAACGTCTGCATCTTCATAGTGTTGAGTTGTTTGACCGTCATCATTTGCCATCGCATAGTTGATTGCGTCGATTCGGAAATCGTAACTTTCTTCGTGAATTGAGTGAGTTCTATGCAAAGTTGGCTTTGGCGCATTATCTGTTAGGGATGCGACTTGTTCGGTAAATGGCTGTAATACATCGAAGCAAACCGCTTCTGAGTCTTGAATAATTTTTTTTAGTTCTTGGTCGACAAAAGTAAAAAAAACGAAGGGCGCATTACCAGTTGTTTTTTTACAAATGTTGATTCTTTTTTGAACTGCTAGAGCCGCTTCTTCATACTCTATAAAGGGTAAAGTATGCTGCTCGATTTCAAACTTAAATTGCGACATCGTAGCGTGGCCAATCACTTCAGCCGTGATAGCTGTGCCGTCAGAAATGTAAAATGCGGTATAACTCATGAACCCACTCTTTATCAATATGTTGTAATAAAACTTCAGAAAAAATGAAGCTTGTCAGCGTCAAAAAATTCAGGGTAGAATGCGCCAACTGAAAGTCAAAATGTAATGTTACATAAATAATTACATTTTGCGAAGCTAACTTATAAACCTGGAGTATTTATAGTGGACCAATACATCATTTGGTATCAACAACTAGGCATGTCTGATGTGAATCAGGTTGGTGGTAAAAACGCTTCTCTTGGAGAGATGATTAGTAATCTAGCTAACGCTGGTGTTCAAGTGCCAGGAGGCTTCGCAACAACTTCTTATGCTTTCAATGAGTTTTTAGAGCAAAGTGGTTTAGAGAAAAGAATCCACGATGTATTGGACGAGTTAGATGTCGAAGATGTTAATGAACTAGCCAAGGTTGGTGAGCAGATCCGTAATTGGATCATTGATACACCTTTTCAGCCTAATCTAGAAAACGCATTAGCGGAAGAATACGCTAAGTTGGCTGGAGAATTAGGTGACCAAGCTTCATTTGCTGTTCGTTCTTCAGCGACAGCAGAAGATATGCCAGATGCATCTTTTGCTGGTCAACAAGAAACTTTCCTAAACGTAAAAGGCCTAGATGCCGTGAAAGTGGCAGTTAAACACGTATTTGCTTCACTATTTAATGACAGAGCTATTTCTTACCGTGTTCACCAAGGTTATGACCACAAAGGTGTTGCGCTTTCTGCAGGCGTACAACGCATGGTTCGCTCGGACCTTTCATCTTCTGGTGTTATGTTCTCTATCGACACTGAATCTGGTTTTGAAGATGTAGTATTCGTTACTTCTGCGTTTGGTTTAGGCGAAATGGTAGTACAAGGCGCAGTTAACCCTGATGAGTTTTATGTTCATAAGCCAACATTAGCAGCGGGTCGCCCAGCGGTTGTTCGTAAGACTATGGGTAGTAAAGCTGTGCAAATGATTTATGCCGATACCCAAGAACATGGTAAGCAAGTAAAAATTGAAAATGTCGATTTTGATCAAGCCAATCAGTTCTCATTAACTGATGAAGAGGTGATGGAACTAGCAAAACAGGCGGTTATCATCGAAAAACACTACGGTCGTCCAATGGACATCGAGTGGGCAAAAGATGGTTTAGACGGTAAGCTTTATATAGTACAAGCTAGACCGGAAACTGTACGCAGTAACGAAGAATCGAATGTAATTGAAACTTTCCAATTACAAAAGCGTGGTAATGTTTTAGTTGAAGGTCGCGCAATTGGTCACAAGGTAGGCTCAGGTACAGCAAAAGTTTTAGATTCAATTGCAGAGATGGACAAGATCCGACCTGGAGATGTGCTAGTAACAGATATGACAGACCCTGATTGGGAACCTATCATGAAACGTGCATCGGCAATTGTTACCAACCGCGGTGGTCGCACATGTCATGCGGCAATTATTGCTCGTGAATTAGGAATTCCAGCAGTTGTTGGCTGTGGTAAGGCTACAGAATCTATTGTAACTGGCGATAAAGTAACCGTTTCTTGCTCTGAGGGCGATACGGGCTACATTTACGACGAAATTTTACCTTTTGAAGTTTTAACTTCAAAAGTGGATGAAATGCCAGACTTACCCATTAAGGTAATGATGAATGTAGGTAACCCTGATAGAGCGTTCGACTTTGCTCGTTTACCTCATTCAGGTATAGGGTTGGCGCGACTTGAGTTTATTATTAATCGTATGATAGGTGTGCACCCTAAGGCACTTATTAATTATGATGACCAAGCTGAAGATTTGAAAGATGAAATCGATGAATTGATCGCAGGTTACGAATCTCCAACGGAATTTTATATAAATAAGATCAAAGAAGGGGTTGCTACTTTAGCCTCAGCATTTTATCCTGAGAAAGTAATTGTTCGAATGTCAGACTTTAAGTCTAATGAATACGCGAACTTAGTTGGCGGTGAACAATACGAGCCAGAAGAAGAAAACCCTATGATAGGGTACCGTGGCGCATCTCGTTATATTTCTGAAGATTTTAGAGATTGTTTCGCATTAGAGTGTGAAGCGATAAAGCGCGTGCGTAACGAAATGGGGTTAACTAATGTTGAAATCATGATCCCATTTGTTAGAACAGTGAGTGAAGCAGCGAAAGTAAGTGAGTTGTTAACTGAACATGGCTTAAAACGCGGAGATAATGGTTTACGTCATATTATGATGTGCGAATTACCATCGAATGCGATTTTAGCTGAACAGTTCTTAGAATATTTCGACGGTTTCTCAATTGGCTCAAATGATTTAACTCAGCTAACGCTTGGTCTAGACCGTGATTCTGGTTTAGTAGCGCACTTATTTGATGAGCGAGATGAAGCCATCAAAGCGCTATTAGCGATGGCAATTAAAACTTGTAAAGAAAAAGGCAAATATGTAGGTATTTGTGGTCAGGGCCCGTCAGACCATGAAGACTTTGCCAACTGGTTAGTAGAACAGGGGATCGACACAGTAAGCCTGAATCCAGATACTGTGTTGGAAACTTGGTTATACTTGGCTGAACAACAAAATAAATAGAAACCAGCCTGTATTACCTTTATAAAAACGCGGTGCCAACACTTTTGGTGGCACCGCGTTTTTGTATAAAAGTCATAAATATCAGTTTTTTGAGTATTTTTGTATTAGGTTTTGCCGAATGGTGAGTTCCATTTTTGCAATAGCTCAAAAGGTGCCTTTAAGAACTCTTTGTTTTTTTATTAAACCCTAAAGGGTTCTCACCTTTTTGAATTGGCTTATTTCGAATATCAACGTTGTTTTTGTATTAGGTTTCGCCTGATGGCGAGTTCCATTTTTGTAGTAGCTTTAAGAGCTTTTCGTTACTTCAAATAAACCCTAAAGGGTTCTCACCTTTTTCAACAGCAAAAAAGGTAAGCGAAAATGCCGCCCGTAGCACAAAACATTTAACCTGAATCCAATCTGATTTTTGTCGTCGAATACGAAAAGGAAGGACATCCATGTACTCTTTTCTAATTGGGCATCCATGCCCGTTTTATTCGAGAAAAATCAGATTGGATTCAGATGTTTTGAGCGGGAAAGTAAACCTGAACCAGCAGAATTTATTCTGAGTGTTCAGGATATTCTGAGTCGTTTCCCCATCCAATATCGCTGACTGTTAAATTTACTTTTCTTATACCAAAGAGATGAAATTTGAGGTGGGTGTCTCTGTTATTTTTCTCTTTTGATGTTTTGAGCGGGAAAGCAAATCTGAACCTGCGCGAGTTATTCTGAGTGTTCTGAGTCATTTCCCCATCCAATATCGCTCATTATTTAATTTTGTTTTCAAAAAGTGCGAGGCATGGACGCCGAGAAAAGGATGCTGTTCATGGACGAAAAATCATCCTGTCTTTTTCGACAAAACAAATTAAATAATGAGATTAAGATATTGTTAGGGGACGGCTTTTTTGCGCCTCGTTTTGAGCTGTTGCAAAAATGAGGCTCGCCATCAGGCGAAACTTAAAAACAAAATTAAATAATGCGTGGTATCTCACTTGCTAACCGTTGAGTTTAGAGACTAAGAACCTTCTTCGTTATATCTAATTCCAACAGCTTTTAATTACGAGAGTTGCGTTCTGAAATTCCATCCCTACATTATGAAAATAACCTAATAAATGAGTGGGATATCAATAATGTCAGATAATACTTATACACCTGAAAAAGTTTGGACTTGGAAAAAAGCTAATGGCGGCCAGTTTGCTAATATTAACCGTCCGGTTTCTGGAGCGACACATGAGCAAGAGTTAGCGCAAGGTGAACATCCTTTTCAGCTATACTCATTAGCGACACCTAATGGCGTAAAAGTAACTATCTTATTTGAAGAGTTATTAGCAAAAGGAATTTCTGCTGCTGAGTATGATGCGTATTTGGTAAACATTTCAGAAGGTGAGCAATTTAGTTCAGGCTTTGTTGATGTAAATCCTAACTCTAAAATTCCAGCTTTGGTTGATAACAGTGGTGATAAGCCACTAAAAATATTTGAGTCTGGATCCATTTTGCTGCATTTGGCTGAAAAGTTTAATGCGTTTATTCCGGAAGATACTCAAAAGCGTGCAGAGTGTTTAAATTGGTTATTCTGGCAAGTTGGAAGTGGGCCTTTCTTAGGTGGCGGCTTTGGTCATTTTTATAACTATGCGCCGGAAAAATTTGAATACCCAATTGAACGTTTTACGATGGAAGTTAAACGTCAGTTAGATGTATTAGACAAACATTTAGCGAATAACACTTATATGTGTGGTGATGAGTATACTATTGCAGACATGGCAATTTGGCCTTGGTATGGTGTGTTAGTACGCGGTGGTTTGTATGAAGCAGCAGAGTTCTTAGATGTCGCTTCATATGAGCATGTACAGCGCTGGGCAGAAGCGATTGCTAATCGTGAAGCGGTAAAACGTGGAAGAATGGTAAACCGTGCTTGGGGCGAATTAGAAGAACAGTTACATGAGCGTCACGACGTTAGTGACTTTGATTTAAAAACTCAGGATAAATTAACAAGCGAGTAGGGATGCCCGTATCAGCCGCATACTTATTAGTTGTCATAATTTGGTCAACGACACCTTTGGGGATTGTTTGGAGCAGTGAATCCATAGATCCCTCATTAGCCTTACTATTACGTATGGCTATTGCTGTCGTGTTGGGTTGGCCATTGATGAAACTAATGAAAGTAGAGTTACCCTGGACGCCGAGTGCGCTCAGGGTTTATTTGTATTCGAGCCTAAGCCTTAGTGTTGGTATGTTGTTTTGTTATTTAGCGGCAAAGCACATATCTTCTGGTTTGATGTCATTGTGTTTCGGAATTGCTCCTATTTTATCTGGCTTATTTGCCCAAAGACTAATAGGGGAGAGCAAGTTCTCAACACTTAAGAAAGTCGCTTTATTTACTGCTTTATCTGGCTTAGCCATTGTTTGCTTAGAGAATGTTAATGGTGGTGGCAGTAATGCTTTAGGTTTGCTGTTCATATCTGTTGGGGTGATCACATTCAGTTTGAGCGGCGTGTTGGTGAAAAGCGTTCCTATTCAATTGCACCCAATTAGTACTACGATAGGTTCATTGTTAGTCAGTATGCCTTTTTACTTTCTATTCTGGTTTGCGGTAGGCGGTGAAACTACACCTGAGTTATGGAGTAACAGAGCGATTGGTGCTGTTATCTATTTGGGGATATTTGCATCTTTGGTAGGTTTTTTAGCTTATTTCTTTATTCTACAGAAGTTACCTGCGACCACGGTTGCTTTAGTGGTTATGATCACACCTGTTTTGTCTACTGCTCTGGGCATATGGGTGAACGACGAACACTTTTCAATGAATTTATTAGCTGGCGGTATTCTAGTAATTCTAGGTTTAGCTTTGTTTCAGTTTGGCTATAAATTGAACTTTTTAGCGAGATTTCAAAGAAATTAATGATCTAGATTGGAAAAAATGAAAATTCTGCTCGCATATCTTTGTTAACACGATTAAAATTGCGACCCATGCTTGATAACAAGTAAACAATTTACTTGTTATCAATTTGCGAGGAAACCGTAATCAGTCAGATGTTGCAAAGCATCACTCGTTTTACTTTAGTTAACGAGTTATTCCTGACTGAGCAATAAACCAAAATCGATAATGGAATCTTGACCAAAAGTAAAACTTTTGGTTAGGTAATATCCCATTTGCTTTTAAAAGTGATAAAGCTTAGAAATAGGTCTAAATTTTTAAAACAAAACAACAGAGACAATTATACCAAAAGGTATTGATTGGTGTTTTACCATGTAGGTGTATTCTGCTGGCAGACACGCTCTAAAAGCATTATTTCTTTTTACTTTGATAAAAAGTGGAATGTTGACAGGGTACTTGGTTAGTGATTTTGGCTACCTCTTTTACCTCGCCTGACATAGTCCTTTTAAAGCGCTGTTTAACGAACACAGATCATTACTGATGGGTATGTAAACTAGATAATTTCTATAGGAAAGTACATGTTACCTATCGTTGATTTTACTGCAGAAACTGCAGCTGAAGAGTTTGTTAAATCATTACATGAAACTGGTTTTGGTGTTCTAAAAAACCACCCAATTCAAAAAGAACTTTTAGAGTCTATCTATGAAAACTGGGCTGGTTTCTTCGCATCTGAAAATAAAGAAGACTTTAGATTCAATGTTGAAACTCAAGATGGCTTTTTCCCTTCTAGCGTATCTGAAACTGCTAAAGGTTTTACTAAGAAAGACATCAAAGAGTACTTCCATTACTATCCTTGGGGTCAATGTCCAGAAGAGTTAAGAGCTCAGTTAGCGGACTACTACAAGCAAGCAAATGAAATTGCTGCGACTTTATTAGGTTGGGTTGAAAAACACGCTCCAGCAGAAGTATCTGCAAAGTTCTCAATTGCTTTATCAAAAATGATTGAAGATAGTGACCGTACATTACTTCGTATTTTACACTACCCACCGATCACAGGTGACGAAGAAGTAGGTGCAATCCGTGCAGCAGCACATGGTGACATTAACTTACTAACTCTTTTACCAGCAGCGAATGAAAGTGGTTTACAGGTTAAGTTAAAAGATGACACTTGGTTTGACGTACCAGGCGACTTTGGTTGTTTGATCATCAATATTGGTGACATGCTACAAGAAGCTTCAGGTGGTTACTTCCCATCAACTATTCACCGTGTTGTAAACCCAGAAGGTTCTGATGCATCTCGTTCAAGAATTTCTTTACCGTTATTCTTACATCCAAAAGCAGAAGTAGTACTTTCTGAGCGTTACACTGCAGATGAATACTTAGAAGAAAGACTAAGAGAATTAGGCGTTAAATAACACCTAGCCGGTGCAAATCCGGAACATTGTTGTCGTAAAAGAAGCTCCTTATTAGGAGCTTTTTTTATGCCTATTTTCAGCGTTTGATCTATCTCGATTGATAGAAACAAAAAAGGCTCCACAAGGGAGCCTTTGAATTTATTGGTAGAACTTATCTTATAGTTCTAATGCTGCTGTAGCGTCCATGTATTCAAGGTTTAATTCTTCACCTAAGGCGTCAACAACTGCTTTGTAAGTAACTTTACCTTTATGAACATTTAAGCCGTTCAATAAGTGTTGGTCTTCTAACATTGCACGTTTAGGACCTTTGTTAGCTAATGCTAAACCGAAAGGCAATGTTGCATTGTTAAGTGCCATAGTTGAAGTACGAGCTACACCACCTGGCATGTTAGCCACACAGTAGTGAACAACATCGTCGATAACGTAAGTTGGCTCTTGGTGAGTTGTCGCTTTAGAAGTTTCAAAACAACCACCTTGGTCGATTGCAACATCAACTAATACAGAACCTGGCTTCATAGAAGCAATATGCTCTTTTGTGATTAACTTAGGAGCTGCTGCACCTGGAATAAGTACGGCACCAACAACTAAATCTGCTTTAGACGTGTAGTAATCAATAGCATCTACAGTAGAAAATACTGTTTTAACTGTACCGCGGAAGATATCGTCTAATTGACGTAAACGCGGTAATGAACGATCTAGAATAGTTACATCAGCACCCATACCTACAGCCATTTTTGCTGCGTTTGTGCCAACAACACCACCGCCAACAACAACAACTTTTGCAGGAGCTACGCCAGGAACGCCACCTAATAGCGTACCGCTACCGCCTTGTGCTTTTTCCAAGTGATGCGCGCCAGCTTGAATAGACATACGGCCTGCAACTTCAGACATCGGAGCTAATAATGGTAAGCCGCCAGTGTTATCAGTTACTGTTTCGTAAGCGATACAAGTTGCACCCGATTGTACTAATAGTTCTGTTTGAACTGGGTCTGGTGCTAAGTGAAGGTATGTATATAAAGTTTGGCCTTCACGTAACATTTTACATTCGTTAGGTTGAGGTTCTTTTACCTTAACAATCATTTCAGCACGTTCGAAAACTTCTTCTGCCGTCGCAACTATGCTCGCGCCTGCTTTTTCGTACTGATCATTAGTAAAGCCAATCGCAGTACCTGCATTTGTCTCAATAAGTACTTGATGGCCGTTAGCAACAAACTCTTTCGCCGCAGCTGGTGTTAAACCAACTCTGTATTCGTGGTTTTTTATTTCTTTTGGTACACCGACGATCATAAAGTCTCCCCTCAATAGTAGTTTGCTCGTCAAAATTAATATGAATCTTATTGCAATGATTGCAAAATTAATCACTGAATAAATTACAAAAGCAGTATATTATTCTGTTTAATGGCATTTATTAGGTGTGATTATGAATAAAACACTGGATCGTATTGATAAGAAAATATTAGTCGAGTTACAGCAAAACGGTAGGATATCTAATGTGGAGTTATCCAAACGTGTTGGTTTAAGCCCGTCTCCTTGCTTAGACAGAGTGAAAAGACTAGAAGCACAAGGAGTTATTGCAGGATACAGAGCAGTACTTGATGCTGAATCAGTAGGGGCGTCATTACTGGTTTTTGTTGAAATAACTTTAGAAAAAACAGCGCAAGATGTGTTTTCCGAGTTTTCTAAGTCTGTCGCATTTTTCGATGAGATACTTGAGTGTCATTTAGTCTCGGGAAGTTTTGATTATTTGCTTAAAACACGAGTGAAAAACATGGCATCTTATCGGAAACTGTTAGGTGATACGTTACTAAAACTGCCTTATGTAAGTGCGAGTAGAACCTATGTAGTAATGGAAGAGGTTAAGTCTGATAGTGCAATTCCGATCAATCTATAAACGAATAGTGTACAACCTTGGTTTAACTGCTTAATAGTTCGGCGTTTGGCAAATAAATACTGTGCATAATTCTAGTATTTTTGATAAAGTTTTGCTGCCTAAAATATAGAGGTTGTTGATTTTGCAATATGTGGAAAATCAACAATCCATAATAATCAGAATAGGGCTTGGAGCGTATTTTGACTGAAGATCAACCTAATGTTTTAAACGGATTTCAAAGACTATTAGAAGTCGGTTTGATTCTAGCCGGCGCGATATCGTTATACATATTAATTACTTTGTTCACATTTGATCCTGCTGACCCAAGCTGGAGCAAAACCGGTAATTATGAATTAATCAAAAATGCAGGTGGTGCGTTTGGCGCATGGCTAGCAGACATCCTACTGTTTACTTTTGGCTGGTTAGCTTTTTTCACTCCAGTTGCTATTTCAATTGTCGGTTGGCTGCTGTTTAGAAAGTTTCATGATTTGATTGAGGTTGACTATCTGGCTTTAGGGCTAAGATTGATTGGTATTCTATTTTTTATTATTGGTACTTCTGCTATTAGCAGCATCAACTTTGATGATATTTATTATTTCTCTTCAGGTGGCATCATAGGCGATGTCATTTCGTACTTATTATTGCCGCAATTTGGTTTTGCTGGCTCATCTCTTATTTTATTGGTGTTTGTTGCTGTAGGTATGACGCTGATGACTGGCATATCTTGGATGACAGTTATTGACGGTCTTGGCAAGTACACCTTATTAAGCATTGGCTATATCTACAATAAATTAACTAGTGAAAAGCCGTCAGTACCAGCATCTGAAAACTACAAAACGTTAAATGAACAGCAAGTTGCTGATGAAGATAAGTTAGAACCTCAACTTAAAAACTTACCGGAGAATCAAGAGAAATCACAAAGTAATAAACAAGAGCCAAGCGATAAGCAAGAACCTGTACTTAATGAAATTCCTGAGCCGTTAACAGGCAAAGACTCAGATTCTTTGCTGAGTCAGTTCTTTGGTGGAAGCAATGAGGTTGAAAGTAATTCCGACAGTACTCCAAAACAGCCAGAAAAACTTGATATTCAGCATTCACAAGCCGCTGGTATGATCGAGGATAGTGCAGGGGAACCGACTAAAACGAGACCAGCTGCAAATTTATCTCTTGATGATGATATGCCAATGTCGATCGAAGAGTTTGAAAATCAGCCAATCTATTCTGCAGTAGACGATGAAATTCACGATGATGATATCCCGGCAGCGTTAGAAAGCATGCAACAGGCACAGCAAAATGTCCCAGCTAGAAGTACTGCTGCGGTATTAACTCCAAGCCAGCCTAAGGTTGAAGTTGAGCCTATTAAGTTACCAGCATTAGAATTATTAGATCGCCCAGATAAAGTTGAAAATCCAGTATCTCAAGAAGAGTTAGATGCAGTTTCTAGATTAGTTGAAGCCAAATTGTTGGATTTTGGTGTTCAGGCACAAGTTGTTGGTGTTTATCCTGGCCCAGTAATTACTCGATTCGAACTAGACTTAGCACCTGGCGTTAAAGTAAGTAAAATTTCTGGTTTATCAAAAGATTTAGCTCGCTCGTTATCTGCTATGAGCGTTCGTGTAGTAGAAGTTATCCCTGGCAAATCTTATATCGGTATTGAAATTCCAAATAAACATAGATTAGTAGTTCGCCTATCAGAAGTAATGGATACACCAGGATTCCAGAACTCTAAATCACCAACAACTATGGTGTTAGGTAAAGACATTGCTGGTAAAGCCGTTGTTGTTGACTTAGCTAAGATGCCTCACTTACTCGTTGCTGGTACAACAGGCTCAGGTAAATCAGTTGGCGTTAATACTATGATCTTGAGCTTACTTTACAAGGCGACGCCAGAAGAAGTTCGCTTAATCATGATAGATCCAAAAATGTTGGAACTTTCTGTGTATGAAGGTATCCCACATTTATTGTCTGAAGTTGTGACAGACATGAAAGAAGCCGCTAATGCACTTAGATGGTGTGTTGGTGAAATGGAGAGACGTTATAAATTAATGTCTGCGTTAGGTGTTAGAAACTTAAAAGGTTACAACGCTAAGGTTGAAGAAGGTATTGAAAGTGGTAACCCAGTTAGAGACCCGTTATGGCGTCCAACTGATAACATGTTAGAAATGCCACCTGAGTTAGAGAAACTACCAGCAATCGTTGTTGTGATCGATGAATTTGCTGACATGATGATGATTGTTGGTAAAAAGGTTGAAGAATTGATTGCTCGTATCGCACAAAAGGCTCGTGCAGCAGGTATTCATCTGGTATTAGCAACTCAAAGACCATCAGTAGATGTTATTACAGGCCTAATTAAAGCGAATATTCCTACTCGAATGGCGTTCCAAGTTTCATCTAAAATTGATTCTAGAACCATTCTTGATCAACAAGGTGCAGAAACTTTATTAGGTATGGGAGATATGCTTTATCTGCCACCGGGTTCTAGTGCGCCTACACGTGTTCACGGCGCGTTTGTAGATGATCACGAAGTTCATGCGGTAGTAACAGATTGGAAGTCTAAAGCTAAACCGAATTACATTGAAGAAATTCTGCAAGGTGAAATGACAGAAGAGAACATGTTACCTGGTGAAGCAGCTGAAATGGCAGCGGATGAAGATTCTGATCCGTTATTTGATGAAGCTGTTGCTTTTGTCACTGAAACCAGAAAAGTTTCTATCTCTAGTATCCAACGCAAATTAAAAATTGGTTATAACCGTTCTGCTCGTATTGTTGAGCAAATGGAAATGATGGGGATTGTTAGTACTGCAGCTCATAACGGCAGCAGAGAAGTATTAGCGGCACCACCAGTAAAAGACGGTTATGACGAGGGATATTAATAATGAATTTTAAAAATATATCAAAATGCTTAATTGCGAGTTTGTCTTTGTTTACGGCTAGCATTCAAGCTGAACCAGTTGAAACTGAGTTGCGTAAACTATTAGAGGATTATGATGGTTTTTCAGCGCAGTTCTCGCAGAAAGTGACAGACTCAGAAAATAATCTTCTACATCAAGCCAAAGGTGAGTTGGTTTTTAAGCAACCTGGTAAATTCCGTTGGCAATTATCAGAGCCAGAACAAGAGCTGCTGTTATCAAATGGTGAAACTCTTTGGTGGTATAACCCATTCTTAGAACAGGTTTCCATTTATGATGCAAAACAAGCAGTTGCTACCACTCCTTTTGCTTTATTAGTTTCCAATAAAGATGAAACTTGGAATAAGTTTTTTATTGAAAGAGTCGAGTCAGGTTTTGTTATTAAACCTAAGAATGCAGATAATTCACAAGTTCAACAGTTAACTGTACTGTTCGACGATTACACGTTAAATCAAATTGTGATCACAGATAGAACTCAACAGGTGAGTGCGTATAGCTTATCCGCCCAAGAGTTTGATAAAAATAAAGAAAGATTGTTTAACTTTACCATTCCTGCCGATGTAGATGTTGACGACCAAAGAGAATTTGCTGGTAACTAACGGATAAGTGTTTTGACTCAAGGTTTTAATTTCGAATTTGCTACTGAGCACATGCAACCACTTGCAGCCAGACTCAGACCTAAGCTAATAGAACACTATGTTGGTCAGCAACATCTTGTTGGCGAAGGTAAGGCAATTAGAAAAATGCTAGAAGCAAAGCATTGCCACTCCATGATTTTATGGGGCCCGCCAGGAACAGGTAAAACAACGTTAGCGGAGATTATTGCAAGTTATTGCGATGCGGATGTTGAAAAACTGTCGGCTATAAGTGCAGGTGTTAAAGACATCAGAAACACGGTTGAGCGAGCTAAGGAAAGGCAGCAAATGTCTGACCGCAAGACCATTTTGTTTGTTGATGAAGTTCATCGCTTTAACAAGAGCCAACAAGATGCGTTTTTGCCATTTATCGAAGATGGCACAGTTACTTTTATCGGAGCAACAACAGAAAACCCGTCGTTTGAACTTAATAATGCGATTTTATCCAGAGCCCGGGTTTATATTTTAAATAAAATAGAACCGGATGATTTAGCGACGTTAGTTGATAGAGCATTGTCTGATAAAGAGTCTGGCCTAGGTGAACTGAATCTTTCTATTTCAGAACAGAATAAAGAGTTATTACTAAAGTTAGCCAACGGTGATGGCAGAAAGCTACTGAATTTCTTAGAGCTTTGTGGTGATTTAGTTGCTTCTGATAGCGTGATAACCAGTGAAATAATAGAGCAAGCTACAGGCAGTAAAATGGCCACTTTTGATAAAGGTGGTGATCATTTTTATGATTTAATTTCGGCGTTTCACAAATCGGTCAGAGGCTCTGCAGGTGATGCCGCTTTGTATTGGTATTGCCGAATACTCGCAGGTGGAGGCGATCCTCTTTATGTCGCCAGAAGATTGTTAGCTATCGCAACGGAAGATATTGGCAATGCTGATCCTAGAGCTATGGAAGTAGCGCTTAATGCGTGGGATATTTTTCATCGAGTTGGCCCTGCTGAAGGTGAAAGAGCAATAGCGCAAGCAACACTTTATATGGCTGCTGCGCCTAAGAGCAACTCAGTGTATGTAGCATTTAAACAGGCAAAGCGAGATGCAACTGAATTACCTAGCTACGATGTTCCTCTTCATTTAACTAATGCTCCGACAGAATTAATGAAGCAACAAGGCCGTGGAGCTGAGTACAGGTATGCTCATGATGAGCCAAATGCTTATGCAGCAGGAGAGTCATACTTTCCAGAAGAAATGGCCGAACAGGTGTACTATCAGCCTTCAGACCGAGGTTTAGAGAAGAAAATAGCTGAAAAATTAGCATATTTAAAAGGGTTAGATGCTGCAGCAACTAACAGGCGGTATTAATTTGTATAGCTTGTTTTTGGTTGCTCTAGGTGGAGCGTTAGGCGCTAGTTTTAGGTTTGGCATCAACTTAGCTATGGTAGCTTGGTTTGGTAAAAGCTTTCCATATGCAACATTAGCAGTAAATATAATTGGTTCATTTTTCATGGGCCTCTTATTTAGTGCAATTGAACATGGTATTATCGCCGACCAACAATGGCGAGCCCTTATCGGTATTGGGTTGTTAGGAGCGTTTACTACGTTCTCGACATTTTCAATGGATACCCTTTTACTGATACAGCAACAAGAATGGTTTAAAGCCATATTAAACATATTATTGAATGTATTTGTTTGTATTTTTGCTGCCGCAGTAGGAATGCAAGCCTTTGTATTTAAAAATTAAAAAGTACCCATATATTGGGAATAGTATTAAGAAATTGAATTACAGGTATTGTAACCATGTTAGATCCAAAGTTTCTTCGTAATGATGTAGACGAAACGGCAAAACGTCTGGCCAGCAGAGGTTTTGAATTAGACACGCAAAAGTTAAATGAACTGGAAGCTCGTCGTAAAGAATTGCAAACGGCGACGCAAGATTTACAAAACGAAAGAAACACTAAGTCCAAGTCTATAGGTCAGGCTAAAGCTCGCGGTGAAGATATTCAGCCGTTATTAGCGTCTGTTGCTGACTTAGGTGATAAGTTAGATGCAGCGAAAGCTGAATTGTCAGAATTATTGAAAGAGATAGACACGATTTCTCTGCAAGTTCCTAACCTTCCTTCTGAAGGTGTACCATTAGGTAAAGATGAAGATGACAATGTAGAAGTATTGAAGTGGGGCGAGCCTAAATCATTCAGCTTTGAAGTAAAAGATCACGTTGATGTAGGTGAAGGTTTAAACAAAGGTTTAGACTTTGAGATGGGTACTAAACTTAGTGGCGCTCGTTTTACGGTAATGAAAGGCGAAGTTGCTAAATTAAACCGTGCGTTAACTCAGTTCATGCTAGACCAGCACACAGAAGAGCATGGTTATACAGAAACTTATGTTCCTTATCTAGTAAACACAGATAGCTTGTTTGGTACAGGACAATTACCTAAGTTTGCTGAAGATCTTTTCCACACTCAGCCATTAACAGGTCAAACTGAAAATGCAGAAGAAGTTGATACACGCAAACTATCTCTGATCCCAACTGCTGAAGTACCATTAACAAACTTCGCTCGAGACGTTATTTTTGATGAGGAAGAACTTCCTGTTAAATTAACAGCTCACACACCTTGTTTCCGTTCTGAAGCAGGTTCTTATGGTCGTGATACTCGTGGTCTTATTCGTCAGCATCAATTCGACAAAGTTGAATTAGTTCAGATTGTAAAACCTGAAGATTCAGAGCAAGCGTTAGAACAGCTAACAGGGCATGCTGAAACTATCTTGCAAAAGTTAAACTTACCTTATCGTAAAGTAGTACTTTGTACTGGCGATATGGGCTTTGGCTCAACTAAGACATATGACTTAGAAGTGTGGCTACCAGCGCAAGATACTTACCGTGAAATTTCTTCATGTTCTAGCATGGGTGACTTCCAAGCTCGCCGTATGCAAGCAAGATATAGAGCGAAAGGTGCGAAGAAACCTGAGTTAGTTCACACGCTTAATGGATCTGGTTTGGCAGTAGGTAGAACTTTAGTTGCGGTACTTGAAAACTACCAAAATGAAGATGGCTCTGTAACTGTACCAGAAGTATTGGTACCTTATATGAAAGGTCAAACTAAAATCGGTTAATCATCGATTTGGGGAAAATAATGGCGAGTAAGGACAAAGCAAAAACAGCGCAGAAGAGGGTAGTAGTGAGAAAACAAACTAGCCCTTATGCGCCTATGCTAAAGCTAGTTTATCGAGCTCTTATTGGGTTTTCTGTTTTAGTTGTCATTTGGCTAGGTTATGAAATTTTTGAAACTGCTAGAGCTGGTATGAAACAGCATGAGCAGCAGCAAAAACATTATCGCGAAGCTATGGGCATAAAAGACAAGCAGAAACAGGAAGAACAAGAAGAGCAAATGGACGAAGAAGAAGGAACTGAGTCAGAGCAAGAGGGTGACGGCAACTAATGTTTGATCTATCTACCGTCTGGCTTTTGATGGTTATTTTTCTCATAGTGGCTTTGTTTTGGCAGTTCAGAAAGTTTGCGGAAACCGCAGACCGAGCTGCCAGAGACTACTGTAAAAGATATCATTTGCAGCTTTTATCTGTAGCTATGCAGAGTTGGAAACTAAAATTCAATAATGGTATTAAGCTCAGCGTTCAATATGAAATGAACTATAGTGCGAATGGAATATCAGCTAATAAAGGTGAAGTTGTATTAACTAATGGCAAAATCGAACAGATACACCACTGGGGTTAACGGTTTAAAGATAGCCGCTTAATTGTTTTTGCACCGATACATCATTTTGTCAGCTTTATCCATTAACGCATCCATTGTTTTGCCATCATCAGGAAACGTAGCGTAACCAATACACGCTGAAACATTAAGCTGTTCATTATTAAAACTAATTGGCTGCCTAATTAACTCATTGAGCATAATAGTAATTGTGTTTTGATTTATTTCTTTGTTAAACACAATTACAAACTCATCACCTCCCACTCTAGATAGTAAGTCTGCAGAGCGTATTTGCTGTTTTATTCGATTACTGGTTTCGATTAGAATCAAATCTCCGGCTTTATGCCCGTAAGTGTCATTAACTAATTTAAACTTATTTAAATCAATGTAAGCGATGGTGAACTTTGCTTGTGTTCTGTTTGCATCTTCAATGTGATAAAGCAGTCTTTGCTCTAACAATAATCTGTTTGCACATCCTGTTAACGTATCGTGTAATGCTTGGTTTTTAAGTTTTTGTTCGTATTCAAACTTTTCAGTAATGTCTTCTACTAACCCTATAAATTGCTTTTGGCCATTAATACTCAGTTTTGAAACCGAAATTCGCACTGGAAATAGCTGACCATTTTTTCGTTTTGCTCGAATCAACTGACCTTTACCAATAACTTTCTTTGTACCTCGATCCAAATACTTCCGTAGCTGCTTAGTGTGTTTATCTGCTTCATCGTCAGGCATTAGCATTTCTACATTTTGGTTTAAGAGTTCATCTTCTTCATACTGAAACATGATTAAGGTAGCAGAATTGATAGCCAGAATAGTGCCATTTGGGTCGATACGAATAACGGCATCGACTAGTGTTTCCAGTGTTGTAGCAACAATTGACTCCTTGGTTGCTAGCTTCACTTCTGTTTCAACTCGCTTCTTATATTCTTGTTCGACTAAGTTTTTGTTGTGATTTTTATCAGATATGGCTTTTTCTAAATTATTTAAATCAACGAGATGCTGTAATTCGCTTTCAATCAATAACTTCAACTGAGATATCACACTTCTTAATTTTTCAGAGTAATGCGTAGGCTTATTGTCTATAACGCAAAAAGAACCAAATATAGTGCCATTAGGCCAATAGATGGGTTCACCTAGATAAGAACAGACTTGGCCATTTACTACAAAAGGAGCATCGAACCAATCAGGATCTGAATGGGCATCGTTAACATAAATATTGCGTCTATTTTCAACGATATACTTGCAAAAAGTTTTGGTATTCCAAGACCAAGAGGAATGAACACTTAAAAAGTTTTCTTGATTCGTACTGGTAGTTACTACGCTAAAGTGATCACCTTTATACTGAATAATGTCACCACTGGCAGCTTCAAAGAGCTCAGCCAACATATTAACTAAGTTTTGCCACTTATCTAAATTCAATCCCTTACTTTGGTAGTCCAAAATATCAAATTGAGGCGCTGTCATTACATAGTCACAGAGTTATAGAAAGTTAAGTTAATCGCTCGTTATAGATAAATAATAGCACTGGTTAGAAATTTAGCTGACTTGTTAGAATACAATTGCTGCCGTTAGATATGACCATAAAAAAAGCTGGCACTATAAGTAGCCAGCTTTTTGGGATTTTAGATTAACTAGGTTTTATACAACCATGATCTTCATTGTGTTTGTAGCACCTATAGTTTCCATCTTATCGCCATGCGTTAGGATAACCATATCGCCTTTTTCCAAGCTACTTTCTTCTAGCAACTTATCTAAAGCTTCTCTAGCACCAATACCTTCATATTGAGTTGAGTCGAATTCAATTGGATAAACACCGCGGAATAGGGCACAAGTGTCTAGTGTTTTTTGGTGACGTGACATTGCAAAAATAGGTAAACCAGACGTAATACGTGACAACAAGCGCGACATACCACCGGATTCTGTTAACGCTACAATAGCTTTGATACCTTGCATATGGTTAGCTGCGTACATAGTAGCCATTGCTGTAGTTTCAGAAATATCATTAAATTCTGAATCTAATCTATGCTTTGAAGACTGCACACTTGGATGGGCTTCTGCACCGCGACAAACGTTAGCCATAGCTTTAACCGTTTCAACCGGGAATTGACCTGCTGCTGTTTCGGCAGATAACATTACTGCATCTGTACCATCTAATACAGCATTTGATACGTCCATTACCTCTGCGCGAGTTGGCATAGGACTAGTTATCATAGATTCCATCATTTGTGTTGCTGTGATCACTGCTTTATTAAGCTGTCTAGAACGAGCAATTAGTTTCTTTTGGGTACCAACTAGCGCTGCATCACCAATTTCTACACCTAAATCACCACGAGCAACCATAATAACGTCAGACGCTACTACGATATCGTCAATTGCTTCATCTGAAGCCACAGTTTCAGCACGTTCAACTTTTGCAACTAAACGAGGCTTAAAACCCGCTTCGTGAGCCAGCTTTCTAGCGTAGTTCATGTCTTCGCCATTGCGAGGGAACGAAACTGCTAAATATTCAACGCCAATTTTTGCTGCTGTTAAAATATCTTGCTTATCTTTATCAGTTAAAGCTGGTGCTGTAAGGCCACCACCTTGTCTATTGATGCCTTTGTTATTTGATAACGGGCCTGCAACAGTAACTTCAGTGTTTACTCGACTGCCGTCTACTGATTCAACTCTTAATTGCACACGACCATCGTCTAGTAACAAGATATCGCCTTCTGCTACATCATTAGGTAATTCTTTATAATCTATACCAACTTGGTTTTGATCACCTGCATCGCGTTCTAAATTTGCATCTAGGACAAATTTATCGCCAACATTAAGTTGGATTTTTCCATCTTTAAAACGAGCGACTCTGATCTTAGGGCCTTGCAAGTCACCTAAAATTGCTACATGACGGTTTAACTTTTTTGCTGCTTCTCTAACACGTTCTGCACGATTAATGTGATCTTCAGCTGAACCGTGAGAAAAGTTCATGCGAACTATGTTTACGCCAGCAGCTAAGATATCTTCTAATGCTTGGTCTTTGTCAGTAGCAGGACCTAAAGTAGCGACGATTTTCGTTCTACGTATTGTCATGATTTAGATAACTCCAAGTGGATGTTTGATAAAATGTAATTTTATTACATTTTGAAAGATTATTTGAAAATTACAAGGGAAAATATTGAAAGAAAGCAAGAAAATTGATTTCAAAGGCAAATTAAACAGCACAGATTTAGTTTTAAGTTGTCAGTTATAAGTGGTAAGAAAGTGCTTATATAACACTTTCTTACCAGAAACACTTGTTACGGCTTACTGTTCTTTTTTCTCGAAACGAGAAGGTCGCAACGAGTCTTTTACTTTTTTCAGGTTATCGCGGAACTTAGGACCACGACGTAAAGTGAAGCCCGTAGCTAAAATATCAATTAATACTAGCTGAGCGATACGTGAAGCCATTGGCATATAAAGGTCGGTATCTTCAGGAACATCAGTACTGATACACATATTACATTCTTTTGCTAATGGTGTGTCAGCCGATGTCAAACCAATAACTGTAGCGTCGTTCTGACGAGCAATTTCCGCTAGCTCTACAACTGGTTTAGTTCGACCTGTGTGAGAGAAAATAACAACTACATCGCCATCAGTACTATTCATACAACTCATTCGCTGCATCACGATATCTTCAAAGCATTGAACCGGAACGTTAAAGCGGAAAAACTTGTTTAATGCGTCTTGAGCAACAGAAGCGGAAGCACCCAAACCAAAGAATGAAATTTTCTTAGCTTGAGTCAGGATATCTACAGCTCGGTTAATCTGGTTAATGTCTAGATTACGTCTTGCTATGTCTAAAGCAGCCATAGTCGATTCGAAGATCTTAGCCGAGTATTCATCTGGGCCATCATTTTCATCTACGTGACGGTTAACATAAGGAGTACCATTTGCTAGACCTTGTGCCAGATGAAGTTTAAAGTCTGGAAAACCTTTAGTGTCTAGCCTGCGACAGAATCGGTTAACTGTAGGTTCACTTACATCTGCAATTTTAGCTAATGTGGCAATGCTTGAATGAATTGCTTTTTCTGGGTTAGCAATAATTACTTCAGCGACTTTTCTTTCAGATTTACTAAATGAATTAATTTGCGTGTTTATTTTTTCTAAAATATTCATCCAATACTCGTCCTTATTGGCACCTTTGCCTTTTGCATACGTATTTAAAAACAAGCGCTTATCTTAGCTTGTATAATTATCATTAGATGCTTTTTTGTGCAGCAACTTTTTGAAAATCCAACTAAAATAGCAGGGCTGGTGCTTAGGTTGTTTTGCGTATTAAAAGGTAATTACACAATAAAAACAACTTTAATAGTAAAAAATTACCAGAAATGTAAAAAAATTACAGGAATTGGGTTTACATAGGCCAATAATGTTAGTTAGCATTAGGCTAATGTAGTTAAATTACAAATTGAGCAAATAATACTCATTAAGTGGAGAGACAAATGGCGAACCATATAAGTCATAAGCCATGTGATCTAGTTTTATTCGGGACTAAAGGGGATTTAGCTCGTCGTAAATTACTACCGTCACTATATCAATTAGAAAGAGCAGGGTTGTTAGCAGAACAAACTCGCGTCATTGGTGTAGCACGAAATGATTTAACGTTAGACGAATATAAAGCGGAAGTAGAATTATCTTTAGATACTTTCGTAAATAAAGAAGAAGTTGATGAGCAAGTAAAAGCAAGGTTCATCAGTCGTCTAGAATATTGCAAAGTGGATATGAAAGATCCTGAGCAATACAAAGATTTAGCTGACATAGTTGATTTAGAAAATCGCACTATGGTGAACTATTTCTCCACTCCGCCTTCTATTTTTGGTGATATTTGCACTGGTTTGAATCACGCTGGTCTTATTATTGACGAAACTCGCGTTGTTGTAGAAAAGCCAATTGGTCACTGTCTAGAGTCGTCTAAAGTGATCAATGACAAGATTGCCGAGTTTTTCTCTGAGAAACAAATTTATCGCATTGACCATTATTTAGGTAAAGAAACGGTACTAAATCTTTTAGTACTTAGATTTGCTAACGCTATCTTCACCAATAATTGGGATCACAACTGTATCGATCATGTGCAGATCACAGTTGCAGAAGAAGTTGGTGTTGAAGGTCGTTGGGGCTATTACGATGATGCGGGTCAAATGCGTGACATGGTGCAGAATCACCTATTGCAAATTTTATCTTTAGTTGCAATGGAACCTCCTGTAGACATTAGCGCTGATAGTATTCGAGATGAAAAGCTAAAAGTATTAAAAGCACTGCGTCGCATCAATTCTGATAACGTTCAAGAGAAAACTGTACGTGGTCAGTACACAGCAGGGTTTATCAAAGGACAAGAAGTTCCAGGTTACCTTGGTGAAGAAGGTGCGAATACAGAAAGTAAAACAGAAACCTTTGTTAGCCTACGTGTAGATATTGATAACTGGCGTTGGGCTGGTGTTCCTTTTTATTTAAGAACAGGTAAGCGATTACCGAGCAAAGGCACTGAAATTGTAGTTCACTTTAAAGAATTGCCTCACAATATCTTCAGAGATACCTACAAAACACTACCTGATAATAAATTAATTATTCGTCTACAGCCTGATGAAGGTGTAGAAATTCACTTACTTAATAAAGTCCCTGGTCTTGGTGAGCAAATGGAGCTTCAACAAACCAAGCTTGATTTAAGTTTCTCTGACACATTTAAAACAGATCGTATTGCCGACGCTTATGAGCGATTAATGCTTGAAGCTATGTTAGGTAATCAGTCTCTATTTGTCCGTCGCGATGAAGTTGAAGCTGCTTGGGCGTGGGTCGACGGTATTCTAGAAGCGTGGGATCACGCAAATGAACTACCAAAACCTTATCCAGCAGGTTCATGGGGACCTGTTGCATCAATTGCAATGTTGGCTAGAGACGACAGAGAGTGGGACGAATAATGACAAAAGTAATGAAAGCACAATTAAACAAGTTTGATACAGCAACTGAGTTGAACCAAGCGTTTGCCCAAGAGATTGCGGATAAGTTACAAGCTGGTATTGATACTAACGGTACGGCGAGTCTACTTATTTCAGGCGGTAGCACTCCTAGACCTATGTTTGCTGTGTTAAGCGAGAAAGACATTGCTTGGGAAAAAGTAAATATTGCGTTAGTTGATGACCGTTGGGTATCAACTGATGATTCAGCTTCAAATGAAAAAATGGCTAACGAAGCTTTATTAATCAATAAAGCAAGTAAAGCAAACTTTGTTGGTATGAAAACTTTACAGGAAGACGCCTTCAAGGCAGAGCAAGAAGTAACGGAAAAACTAGCTCATATTCAACAACCATTTGATGTGGTTATTTTAGGTATGGGAGAAGACGGCCACACCGCTTCTATCTTCCCGTGTTGCGAACAGTTAGATGAAGCACTAACGACAGATAAAGTTATTATGGCAACACAACCTACAACGGCGCCACATCAAAGAATGACCTTCACCAAATCAGCACTGCTCAACTCAAAGCAACTTTACTTGCATTTAGTTGGCGAAAGCAAAGAAGCAGTATTAAACCAAGTTGCTTCAGGTGAAGACGAAAAATTAGCGCCTATTCGCGCATTCCTGAACCAAACTACTGTGCCTATGACGGTGATGTTAGCTAAGCAAAAGTAGTCGGTTGATTTTTAGCGGAGAACCGAATGAACCCTGTAATTGAAAAAGTAACGCAGCAAATTATCGAAAGGTCAAAAAAGACCAGAGCTGCTTATCTTGCTAAGATTGAAAAAGCGAGAGAACAAGGCCCACATCGTGGCGTGTTGTCTTGTGGTAATTTAGCGCATGGCTTTGCAGCATGTAGCAAGCAAGAAAAAGCAGACTTAACAGCTTTAACTAAAGCGAATATCGGTATTGTTTCTTCTTATAACGATATGCTCTCGGCACACCAACCATATGAAGCGTATCCGGCACTTATTAAAAAGGCTACAGAGGAAGTAGGCTCAGTTGCTCAATTTGCAGGGGGCGTTCCAGCTATGTGTGACGGTGTTACACAAGGGCAACCAGGCATGGACTTAAGCTTGATGAGTCGTGATGTAATTGCAATGAGCTCTGCAGTTGGCCTTTCTCACAACATGTTTGATGGTGCTGTGATGTTGGGTATTTGTGACAAAATTGTGCCGGGACTTGTTATGTCGGCATTAACTTTTGGCCATTTACCTTTTGTATTCATTCCTGCGGGTCCTATGGAGTCTGGTATTCCTAATAAGGAAAAAGCTAGAGTTCGTCAGTTGTATGCGCAAGGTAAAGTAGGTCGTGATGAACTACTTGAGTCAGAATCAAAATCTTATCACTCAGCTGGTACTTGTACTTTCTATGGTACTGCAAACTCCAACCAATTAGTTGTTGAAGTTATGGGTTTACACTTGCCAGGTTCTTCATTTGTGAATCCGGGTACTGAACTGCGAGATGCATTAACTAAAGCAGCATCTGTTCAGGCAACACGAATTACAGACTTAGGTACTGATTACACTCCAATAGGTCATATTGTTGACGAAAAATCAGTAGTGAACGGCATTGTTGCATTACTAGCTACAGGTGGTTCAACAAACCACACTATGCACTTGGTTGCTATGGCTCGTGCTGCAGGCATTATTGTTAACTGGGATGACTTTGATGCATTGTCTTCAGTTACTCCACTAATTGCTCGTATTTATCCAAATGGTCAAGCTGATATTAATCACTTCCAAGCAGCTGGCGGTATGGCATATCTATTTAAAGAATTATTGTCTGCTGGCTTATTACACAATGATGTTAAGACTATTTGTGGCGAAGGTTTAGATAAATATACCAAAGAACCTAAGATCGTCGACGGTGAATTGGTTTGGGTTGATGGCCCAGATGTGAGCTTAGATCCTGATGTGCTTGCAAAGGCAGATAATCCATTTAAACCTGACGGTGGCTTATCGGTTTTATCTGGTAATTTAGGACGTGCGGTAATTAAAACGTCTTCAATTCGTGAAGGTAAGTCTGTTGTAAAAGCTCCGGCTGTTGTATTTGAAAGCCAACACGATATTGAACCTGCATTTAAAGCGGGTGAACTAGACAAAGACTGTGTTGTTGTTGTTCGTTACCAAGGGCCTAGAGCTGTTGGTATGCCAGAACTTCATAAACTAACGCCTCCATTAAGTGTTTTACAAGACAAAGGCTTTAGTGTTGCTCTAGTTACTGATGGTCGAATGTCTGGTGCATCAGGTAAAGTACCAGCGGCTATTCACTTATATCCAGAAGCTTTGGATGGTGGTTTGATCGCTAAAGTACAAGATGGCGACATCATAGAAGTTAACGCTGATGAAAACTTGGTTAAGCTGTACGTTTCTGATGAAGAGTTAGCGAAGCGTGAAGTTAAACCAAAAGATCTAACAGAAGAAAGAGAGGGCATGGGACGTGAAATGTTTAATGGTTTACGTCGTATCCTAACCACTCCAGAAGAAGGCGCATCATGCGTTTTCCATGAGGAATAAGCAGAATAATAATGAGTATTAAAGCACTAGTAGCAGATATAGGTGGCACGAATATTCGCTTGGGTTTAGCGGATCTTTCAGACTTATCTATTGCTGATGTAATCACTTATCAATGCGAAGATTTCGACAATATTGAATTTGCAATTGAGAAATACTTGGCTGAAACAGGACATACAGTTTCACATGTGTGTATTGATGTAGCTACTGCAGTAACCGGTGATTTTGTTAGTCTAACTAACAATCACTGGGAGTTTTCTCAACAAGCTCTAAAGCAAAAGTTTGGCTGGCAATATCTTAGCGTTATTAATGATTTTACCGCTATTGCAATGTCGGTACCTAACATTCCAGATGAAAAAAAGGTGCAGATTGGCGGTTCACAAGCTCAGGTTAACAAACCAATTGCTATTTATGGTGCGGGTACAGGCTTAGGAGTTGCACACCTAGTCCATACGGGCGAAAAATGGCTGCCAATAGATGGCGAAGGTGGTCATGTAGATTTTGCACCTATCGATCAAGACGAAATCGTTGTTTTGCAACAGTTACAAAAGAAGTATGCGAGAGTATCAGCTGAACAAATCTTATCAGGTTTAGGTTTAGTTCAGATTTATCAATCTTTATGTGCAGAACAGGGTGTTGAAGCTAAAGATTATGAACCTGCTGATGTTACAACAAATGCATTAAATAACGGTGATGACTTAGCGGTAAGAAGCTTACAAATTTTTTGCCGAGTACTAGGTAGTTTTGGTGGTAACTTAGCACTTAACGTTAAAGCTTTAGGCGGTGTTTATATTGCTGGAGGCATAGTTCCTAGGTTTATCGATTACGTAAAACAGAGTGACTTTAGAGCAAGATTCGATGCAAAAGGCCGTTTTGGCAAATTGATCGAACAGATCCCTGTGTATGTTGTGACTGAAGAACAACCAGGCCTAATTGGTTGTGCAGCATACTTACAACAAGAAATTTAACACTTTGCTGGATAAGCAAAACGATATAAGAATAAGGGTATATTAAATGACAAATCGTAATTGGTTATTAGATTCAGCAGAGGTGTTTGCTTCTGGTCCAGTAGTACCAGTGTTAGTCATTGAAAATGTTGAAGATGCGGTTCCTATCGCAAAAGCCATGATAGCTGGCGGTATTAAAGTGTTAGAAGTAACATTGAGAACGCCGGCAGCAATAGACGTGATCAGAGAGATTGCTGTGAATTGCCCAGACGCCATTGTTGGTGCTGGTACAGTAACAAATGCAGCACAACTTAAACAAGTAACAGAAGCTGGTGCAAAGTTTGCTATCAGTCCAGGTTTAACTTCTGATTTGTTGGATGCTGGTAACGAAGGTGAAATTGCGTTAATACCTGGCATTGCGTCTATTTCTGAGTTAATGAAAGGTTTAGATAAGGGCTACACTCACTTTAAATTTTTCCCTGCTGAAGCATCAGGTGGAGTGCAATCGTTAAAGTCTATTGGTGGGCCATTCCCAGATGTAAGATTCTGCCCAACTGGCGGTATTAATCCTGGTAATTACAAAGACTATTTAGCATTGAACAATGTTATGTGCTGTGGTGGTTCTTGGTTATGCCCTGATTCAGTTGTAAAAGAAAAGCGTTGGGAAGAAATTACTCGATTAGCGAAAGAAGCAGTAGCGCAAAGCTAGTGTTTTATTAGAAAAACACATCTTAGATTGTAATGCCGGTCAGTTAAGAGCTGACTGGCATTTTTTTGGTGGAAAAGCTTCTCATATGCATTCGGAATTGCTTCGGATAAATATGACAATGAGTACAGCAAATGCTTCAGTGTCTAAAGAATACCAGTGTTAGTTATATATGGTACACGAGATAAAGTTATACCTTTTTCCTAACCTGAGTACTTTGTTAACAACATGTGGTAACTAAAATAACACTCTAATACCTATCACTAATGTTATTGGCGCTAATCGTTTACAGTGAAATAGCTTGGCTCACCGTGTGTTGCTTACCCGCTTGTAATTTAAATCCTTGGGTTAATGCAGCTTCAACGCATAACATGGATAAATACCCTAGATCATCAAAGTCTGCCATTGCCTCAGCTCCTTGTTGCCAAGGATTCCATACCACAATAGTGTCATGACCTTGGTGGCTTAGTTTAATATCTCTGTCTTGTGTTTTTATCAGCAGCTCGGACTTATCGAATTGGTAAACATTATCCATCGCTTGCTGAACTTTCAAAGGCTGTTCTTGGACTGACATTTGGGCAGTGAGCTTATCGAAGTATTGTTGACCGGCTAGCTCATCTATTTGTACTTGATGAATATCGCCAACTGAGAAGTAAGTATGAATAGCTAAATTGAGTTCAAACTCCTTATCACTTGTATTCTCTGTAACTAGTTCAATGTTCACTGATTCGCTAAAAGTGTAAATAGCTTTTAGGTTAAGACCTAAACTAGAGCTAATTTCAGGACTAAATTTTGGTATTAGTGATACTTTTACTTCTTTATCTGTTGCTGTTAGGTCGATTATTTCCCAATCAACATTTCTAGCGTAGCCGTGCTGAGGCTCGTTAGTAAACTTTTCTGGAGCTGGGCCAAACCAAGGCCAGCAGATAGGAGCTCCACCTCTGATAGGCTTGCTACCATCTTTGATCGCACAATCGGATAACCAAATTAGCTCTTGTTGGTTTACTGGAATAAAACTCAGTAATTGGCCACCAAATTCACTGATAGTGGCTGAGAAGAGGGGATGATTAAATACAAACAAACTCTTGTTGCCGATTGTCTGTCTGGTTAAAAATTGCGATTCGATATTTTCGCCCATTTACATAAACCTGTAAAAAAGTAACACAATGACTAAAGATGATTCGCTTTTTATAAATTTAAAAGCAAACATATTTGCAATAAAAAAGGTGGCATATAGCCACCTTAGAGTATTTGCTGTAAACGCTATTATTTCATTAATAATACAGCGTTGTCTAACATGCGGTTAGAGAAGCCCCACTCATTGTCATACCAAGACATAACTTTAACTAAACGACCACCAGTAACACGAGTTTCTGTTGCATCAAAGTTAGATGAATAAGGATTGTGGTTGAAGTCTACTGACACAAGAGGTTCTTCATTTACTGCTAGTACTTCTGCTAAAGAACCACCTTTAGCTACGGCTGTTTTAATGATGTCGTTGATTTCTTCTACTGTAGTATCGCGCTTAGCAATAAACGTTAAGTCAACTAGTGACACATTGATTGTAGGTACGCGTACAGCCAAACCGTCTACTTTACCTGCTAGTTCTGGAACAACTAGACCTACAGCAGCTGCTGCGCCAGTCTTAGTTGGGATCATTGACATTGCTGCAGCACGAGCACGACGAACGTCAGTGTGATAAACATCACTTAAACGCTGATCGTTTGTATAAGCGTGAATAGTGTTCATTAAACCAGACTCAATACCTAACTCTTCGTTAAGTACTTTAGCAAAAGGTGCTAAACAGTTAGTTGTACAAGAAGCGTTAGAAATAACTGTCATATCTGGAGTGATATCTTCGTCGTTAACACCGTAAACAATAGTTGCGTCAACGCCTTTTGCTGGTGCTGAAATAATTACTTTCTTAGCACCTGCATCGATATGAGCGCTTGCTTGCTCTTTAGATTGGAAAATACCTGTACATTCGAAAACAACGTCAATCTCTAACTCTTTCCAAGGTAATTCAGCAGGGTTGCGTTGTGAAGAAACAGCAATAACGTCACCGTTAACTACAATGCTATCTTCCGTATGTTCAACTTTAGCGCCAAAACGACCGTGAGCCGTGTCATATTTCAAAAGGTGAGCGTTGATGCTTGCATCACCTAAGTCGTTAATCGCTACAATTTTAATATCATAATTCTTTTCTGACTCATATAAAGCACGTAATACGTTGCGTCCGATACGACCAAAACCATTAATTGCTACGCGAATTGTCATAATTACTCACCTTAAACTGTTTTTAAGTTTCAATACTGTAATAAAATTACATCTATTATGGTACCATTTAATACTAGATGTAAAGTACTTAGCAAAATTAATACTTGCGTAGGATCAAATTTATTATTGCTTAGCTTATATTTGCTGAAAAACATAACTTTTTGTTCCTCAAAACCAAGCTTGTAATCAATTAGAAATGAATCTTGTGTATCACAAGATTTGCTTTTGAAGACAACTAGCTATGCGGCAAAATACGAATAACAAGTTACAAGGTTTCATATGCATACGTAGTTATGCAAACGTATGTAATAGGCATTCGCTCGTTACAAAGAATATAGTTAGCTCATAAATACAAATAGACCAACGAAATTGGTCAAAAAGTTATCAATTCACTTTGGGAAAAAAGATGAATCCAGAAATTATCGAACAACTTGTGTTGGCTCGTGGAATCGAATCTGAATATACCGATGCTTGGGGTAAACAAGCTTTAATAAAACAAGAATCTAAAGAAAAAATCCTTGCTGCTATGGGTTATCCAATGGATAACGAAAGCGCGCTTATCGAAGCAATTAACTCTGAAGCTGAAGCGAGTTGGTTGACAGTAGCAGAGCCTGTGATCGTCGCAAAAGAAGGCCGAAAAGCCATCTTCAGTTTTAAACTACCTATTGATTTTGCCAATGATGAATTAACGTTAAACATTTCACAAAATGGTAAGTCGGTAGCAGGTTTCTCATTTATTCCTGTAGATAATGAACTCCTTGCAGCTGTAGAAATTAGAGATGTTGAAATCCAACAATACTGTTTAGAAATCGACTTAGACCTAGAAATGGGGTATTACGATTTTGAACTTGTTGAAAATGGAGTGGAAGAACCTCTAGGTCAGGGTCGACTAATTGTTGCTCCTAACTCTTGTTACAAACAAGAAGAGTTAAAGCAAGGTAAAAAAATGTGGGGCCCGAGTGTTCAGTTGTATTGCGTGAAAAGCAAAAGAAACTGGGGCGTAGGCGACTTCACAGACTTAAAAGTATTAATTGAAAAAGTAGCGGAGCGCGGTGCAGATTTTGTTGGTTTAAATCCAATTCACGCTTTGTACCCATCGAATGCTGATGCGTGTAGCCCATACAGTCCATCATCACGTCGTTGGTTAAATGTTATTTATATTGATGTAGAGGCTGTAGAAGGGTTTACAACTAATAAAGATGTACAAGCTTTATTAGCCGATGAACACTTTAAAGCTCAGTTTGAAGCGGCAAAGAGCTGTTCCCATGTTGATTATGGTTCAGTAATGGATATGAAGCTCAGAGCATTAAAGCCGTTATACCAGCACTTTGCTGACGAACATGTAGCAAAGAACAGTGAATTAGCGAAAGAATTTGCTGAATTCAAACAAAAAGGTGGCGAAAGCTTAATTCAACTAGCTACTTATGATGCGATTCAAGACAAATTCAAATCTGAAGGCAAAGACATCAGCGATAACTGGGGCTGGCCTGTTTGGCCTGAAGAAATGCAAGATTATGATTCTGCAGCGGTTCACGCCTTTGCGGAGCAAAATCAAGCACTAGTTGACTTCTATGCATATTTGCAATTTGTAGCATCGCAACAGTTAGAACAAGTTGACCTGCTAAGCAAAGATAAAGGTATGGCAATTGGTACTTACCGTGATTTAGCGGTAGGCGTTAGTGAGGGCAGTACAGAAATATGGGCGAACAAAGATCTTTATCGCACAGATGCTAGTGTTGGTGCGCCACCTGATATTTTAGGTCCGTTGGGACAAAACTGGGGATTACCTCCTATGGATCCAGTTAAGCTATATCAGCAAGCATATCAACCTATCATTGATTTATTCCGCAGTAATATGCAGGCCTGTGGCGCATTGCGAATTGATCATGTTATGGCGTTGTTAAGACTTTGGTGGGTGCCTAAAGGTGACTCCGCGAAAGAGGGTACTTATGTTTATTACCCAGTTGATGACTTGTTAGCTGTGTTAGCGTTAGAAAGCCACTTAAACAAATGTTCTATTATCGGTGAAGATTTGGGCACAGTCCCAGAAGATATTACCGGTAAGTTAAAAGAAAATGGCATTCACTCGTACAAAGTTTTCTTCTTTGAGCAAGCTGAAGATGGTGGTTATTACTCGCCAGAACATTATGTTGAGCAAGCAATGGCAACACTAACTACCCATGATATGCCAACATTGATCGGCTACTGGCATTGTAAAGATTTAGAACTTGGTAAAGAGATCGGCCTTTATAAAGGAGAAGAACTACTAGCCAGTCTTTATGATTCTAGAGCCCGTGATAAGCAACAAATTTTAAACACCTTGCACGGTCATAACTCCATTCCTGAGCACATTAGCCGTGATGCTATGCAAGTAGGTATGACTCAAGAGTTAAACTACGGTATGCAAATCCATATGGCTAAAGGTGCTAGTGCACTGCTAAGCCTTCAGTTGGAAGACTGGTTACAAATGGAAATGCCTGTCAATATTCCTGGCACTTGTGATGAATATCCTAATTGGCGCCGTAAGCTAACGGTTGATTTAGAAGATATATTCTCATCGAATGAGATAAATCGTCTGACCAATGAGCTAACGAAAGCACGTCAGCAAGCTAGCTAAACTTGCAAGGCAGTTTGAATTAATTCAAGCTGCCTTTTTTATAACCAATTAATTGCTGTGTAATTAGCTTGGTTTGACAGCATTTAACTTCATGACTCAACTAATTTTTAAGGCTTAATAACTATGGTTGATAACGCACTGATTCAGGCTTTAAGTCATGCCAATATGACATTTCCTTTTGCCAACCTTGGCATTCAACAAAACAGCCAAGGTAAAGGAATAACTATCAAGGCGTGGTTGCCTGACGCGGTATCTGTCACTGTTATCGATTTTACTTCTGGCAAAGCCCTTGCTCAAATGCAAGAGGTGGATGACTCAGGTTTGTTTACCTATGAGTTTGTTAGGAGAAAGAAGCTTTTTAATTATAAGTTGCGTGTTAATTATGGCGAAGCAGAAGTTGATGTGATTGACCCTTATCAATTTCAACAAGAAGCCTTTCACGCCGTTCATTATCTGCAAACAGAGCCGGAAAATATTTATCACCAGCTAGGTGCGCAAGTTGTTGAGTTAAAAGTAGGGCGTAAAGTTATACCTGCTACTCGATTTGCAGTATTTGCGCCTAATGCTCAAAGTTGCAGCTTAATAGGTGATTTTAATGACTGGGATGGTCGCAAACTGCCAATGGAAAAAACAAATTGTGGTCACTTTGTTCTTGTTGTTCCAGAAGTGAAACCCGGAGCGAAATATAAGTTTGAGCTTAAAGATGCACAAGGTCATAACTTACCTCATAAATCTGACCCTATTGGCTTTTTCCAAGAACAATATCCGTCTTTTGCATCCATAGTTTACGACCATAATCAATACCAGTGGCAAGATTCAAACTGGATGGGACGTGATAAACAGAACTACTTCCAAAAGCCCATGGCGATTTATGAAGTTCATTTAGGCTCTTGGCGAATGAAAGACCAAGATGGCGAGTTAATCCCTTTAAGCTATCAAGAACTTACGGAACAATTGATCCCTTACGTTGTTGATATGGGATACACCCATATTGAAGTATTACCTGTATCTGAGCATCCTTTTACTGGGTCTTGGGGATATCAACCTACAGCAATGTTCGCCCCGACTTCTCGTTTTGGTGACCCTGACGAGTTCAAAGCATTTGTTGATGCTTGTCACCAAGCTGATATAGGTGTGATCATGGATTGGGTTCCTGCACATTTTCCAGAAGATGGTCATGGTTTAGCTCGTTTCGATGGCACCCATATTTACGAATACGAAGATCCTCGTAAGGGCTGGCACCCTGATTGGAACTCTTGCATTTATGACTTTGGCAAAGATACAGTTCGACAATTTCTAGTGGCCAGTGCCCTGTACTGGCTAGATAAGTTCCATATTGATGCGCTAAGGGTCGACGCTGTTGCTTCTATGCTTTACTTGGATTATTCACGAAAAGAAGGCGAGTGGATCCCTAACATTGACGGCGGCAATCATAATTACGAAGCGATTAGTTTATTACAGTGGATGAATGCAGAGGTTCACAACAAATATCCCAATGCCATCACAATCGCTGAAGAATCTACATCGTTTGATGGAGTATCAAGACCTGTAGAATTTGGCGGTCTAGGCTTTACGTTTAAGTGGAACATGGGTTGGATGCACGATTCTTTAACTTATATAAGCAAAGATCCTGCTTATCGCAATTATCACCATAACGATATAACGTTCGCTATGGTCTACAACTATGACGAAAATTTTGTCTTACCTTTGTCTCATGATGAAGTAGTTCATGGCAAAGGATCTTTGTATAGCAAGATGCCAGGCGATGAATGGCAACAAGCGGCAAATCATAGATGTTATGCTTCTTTTATGTATGCACATCCAGGTAAGAAACTTAATTTTATGGGCAATGAGCTTGCTCAAGTAGAAGAGTGGAATCACAACATAGGACTTGCTTGGCATAACCTTGTTTACGACAAGCACTCAGGCATACAGAACTTATATCGAGACCTCAATAATGCCTATGTAGATACACCAGCGTTGCATCAGTTAGATCATGAACAACAAGGCTTCGAATGGCTTGACCATCAAGATGCTGAAAAAAGCATTGTCGCTTTTACTAGAAAAGATTCTGATGGCAACGAAGTGATAGTGATTAGTAATTTCACACCGATCCCTAGAGATGACTATAGAGTAGGGGCAAGCTACGAAGGCGAATATCAGATGATCTTTAATTCTGACAGCGAATTTTACTGGGGCAGTAATTACAGTTCAGGCAATAAGTTTGTAGCTGAAAAAACGAGTTGGCAGGGTAAACCACAAAGCTTAGTACTAAACTTACCTCCACTTTCAACCGTTTACATAAAAAATAACAGCTAATGACAAAACAAGGTCAATTTGAAGTATTGGTAGGTTCACCAAAGCCACTGGGAACTAGCCAACTTGAACAAGGATTTAACTTTGCTGTATATGCACCTGATGCGCGACAGCTGTTTATTCATTTGTCTTGCCCAGACACAGAAGAGTCAGTAGGAATTATTGAGTTAACTAACCGAACTGGAAAGGTTTTCCATGGTTTGGTACAAGGCATTAAACCAAGCTGGCATTACGCTATTCAGGCGATTCAAAAAAACTCAGATAAAGCCACATTAATTGATCATAAGTTGTTATTAGACCCTTACGCTAAGTCGTTTGACCGTTCTTTGGTGTGGCAAAACGATTTATATCAGCATGAGAGTCCGTTTTTTATGCCAAAAGCACAACTCACGTTTGCTGAGTTTGATTGGCAAGGCGTAACAAAGCCCAAAATCAAAAATGCTGAAACAATTCTATATGAAACCCACGTTAAAGGCTTTACCAAGCAATTTCCTAATATAGATAAAGAACTGCAAGGAACCTATTTAGGTTTAGCACAACCAGAAGTTATCGATTATATAAAACAGCTTGGCATTACATCAGTCCAACTTCTGCCTATTTTTTATTTTATGTCAGAGCCGAGATTGGAAGAGTTGAAATTAACGAATTATTGGGGCTATAACCCAATCAACTTTTTTGCGCCTGACCCTAGATATGCAGCACATCACTGCCCAGTAACAGAATTCAAAACGCTAGTAAGAGAATTTCATCGTAACGGTTTAGAAGTCATTTTAGACGTGGTGTATAACCACACAGCAGAAGCTGGTGTTGACGGCCCAATATTAAGCTACAAAGGTCTGGCAGAACATGAGTTTTACTTAAAAGAGGAAGACGGCTACATCTCGGATTATGCCAACCACACGGGCTGTGGTAACACGGTGAATGCTGATAGTGATTACAGCATGCGGCTTATCTTAGACTCATTACGCTACTGGATAACAGAAATGCAAGTTGACGGCTTTAGATTTGATTTAGCTGCAACCTTAGGTCGCAATGGCGATAGATTCAACTCAAGAGCTACTTTTTTAAGAGCAATGAAGCAAGATCCAATTATCAGCCAAGCTAAACTTATCGCTGAACCTTGGGATATAGGTCCTGAGGGATATCAGCTAGGTAACTTTCCTTCAAATTGGGTAGAGTGTAATGATAAGTACAGGGATGGTTTGCGCCGATTTTGGCGCGGCGATAGAGGCCTTGTAGCTGACACAGCTACTCGAATTTTAGGATCGAGAGATGTATTTAAGAAAGGCAAGAGAAGTCCATGTTCATCGGTCAACTATATCAGTTATCACGACGGTTTTACTTTAAATGATATTGTCAGCTATAACGATCGCCATAATTTAGAGAATCTAGAAGAAAACCGAGATGGCCATGGTGCAAACTATAGCAATAATTATGGTGTTGAAGGACCAACTGCTGACACCGCTATTTTAACGTTACGAGAAAAGCAAAAGCGCAATATGATGGCAACTTTACTCTTTTCTCAAGGTATCCCGCATTTATTAGCAGGGGATGAAATAAGCAGAACGCAAAATGGCAATAACAATGCTTATTGCCAAGACAACCAAATAAGTTGGGTGGACTGGCATTTAGATAAGTTGAAAACTCAACTTCTAAATTTTACTAGGTATTGCATTAAGCTACGAAAATCACACCCTGTGTTGCAGACTTGTTTACTAGCCGATGATAACTATCAGCACTCAGAATTGCATCATCATGTAAATTGGATTAGACCAGATGGCGAAGAAAAAAGCGTAGATGATTGGCATAATCATGATAATCAGTGTTTAGGCTTATTAATCGCAGATGATGATAAAAAATATCAAATGTTGCTAATTTTAAATGCCTCGGAAGAGGTGCATGAATACCAACTGCCTAAGTCGAGCAAAGTTAACTTATTGCTAGATACGAATGAACCTGAAACATTAAATTCCAGAGTGTGGGAGCAAGCAAGCTATCTACAACAGCCCCAGAGTTTAACTTTGTGGCAACTAGATTATTAATCATTAGTTTTTTTAGGGAAAAGATTGATTTATTAATTGATCTCGATTCTAGGACTTCTGTATAATCCGCGCCAATTTACGTGGTGCCAACCAAATTCAATTGTTTTAATAAGTGAGGAACTATGTCGGACAGCACAGTTTTATGTGATATCGGTTTTATCGGTTTGGGCGTTATGGGGAAAAATCTGGCCCTCAATTTAGCCGACAATGGTTATAAGATTGCTGCCTTTGATTTAGACACGGAAAAAGTCGACTCCGCCATTGCTCAGGACGAAGCCGAACGAGGCGACAACGAACAACGAATCTTCCCATGCACTTCCTACACCGAACTCCTCTCCCAATTAAAACAACCCCATCTAATTATTCTTTCTGTCCCTGCAGGTAACCCAGTTGACGATGTATGTCACAAACTAATAGACGCTGGTATTCAAGCAGACGACATCATTGTAGATACGGGTAATAGTTTATGGACAGATACGGTTGAACGTGAAAAGAACTATGAAGGTAAATTCTTGTTCTTCTCTACAGCGGTTTCAGGTGGAGAAGTTGGCGCTAGATTTGGTGCTTCGTTAATGCCAAGTGGCGATCGTTATGCTTGGACTCGCATTAAAGACATGTTTAAAGCCATCGCTGCTAAAGTTGATCCTGCAACAGGTAAACCTATTGAGCGTCATGAGCCTGGCAATCCAGTAACAGAAGGTGAGCCTTGTGCTACTTATATTGGTGAAGCTGGTTCTGGTCATTACGTGAAAATGGTTCACAACGGTATTGAATATGCAGATATGCAATTAATCTGCGAAGCGTACAACATTATGCGCACTGGTTTAAATATGACGCCAGTAGAAATTGCTGCAATTTTCCGTGAGTGGAATCAAGGCGAACTTAATTCTTATCTGATAGAAATTAGTGCAGAAGTACTTGAGCATGTTGACCCAGAAACGGAACAACCTTTGGTAGACATCATTCTTGATAAAGCAGGGCAGAAAGGTACAGGTTTATGGACTGCTGTGAGCTCTTTACAAGTAGGAGCACCTTCTCCGACTATTACTTCTGCGGTTTATGCTCGCGCATTATCAACGTTAAAAGAAGACCGTGTTGCGGCTTCTAAAGTTTTAGCTGGACCGGATATTTCAGAGTTTGGTCTAGACAAAGAAGAAGTTATCAAACAGCTTCATGATGCACTTTACTGTTCTAAAATTTGTGCATACGCGCAAGGCTTCCAGTTAATGAGTATTGCTGCAAAAGAACACGGTTGGAGTTTAGACTTTGCTGGTATCGCTAAGATATGGCGTGCTGGTTGTATCATCCGTGCTGTATTTCTTCAGTCAATTACTGAGGCGTACCAACGCGATGAAGATTTGTCTAACTTATTAATTGATCCATTCTTTGCAGAACAAATTGCTAAGTACCAAGTTAACTGGCGTAAAACTGTAGCTAATTCAGCATTAATGGGTATTCCTGTAGGCGCTTTCTCTTCTGCATTAGCTTATTACGACTCATATCGTAGTGAAACATTGCCAGCTAACCTGTTACAAGGTCAAAGAGACTACTTCGGTGCGCATACATTTGCCCGAGTAGATAAAGCTGACGGCAAGATGTACCACGTAGAGTGGAGCTCAAAAGAGCGTGAAATTGTTAAAATCTAATAGATAAAACGAACAGCAAAGCCTCGGTTTATATCGGGGCTTTTTTATATGTTGAACTTAGTATCTGATTAATACTCTTATTCTCGAATTAATGAAAAAAGGAATAAGTGTGAAATCACTGTTATTGACGTTCACAGTTGGAGTATTGGCAGGATGTGCCAGTTACCCATCGGCAAAAAAGGTTAACACCAGACAAGGTGAGTTCATTTATCAGCTAACAGGGACAAGTACGCCTACGGTGGTTTTTGAGTCAGGGCTCAGTGATGATATGCAGGTATGGCAGTCTGTTACATCAGTTATGGATAAAAAGATACAGACTTTTAGTTACAACCGAGCTGGGTTTACTGGAAGTGAAAGTTACAACTCAAACCGCAGTGGAGAAGTGATTGTTGCGGAACTAAGAGAAACTTTAAAAAGTTTGGGATTGTTACCTCCATATGTATTAGTTGGTCACTCACTTGGAGGTGCTTATATGGAGCTTTACACTCGATTACACCCTGAAGAAGTGGCTGGGTTAGTCTTAATTGATCCTAACTCAGCTAAATATCCAGTGCTTTGTGCGCAAGCAAAACTCAATTATTGTGATCCACCTTCAGATATACCTTGGTGGGCAAGTTTATTTTTACCTGATGCAGTAACAGGAGAAATAAGAGGTTTTGCGGAAACCCACAACCAAATTAATGCTATCAGCTCTTTTCCTGATATACCTGTAGCTACTCTACAAGCTAAAAGCAGTGGCCGAGACGAGGTGCAACAAGAGTTATACACGAGAGCACTTAAACAACTATCAGATTCAGTTAGCAACTCAAAATACATTAGCTGCGATAAGTGCAGCCACTACATTCAGCGAGATAAACCTGAGCTAGTGGTTAATGCAATCGATTGGGTAATAGCAACAAATGCAGCAGCAAATTAATTACTGTACTAATAGAGGTAAATTAGTTTGAATAGGAGACACTTAAAACAATTATAATAATACCCGCTATATGTCAGATATGCGCAGCGTAGTACCTTTTTACTCAATGCGAGGCTTAGTTAAGTTTTTGCAACAGCAAGGCTTAGCTGAAACTGAAATCCTACAAAACTTAGGTTGTGAAGCCGAAGCACTAAGCCAACAATTAGTGCCTTTTACTATTGGTGATTATTACCAGCTGTACGAGTTTGCCATGGCGAAACTAGGTAAAAGTAACTTAGGTTTTCTCCACGGTAAAACTTTGTTTTTGGGGCAATGGGGAATACTAGGGCATATAGTAATGGCTAGTGAAAATTTGAGCCAAGCCTTGTTTTATCAAAAGCGTTACCAAAGTTTAACGAGTGTTTTAGGCCATGCTTATCACGAAGAAAATGGTAGTGAAACAACAATGAGATGGCTTTCTTCACCAGATACGCCGACATACATTATCGAACAAGTTGTCACTGCTTGGATAGCGTTTGCTTTTGAGCATACCTTATCGGAACAAAAGCCTAAATCTGTCCACTTTGTACATTCTGAGCATGACCATATTGAACAATACGAATCGTTTTTTGGTTGCGAAGTTATATTTAATTCGAGTTTCAATGGGGTAGTGATCAGAACCGAGTCTTTATCCTTGCCGTTAATTAATCACAATAAAGAAATACTCTCACTGTTGTGTAATCACGCAGAAGTACAATTAACAGAACATAAAGCGCTAGCGTCATTAACTATCATCCGTGAATACCTTGTTGATCAATTGCCTACTAAAGTTCCTAGTTTAACTAACGTAGCAGAGCATTTGGGTATTTCAGTCAGACAGTTACAACGTAAGTTTCAAAAAGAACAAACTAACTTAACTGAGTTACTTGAGATTGTCAGAAGAAACCTAGCAATTGCTTATCTGACTCAGACAGATCATAAGATCAGTTACATAGCGACAATGTTGGGTTATTCTGAACAAAGTGCATTCCAGCGTGCTTTTAAACGCTGGACTGACACGACACCGCAGTCATTTCGATTAAATCCTACTGCGGTGAACGTTAAACATAATTAGGGGCTGTTTATCTTTCAGATATTGCAAATGCTGGAGGATATTTATTTCATCCAGCAAGGCTCTAAACACGCGAATAGTTAACCTATTTAAGTGTTTTACAAAGACAATATGCTCCTGCATTGTCATCTTACCCCACGTCCATGTGGGGCAACTCAGTTGGGGGAATAAATAGCCCCTAGTTAGTGACATGCTGAATTTCTGGATTGCGATAGCCAAAGAACAACCAAGAAAGTGAAACGAGTACGAATGAGGCTGCAATAACCAAGTTTACACTTGGCAAAGGTATTAAAAGCCATAGTAAGAAACCAGTGCTTATTAATCGAACTCCTTCTAGAACAATCGAAAATGATTTGTTTTCTTGTAATGCTGATATGGTATAGAGCGTATAGGTTGCAAAGGCACAAGTTGTTAACAGCATAGGTAAGTCGAATGATGTTATGCTCAGCAGCCACCCAACTGTCATAGCTAAGACCATAATGTGTTGGAACAACAAATAACCTTTTTGACCTTTGTTTAATTCAACATCGAACTTAACAATAGTTTTAGTCGTTACGTATTTTCTCGGGACTAGTTTTTTTGCTTGTTCAGAACGCCAACTAGGCGGTGATAAGAAAACTCTTAATTTGTTTATAAAACCCTCTGTTACATACGCATCTTTTATTAGGTTTAAGTAAACTTGGAAATTGGCCCAAATAGGATTCCAGCTCGCTACTTGAGAGCTAATGCCAAACACAACTGGCACATCTTCTTTTTCTGCTTGAAATGAACCGAATATGCGATCCCAAACAATAAATACACCGGCGTAGTTCTTATCTATGTATTCTTTGTTCAACGCATGATGCACTCTATGATGGCTCGGTGTTACAAAAATGGCCTCAAACCAAGCTGGAAGTTTGTCGATGTGACGAGTATGAACCCAGAATTGATAAACTAAATTAAGTGACGCACAAGCTAAAACGATTTCTGGAGAAACCCCTAATATTGCAAGTGGTGCAACAATAATCCATGCAAATATCGCTGGAGTACTGGTTTGCCTAAGCGCGGTAGTTAAGTTGTATTCTTCACTTGAGTGATGGACTACGTGTGATCCCCACATGATATTTACAGTGTGGCTAAATCTATGGATCCAATAAGCCACTAAGTCGTAGGCGATAAAAGCAAGCACCCAGATAAGATAGTTGTTTTCCGGTAATTCGAATAAACGCCAGTTTTGGTAGAAATAAACGTAGAAGGTAAAAGGGATAAGTGCAATTAGAGCTCGACTAACACGACTCAAAATACCTATTTGTAGTGAATTAATCGCATCGTTAAAACGATAAAAGCCAGTCTTACGCTTGTTATCGACCCAAAGCTCTATCAAGATCAAAGATAGAAACCCTGGAATAGCGGCCAAAATTATAATGTCCACTGCAAACTCCAATATCAAAAATAACAGTTCTAATGCCAATGTATAAAAAGATAAGATAATTCACATTGACCGTATGACGACATTAATTGACCTAAGATGGTTAAATCAATTGAAATAAAACTCATAAGTTCTTGGTCAAACTGAATAGACCTAATCGAGAGGATACACAATGAACAAAATAGAAAAAACAGAGCAACAATGGCGAGAACAATTAGACGAAGAAACTTATCGTGTAACCAGAGAGAAAGGCACTGAGTACCCAGGTACAGGCAAATATTTGTATAACAAAGACTCAGGAACTTACAACTGCATATGCTGCGACGCTGAATTATTTACCGCCGAGCAGAAGTTTGATTCAGGCTGCGGCTGGCCATCTTTCGATGATTGTAAACCTGATAGTATTGAATACATCAAGGATAGGTCTCACGGCATGATACGAATTGAAATTGTGTGTGCTAAGTGCGACTCACATCTAGGCCATGTGTTCGACGATGGCCCAACAGAAACTGGTAAGCGTTACTGTGTTAATTCAGTGTCACTTACGTTTAATGAGCATGAAAACTAGGGTTTGTGACTGTTAAATAATCAACTTAAGCCTGATCTAAACTAAGGCCCAATTAAATAATGTAATCAAAATTGTAATATTACATTCCAACTTACAAAAAAATAATTTACAATGCGCGCCGAATTGATGTGAAGCATGAATTCGTCACTTTCTTTTATTACATAAATTAATTAAGGCAGAAGTCGTAATGGTTTTAACTCCTGAACAGCAATATCAGCAAAGTTGGTTAGAAAGACAAGAATACGCGGAGCGTATGCAACCTATCATAGGTTCTTTGTATCGTAACCGTGGCATTGAAATTTGTGTATACGGTCGTCCATTGGTTTCTGCTTCTACAATTGACATCATCAAGTCGCACAAAACGGTAACTAAGTACGAAGGTGACAAATTAAGACTTAGAGAGAGCTTTGAGTTCTTACAAATTATTGAGAGTTTAGATTTAACTCCTGCAAAAATTGACCTAGGTAAAATTGCTTATGCATACCTTTACAAAGGTGAAGGTCAAGACTTTTCAAAAGAAGAATACGTTAAGCAGCAGCTTGCAGATATCTTAAATAAAGATGGCGCAAATGAGCCGCAAGATGTTGTTTTATACGGCTTTGGTCGTATCGGTCGTTTATTAGCTCGTTTACTAATCGAGCGTAACGGTCCTAATGCTAATCTTCGTCTACGAGCAATTGTTGTTCGTGGTGGTAAAGATGGCGATTTAGAAAAACGTGCTAGTTTATTACGTCGTGATTCAGTACACGGTCCATTCAATGGCAGCATTACAGTTGATAACGAAGCAAATGTTATCAAAGCAAACGGTACTTATATTCAGGTTATCTATGCTAACTCTCCTGATAGCATCGACTACACTCAATACGGTATTAACAATGCTTTAATTGTTGACAACACTGGTATTTGGAAAGATGAAGAAGGCCTAGGTCTGCACCTTAAATCAAAAGGTACTTCAAAAGTTCTACTTACTGCTCCTGCTGGTGGCGAGATCAAAAACATCGTTTATGGTGTTAACCACAATGACGTTGAAGCAGAAGATAAGATTGTTTGTGCGGCGAGCTGTACAACAAATGCAATTACACCTGTACTTAAAGCAATTAATGATGAGTTTGGCATTAATAATGGTCACGTTGAAACTGTTCACTCATACACAAATGACCAAAACTTAATTGATAACTTCCATAAAGCAGAACGTCGTGGTAGAGCAGCAGCATTAAACATGGTTCTTACTTCAACTGGTGCGGCAAAAGCAGTAGCTAAAGCACTACCTGAATTAAAAGGTAAGCTAACAGGTAATGCGATTCGCGTTCCTACCCCAAATGTTTCTATGGCTATCATGAACTTGAATTTAGGCAAAGAAACAACGGCTGAAGAATTAAATGATTACCTTTTAGATGTTGCTTTACACTCAGAGTTACGTGATCAGGTTGATTTCACTAGCTCGACTGAAATTGTATCAACTGACTTAGTTGGTAATCGTTACGCTGGGGTAGTTGACTCTCGTGCAACTATCGTTGATGGCGATAGAGCAGTTCTTTACGTATGGTACGACAACGAATTTGGTTACAGCTGTCAAGTTGTTCGAGTAATGCAAGAAATGGCAGGTATTGCCTTCCCGTCATTACCAGCTGTTAAATAACTAAGTTGTTTAAAAAAAAGCCAGCGATAACGCTGGCTTTTTTGTTTATTGCTTTTATTTAAAAAAATTTTAAATTCGATGAAATAAAATAAGTTCGCATACTGTCTACTAGTTCAAGTGTTATTAAAGGTTGTTCATCGTTGAAAAAGTTATTAATCCAAGTTTTTATCTTTTTTGTTATTTTTCATAGTATTAGCTGGTTGAGAGAACTCACGCTACTCGATACTGATGGCACAGAACCGGTGCCAAATGTCATTGTTAAGTCACCTCAAGGTGAAGTTATTAACTTAAGCCAATACGAAGGTAAGCCAACTATTTATTATTTTTGGGCACCTTGGTGTACGGTTTGCAAAATGAGTATGCCTAATTTGCAAGACTTCCATCATGACAACAAAGATAAAGTGAATGTCGTTGCTGTTGCCTTGAGTTACGAGTCAAGAGAAGAAGTAGTGGACTTCATTGAACAAAATGAATTCGAATTTGATTATGTATTGGGCAATATGAAGGTATCAGAAGCGTTTAAAATCGAAGGCTACCCAACTTATTATATTGCTGACGAAGACGGAAAATTAGTATCAAAATCTATGGGTTACACCAGTGAAATTGGAATGAAGATCCGTTCGTTCATTTTGTAAACAAAAGATCAGTGATCATTAGATAAACTCTGGTTTGTATTAGATCCTTTGTGTTAGTCTTGAACGATTATCAACATTGGGTTTAAACAATGAGAATTACAAGTAATTTTGATAGCGGTAATATCGAGGTCGTAGCGATCGATTCACCGCTAAATATTCAGTTAAATATTAATAAAGACAATAACTCAGATTTTTACCAGTGGTTTCACTTTAAGCTTGAAACAACAGCGGGTGAAGAACACAAATTGACTATCCAAAATGCTAAAGATGCAGCTTATCCAGAAGGGTGGCAGGATTATCAAGCAATGGCTTCTTACGATAGAGAAACTTGGTTCCGAGTTGATACTAGTTATGAAGACGGTCAGTTGATCATCAATCACATTCCTGAGTTTGATCACGTTTTTTACGCTTACTTTGTCCCTTACTCTTACGAGCGTCACTTAAATCTAGTTTACAGCGCTCAATTGAACCCAGAAACTCAAGTTTCTACCTTAGGTGAAACGTTAGATGGTAGAGACATGTCTCTTATCCAAGTTGGTCAACCTGGAGCAGGTAAAAAGAATATCTGGATAACAGCACGCCAACACCCAGGTGAATCAATGGCAGAGTGGTATGTTGAAGGTTTATTAGATCGCTTGTTTGACCACGACGATGCGGTATCTCGATTATTACTGGATAAAGCTTGTTTTTACATAGTGCCAAACATGAACCCTGATGGCTCGGCAAGAGGTCACTTAAGAACGAATGCAGCTGGAGCTAACTTAAACAGAGAGTGGTTAACGCCTACATTAGAAAACAGCCCAGAAGTTTATCATGTACGTCAAAAGATGTTCGAAACTGGCGTAGATATGTTCTTAGACATTCACGGTGATGAAGCAATTCCGTATAACTTCGTTGCAGGTTGTGAAGGTATTAAGAGTTATGACGAACGTCATAAAAACCTAGAAGAGTCATTCAAAGCTGCGTATGCATCAGCAACTCCAGAGTTCCAAGATGTACACGGATATCCAAAAGATGAACCTGGTCAGGCTAATACAACCGTTGCAGCAAGCTGGGTTGGCGAAGAATTCAAATGTCTTTCGTACACAGTAGAAATGCCATTTAAAGATCACAATGATGCACCAGATGAGTTTTATGGTTGGAACGATGTCCGATCAGCAAAATTTGGTGCGGACGTGTTAACCGCAGTCTTAGCTGTTGTTGATACACTAAGATAAAACTAATTCGAAGCCAGTTGCTGCAAAGTAACTGGCTTTTTTCATAACTATAAATAATCATAATAATAAGGAACAAACAATGAACACCTTGAATGATGTACTTGTTTTTCTAGATAGCATATTAGGAAGCTCACCTTGGTTTCCTTATGTGTTATTAGGGGTCGGTATTTTCTTCACTATTTATCTTAAATTTCCACAAATTCGCTATTTCAAGCACGCTTGGCAAGTAGTGACAGGTAAATACGATAAGAAAGAAGCAGAAGGTGACACTAACCACTTCCAAGCATTATCAACAGCACTATCTGGTACCGTTGGTACTGGTAACATTGGTGGTGTTGCACTAGCACTATCTATCGGTGGTCCAGCAGCTCTATTCTGGATGTGGATGACAGCATTCTTTGGTATGACAACTAAATTTGTTGAGGTTACTTTATCTCACAAATACCGCGTGAAAGCAGAAGACGGTACTATGGCAGGTGGTCCAATGTATTACATGGATCGTCGCCTAAATATGAAATGGTTAGCGGTATTATTCGCAATCGCAACAGTGATCAGTTCTTTTGGTACCGGGTCTTTACCGCAAATTAATAACATTGCGGTAAGTATGGAAGACTCATTTGGCATTGAAAAAATGGTAACTGGTGGTGTTCTAGCGGTAACATTAGCATTAGTTATTCTAGGTGGTATTAAGCGTATTGCTTACATCACTTCTAGAGTGGTTCCTTTCATGTCTGTGGTATACGTAATTGGTGCATTAGGTGTAATTTTCTACAATATAGAAAACCTAATTCCATCTTTCGTTTCTGTGTTTGCAGATGCGTTTACTGGTTCTGCCGCTACAGGTGGTTTCATCGGCGCAGCATTTGCTTATGCATTTACTAAAGGTGTTAACCGCGGTTTATTCTCTAACGAAGCCGGTCAAGGTTCTGCGCCAATTGCTCACGCGTCGGCAAAAGCAGATGAGCCAGTATCAGAAGGTATGGTATCTATTTTAGAACCTTTCATTGATACCATTATTATCTGTACATTAACTGGTATGGTGATCTTGTCTTCAGGTGCATGGCATGAAAAATATGAGAACGAATTCCAGCGTTCTGATATGACAATTATTGCTGGTCAATATTCTGAATCTAACGAACAGAATATGGCTGCTTTATATAAATACTTGAACGGTGAAGCATCAAGCGTTGAAATGTACAATGGTAAAATTGAAGTCGCTGATGGTATAGCCCAAGCAAATGACTTTACTGTTATCAATTCGCGTTCAATTGCAGAAAATATTGAATATTTACTACCTGGTGACAACAGATACACAGGAACACTGATAGTAGTAGATGGTGCGTTACAAAACGGTGAAATTGTAGTTCGAGGTGAATCACTAATTCACTCGGCAGCGCTTACAACTGAAGCCTTCACAAAAGGTTACTTTGGTGAATCTGGTAAATACATAGTAACAATAGGTCTATTGCTGTTTGCATTCTCAACAGCGATTGCTTGGTCATATTATGGTGATAGGGCAATGACGTATTTGTTAGGTGCTCGTTCAGTAATGCCTTACCGAGTTATTTATGTAGCCGCTTTCTTCTGGGCTTCTTTCGCAGATACTTCATTAATCTGGACATTGGCAGCTGTCGCTATCGTAGTGATGACACTGCCTAACTTGTTCGGTATTTTCTTACTTAGAAAAGAAATGAAAGAAACCGTTGATGAATACTGGGTTAAATTCGACAAGGAACACGGCGATAAAAGCTAAGTTGTTTTTTGCTAATTAACCCTTATATAAAAAAGCACGCCTCTTTGGCGTGCTTTTATCTTTAACAAATCTACTAGGCGATTCTATGGCGATTATTAACTGCCCACAATGCTCCAAGAAAATTTCAGACAAGAGCAAAGTTTGTCCTCATTGCGAATTAGACATGGAAAACATGTCAGAAGAAAAAATCCATTCTTTAAGTAAGATCAATACCCTTAAAAATAATCAGAATATGATGACATACCAAGCTATTGCTATGTTGATGTTCCTAGGTGGTGTTTTGGGTTGGTACAATAGTGAAGATCCTGAGTCACCGCAACACACTGCGGCTATTGCAAGTACCGTAATTGGCTTTTTTTGGTACATCATCAATCGATTCAGAATGATACTGACAAAACGTAAAAGAAAGTAAGTTTAATGAATTTAGAACAAATGCTGGCAACCATAACGCCAGAAGTATATGAAAATCTGAAATACGCCGTAGAGACGGGTAAGTGGCAAAACGGCCAGAAGATCACGGCGGAACAAAGAGAAAATGCTATCCAATTGGTGATGGCGTACCAGTCTAAAATAGAAAAATCTACTGAACATTTCACCATAGGTGCCGATGGTGAAATGGTGATGAAGTCTAAGCGTGAATTAAAGCGCGAATTTTTACCTAAAGAACAGATCGCAAGGTTTGACCAAGATGATATTTAGTAAATTTTTTAAAAAGAAAAAATGGTTAAGTGAAAAAGTCAGCGACCGCATTGTTGCAGTTGCAGAATTAGATCCTAAAGTCAGCGAAAATAAATCTATTTTACATGAATTAGCGTTTAATGATGGCGATGACAAAGTAAGGCGTGCAGCGCTTGAAAAGCTAAACGACTTTTCACTGTTTTGGCAGTCATTCAAAAAAGACAGTTCAGATACAATTAAAAAGGTATCGGAAAAAGCCCTGATTGATAACTTGATTGGTAAGAGAGACTCAAATCTAGATGCCAAGCTGAAGTTACAGTTTATCCAAGAGTGCAATAAAACTCAGTTGCTGGAAAAAATAGTATTCAAACTAGATGATGAAGCACTTATTGAACAAACCTTAATCAAGCTAAATAAAGAGTCGCTGCTTTTACAAGGAATTCAAGGTTCTAATTTATCTGAGAGCCTAAAATTAAAGCTATTGGATCAAATAGAAGATTTAGCTCAGCTTAAAAAGTTAAGTAAAAAGTTAGATGGCAAACTTGTTGAGAAGGTAGATAACAAGCTAGAACTCATAAAGCTAGAACAAGAAAAGCCTGTTAAGTTAGAAAAACAACTTAGACTTTTGTTAGCGCAGCTTAACGCGTTAAAAGACAAATCTGATGTTGCACAAGTTGAAGCTAAGATTGTTGATATAGAACAAGAGTGGCAACAAGCTGACCTTAGTATTTTAGAACAGGCGGTTCAACAAGAGTTAACACAAAAATATCGAACAATTAATGAATCCCTACAACGTATTTTAGCGCCTAAAAAAGCTGAGTGGACAGCGCAAAAAGAACAACAAGCGCTTGAAGCTCAACAACAACAAAACTTTCAGACATTAATGGCACAGCTTTTAGAAGTTGAATCTGCAATTACTCAGTCAATTGTTGATGGTGTTGAAGTAAACCAAGACAAGATAACAACGGAAATTAATCATTTAGAACGCCAAGCTAGTGAAGTCGCAATTTCCGAGCAGGATAAAGCAACAGTAATATCTAGAGCTGAGAGTTTGTTTAATCGAGCAAATCAATTACCTTTGATTAAAGAAGGCGTTGACAGAGCAAAACAACTCGTTGAACAATTAGAGGCGTTAGCAAAACCAGAAGATTTGGCCTCACTTAATTCAGTCAATCCAGAATTTAAACAGGTTAAGTCTGCTTGGAATGACAATTTGAAGCAAGTAGATATTGCCATGCCATCCTCTATCGTTGAACGATACAGTTTAGCGGCGGAAAAACTTCAACCTACAATCTCAGAGTTAGAAAAAGAACAGCGTCAATTATTTAGTCAAACTCGACGTAAAATGTCTGAGTTAGAAACATTGGTCAAAGTGGGTAAGTTCCACAGTGCATTTGGCTTGTTTAAAAAGCTAGGTTATTGGATGGCTGAGCTAAATGATTACCAAAAAAATCAGCTGGAAAGGAAATGGCAATCCTTAGAGCAGGATATTGATAAACTGCATGATTTAGAAAGGTCATTTTCAAACCCTAAAAAGCAAGAATTGCTAGAAGATATTCGAAAACTTGCTGCTACTCCACTAGTTGACCCTACAGAACAAGCTCACAGAGTTAGGTTATTACGTTCAAACTGGCAATCTTTAGGTCATGCTGATGATGACCAAGAGAAAGAGTTAAACGACGAGTTTGACCAACTATGTGAAGAAGCGTTCGCACCTTGTCGTGAACATTACAAAGAATTGGAAGATGAACGTCAGCAAAACTACGACGGAAAGATTTTGATTTTGGAGCAGCTGGAAACGCTAGCAGATAATTTATCTAATTCAGAGGTAAAAGATTGGCGCAGTGTTGAATCATTATTTGTAAAACTGAATAAACTGTGGCGAGAAACTGGTCTTGTAGATCGAGAAAAAGTAGCTGAAGTCAACGATAGATTTCACGCTGCTGTTAAACCGGTAAGGCAAGCCATCAATACCTATCACTCAAATAATGAAAACGGCAAACGTAAACTAATAGCTCAAGCACGTGAAATTGCACAGAGTGATGCTGAGTTAAATGACAAATCTGAGTCATTAAAACAACTACAGAACAAGTGGCGCGATATTGGCTTTGCAGGTAGTAAAATTGATCAAAAACTCTGGCTTGAGTTTAGAGCTGTGAACAATCCAATATTTGAACAAAGAGATAGCGATAAAAAAGCGCAACAAGCTGAAGCTAAACAGCAATTTGAAGCTCATAAAGAGAGTCTTAATACTGAAAAAACAAGGCTAGAGTCTATTACTGACTTGTCTGAATTGAGAAATGTCTCTGAGGTAGTAGATCAAATATTTAATGATATTTCGGGTCTACCAAGAACAGAATACGAAAGATTGAGAAAACTTAGAGATAGTATAAAAGCTGAAGTAGATACGAAAGCGGCTTTGCTAAGGAAGCAAAAAGAAAGTCAGGGCTTTGTTGATTTATTTTCTGCTGTTGAGGCAATTGCTAATGGTGAAAGTGCAGATCTTTCGGGCTTGAAACCTGCTTGGCAAAGTGCGATCAATGGCAACAATAAAGAACAGCGAGATGTGTTAACACTGCAAATTGAAATTAGAGCAAATATCGATTCGCCAGAAAGTGAACAGTCTCAGCGTAATCAAGTCCAAATGTCTATGCTTTCAGCTAAACTGGAGCAGGGCGAAGAACACAACCTGCAGGATTTACTTGAACAGTGGCTTTCTGCGGGAATTTTTGAACAAACAGATTTGGTACTATTAGAACGTATTAAACCTGCTTACATTTAAGTTTATCGATAGAATAAAAACCAACAACTGTATATTTACACAGTTGTTGGTTTTGTTTATTATGCCTGTTATGTATTTTTACTGATGGCATAACATGGAACTGATTAATTACCTCAATACAACATTTATTACACGTACTGAGCTTTTAACCGCAACCAAAGTTGAAAGCGAAGAGTTAAAGGAATATCAAAACAATAAGTTAATGCCGTCGGCTTCTTATACATTAGAATTGAATGTAACTGTGAATTCGTTTTTTGGCGAACACGAAGAAGAGAGCCGAGTAGAGTATTACGCACTAGGCTATATTTCATGGCTAGCCTTAGTTCACAAGTTAAAGTCTCCAGCAGATATTTATCAAGAATTTGCATCTCGCTATGAACATGCCATTAATCAATTGAACTCCTTTGGTTTTCACTCATCTGATCCAAAAGTTAATCTAGGGCTGAATGAACATATTCAGCAGGAATGGCAGCATTTTCTGCAAGGAACTTATGGTTTGTGCACAAAAACAGGATTACCTGAAGAGATTGCAGCCAAAGAACTAGCGATTTGCTTGATTAATGAATTAATGAGCAAAGCAGAATTATCTGTTGAAGAACTCAATGAGTTGGAGAGTGCAGTAAACTTATTAGACGAAGCAAGTTCTGAATTCGCCCCTCACGAACGACTTCGAAGTTCTAGGCATAGGTTAGTAGATGAAGTTCGTCGTAAATATAAGTTTTCGAGTTAAGCTTTTATAACCGCTATACAGTGAAGAGCTGATAATAAGCTCTTCACTAATAAAAAGCTCAAAGGCCAAACTTTTCTAGGCGATATAAGAACTGTTTATAGCTAATGCCAAGTAGTTTAGCTGCTTTAGTTTTATTCCTTGATGTTCGCTCTAAAGCTTGTTGTAGACAAGACTTTTCAAATTCATCCCAGACCAAACCTTGTTCTGGAATTTGGAAACTAGAGTCACTTGTATCTGGCGTTAAATTAGCTGTAGAAACTCTTGTGTCTTGAACTAATTCTTGTTCGTCTCCCAATAAAACAAACCTCTCTATTTTATTGCTAAGCTCACGTACATTTCCTGGCCAATGGTAATCGTACAAATGCTTTTTTAAAGAGCTGGATAGTTCTTCAACTTGGCAGCCATATTGAGTTTGAAACTTCTGAATAAAATGGTGGAGCAGTTTAGGAATGTCTTCCTTGCGCTCTTTTAGCGATGGCATCTTCAACGGCACAACATTAAGTCGATAATACAAATCTTCACGAAACTCTTGTTTACTAATTAAATGAGGTAAGTCTCTATGAGTTGCCGCTATCACTCGCACATCCACTTTAATTTCTTGATTATTACCTAATCTGGTAATTACACCTTCTTGCAAAAATCGCAGTAACTTAGCTTGTAGTAGTAAAGGTAATTCCCCAATTTCGTCGAGAAACAATGTTCCGCCATCTGCAGCCTCAATTTTTCCTATTTTTTGGCTTATCGCACCAGTAAATGCTCCTTTTTCTGCACCAAATAACTCGGCTTCAGCCAGAGATTCGGGAATCGCTCCGCAGTTCAAAGCTATGAAAGGTTTGGTTTTTCTATCTGACAAATCGTAGATTGCTCGCGCTGCGAGTTCCTTACCTGTACCGCTTTCTCCGGTGATCAACACTGTTGCATTAGTGTTTGATACTCGTTTTATCCTGTCGTAAACCTGTTGCATACAAGGTGCATTACCAACTAATTCAATCAAAGACTGTTGCTCTGAAAGCTGAATGGATAAACTTTGATTCTGAGCTCTAAGGTGCTTTGCGGTATTAGCTTTAGTAATCGCTAATAACAACTCTTGTGACTGAAACGGTTTACTAAGGTAATCATCAGCCCCTTTTTCTATTGCTTCTACTGCATGCTTTACAGAGCCATAGGCTGTCGCAACAACAAAACCTAAGTTCAACTCATTTGTTCTGACGTATTCGAGTAAGTTAATGCCAGTAAGATTACCCAATTTCCAATCCGAGAAAATTACATCGGGCAGGGCGTTCATTTCTTGCATTTTTTTCAACTCTAAAATAGCTGACTCTACGCTATCCGCTTGCACAACTCTGTGAGCATTGGCTTCTAAAATATCTGCAACAAGTTCCCTTTGATCTCTTTCGTCTTCAACTAATAAAACAAACATAGTTACTCCTGAATGTTAAAGTTTGAGAACTTAATTAGTGCTTGAGCACCCGATATTTGCTCATTGTCGTGGTGGTTTGTAATTGTAAGTTCGCCGTTGTAGTAAAGTTCAATGATTCGTTTGCTTATATAAAGTCCCATTCCTGCACCTTCAGGTTTAGAAGAATTATGAGGTTCAAACATACGCTGCATTATTGCATCTTCAATACCGCCGCCATTGTCGGTGACTCTAATGATGAGTTCGTTATCGACTTGTTCTGTTGTAATCGTGATGTTGATTGACTGTGTTTTACTTTGACTGCAAGCTTCATAAGCATTAAATACAAGTGTGTGAAGTACACTGCGTAATTCTTTTTCAGAACCAGTCAATGTAAGGTCGTGAGCTACATCAACAAGGACATTTAGGTCAACTTCTAGTAATTGATGGCTCTGTTTTAACTCTAATACGATATCCTGTACTACGGATAAAATACCTACTTGTGAATCTCTGTCTATTTCGCCGGATGTTACAGTCAACAAAGCCTTGATATTTTTGTCTAGTTGAACAATCTTGCTCTGAATTTTTTGTAGTAACTTTTGCTTTAATGGTTCAGGAACGTCTTTATTACTCAGTTGTTCAATAGCAAGGCCAATAGTATGCATTGGATTTCTTAATGCATGAGCAATACCTTTACTGACATCACTAAGCTCGGTCAAATGACTTTGCTGTAATAATTTATGCTCAGCTTCAGCTAATTTGACCAGTTGGTTACTCATTACATTAAAGCGTTCAATTGTTCTTTTTAATTCTTCGACACCTTGAGGTTTAATAGTTACGCCAAAGTTCCCAGTCTCCAACTCTTTAAAGCCGTCTAACAGTTGTTGTAAAGGCTTGCTAAAACGTCTGCTTAGCCAAAACACCATAATAAGCGATATGATAGTACTGACGACAATCAAGAAGAAAGTTACGTTGAACATCTTGTTTAGAAGAGAAAACCTATGCTTTTCTCGGTAACTAGGCAACCAAGTTTGTTTCTTTTGAACTACGCCATCATTTTTAATAATAAATTCACGTTTGTAATGCTTTTCGTCAGTTCTAAACCTTTCTATTTGATGCTTAAGCTTTTCTCTAACCGAATGCCGATGAGCGCTTCTAGGTTTAAATATCTTTACTTCAAATTGCTCATTTTCGCCTTTGACTTTTCTTGGTTTCCCTCGATTAAACTTCTTACTCAAACCTAAAACCAAATGCTGAGCCTCAGCGGGTAGTTCTTTAATCACTTGCTTTAACTTATCTTCTTGCTGAATAACAAGGATAGGAACTTCGAATGTCATTTCTTCATGGTGTTTATCAAAATCTTGTTCAATTTCAATAACAACAAAATCGGGCTTTTTAACCTTCTTATCTGATGCGACAACTATTATCTCATCTGTTTCATTGCCTTTGCCTTGTGACTCGATAGTTATATCAAGGTTATCAACAGCGTAATTGACAATTCTGTCCGCAAAGTCTCTGCTTCGAATATCAATTTCTTCTTCTATATTCTCCTTAAAAACGTATAGAAGAACGACCTGAGTAATCGCTATGGTCAGGATCAAAGTGGAAAATAATAAAAATAAATATCGTTTAATTGTCATAAGTAATAGGTACTGCTTAAGCTTAATTATAAAGTTACTTGGTTAATCATATAAAAACAAAGCAATCTTCATTCCCAAGGCTTTTACTAATAGTTTCAAGTACATAACCTTAAGTTAACAATGGAGTTTAGCTTATGATTCCCGTAATGAGGAAGGTTTATCCTGATATCAGGACTTTTATTTATCTAAAATCTTGCCTTAATTCCCCAATTATTTATTAACTTATTGTTATTAAATAAAAAAGTTTGTTTGGCATATTAGTTGAGTTATCTACCGTGACATTTAGTTTTAATGACTCATTAGGAGAGCGATATGAAAAAAATGAAATTAAACATGGTAGCAGCACTAGTATTGACCTCAACGTTAGGCTTAACTACAGCAGTGCTTGCTGGACCTAAACACTTACAAGACAAAGAAGTAGAGCGCACAGTTATCAAAATTGAAGCTGAACAAGAAGAAGAAGTAATCGTTGTGGTTGGTGACAATGGTGACCGTAATAAGTACGAATTCGATTTCGAAGAGCTTGATAACATGGACAATGTGTCAGCAGAACTTGATGATTTAGATGCTGAAACAAAAGCGAAAGTACTGGATTTACTGAATCAAGTTAAGGCCAATGATTCAAAAGTTATTAGTTTCAAAGATGCTGAGTTCATCGTCGATGGCGAAGAAACTCAAGTTTTCATGGTAAAAACAGGTAACGGTGAAGACCAGTTACATATAGAAGTTGACGTTGAAGGCCAGGGCGCAAGCAATGAAAAGCGACTATTTGTTAAGAAGTTCATGGGCGAAGGTAAAGGACATGGCAAGATTTTTCGTCATATGAAAAATGGTGATAGAGACCCTGTTGCTTTGATTAAAAAGATCATTGAAAAAGCTGAATTATCTGATGAACAAATCGCTGAGGTTAAAGCAGCTCTAGAAGAAAACTAATTTACAACTCCCCAAAATGTGTAAACGCCAAAGCCCGAGTAATCGGGCTTTTTTTATTTAGAATAAGATTAAAACTAGCGCTGTGGTTAAGGAGTAAATAAAACCGAATACCGCGGTGTTTGCTAGCAATTGATTAAGTTGTGCGCCTTTAAACTGATAAACTGCTCGCCACAATTTAGGTACAAATAGTAAGCAAATAAGTGTAGGGATCAATGCAATTTCAGGATCCTTGTAACTTGTAAGAACATGAATTGCTAAACTAGATAACACTATCCCTATGTATAGTTTTCTCGCTTTTTTGTCTCCAAGCTTAACTGCTAGTGTGTGTTTGTTTGCTGCGCTATCTGAGGAAATATCTCTGATGTTGTTTACCAACATCAATGCTGAATTTAGCAATCCAATACAGGATGCATAAAGAAAAATAGCTGGATTAAGCTTAGTAACTTGCAGATAAAAACTTCCTACTACAGCAATTAAACCAAAAAAAACAAAGACGGTAACTTCTCCTAAAGCGTTAGAAGCGAGTGGAAATGGACCTGCGCTATAACAAAATACACCGAGTACACTAAATATACCCAACAGCAAAAATACTGGGCCTCCTTGGTAAATTAAATAGCAGCCTGCTACAACAGCTGCTAATACATTAAGAGCTAGAGCAAACTTCAACTGTTTACCACTAATTAAACCCGATTGAAAAGCTCTTTGAGGGCCTACTCTATCTTTATTATCGACCCCCGATAAACCATCAAACAAATCGTTCGCAAGATTGACTGATATTTGCAAAAACAAAGCACATAACAAGGTTACAGCAAACAAAATCAGATCAATGGTTGTGTACTTGCTTGCTAGTGCAGTAGCTAGTAAAACAGGGCCAATTGAAGCGAAAAGAGTTTTTGGGCGAATAGCCAGCCACCAAACATTCATATCGTAGAAAACAGTAATCCAATTAAAGGCTTATCATAATATGATCGGCATCATATAGATATGGTATTTTTGTTTTACAATAATACTAACCCAAGATAAGTAGGACTCTTTATGGAACAATTGGTATCGCAAATAATATTGCCAATAACGTTAGCTTTGATCATGCTAGTCATGGGAATGGGCTTGAGCAAGCGAGACTTCAAACGAGTTGTAGTATTTCCTAAAGCTGTGCTGCTAGGCTTAGTTTTACAGCTATTGTTTTTACCCATATTAGCCATATCCATTGCTTATCTATTCCAACTTAATGCTGTTGCCAGTGCTGGGTTATTCTTACTGTCTCTATGTCCTGGAGGTGCAACGTCAAATATGTTCAGTTTGTTGGCGAAAGGAGATGTCGCTTTGAGTGTTTCACTGACCGCTGTAACTAGCGTGATAGTGCCTTTCACTCTGCCACTAAGCTTCGTTGCGTACTTAACTCTTACTGGCAATGCGATAGAGCAATTTGATATGCCAGTTCTGGTTATGATGAAGCAGCTCATTATTGTTACTTTAGTTCCTGTGTTAGTAGGCATGACTCTCAGGTATGTATTAACCGATAAAGTTATTAGGGCTGAAGCTGTGTTAAAGAAATTAGCAGCTTTCTCTATGATAACTGTGATTGTTTTATTAATGGCGACGAATTGGACTACTCTAATCAATAGCTTGTCAGTCGTTGGGATTGCGGCTATGGGGTTATGTATTTGCGCGTTATCTCTCGCTTATCTAATCAGTGCCAAACTAAACCTATCTACTAGTGCTGTTCGAACTATTGCTATCGAAGTAGGAGTTCAAAATGCTGGAACCGCTATGATGGTCGCTTTTGCTGTACTAAAGCAACCAGAGTTAGCATTAATTCCATTAATGTATGGTTTATTGATGAACATACCAGCTTTTAGTTTTGTGTGGTGGGTTAATAGTCAAAATAAGGCTGGGCAAAGAGCAACACACCCTAGCGTATAAATAGTTTTATGATTTGGTAATTGTGTTGGAGCTGAGTGAAAGCTTGGGCAGAGCCACCCTTATCGGGGTGGTGTAACACTGACAGCTTTTTATACTTTTGTTTTAACTCAGTCAGTGTTGGTAAAGATGCAAATTCCATTGCTGATAAAGCTTCATCTAATTGTTTTGTCTGTATTTGTTTAAAGTCGTATTGTGAATACTTTTGCCAGAAGCCTGAGAGCAATTCTAAGACATCTTGCTCATCGGTTTTGCTAAAGTTTTGCCAATCCAAATAATACTCTCTAAGTTTTACAATTTCTGGTCTAGACTCTTCAGCTAACTGCGTACCAGAAGTACCAGTTAACTTAATTAATCGAATGTCAGTTGTTAATGTGTCTAAATCGAACTCTTTATTTGCTAGTCCTTTATCTCTGATTCGGTAAAGCGCGTTGTGCACAATAAAATGAGTTTGAAACAAGCTTAATTCATCAGCAAAGACATCAGCGTGAAACAAGTTATGAGGTGGGCTTTGTAGTTGTTTGATCAGCTCAAATTCACTTATGCTTCCCTGCATAAGTATTGATAATATTGCTTGATCTAACTGGGGGGTAAGCACTTAACTTTCGTACTCTAGTGGGTCAGTGGCATTATTTTTATCAAATGCTTCTAATCTTTCCTGACAAGCTCCACACTTACCGCAGGCTTTTTCTCTGCCGTTATAACAAGTCCAAGTATCGCTATAATCTAAGCCCATTTTTAGTCCATCAGTTAAAATAGCAATCTTATCTACATTCAAATAAGGAACGCAGATATCGACGGCTTCATAGTTAGCAATAGCACAAACGTCTTGCATCTTTGCCACAAACTCTGGACGACAATCTGGGTAAATAGCGTGGTCACCTGAATGCGCGCCATAAAAGACTTTTGTTGCTTCTAAACTTACGGCGTAACCAACCGCTAATGACAATAGGATCATATTGCGGTTTGGCACTACAGTTTGCTTCATATTATCAGCTTCGTAGTGGCCTTCAGGTACTTCAATATCATCTGTTAGCGAAGAGCCTGCAATTATTGAATTGATAGCGCTAATATCAACAATTTTGTGATGCACACCGTGCTTTGCACAAGCTTTTTTAGCGTACTCAATTTCTTTTACGTGACGTTGGCCATAGTCAAACGTAAGGGCGTGAACATCAAAACCTTGTTTGATTGCATGATTTAGTACGGTATATGAATCCATACCACCAGAATAAATAACGACGACTTTTTCAGCCATTGAATACAAACTCCTAATTTAACCGCACACTTTAGGGGCATCTCTGATAGAATGCCGCGGCTTTATTTGATCTAATTAGCGGATGGTAAAGCATTCTGCTACCGGAAGAAAGTTTCTACGACTCAGGAAATAATGACAGTTTATAAAATCAACGAAATTTTTGAAACCATACAGGGTGAAGGCCAATACACTGGCACACCTTCTATTTTCGTGCGCCTACAAGGTTGTCCAGTAGGCTGTTCGTGGTGTGATACTAAACAAACTTGGGAACAAGACGTCAATGATTTAGTTCCAGCTGAGCTTATGATAGCTAAGACCTCAGATAATCCAAAATGGTCTGAGCTGGATGAGAGTGAGGTATTAAAGTTATTTAAGGCCCAAGGCTATCAAGCTAAACACGTAGTGATCACGGGTGGTGAGCCTTGTATGTTTGATTTAGTGCCTCTTTGTCAGTTATTGCATGACAATGGTTTTTCAACGCAAATAGAAACCAGTGGTACTTTTGAAATATTAGCGCCTGCAGAAACATGGGTAACGGTTTCGCCAAAAGTGAACATGAAAGGAGGTTATCCAATTTTAGCTTCCTGTATGGCTAGAGCTAATGAAGTTAAACACCCAATTGCCCGAGAAGCTCATGTCAATGAGTTAAAACATTTACTTAAAGAACATCCAATAGCATCTTCAACTTTGGTTTACTTACAGCCTATAAGTCAAAAAACATCGGCAACAAAACTGGCAATAGAAACCTGCATTAAAAACAATTGGCGCTTATCGATTCAGACACATAAATATTTAGGGATCAGTTAATTAAGTTTTATGACTACTAGATATCAAGCATTCTTTGACGGTTATGTAAAAGCTATCAATGAACAAGATTTTGCAGCGTTAAAGAGTTGTTTTAAATTACCATTTATTTTAGTTCATCAAGAACCGAGAAGTGTTGTATCTTTCGATCAAGAACTAGAGCGTAAAGTTAAAAGCTTCTTATTGAACTTAAAAGAACAGGGTATTCAGGAATTAAGAGCGAGTATAAGAAAGGTATTTAATATGCCGACTGATATGGCTTTTGTTACGGTTGATTGGCAGTTTATTTGTATGGATGGTAAAGAGCATAGCCAATACACAAACTCTTATATTTTATCTGAACAACAACAAAAACCTGAGATCATTACCTTAATTGTTGATGATAAACACGACTTCTTTTCTCAATTACTTAGGTAGTGCAAAAAAGAGCTGGGTTTAACCAGCTCTTAGCTTTAGAACAGAAAGTTTAAGTTGCAGACTTCATCGCACTAACAAAAGCGGAAAGTTCAGACAACATCTTATCTTTATCAGACAAGTTATCTTCAATAATTTTTACTACTGCTGAGCCAGAAATTGCACCTGATGCGCCAGAGCTAATTGCGCTAGAAACTTGCTCTGGTGATGAAATACCAAACCCTAATACTGCAGGAGCAGCACCATATTCAGCTAGTTTCTTTATCATAGTATCTGCAGGCATATTAGCTTTAGTCTCAGCACCAGTTACACCAGCACGACTTAGTAAATAAGTATAACCTCTACTGTAACTCGCAACTTGCCTCAATGTATCATCACTTATTGTTGGCGGAACAATAAATACAGGCTCTATATCATTGTCTTTCGCAGCTTGTCTGAACGGTTTAGATTCACGAATAGGAACATCGGCAACAAGTACAGAATCAACGCCAGCTTCTTTACACTGTTGATAGAAACCATTTAATCCCTTTGCCATAACTAGGTTGCTATACAGGAGCAAGCCTATAGGTGTTTCAGGGTATTCAGAGCGGATTTTTGCTAACAAATCAAAACACTTTTGCGTTGAAATATCTTGGTTCATCGCTCTTATATTGGCATTTTGAATAGTCGGGCCGTCAGCAATAGGATCTGAGAATGGTAAACCTAACTCCAACGCGTCTGCACCTGACTCGATAAGAGTTTTAATGATTTCATAACTGGTATCCAAGTCAGGGTCACCAATGGTGACAAAAGGAATAAATGCACCTTTTTGTTCTTGTTGTAAACGGCTGAATAACCTTTGGTAACGACTCATTATTGTGCTCCTTCTGCCGTATATTGATCACCAAGTATCGAAATTACATGACCTAAGTCTTTGTCACCGCGACCAGATAAGTTCACCAATAGCACTTGATCCTTTTCTGGATCTTGCTTCGCTAACTTCAAGGCGTAGGCTAGTGCATGCGAAGATTCTAGAGCAGGTACAATACCTTCTGCTTTTGCTAAATCTTGGAATGCTTGCAGAGCTTCATCATCGTCGATTGCTACATAATTAGCACGGCCTGTTGCTTTTAAATGAGCATGTTGAGGACCAACAGCAGGATAATCCAAACCGGCTGAAACAGAATAGGATTCTTCAATTTGGCCGTCGTTATTTTGCATTATATGGGTGTATGCACCATGCAAAATCCCTTTAGAGTCGATGCCTTGGTCAATAACAGCTAAAGCTGCACCATGCTCACCAGAGGCTAAACCTTTTCCACCAGGTTCTACGCCAACTAGAGCAACAGCTTCTTCTTTGATGAAGTCATTGAACATACCTATTGCATTAGAGCCACCGCCAACACAAGCAATAACTTGGTCCGGCAGTTTACCTTCAGCTTTTAGTATCTGTTGCTTAGCTTCTTCACCTATCATTTTTTGGAAATCACGAACAATAGTTGGGAACGGATGCGGACCAGCAGCTGTACCAAGCAAATAGTGGCTATCTTCATAAGTTGAGGCCCAGTCACGCATAGCTTCGTTTACTGCGTCTTTAAGTGTACCTGAGCCAGCTGTAACAGGAATAACCTCAGCACCCATTAATTTCATTCTAAATACATTTGGCTGTTGACGTTCAACATCCTTTGCACCCATGTAAATTCGAGCTTCTAAACCTAATAGAGCGCAAGCTAACGCCGTTGCAACACCGTGTTGGCCAGCACCTGTTTCAGCTATAACTCTAGATTTACCCATGCGCTTTGTTAGCAATGCTTGACCTAATACTTGATTAGTTTTGTGAGCTCCACCATGCAGTAAATCTTCACGCTTTAAGTAGATCTTAGTTTTGCTACCTTTTGTTAGGTTTTTGCAAAGCGTTAGTGGTGTAGGGCGTCCTGCATATTCAGTTAAAAGGCTATTAAACTCATTGTTAAATTCTGGGTCTTTTAACGCTGATATGTAGGCTTGTTCTAATTGCTCCAATGCTGGAACAAAAAGCTCAGGGACAAACATACCGCCATACTCACCAAAATAGGCGTCTAGTTGTTCTTTTTGACCTGTTGTCATTATTGGTTGTCCTATAAAAAATTAATTCTGGATAAATTCGAATATTTGTTTAATTTTAGCTTCAGATTTAACGCCTGGGCTGGTTTCAACTCCGGAATTAATATCTAAACCTATAGTATTTGTTTTGTGTGCTTGCTTAGCGTTATCTAAGTTAATACCGCCGGCTAACATTATTTTTGGAGAGCTAAAGTTAATAGCTGACAATACACTCCAGTCAAAGCTTTTTCCTGTACCACCTGAGCTTCCATCAGCAGCTTTAGTGTCTAGTACAATTCTATCTACCAATGGCCACTGTTCAGGCAAAGTATTAGAAACGGCTAAAGCGCGCCAAATTTCAATAGTAGAGTCTAAGTTTTGTCTTAGTTCATCAATAAACTCTTGTGACTCAGAGCCGTGCAGTTGTATAGCGGCTGGCTTCAATTGATTTACTAGTTCTAATAGTTCTTCGATTTTCTTATCTCTAACGACCAAAACAAATTTTGCATCTGCATTTTGCTCTTTCAGCTCTATAGCCTGTGTTAATGACACAGCTCTAGGACTCGACTCGACAAAAATTAAACCTTGGTATTTAGCGCCGCTCGAAATAGCTGCTTTAACGCCTGAATCTTGTGTTAAACCACATACTTTATGCTCGCCTTTAATTAAGTCTCTGCACGCTTGCATTAAGTTTTCTTCAGCCATCAAGCTGCTACCCACAAGAAAACCCTGAACATTATTTAAAAGCAACTTAACTTGCTGGTGGTGGTAAATACCGGACTCTGAGATAAGTACAGTGTTTTGTTTTTGTTCCTTAGAAGCCAAAGTGTCGAATAGGGCAATCAACTCAGGCGTTTTATTTAAATCAGTAGATAAATCGCGTAAATTTCTATTGTTGATACCTAGAATATCTGCGTCTAATGCTACAGCTCTATGCATTTCTTCTTCATTACTCACTTCTGTAAGTATTGCCATGCCGTAAGACTTAGCTACCTCAGCCAACTCTTTATATTCTTCATCCGACAACACTGACAACATAAGTAAAATTGCATTTGCGCCAAAATATCTAGCAAGATGTACTTGATAGGTATCAACAAAGAAGTCTTTGCAAAGTACTGGCTGTGGCAATCTTTCTTTAACTAAAGGTAAACGTTCAAATTCACCTTGGAAATATTTCTCGTCAGTTAAAACAGAAACACAGCTGGCATATTCACTATATGCTTGGCAGATTTCATCTAAATCAAAATGTTCGCGAATTAAGCCCTTTGATGGACTTGCTTTCTTACATTCGAGGATAAAAGCCGCTGAATTATTGTTATAGTCATCAACCAGTGCTTGTTTAAAATCGCGATCTGATTTAGTTAAAGAATCAACAAATTCGGAAGCAGGAAAGTCAGTTATACGCTGCGTTACTTCTTGTCGTTTATCTACTACTATTTTTTCTAAAACGTTCATAACTTACTCTTAGTTTATTTCTTGGCTCGAAAGGGCTACGAATTGTTCTAATGTAGCCAGCGCCTTGCCTGATTTTAGCTGCTCCAACACTAAGTTTGTTGCTTCTTTCAAATCATCAGCTAAGCCATTTAATAACACTAGCGGTGCAGTATTTATTGCGATAGCTGCATTGTGAGCTGCTTCACCTTGGCCACTAAGCACTTGTTTTATATTGGCTGCATTTTCTTCTGGAGAGCCACCTTTGATTGCATCAAGAGGGTATTGCTCTAAACCAAAGTCTTTTGGTGAGACGGTAAACTTGTTTAATTCACCGTTGTTAAGTTCAACCACTTCAGTAGAACCATGTAAGGCCATTTCATCCATTCCCGAGCCATGAACTACCCATGCCGCTTTTTTACCTAGTATCTTTAACGCTTCTGCGATAGGTGTAATTAGTTTTTCGTCGTAAACACCTATGATTTGAGTTTGTGCGCCAGCAGGATTGATTAGAGGTCCTAAGATGTTAAATAAAGTTCTTACTTTTAACGCCTGTCTTACCGGCATAGCATGTCTAATTCCTGAGTGATACACAGGTGCCATTAAAAAAGTAAGGTTAGTTTCATCTAAACAAGATTTGGCCAATTCAGGTGTCATATTTAGATTGATCCCTAGTTGACCTAGTACGTCTGCTGAACCAGATTTTGACGATACACTTCGATTACCGTGTTTCGCCATCTTAATACCTAAGCTGGCAGCAACAATTGCTGAGGTTGTACTGATATTTATGGTGTGAGTTCCGTCACCACCAGTACCGCAATTATCGCTACAATCATAATTTACAACCGGAAAAGGTAACGCGTTGTTTTTTAACGATAGTGCTGCACCGGCTATTTCTTCAGGAGTTTCGCCTTTAATTTTTAGCGCCGTCAACATAGAGGCTATTAAAGTCGAGTCTAGCTCTCCTTGTACAATAGCATTAAACAAACTTTGTATTTCCGTTGAGCTAAGGTCTGATTGCTCTATAAGTTTTTGGATCAATGGTAATTGTTCTGACATAGTTTGTTCCTTCTTAGCCTATAAGAAAATCGATGGTTTGTTTTAATAGTCGTGTACCGTTTGTTGTCAATATTGACTCTGGATGAAATTGAAACCCAGCTACTTTGCGCTCTTCATCGACTATGACCATAGGCATATCACCCAGAGAAGCTTCTACTGCAAGTGACTTTGGCAGTTTATCAACCTTTAAAGAGTGGTAACGCGCTACCGAAATTGATGAACCTAGGCCATCAAATATTGGATGTTCTGATAGTTTGATACTAGATGATTTGCCGTGAACGGTTTCTCCAGCTAATACAACTTCACCACCATAATGTTCGGCTATGGCCTGATGACCTAGACAAATTCCAACAATAGGAAAACGTCCTGTGCAACTTTCTAAGAGTGACATCATGCAAGTCGATTCTGATGGTTTACCCGGCCCTGGTGATAAAAATAATATAGGAGACTTGCCTTGCTTTTCAGCCGCTATTATTTCGGCTAACACATAACTTGGCTCAACTGTGTTTCGATAAACTTCAACCTCATAGTTTAGTGCCTTTAGCTCTTCAACTAAGTTATAAGTGAATGAGTCTTGGTTATCGATAAAAAATATCTTATTCATTATTTTTGACTCCCAGTAAAAGCTTGGCTTGCTTGAATTGCTCTGATAACAGCTTGCGCTTTGTTGAATGTTTCCTGTACTTCTGAGTCTGGGTCTGAGTCAAAAACAACTCCGGCACCAGCTTGAACATGAGCCTTACCGTTTCTCACAAATGCAGAACGGATAACAATGCAAGTATCCATATCACCAGCTCCATTGAGATAACCAACAGCGCCGCCATAGCTTCCCCTGTTAGTTTTTTCAGTTTCTCTAACTAGCTTTGCTGCTCTAACTTTAGGAGCTCCAACTAAAGTTCCCATGTTCATGCAAGCTTGATAAGCGTGTAACGGGTCTAAATCTTCTCGTAACTGGCCAACAACTCTAGAAACTAAATGCATAACGTAGGAGTATCTATCAACTTTAAGTAACTCTTTAGTATGACGGGTACCCGTTTTACTTATTCGCGCCACGTCGTTTCTTGCTAAATCAACTAGCATTATGTGCTCAGCTACTTCTTTTTCGTCGTTTCTTAAATCAAGCTCTATGCGAGAGTCTAAATCGTGGTTAATGCTTCTGTCTTGATTAAAACCTCGAATGCGAGTGCCAGCAATTGGATAAACTTCGACTTGGTTCGTATCAGCAGAGTATTTAAGCGCGGACTCTGGAGAAGCACCAAACAGCTCAAAGTCTGGTGCTTTCAGATAGAACATATAAGGACTAGGGTTGTCTTGTTTAAGATGTCTATAGGCATCTAATGGAGCGTTACACTCTAAGCTAAAACAACGAGAAGGCACAACTTGGAAAATATCACCTTGAACTATATTGTGTTTTAACTTGATAACTTGTTGTTTAAATTCGTCATCCGATACATTGACAGAAACAGGCGTCTTATTTTTTTCATTTGCTAATAATTCAAAACCAAAGGCTTGGTTGGCAGCCTGTTTATTAGTTTGATCAATTTGTTGATTCAAATATTCCAGCTTTTTACCAACTGAGAAACAATTCGCATAAGCGTCTTTACCACCAAACACATTGCCTAAAAGTTCTGTCGTTTGATTTTGATGATCTATGATAACTAAGGTTTCAGCTAAATAAAAAATATAGTCAGGGCAAGTATTTAAGCCTGTTGGAACTTGCGGTAAGGATTCAAAGTTAGCCAGCATGTCATAACTAAAGCAACCACCTAGAAATAGCGAAAAAGGTGAATCTGGTTGAGACTTTATGTTATTTATCGTACTTCTTAATACCTCAAAAGCATTGGACTGTTTAAGTCTAGCTTCTTCAGTGATGTTGGTATCTATTGCAGCAAACTCTAATTCTAACGTGGATTCGTCGATTAATTTTGTGTTAGTAGAAGCTTGCTCAGCAAATATATCATTTAAAAAATGAATAACAGGCAAACCGTTATCAACCAAAGCTTTACAAAATACTTTAGCTCCATGACATTCAAATTTAACAGCAGCATCCACTAGCATTAAACTTTTTAGATTGTCTTTGCTATCAATTTCGGCAGACTCTAATAACAGAGAATGTTCATGATTTTCGATGACTTGCTCAAATAAAGCAAGTGGGGCGGTTAGATAGTTAGCCTCAATACTGATGCTGTTTACTTCGCCTATATTGGTCGTTATTTGGCTAAATAACATTTCTTTTTCCTTAGTTGCTATTCTACTCATTTATCGCTTAGTGCGGATTTGATGAGGTGAAGACTTGTTTCCTGATGCTTCATAATTATTTCGGCCCTGAAATAACAAAAAACCCGCTAAAAAGCGGGTTTGATAATTCTTTATTGATCTGCACGCACAGACATATCACCCGCTAAAACTGGAAAGCCACCATTGCCAAGTGAAAGTTGCGTTTGAATTAGTCATTTTCGTTATAAAAAACCTTTTATGCAGATAGTGTGCGTATAAAAACCTTTTCTACTGAGACTGTCAACATCTATTTTTAACATGGTAGAAAAAACTGCTATATGCGATAATACTTTGCAATAACATTAAGGTATAAGCGAATTCAAATTGATCTACGATCTTCATAGCCACACAACTGCTTCAGACGGCAGTTTAACTCCTTCAGAATTAGTCATGCGCGCAGATATCAAACAGATAGATGTATTAGCAATTACTGACCATGACACATTAGGTGGCTTAGCAGAGGCTCAATCTGCGATAGAACAAAACAACCTTAAAGTTAAGCTTTCAAACGGTGTTGAAATCTCCACTAAGTGGCATGGTTATGAGATTCATATTGTAGGGCTAGGTGTAGATACAAAAGATGAGGTTTTACAATCTTGTCTAGAAATACAGTTAAAACACCGAGATTTAAGAGCGAAAGCAATCTCTGAAAAGCTCAGCAAAAAAGGTATAGAAGGGGTGTTTGAGCAAGCTAATAAGTTGGCTAAAGGACAAGCTGTGAGTCGAACTCACTTTGCTAAGGTTTTATTAGAACGAGGTATTGTTAGTAACTTTGATGCTGCTTTTAAAAAGTATTTAGGCAAAGGTAAAAGCGCTTATGTTAGCCCAAACTGGATGGATATAGATTCAGCGATTAAAGCTATTCACAGAGCAGAAGGCTTAGCAGTTCTTGCACACCCAATTCGTTATGATATGTCGAATAAATGGATGACAAAGCTGATCACCGAGTTTGCTGCACTTGGTGGTGATGGAATTGAAGTTGGGTTATCACAAATGTCACAGAATCAGAGAGATCACTTATCTCGCTTAGCAGACACCTATGGTTTGTATTGTTCACAAGGTTCTGATTTTCATTCACCAGCCAAGTGGACAGAGTTAGGTAAAAACTTACGCTTAACGGAAAAATGCAAACCAATTTGGCAGCATCCAAAATGGCGCTTAGGCTAAATACCATGTATAGTTTTTGTTAACATTCAAATAGTTAGAAGCGTAGTTATGAGCCAGTTTTTTCACATACATCCAGACAATCCACAAGGTCGCTTGATCAATCAAGCTGTACAAATCGTTCAACAAGGTGGCGTTATCGTTTATCCAACTGACTCTGGCTATGCCATTGGTTGTGGTTTAGGCGAGAAAAAAGCGATGGAGAAAATTATTCAGATTCGTGGCTTGGGTAGAAATCACAACTTTACTCTAATGTGCAAAGATCTTTCCGAAATTGCCAACTTTGCCCGAGTAGATAACTCAGCGTTTCGTACTATTCGCTCCTTAACACCTGGTCCTTACACCTTTATTTTCAAAGGAACTAAAGAAGTTCCAAAACGGGTGTTAAACGAAAAGAAAAAAACAATTGGTATCCGGGTACCTAATAACAATATTGCTCAGGCTTTATTAGAAGAACTCGGTGAACCACTAATGTCTTCGAGTTTACTTTTACCAGGCGGTGAGTTTACTGAATCAGATCCAGATGACATTAGATTACAGCTTGAAAAGCAAGTAGAGCTTATCATTCATGGTGGTTACTTAGGAGAAACACCAACAACAGTCGTTGATTTCTCTGAAGGTGAACCAGAAGTACTTCGCATTGGTGAAGGTGACGCGAGTTTATTTGAATAAAATGGTCGAACAGCCAGAACAAGAGTTGCCATCAACAACAGACACAACACAAATGATTCAGCAAGCCTTACCGCTTGCTTTTGTTCGTGGTGAAGCTGTAATAGAAAAGCCTCAGGACTTGTTCATTCCTCCCGATGCATTAGAGATCTTCTTGGAGGCTTTTGAAGGTCCCTTAGACTTTTTGCTTTACCTGATTAAAAAGCAAAAATTCGACATTGTTGATTTACCAATTCAAGAGATCACTCTCCAATACATGGAGTACGTCGACTTAATGAGGGATATGAAGCTAGAACTTGCTGCGGAGTATCTGGTAATGGCTGCGATGTTAGCAGAAATTAAATCTCGAATGCTGCTGCCTAGAAATCATTTAGATGATGAAAATGAAGAAGATCCAAGAGCAGAATTGATTCGACGCTTACAAGAATACGAAGTTTTTAAACAGGCTGCAGAAGACTTAGACAACTTACCGAGAATTGATAGGGATGTTTACACCCCAAGCATAGAAATTCCCGATGAGATACAACCTGAAGTTTTACATCCAGAGGTTGATATACAAGAATTGGTTGTGGCATTTCAAGCAATAGTTAAACGTGCCAAAGCTTTTACTCATCATGAAATAACGCCTGAAGTATTGTCGACAAGAGAGCGTATGTCTCAACTGCTAGAGTTGTTATCTAAGCACAATGACTTTTTGCCATTCCAAGATTTGTTTGACGTCACTGAAGGTAAATCTGGTGTCGTTGTTACTTTTTTAGCAGTATTAGAATTAGTAAAAGAAAGCTTATTAGAAGTGGTGCAAAGTGCTGCTTATAGTCAGTTACACGTGCGCTGTAAGCCTGTAGAGCAAGAATAATGGAAAAAATAAATCCGCAACAATTAAAGCAATTAATAGAAGCATCTATTTTTGCTGCAGATAAACCAGTTTCAATTGAAGGCTTAAAGCAGACTGTTTTGTCCGAAATTAAAGTAAATAAACCTGCGATCAAACAAATCTTAGATGAAATAGAAGACGATTATGCCAGCAGAGGTGTAAATCTTATTAAACTAGCTAGTGGTTATCGTTTTCAAGCCGCTCCTCACTTGGGAGGATTATTAGGCAAAATGTGGCAAGAAAAGCCTGCGAAATACAGCCGAGCTTTATTAGAAACGCTAGCTCTAATTGCTTATAAACAACCAATTACGCGTGGAGAGATAGAAAACGTTAGGGGTGTATCGGTAAGTTCGAATATAATACGGACTTTATCGGAAAGAAATTGGATTAAAGTAGTAGGACATAAGGAAGTTCCAGGCAGACCATCATTGTATGGCACCACTAATAGTTTTTTAGACTACTTTTCATTAACCAGCTTATCGCAGTTACCTGAATTGATAGAACCAGAGTCGCTTGATGCGATAGCGAAAAAATTAGAATCAGAATTTATGGGGCAGGACTTAACCAGTGCTGACCAAACGCAAGAGACGTTAGAGAAAGAATAATATGAGTGAAAAGTTACAAAAGGTACTTGCCCGTTCAGGTATAGGTTCAAGAAGAGAAATGGAAACCTATATTGCGAACAATAGGGTAAGTGTAAACGGTAAAGTTGCTAAGCTAGGTGATCGAGTAGACGGTAGTGAAAGTATTAGAGTAGATGGACACATAGTTGAAGTTCGCTCACAGCAAGAAGAAATTTGTCGTGTACTTATGTACAACAAACCAGAAGGTGAGATGTGTACACGTAAAGACCCAGAAGGGCGTCCAACAGTATTTGACAGATTACCTGCACTAAAAAACAGTCGCTGGATTGGTATTGGTCGTTTAGATGTAAACACCTCAGGTTTATTGTTGTTCACTAATGACGGTGAATTAGCAAACCGTTTAATGCATCCAAAGTATGAAGTTGAAAGAGAATACTCAGTACGTGTATTTGGTGAAGTTACTGGTGAAGCTCTGAAAAATTTAACTCAGGGTGTAGAGTTAGAAGATGGTGTGGCTAAGTTTGATAAAGTGAAAGGTGAGCCTACGCCGCTTGACGAAGATAACAATCAGCAACATAAAAACGCATGGTACAACGTAAGCCTACGTGAAGGTAGAAACAGAGAAGTTAGAAGACTTTGGGCTTCTCAAGGCGTAACTGTAAGCCGCCTTATCCGCGTTCGTTATGCTGACGTCAATTTAGACCGTCGTTTAATCCAAGGTGGTTGGAGAGAGCTAGACTTAGATGAGCTAAATAAACTTAGAAAAAAAGTAGGTTTATCAAGAGAGCTAAGAGAGTTTAATCCAGTGATTAAAAAGGACAACGCTAAAAATCGTCGTACGGAGCACGCTCGAATAAAGCGCGCTGTTAAAAAGCATAAGCAACGTCAAATCAATAAAAGATAATTAAAACAATTACTAAAAAACGCTAATTTAATAATTAGCGTTTTTTTTAGTTCCTAGCTCTTTATTTTGGCTGACAATCTAGAGATTCACCGTTTGTTTCTTTACTTTGATCGGACATCAAATATAGATAAGTTGGCATAATATCAGCTGGAGTTTTCAAAGATTCTTTGTTTTCTGCAGGATATGCTTTAGCACGCATCTTAGTTTTTGTTGCACCTGGATTTATGCAATTTACTCTTAAACTCGTATGTTCATACTCATCAGCCATTACTTGCATAACACCTTCAGTGGCGAACTTAGAAAATGCATATTCACCCCAGAACGCTCTGCCTTTTTTACCAACTCCACTGGAAGTAAAAACGATCGACGCTAAAGGTGCTTTCTTTAGAACTGGCAACAAAGCTTGTGTCAAAAAGAAGGTTGCTTTGAAGTTAACATTCATCACTTTATCAAATGCATCTTCATATATGTGTTCAATAGGGTTAAGTGAGTTCAGCATAGACGCATTATTCAATACACCATCTAACTTGCCATACTCAGATTCGATGGTCGCAGCCATATCTTTATAATTTTGAACCGTAGCGCCTTTCATATCTAATGGAATGATAGAAGGTTCTTTGTATCCAGCATTGACGATTTCATCGTAAACAGCTTCAAGTTTCTTAACGGTTTTACCTAACAAAATAACTTCCGCACCGTGCTGTGCAAAACTAAGTGCAGCGGCCTTACCGATACCATCACCAGCTCCGGTGATTAAAATTACTTTATTTTCCAGTTCATTATTGGCGGGATTAAAATCTAAGTGATTCATAAATATACAAAGTTTGTAGATGAGATAAGGTATATTCTACTTTGAAATGGACATAGTGTCATCACAGCTTATTTATTTATGAGCAAATAAATAATTAACTAGCCAATTTAAAAATTCTGAGGTAACTTTAACTGGTCTAAGCTGTTATAAACATGTCCAAAACTAATAAAGACAAATGTACTTGTCTAAATACAACAAGGACCCTGGGGAGAGAAATGAGAAAATTAACAATTAGCCTAGCTGTTGCTAGTGCGCTAGGTCTTACCGCGTGTGATGATACGACGATAGAAGACATTCAAGAAGATAATAGCCAAGTTGTAGCTGATAACAGTGCTACTGCTGCGGCTTTAGCATCTCAAATTAGCGTAGTTTGGGATCCGAGTTCAGGCGCATTATCTGTACCTAACGATTTAACATTTAGTTCTACTGACTACACTTTAGGTGTAGAAACATTTAACGAAGATGGCTCAGTTGATTGGTCAGATCCAACAAATGCACTAGGTGCATTAGATGGCTGGGGCACACAAAACGCATTCACAATTGCATTGAGTTATACACCAACTTCAGTGCAAATCGATCCAGCTACATTAGCCGCTGGTGTTTCAGTTTACGAAGTAAAAGCAATTCCTGATTTTAGTGACCCACAATGTATTGATACTTCTAATGCTCCACAGCTTTGTCGAGCAGTTGGTACATTACAGTATGGTGTTGATTTTGTGGCGCAAATGTCTGGCGCTGATATTGCCATCGTTCCTCTTAAGCCGCTTAAAGCAAATACTACATATGCTGTGGCTTTAACTGATGATATTAAAGATACTAACGGCTTAGCTCTTGCTCCATCGGATACTTGGACTTCAATGCAGTTAGACATTGATACGCATCCACTTGTACTACCAAGCCTGAGCGATGATGAATTAAACGAAACACAAGCTGGTATTCGTCTATTACAAACGTTAGTAAACAACTACGAAAATACTCTAGAAGAATTAGGTAATGACAGTGACCGTATCGTTTATACTCAGGTATTTACGACTCAGTCAGCAGGTGTTCCAGATACAGATCCTCTACAAATCACTAAATTGTTCAATGCTCAAAACTTAGCTGCTCAGCAAGCTGCAGATCCAGCTTCAACAGCAACTGGTATTGCACAAGTTACAACTGAAATTGGCGGCATTTCTGGTATTCCAGTGACAGTTGCTATGGCTTTAGCAGAAGCTGGTGCTATTTCTTCTGACCCAGCAGATTCAAATTTCTTATTATTCAGCAGTGCTAAGTTGTATGAATCTAGCATTCAAGTTCCATACTATTTAGATATTGCAAACCCGCTAACAGGTCGTTGGGAAGCTGCTTGTGATAGCGTTATTACTATGGCTGGCGCAACTCCAGAACAACTTGCTGGTGCGACTCCTGGTACAAATCATCAACTATGTCAGCAAGTTCCTAACCCAGTTACAGGTGCATTTACTGATTTAGGCATTGATACGGGTCGTCACTTAACTAAGTATAACCCAGTTCCTGCAACTAAGAGCATGGAAACTATTCCAGTGCAAATCACAGTTCCAGACGCTGATGCTGCTAACTTAGTAAGACCGGCATTAGGTATGTCAGCTGACTTATCTAAGCCTGAAAGCGGTTGGCCAGTAGTGATGTTACAACATGGTATTACTTCTCAAAAAGAAGACATGTTAGCACTAACAGGTTTATTGTCTGCATCAGGTTATGCAACAGTGGCTATTGACCATCCATTGCACGGTGAACGTCGTGTAGTTTTAGGTGAAGGCGATGATGCGGTGGTAGTAAGTGCAACTGAAACTGATGCAACACACTACTTGAACTTATCAAGTTTATTAACAGCAAGGGATAACCTTCGTCAATCTGCTGCTGATGGTTTATCACTTCGTCTAGCTGTTAATACAATGATTGATGTGACTAATCCTGTAGCTCCTGATTTAACAGTATTTGATGCTAGCAACGTATATTATGTTGGTCATTCACTAGGTGCTATCACAGGCACACCATTTACTGCAGTAGCTAACACTCCTGCAAATACAGGTGACGCAGCTACAGATGCGTTAGTTGATAGCTTATATAAAGTTAATGCTACTGTGTTATCTAACCCAGGTTCATCAATCGGTAACTTCTTATTAGAGTCACAACAGTTTGGTCCTCTAATTGCTGCATCGGTAACTTATGGTTTAGGCAATGAAATCTCAGCAATGATTCAAGCTAACTTGGATAACCTAACAACTGTATTAGGTACAAACTTAGCAAGTGATAATCCAAGCACATACTGTGCGGATGTAGCTGCTGCTGTTGGTGCGGGCTCAGCTCCTTCACAATCAGATGCTTTAATTTGTGCTTACCAAGAGTTTGAAAGAACGGCAACAGCTGAGCAAATGGCTACAGTTAGTGCTGGCTTGACTCAATTCGCATTCGCAGCACAAGCTGTGATTGAATCAGGTGACCCAACTAACTACACAGGTCTATTATCAGCAACTCAAACTCCAACTTTAGTGTTTGAAACAGTTGGTGACGGCGCGTTAAATCCATCTGATACTGTTATTCCTAACTCGGTATCGACAGATCCATTAAAACAGATTGCTGGTACCGAAGGTTTAGCTAGCCAACTAGGTTTACCTGGTATTTCGCAAACAACTGTGTCTGAGTCAGGCTTCAGTGGTATTGCTAGATTCCGTTACGGTACTCATGGTTCTCTTTTAACTCCTGATGCCGGTGCTCTAGCTACTGTTGGTGACTACGCACAGTTATTCGGTATCGTTACAGCTGAACATCAGGCTATGTTAACTGCATTCTTTGCAAGTAATGGTACAGCTGTTCCTGTTTCAGAAGCTGCATTAACATACTGTGTGCTTCAAGATGCTACTTGTTCTCAATAATAAGTAGTTAGTTAATAAAGACATTAAAAGCCCGCTTATCAGCGGGCTTTTTTTATTCTGTCGATTTAAAAACAAATTAACGCCTCCATATATAAGCTAGGTATGAATTAAAAGAGAGATATTCCTTTGGAATTTTTATACGAATACGGTTTGTTCTTAGCAAAGTCATTAACCATAGTTGTTGCAATTGCGTTAGTTGTTGTCATCATTATTGGCGCAGCAGCTAAAGGTAAAGGGCATGGAAAAGGTGAGTTGAGTATTCAAAACTTGTCAGAAGATTTAAAACTTCAACTCAGTGAACTAAAACGCGCTTTGTTAAATAAAGAACAGCAAAAGAGTTTTGATAAAGAAGAAAAGAAGGCAAGCAAAGAGAAAAAGGATGAAGAACAAAAGCACAACTTGTTTATCCTTGATTTTGATGGTGATGTGAATGCGAGCCAGACAGAGTCTCTAAGAGAAGAAATATCAGCGATTATCTCCGTAGCGAAACCAGCAGATGAAGTGCTTATTAAGATAGAAAGTCCAGGTGGTGCGGTTCATGGCTACGGTTTAGCTTCTTCGCAAATTGCACGATTACGGGATGCGAAGATTAAAACTACGGTTGCTGTAGACAAAGTAGCAGCAAGTGGTGGTTATATGATGGCTTGTGTAGCGGACAAAATAATTTCTGCACCTTTTGCTGTAATAGGTTCTATCGGCGTGGTTGCCCAACTACCTAATATCAATAAGTTGCTTAAGAAAAATGATATTGAAGTTGAACAGCACACTGCTGGGGAATTTAAGCGCACCTTAACTGTGATTGGTGAAAATACAGAAGAAGGTAGAGCGAAGTTTAAAGAAGAACTGGAACAGGTTCATGTTCTATTTAAAGACTTTGTTAGCGAGTATCGAGCTGAACTTGATATAGATAAAGTTGCCACTGGTGAAAGCTGGTATGGTAAACAAGCATTGCAACTTGGTCTCGTTGATGAGATAAAAACAAGTGACGATTTTGTTTTAGAACAGCTAGCAGATAAGAACTTATATAAAGTTGAATATAAGATCAGAAAAAATGTGGCTGAAAAACTTGGTATCGGTGCAGCTGCAACGATTTCCAACCTATGGACTAAACTAGCGAGTTTAGCGCTAACCAACAGTAAATAAGAAAAAAAAGATGTTTACAGGTATTGTACAAGCCAAAGCTACAGTTATTGCATTTGAAGGGGATGATTCATTTCGAAAGATCACGCTTTCAGTAGCTAATGAGTATTTAGAAAAGTTGAATATAGGCGCAAGCATAGCAATTAATGGTGTTTGTTTGACCGTTACTCAATTTGAAGCTCATATCAATGATGTCGTTGGTCAAGTTCAGTTTGATGTAATCGATGAAACATTGATAAAAACAAATTTGAGCCAAATTAAAGTAGGGTACAAAGTTAATTTTGAGCGTTCAATGACTTTTGGAACTGAACTTGGCGGGCATATTGTTTCTGGTCATATTCATACGAAAGGGAAGATCACTGATATCCGCTATAGCCAGGACAATTGTAAGATGTCAGTACGTGTTGATAAAGACTGGATGAAGTATATATTGCACAAAGGCTTTGTTTCTATTAATGGTTGTAGTTTAACTGTTGGCGATGTACGGGATAACGGGTTTGATCTTCACTTGATCCCTGAAACGTTAAACATTACCAATTTGGGTAAGGTAGAAATTGGTGATGATTTAAATATAGAAGTAGATCAGCAAACTTACTCTACCGTTCAAACAGTGGAACGTTATATGAAGTATCATATGAAGAATTAATCTGGGCAAAGGGTTAAACTGGACAAAAAGTTAAATATTTAGCAAATAGAAAGTTAAACAATTAAACAATAAAAAACGAGTAGCAAAATTGATTTGCTACTCGTTTTTTGTTTTAACAGTTAATAAAATTATTTTACATTCAATAAATCGAAGTAAACAAATTGAGTATTCGAAGCAATGAGATCAGCTTCAATTTCATCTACATGCTTTAATCTTGCACAAAACGCTTCCGCTTTCTTTTCCAGCTCATCGGCTCTAGCTTCTACTTCTTTTTCGATATTTTCGCCAATATTGTCAAAATCATCGAAGTTAGCTTCACCTTTAGCCATCGCCGTACCAATATTAGCCATTAGACTGCCGATCAATTGAGGTACCATATCTTCAACGATTTCTTCTACCATAACTTCAACTTCCTGAGATTCTACGTTACTCGTAAATTCCCCTTGGCTGAAAGTGTAGTGACCATCTGTAGTGTTGAATTTTTCCCCAATCTTTTGTTCTAACTGTGCAAACTTTTCTTTTGTTTCTGCCATATCAATGTGTTGGCCTAATGCTGCGTTAATACCTTGATATGCAATACTGACTGCTTCTGTTGCTATTTGTGCAACTTCTGGAACAGACTTTCTAATATCGGTTGCATATTGAGTGACCAGTTTTTGTTGTTCATTGTTCAATTCAATTTGCTCACCTTTGATAAATACAATTTCGTCCTTATATATATCAATCATGGTTTCATCATTTTCGATAATACGAATATGTTGAGGAGAGATGGAAAGATCATAGTTGAGATCAATATCGCATTGATCGCTGGATATTTCTACGTGAGCAAAGGCAGAAGAGGAAGCCATAGCAGCAGCGATAAATGTAGCTTTCATTAAGTTGTTTTTGTTCATTATTATCTCCGTGAAATCGAAACGTAAGCAACAATAGCTTGGTTATTCATAGTTTGTTTATCAAATCTAATGCCAATTAATTTTTCCTTTAAAAACAAAAGGATAAGATTGATTGAATAATAACTATGTGAATAACACTAACTTTGCTTTGAATATAACTAATTATTAACTAAATTCACCAATTTAAAATATGAAAAATTACTTTCTAACTCAGTTAAATAGGTGAAAGCAGTAACGAAAGTGCTATACTGCCGCAGTTATTTATTTTCCAGTTTAGATTAAGAAGGGTTATCAATGGCGGACACAGAAAATCGTCCTTCAAACTTTATAAGAAACATCATAGATGAAGATTTATCAGCGGGTAAACATCCAACAACGCATACTCGCTTTCCACCAGAGCCTAATGGCTATCTTCATATTGGTCACGCTAAGTCTATTGTTTTAAACTTTGGCATTGCCCAAGACTATAAAGGCCTGTGCAACTTACGCTTTGACGATACCAACCCAGAAAAAGAAGATATAGATTACGTTAACGCAATTAAAGAAGACGTTAATTGGTTGGGTTATCAATGGGATGGTGAGATTTGCTACTCGTCAAACTACTTCGATCAGCTATTTGGTTATGCAGAAGAGCTTATTAACAAAGGTTTAGCCTATGTTGATTTTTCTGATCAAGAAACTATGCGTACTATGCGTGGGACGTTAAAAGAGCCAGGTCAAAACAGTCCGTACCGTGATACAACGCCAGAAGAAAACTTAAAACTATTCCATGAAATGCGTGATGGTAAGTTTAAAGAAGGCGAGTGCTGTTTACGTGCAAAAATTGACATGGCTTCTAGCTTTATGTGTATGCGTGATCCTGTTATCTACCGTGTGAAATTTGCTCATCACCACCAAACAGCCGATAAGTGGTGCATATACCCAATGTACGATTTTACTCACTGTATTTCGGATGCGATTGAAAACATTACTCATTCACTTTGTACTTTAGAGTTTCAAGATAACCGCAGATTATACGATTGGGTGTTAGACAATATCTCAATTGAAGCAAGACCACATCAGTACGAGTTTTCACGTTTGAACCTTGAATACACTATGATGAGTAAGCGTAAGCTTAATTCACTAGTGGTTGAAAACCATGTAGAAGGTTGGGACGACCCTAGAATGCCAACTATCGCTGGTTTCAGAAGAAGAGGTTATACACCAGCTTCAATTCGTGAATTCTGTAAGCGCATTGGTGTAACTAAGATGGAAAACATGGTCGAAATGGGCATGTTAGAAGCTTGTATTCGCGATGATCTTAATGAAAATGCCCCAAGAGCGATGGCAGTACTAGATCCGATTAAACTAGTGATTGAAAATCTAGACGAGGATCATATCGAGTGGTTAGATGCGCCAAATCATCCTAACAAGGAAGAGATGGGTAGCCGTAAAGTACCTTTCACTAAAGAGATCTTTATTGAGCGAGAAGACTTCCAAGAAACAGGCAATAAAAAGTACAAGCGCTTAGTTTTAGATAAAGAAGTTCGTCTACGTAACGCTTATTTTGTTAAAGCAGTTCGTTGTGATAAAGATGTCGACGGCAACATCACAACAGTTTACTGTGAATATGATCCTACAACCCTAGGTAAATTGCCAGCAGACGGTCGTAAAGCAAAAGGTGTAATCCACTGGGTTTCAGCATCAGAAGGTGTTAAAGCAGAGATCCGTAATTACGAACGTTTATTTGTTGAGCCAAATCCAGCTGCAGCAGAAGATTTCAGAGAGATCATGAATCCTGAGTCTTTAGTTGTTAACCACGGCTACATTGAACCTAGCTTAGTTGAAGCAGAAGCTCAGCAAGGTTATCAGTTTGAGCGTCTAGGTTACTTCTGTTTTGACGGTAGTAAAAACCAAGATGGTGAAATGATCTTCAATAAAACCGTTGGCTTGAGAGATACTTGGGCTAAATAAAGCAAGGTTTATGCTGTTAATTGATAAAAAGTCGAGTTTAATGCTCGGCTTTTTTATTTCACCAATCTCCAGATATTTATCTATTATTATCTACACACTCCATAATTTTTTATTTAACTTATTCGTATTTAGTTTTTCACAAAAATTAGAATTATGTGTTACACATTAATGTCTTAGATTAAAAATCTTAAATGGTATCAAACATAAAATGACCTCTTTGATTACTAAGTTTAGAGCAGCAATCCATCAACCAAAACCATTAAAATGGTACATTAGTGCACCTCTTCCTATTTTTGCAATATTGACTCTGGTATCAGTTTTAACTGTAGTGCCAAAGGCTATGGAAGGCTTAGTTAAAGAAAATGCCGTTGACACAGCGGTCGAGTTAACTAAAACACTGCAAAAAATTAGAGACTATTATGCAGAACATGTATTAAGTAATGTCAATGTCGACAATGGTATTGAGATAACCCATCTACATAGATTGTCGGACAATACTATTCCAATCCCAGCCACTTTTTTGATTGAAATGGCACAAACTAAATCTGACAATCAAAAGCTAGACGTCACAATCACGAGTCCGTTTCCTTTCGAGTCTAGAAAAGACAGAGTATTAGATGAGTTTCAACGCGATGCTTGGCTGAAACTAAATGCTGCTCCTGAAATACCAGTAAGCCAGTTTGAAACGTCAAACAATCGAAGAGTTGTTCGAGTTGCTCTGCCTGATAAGTTAACTAAAGCTGCTTGTGTTGATTGTCATAACTCACACCAAGACTCGCAAAAGCGAGATTGGGAATTAGGAGATGTGAGAGGTTTAGTTGAGATTTCCGTTGATGTTGAGTCCAATTTAGAACGAGCTAATCAGATCAGCTTCATTATAATCATGTTTAGTTTCATCAGTTTATTGCTAGTTATCTTATTCAATTTACGTTTGGCAAAGAAGATTATTGAACCACTAAGCTCAATTACGTCGGCTATTACAGCCTTATCTGAACGTAATTTTGTAAACATTAAAACCAAGCGCAATGACTATAAAGAAGTAAAAATATTAAATGATGCATTTGAAAACTTGCAACAAAATGAAGGTAAACGTCTGGAATTAGAGCAAGAAGTTCGCAACCTCGCTTATTTTGACACGTTAACAGGCTTGCCAAATAGAATTTCTATGATGAACTTTCTATCGGAGCAAATAGAAGAAACTACAGACCAGACAAACTTAAGTTTCATGATAGTAAATATCGAAAAGCTCAATGAAGTGAACGATACACTAGGTTATGAAGTTGGTGATCAAGTATTGCAGGAGTTCGCTAAGCGAATCGAGAAAGAGTGCACTGCAGCTTTTATTGCTAAATTTGATAGTACCGAGTTTGCCATTTCTCTAATTGGAAAATCAAATGAAAGCACGCGTGAAATTGCGACCAATTTGCTTAAAACGTTACAAGTGCCAGTATTTGTACAAGACAACGAATTACATTTAGATGTTTCCATCGGTATTTCGTTTACAGATAGAACCTCAACAAAAGTAAGTGATGTTATATCTGAGGCTAATATTGCTTTACACCAGTCACAGCTGGACAACGGCACTAATATCGTTTTTTACAATCCAGAACTATCAGAGCAACTGCATGAAAGAGTTACCATGATAAAGGATTTAAAACACGCTCTAGAAAATCAGGAGCTAGTTCCGTATTTTCAACCCCAGCTTGATTTAGCAACTAATAAATTGGTGGGTGCTGAAGTTCTACTGCGATGGAAAAAACAAGATGGATCTATGATCCCACCATTTAAATTTATCCCTGTTGCAGAACGTTCAAGATTGATCATTCCAATAGGTCATTATGTACTAACAGAAGCTTGTCGGCTAACTAAACATTGGCAAGAGCAAGGCCTACCTAAGTTTAGAGTGGCAGTGAATGTTTCTGGTGTGCAGTTTGAAGAAGAAAATATAGTTTGTGAAGTTGAAAGGGTGCTAAACCAAACCGGATTATCGGCAAATTATTTAGAATTAGAAGTAACAGAAACAGCGTTAATGTCGGATATGAAAGAGATAATCCGTAAATTAACCGAGCTGCGCAATTTAGGGGTAGAACTAGCTATTGATGACTTTGGCACAGGTTATTCGTCACTAAGCTATTTGAAAAAGTTACCTATTCATAGGTTAAAAATAGACCAAGCATTTGTCAGAAACATTATTACTAGCAAAGACGATCAAGCTATTACTAAAATGATCTTAGGGCTTGGACACGCTATGAATCTGAAGGTTTTAGCTGAAGGCGTAGAAGGACAAGAAGAAGAAACGTTTCTTAAGCAACTCAAATGCGATGAAGCACAAGGATACTATTACGCTAAACCGATGTCTGCAGAAGACTTTGAGAGTTATTTGAATAATATCGAAAAAGCTAACACTTAACTTTAGCTAGTTGGTAAAAAGGCGGACATCAATCCGCCTTTTTATTTTAAGCTTCAACAGTCCTTTATGCCCTTGCTCCTTTAAGCAAAACACTACCTAACATCTGAAAAATAACGGCTGGCTCTTGAAAAGCTTTTGCCATCTCAACAACTCCTTCAGGCAAGCCCTCTGGGTCAACTTTAGGGCCAGAACACAACTGATTTAATCCCATAGAAATCGTTCCCAACCCCAGAGACACTGCTGAAGCTGCAGGCTCATCTAATTTTAGCACCTTGCTAAAGTGCTTTTTAATTCGTTCTTGGATTTCATAAAGTTTTATTTTCGAAGCCTGTAAATGCTTCATAGATACATTGTGCTCGATAACCATTCCTAACTTAGAGCCGAGCAAAATAAGTTGCGGCTCAGCTCGAGATGTTTGCCAAAACGTAGTTAAAAATGTCTCGTCATCGACCGGGCCAGGTAACGCCTGTTCCATCAACTCACACCAGTTCTCTAGGTGTTGAGAATAGAGGGTTAGCATTAAAGCTTCTCTTGTATCGAAATACAGGTAAAGGGTAGTGCGAGCAATTCCTACCTCTTTTGCTAACACTCCCATAGAGAACTTTTCAATCCCTATCTCTGCAAGATGTTTACCAGCAGAATTAAGAATTGCTTCTCGGCGTGCCGTTTTTTGTTCATTTGATCTCGCTCGTTTATTGATCGTTTGGTCCGGTTTTTTTTCCATATAACTGTCACGCCCAGCGCTTTTTTGTTCCCAATTTTATTAAATACGTTGAACAAAACCTATTATTTTTTACTCAACTAAAAAATATTTGTCGATTTTACTACCAATAACAAGCAAACCACAAATAGTTAGAGCAGAGAGTCTATCACTTTGTTTTTATTACAGTATTTGTTTTTTCTTGCAGGGTGCTTCTAACGTTTAACTCTAGTTTCATTTCTATCTTACAAAGCTTCTTCAATTGAATACCCCTTGTAACTGACAGGGTGTTGTGTAACATATTTAACAAACACCTTGTCAGTTAAAAGAAAATACTTAGATGAATTCTCACTACAGTGCTTCTTGTCCCTGACATTACAAACTCAGTAATAGGAGGCTTAATGCTTAATACTCAACTACGCACTAATTGGCTATTTCCGTTGTCATTGCTAAGCGCGGCTATTGTTACCGGCTGTGGCGGTAGCAGTAATAGTTCAAATGAAGGTTTAAACGTAGAAACAACTCTTAACTCTCCCGTAACAACATTGCGTGAGCAAGTTGGTGATGTGGAAGCTGTTAACCTAAATATTTATTTAGTTGGTTTTCCGGAAGAGTCACATTCCCAAGCGGAGCAAGCAATCAGTGCAAGGCTACAAGCACTAGATATTGTTGACACTAAACCTTGGTGGATACCACGTATTCCTAAATTCGGTGAAGAATCTTTTGCGTTAACACCTGCGCCAACCGATTTGCCGGAAGAACTGACACCACCAGATGGCATGATACGTTATGATGCAACTTCGTTTACGCGCGAGCAGAATGAAGAGACAGGGCAAACTCATTGGACACCATTGCGAGAAATCAATGAAGCAGTAGACGACTGGCATCAAAATGTAGATATAGTGAACTATGTAGAACACGATGGTGCTTATACAGATGTTAGATGGGAAATTAGCAATATCGTTTTTCACCATATTACTTCTGAACAAGCAGCTGGTTTACAAGAAACTCTGGAAGAATCGAAGATAGAATACACTTCAAGCCAACCAGCGCAAAGCTTCAACTTGTATTCATATAACACTTTGTTTGATTGGCTTGATGAAAGTAATTTAGTTCAACAAGCAAATGGTGGAGCTTCGCTAGTGTTTTTGAACTTACCAGAATTAAACACTTCACCTTACTCGTTTTATAGTGAACCACAAAAGGACTCTACAGAACTCAGAGCCACTGCTCCTGCAGAAGTTCAATTTCCGGCAGTTACAGCTGCCAATAGTCAATATCAATCAGCAGCGGATATCATGACTGACGCACTTAACGGCGGTTTAAGCCAAGTTAAAATGTTTGCCGCATTAGAAGTGTTTTGTGACAACACGCTTCCAGCTAACCACATCGAGAACGCTCGTGCAGAGCAAACTTATTGTGAACAGTGGCGTTTAGATCCAATTGTAAACTTGTTGGGCAACCAGTCTCGCCGTTTATTTGTATCTGATGCAACTCGTTTACTTTCTGGTGGCATTACAACCGAAGAAACGACGGAACTTGCAGACAATGCATTTGAGCTTTATCGCTATGGTGTTCTACAAACATCACTGAAGGCTAATAACGTGTATTCTGAGGCTTATGAACTACGAATTTTAACCGTAGATATACGCTACGATGCCACTGAATTATGTATTCTTGATGCACTAGAAAATGAACAAGACCCTCAAGCTTGTCTAACTGACAGCAGTGGCTTTGTTTCAGAGCAAGATTACGAATTTGCAGACGTATTCGATGAGTCACTGGCTCGCCACTCTATGTCGCAGTTTGTACCAGCTCAATGGCAAATCACCCAAGTACCATTTCCATTTGGCATTCAGCCAGACGGCTCTATTGACCGTGTAGCAGGAACGTTAGCGAAAGCTGGGTTACGTTTAAATCTAAATGAACCTCGTCTACCTAATCCAACAGGTGGAGAGCCTATAGTACTGACGCATCCACCGTTATATCGTGAATTACAATTTCTTAATGATGAAGGAGGATTTGATACGCTAACTTCCAGTTGGGAAAATGGAGTGGATCCAAACGTAGCTCAGGCCGCTTTTTCGAATACTGCTGAAGAAGGTGGATTTGGTGCTTATGAGCAGTTTTGGCCTGAAGCTAGAGTAGTCGATGAAGTACCTTTCCATAAATCTGGAGTGCCTAATGTAAAAGCCTTAGTATTCTTTATGACACCATCGCCATCAGGTTCTAGCGGAGAAAAGTGGGGGACTTTCCCATACAACACAACCGCTTGGGCAAACTTCAACTTCAATACAACTTGGGGTGGCGGCGGATGGTGGGGTTCCGTTGCTGGTAACGAACAAGGTGGTGCGATTTTACGTCGAGACTTTTTCTTACTTACACCTCAATATTTCTTAGGAAAAAATCGAGGTAATGGCAGTTCACTTCCTATGGCAGTAATGCCAGACGGGAGTGTTGAAGCTAATGAAGGCTTTGACAATTCAAGAGCACTAGAAATAGGCACGATTCATTGGGTTGATCAATTTGATGCTAATGCACCACGTGAAAGTTTAGCCAACAGTTTTGTACGTGAAACTTCAACATTGCAAGCTATTGAAACGCTACAACACGGTTTAGGTTACATGCATGCTCCGGAGCCAAGACGTCGTTTCCACTTTGATGGAGGGTTCTCAACCTTAGCTAGACAATACGCACTAGCACAAGACCCTAGCGACACTACTGGCGAGTTGTTACACCGATACGTAAACCAATATACAACTCACGGTATTTCCACGGTTTGGGGCCAGTCTACATCTGATTGGAATAGTGCAGCACCACAAACAGGTATGCAAAGCACCTTGTTCCGGTCACATGCTAGAGAGGCAATCGCAGCAGCCGAAACAGAATTAAGCTTTGCTCTAGAGGCTGCAATAGCTGCTAACTTAGCTGATAACTCAGATACTTTATTGGCGTTAAGCAGAGCTCGTGAAGCGCATGATAGTGCTAAGCAACACTATGCTGATTGGTCTTACCGAGAAGCAATTGAACAGGCCTGGCAAATGCTTCATCAGTTAGATATAGCGTTAACAGCACTAGGTCATGCAGATAGGATCATAGACCCTGTTAGTAACCTAAGCTTTCCTGAGGAGTAATTTAGATCATTTAAGGTGACTGAGTATTTAGCCAGTCACCCTTATTTTAAAGTTCTACGTATTGAACAGCGCTTTTTTGCTGTTCAACTTCTGTATCTTCAGCAACAAATTGCTCAATTTCAGGTGCATCAAATGCAGTATCACCTTCGTCAATGTCTTGTGATAGGGTTTTAAAATCAAACAATTCAATATCAGCCAAATGGCTAGGAACAACGTTTTTGATAGCATTGAACATACTTTCAATGCGCCCAGGATGCTTTTTATCCCATTCGTTTAACATCATCTTGATTTGTTTACGTTGCAGATTCTCTTGTGAGCCACATAAATTACAAGGGATGATAGGGAAGCCTTTCGCTTCGGAGAACTGTTCAATATCTTTCTCTTTAGCATATGCAAGAGGTCGAATAACGATATGCTCATCATTATCGCTCTTCAATTTAGGAGGCATAGATTTTAACTTACCACCATGAAACATATTCAAGAAAAGGGTTTCTATAATGTCATCTCTGTGGTGACCTAAAGCAATCTTAGTTGCACCAAGCTCTTTTGCTGTACGGTATAAGATCCCTCTGCGAAGGCGTGAGCAAAGCGAACAAGTCGTTTTACCTTCAGGGATTTTATCTTTAACAATAGAATAAGTATCTTCCGTTACTATCTTGTGCTGAACTCCTATCTCTTCAAGATAATTAGGTAAGATGTGATCAGGAAAGCCTGGTTGCTTCTGGTCAAGGTTTACAGCAATAAGCTCAAAAGAGACTGGCGCTGATTTTTGCAAGCTCATCAAAATATCAAGCATGGTATAACTGTCTTTACCACCAGATAAACACACCATAATACGGTCACCGTCTTCTATCATGTTGTAATCAGCAATAGCTTGACCAACTTGACGGCGGATACGCTTTTGTAACTTGTTAAAATTATATTTTTGTTTTGCTTCTTGTGATGTAGCCATAAACCCTCTCAAATCGAAGCGGGCATTATAATGACCTACAGACAAAAATAAACCGCTATTAAAGCGGTTTATTATTCTAAAGTAATGTTAGTTGCGAACTGTGCTTATCACTTCAACTTTACAGGACTTTCAAAGCCAGGAGGCTTAAGCGCAAGCAAGTCACAGTTAATATTGTCCATAACGTGTTCAGCAGTATTACCAATCAGTGCTGCACTAATACCGCTACGACCAATAGTTCCCATTACTAATAGTTCAGCATCTAAGTTTTTAGCAGTTTGTGGGATCACATCTTCAGGCATGCCTTCGGCAATATGAAGATTGTTAATATTTAAATCGAATTCTTCAGCTAATTCAGCCACAGCTTCTTTGTGGTGACGCTTTAAGTTAGAGTTATATTCACCAGGATCAAACTCAGGTATCTCCACTGCAATGTTCATTGGAGTAGGGGGATAGGCATTAATTAAATGAGTTTCTGAATTAAGGATCTTAGCCATAAAACTAGCATGAGAAATAATTTCTGCATTTAATGCGCCGTGGGCCTCATCTCTAGCTCCTGCACTAACTGCTGCTAGCACTTTTCCATGCTCTGGCCACGCGTGCTCTTTTACTAATAATACTGAAGAAGGACATTTTCTTAACAAGTGCCAATCTGTAGGAGTAAAAATAACCGCTTTTAATACATCGTGTTCGTGAGTGCCTTTAACCACTAAATCGTAATCATGAGCCAGCACTTCTTTGATGATGCTTTCGTAAGGTCGGTTATGCCAAACAACTTTAACATCCGCTTCTAACTCTAATGCTTCAAGGTGCTCTTTTAACCAGGCTTCTCGATCTTGAATAACAGCTGTTTTCATAGAATCTCTCTCTTCTGGTGACAACATAGTTGTCATCTCATAAGAGAAGTCATAAATAGATAAAAACAGAGTTAGTTTTGCGGGGTGCTTAGAGACCAGCTCCTTGGCTCTAGCTAATGCCTTCTGTTCTTCAACAGTAGGATCGGCAACAACAAGTATATTATTGAAATGACTCATGTAACTCACCTTACTTTAATTTGTCCTTTAGTTTCTATTGTAGCCAAATTAAAACAAAGTGAGTTAATAATTGTTGGTTTGGATCAAGTATTTTTAAATTAACTTGGTTCTAAATTTCTAAGCTTTTCAATATCTTCGATTTCAATCAACTTGCCATCGACTGAAATGTAGCCCGCTTTTTGGAATTTAGAGAAAATTCGACTAACCGTTTCCACCGTCAAACCTAAGTAATTACCGATTTCGCCACGAGTCATGGTCAAACGGAATGAGTGACGTGATAGGTTACGCTCACCAAAACGATCAGATAATGAAGTTAAGAAAGTAGCGATACGTTCGTCCGCTGACTTTTTATTTAACAACATAAACATAGATTGGTCTGCTGAGATTTCATTACTCATTAAGCGAGTGATTTGACCTCTAAGCTTAGGCATCTTTTCAGATAACTCATCCATAGTAGTAAATGGAATTTCGCACACCATAGAAGTTTCTAATGCTTGAGAGTAAGTCTTGTGGTTTTTGTTAGAAAGCGCATCAAAGCCAATAACATCACCTGGAAGGTGGAAGGCCGTAATTTGCTCAACGCCTTGATCATCTACTAAGTAGGTTTTAAAACTACCAGAGCGAACGGCGAAAAGAGATTTGAATTGCTGACCTGCTTCGAATAAACAATCACCTTTATGGAAAGGTTTCTTTCGCTCGATTACGTCATCTAAGGTTCTTAGCTCGTTTTCGTCCAGTGAAAAAGGAATACATAATTGGTTTAAGCTGCAGTTAGAACAACTAATAGAATAGCCACCACCGCAATTTCTAGCTTGATTTAGTGCCATGATATGAACCCGATATTAACTAATTACTTGTAACTTAGTTATTGTATTAAATAAAAGGGACAGAGCCAATATTATTACCGTGACTCCTAGTGCAAACCTTACCCAAGTTTTGGACAAAATGCTATTTAATTTAGAGTTAAGTGTTGTCAATCCGACTAAAGTCGGTAATGTCCCCAAACCGAAAAAAAACATAACTAACGCGCCAGTTAACGGCGTCGTAGAAGTCATTGCTAGGCTCAATGCCGTGTAGACTAAGCCACAAGGCAAAAAACCCCACAAAGCCCCGTAACTAAAGCACTTAGCTACAGAGTCAATTGGCATAATTCGCTTCTTAATTGGTTCAATTATGGAAGAAATGTATTTCCCTAAAACCTCTGTTTTTAGTACCCAACTATTTACATTTGCTATGTGCAAACCTATACCTATCATTAATATAGAAGCGAAAATTGATAGGTACAGAATACCACCTTGGGTGAGAGAGATAACTGACTGGGTTAACAAACTCGCAATAAAGCCAATTACTGCATAACCTAAAACACGTCCTAAGCTGATAATTACCGCATAAGTTAGAAAGTGTTTTTCCCTAGGAATGGAAAATCCGATGGCCATAGTCAAGGAGCCACACATGGCGACACAATGTCCAGAACCTAAAAATCCCATCACTAGCGCAGTTAGCAGAAGTTCCAAGTCTATTCCTTGCTTTTTTGTTGAGATTCGTTTTCTTGCTGAGACTTAGCTGTCAGCTCTACGTCATCATCAGATAAAATAGACAAACCTTGTTTTTCTAAATCATCAAATTGCTCTGTTTTGGTTGCCCAAAAAAAGCCAATAACACCAACGATAATAAAAACGATAGCAACTGGAATAAGGTAATAAATAACGTTCATTTTATTTTATCTTCAATAATTTTAATGAATTCGACACTACAAGAATCGAGCTAGCCGACATACCAATAACGGCAACCCAAGGTGCAACATAGCCAAACATGGCAACAGGTAAAATAACCAGATTGTAAATTAACGACCAATTCAGGTTATTTCTGATTGTTTTTCTGGTTTCTTTTGCCGCATTTAGCAAATCATTAATCGCATTTAAATTGCCATTTAAAATAATGATATCTGCGGCTTGTTTACTAATGTCAGCACCTGTTCCCATAGCAACACTGATATCTGCAGCAGCAAAAACAGGGGCATCATTAATACCGTCGCCAACCATAGCAACACAGGCTTCAGTTTGCTGTAGTTGCTGGATATATTTTGCTTTATTCTCCGGTGAGCAAGACTTTTTATATTTGCTTATATTAAGTTCGCTTGATACTTGTTCAGCTTGCTCAGAACTATCACCAGTTAACATGAAAGTGTCTATGTTGTCGGTTTCTAAATTCGCAATAACTTGCTTAGATTCTGACTTAATGTGATCGGACACAATAAACTCAGCCACTAACTGATCATTCAAAACAACAAAAACATTAGCTGAAGTACTTTGCAACTCTTGTTCTTCTTTGAGGTAGGCACTACTGCCTATCTTGATTTCACCAAGCTCAGTAGTTGCTTTTAAACCTTTACCGACTTCAACTTCGATATCATCGATTTGAGTTTTAACGTTTTGTTCTGCAAATTCGTTAAATGCCTTTGCAATTGGATGTTCTGAGTTTTGCTGGATTTGGCAAATAACCGTATTTAACCAATCTTGATCAACAGTTTGGTTATAGTGAGCTTGTTGAACAACAAAAGCTCCTCTAGTCAGAGTTCCTGTTTTGTCGAAGCCTATATGAGAGATCTGATTGAGCTTATCAAAAGAAGCGGGCTCTTTGATCAAAATACCTTTCTTATTAAGGGCTGACATAATACATGTGTAGGCGGTAGGTGTTGCTAGGCTCAAAGCACAAGGGCAGGTCGCTACCAATACCGACAAGCTCACCCATAATGCATCTGTTGCTTCAACAAAGAAGTACCAAATAAAGAAGGTCAAAACAGCTAAGATTAACTGACTTAAAACAAACCAGTGAGCAATTCTATCGGCAAATTCAGTATATTCAGGTTTATGTGCTGCAAAGTCTGATTGCATTTGGCCTATATGTGACAGCGTAGTGTTTTCGCCTATTGCTGAGATTTGAATTTTAATCACACCATCGTTATTCACACTGCCGGCAAAAACATTGTCGCCCAAAGCTTTACTGACAGGCTCAAACTCACCATTAAGTACAGACTCGTTAACACTTGTTTTGCCATCAACAACTCGGCCATCAAAGGCGATTTGTTCTCCAGCTTTCACCATAACAATATCGTCAACAGCTAAATCTTTTACTAAAACCTGAATAACTTCTCCATTGACGACTTTAGAGGCAACAGTAGGAATGGTTTTGTTTAAATTAGCATTTGAAAGGACAGCTTTACTCTTTGCTCTAAATTCTAAATATTTACCTATGAGCAACAAGAAAGTGAACATAGAAATACTTTCAAAGAACACTTCACCTTGAGAACCGTCTAAGCCATTGAGAATAAGTTGATAGAGACTGGCAAAAAATGCTCCGTATATGGCAAACGCCACGGGCACATCCATATTTAATCTTTTTGCTTTAAGTGAAGAATAACAACCAAACAAAAACGGCAAAGCAGAAAAGAATACAACAGGAACAGTAAGCAACATACTTAGCCATTTGAAGTAGCCTTGCTGATGAGATTCCATATACTCAAAGGCACCAAAATACATGGCAAATGCAAGCATCATTACTTGCATAGTAAACAAGCCAGCCACCCCTAAACGTTTTATATACTGCTTTTCCTGACGCTTTAAGCTCTGTTCAGTATCTGTAACTTTAAAAGGAGAAGAAGGGTAGCCAATAGTAGCTAACTGGCCAAGTACAGTGGAAAGCTGAACATCATCGGTATTCCAAATGATATCTGCTCTTTGATTAATGGTATTTACATTAATCCTTTCTATGCCTTTTAACGACATTAAAGAATGTTCAATTAGCCAACTACAAGCAGCACAATGAATATTCTCTACCGAAAGCGTAATTTTGCGTTTATTCGTATCAACAGAGTTGGAAACTAGCTGTAAAAAGTCTTCGTCATCAAATACTTTGTATTCGTATTGCTCAAAACCTTCGTCAGGTTTACTGGCTAGATCTGAACGAAACTCATAATAGTTGCCAAGACCATTACCGTATATATGTTCCGTTACTGCTTTGCAGCCAAAACAACATACAGGATATTGTTCGTCTTTTACTTCAGCTTTTACATCTTCGAAGTTCTTAGGAATGTCAGAACCACAGTGATAACAACTCTGTTGCTGCATAATTAGTTAAGCTTTTGCCAATCTGCAGTAGGGAAAGCAACCGTTTGTCTTACTTTCCAGCTTTCATCCATTGGCATTAATATCGCTTCCCATTTACCTGTCATCTCTTGTTCTAGAGTGTTCGATAAAGTGCCTTTTGCATTTGGTGTTAACACCATAGAGAAATCTAACTCGGCTAGGGTAGAGTGGACCATAGTAAGTTTAATTGCTGGTAATTCTAAGTTTGACTTTATTTCAACAGATTCAGCTTGTGACTTTAACTCTAGCTTAATACCTATTTCATCGGCTTTATTGTAAAGCACTAGTTCTTGATTGATGGCTTTGCCTTTTTTGTAGTAATCATCAACCACCATTTCTGGTTGATTTTGACTAGTGATAATAACGGTAGCAATGCCCGCAACAACAGCTAACAAAGGGAAAAAAATAACAACCCAAACCCATGGGTTCTTATACCAAGCTTCATTATTCATTAATGTGTATCCGGTGTAGTTAAATAAGAAAGGAAACTTTATTTAAGTCAGTAAGTTAACTCTTTGAGAGAAAATTTACTTTCCTATACAACTTCAGCGAAGATTTTAAACTATTAAAAAGGCCTCGTTAAGAGGCCTTTTATCTAAACTCTTATAAAGAGTGAATTAGTTTGAAAGACTGTAAATGTAAGAAGAGATAATATGAACTTTCTCTTCACCTAGTACATCTTTCCAAGGTGGCATTACACCAGCACGACCGTTGCGGATTGATTCTTGAACCGCTTTCTTAGAGCCGCCGTATAACCAAATATTATCAGTTAAGTTTGGCGCACCAAGAGTTTGGTTACCTGTACCGTCCATGCCGTGACATGCAGCACAAAGACCGAACTTAGCTTTACCAGCTTCAGCTAACTTATCGTTAACTTTACGACCAGAAAGTTTAAGTACGTATTCTGCTACCGCTTCAACACCTTCTTCACCGCCTAGAGCAGGGCCCCAAGCAGCCATACCTACAGCTTTACGACCGTGCATTAGCGTTTCCTTGATCTTCTCAGGAGAACCGCCGTATAACCAGTCTTTATCTGTTAGGTTAGGGAAGCCTTTAGAACCACGAGCATCTGAACCGTGACAAAGAGCACAGTTTTGTAGGTATAAACGTTGACCTACTTTAATTGCTTCTTCGTCTTGTGCTAGTTCAGTCATAGGTTTAGCAGCCATTGCTTGGAAAACAGGGCCGTAAATCTCGTCTGCACGTTTGTATTCTTGGTCTAACTCTACTAATAAGCCTTCTGCTTTTGCCTTTTCAGACAATGCTCTTGACTCTGCTAAAGAGCGTACGTTTTGGTTAGAGCTCTTCCAACCTAATGTACCTTCGTAGTTACCTAAACCAGGATAAAGGATTAAGTAAACTACTGACCAAGCCAATAAGAAGTAGAACATGTATGTCCACCACTTAGGTAAAGGGTTATTTAATTCTTCGATACCGTCGAATTCATGACCCATAGACTCACCTTCTTCAACGTGAGTGTAGTTCTTTAGGTTAATTACGATAATAAAAAACGTAGCAACTAAAGTGAAAAGAGTAAGGACGATAACCCATCCGCTCCAAAAACTAGTCATTACCATTTGATGACTCCTTCTTAACAGGTTTGTCGTTTACATCATCGTCTATGATAGAGTTTGCGATTTCATCAAACTTGCTAGTACGATTTTTGCTATACGCCCAGTAAACGATAACCAAAAACAAAACTAATAAAATTAACGTATAAACGCCTCGGTAAGTTCCGTAATCCATAATAATTACTTAAGGTGCGTACCAAGTTGTTGTAAATATGCAATTAAAGCGTCCATTTCAGTTTTGCCTTCAACAGCTGCTTTTGCTCCAGCAATATCTTCTGCAGAATACAGAGGAATATACTCACCGTTTTCGTCTTTATGAGTTTTGCCTTTCGTTAAGGTATTAAATACTTCAAATTTCTTCGCCGTATGTTCACCTGTCAATACATTCTCATCTAACCAAGGGAAAGATGGCATGTTTGACTGAGGAACCACTGAACGCGGATCCATTAAGTGAGCATAGTGCCAATCGTCAGAATAACGTTGACCAACACGTGCTAAGTCAGGACCAGTACGCTTAGAACCCCATAGGAAAGGGTGTTCCCATACTGATTCACCAGCTACAGAGTAGTGACCGTAACGCTCAACTTCTGCACGGAAAGGACGGATCATTTGGCTGTGACAGTTGTTACAACCTTCTCTGATATAGATATCACGACCTTCCATTTCTAATGCAGTTAATGCACGCATGTCTTTAACTGGTTCTGTGGTGTCTTTTTGGAACATTAACGGAGTAATTTCTACTAATGCACCAAAGCTGATTGCGATGACTGTAAATACAGACATTAACACAACGCTTTTTTCAATCTTCTCGTGATGATTTGCCATAGTAATAACTCTCCTTATGCAGCTTGTGCTTGGCCAGCTGGAACCTGCTTAGGTTCACGAACTGTCTTAATAACGTTGTACGCCATTACCAACATACCAGCAACAACAAACACACCGCCTAAGAAACGAACGAAGTAGAACGGGTATGAAGCTTCTAAACTTTGAACAAAGCTATAAGTTAACGTACCGTCTGAGTTTACAGCGCGCCACATTAAGCCTTGCATAACACCTGAGATCCACATAGATACGATGTAGAAAACAACACCGATTGTATGTAACCAGAAGTGTGTGTTGATTAGCTTAAGGTTAGCCATTTCAGTTTTGCCGTATAAACGAGGAATTAAGTGGTATAAAGCACCGATAGATACCATAGCAACCCAACCTAATGCACCTGAGTGTACGTGACCAACTGTCCAGTCTGTGTAGTGCGATAATGCGTTTACAGACTTGATAGCCATCATTGGACCTTCGAACGTCGACATACCGTAGAAAGAAAGAGATACGATAAGGAAACGTAATACTGGGTCCGTACGAAGTTTATGCCATGCACCTGATAACGTCATGATACCGTTGATCATACCACCCCAAGAAGGGATAAATAGGATAACAGACATAACCATACCTACAGATTGAGCCCAATCAGGAAGTGCAGTGTAATGTAAGTGGTGAGGACCAGCCCAAATGTATAGAGATACAAGTGCCCAGAAGTGAACAACTGATAGACGGTATGAATAAACCGGACGCTCAGCTTGTTTAGGTACGAAGTAGTACATCATACCAAGGAAACCAGCCGTTAGTAGGAAACCTACCGCGTTGTGACCGTACCACCATTGAACCATCGCATCTACAGCACCAGAGTACATAGAATATGATTTAAACATCGACACTGGAATTGCAGCACTGTTTACTAAGTGTAAAACCGCAACAGTGATGATGAAGCCTACATAGAACCAGTTAGCAACATAAATGTGGCTTGTTTTACGAATCGCTACCGTGCCAATAAATACATATGCGTAAGCAACCCAAACGATAGTAATTAAAACATCGATTGGCCACTCTAGCTCTGCATATTCTTTAGAAGTCGTAAGACCTAAAGGTAGAGTGATCACAGCAGATAAAATAACAGCTTGCCAGCCCCAGAAGGTGAAGGCAGCAATTTTATCGCTGATTAGTCTAACCTTACACGTACGTTGAACTACGTAGTAAGAAGTAGCGAATAGTGCACTCGTACCAAATGCGAAAATTACGGCATTAGTATGAAGCGGTCTTAAACGCGAAAATGTTAACCAAGGTGTATCGAAGTTGAGAGCTGGCCATATTAACTGCGCGGCAATTAACACACCAACAATCATCCCAATAATCCCCCATAAAACAGTAGTCAAAGCAAATTGCTTAACTACCTTATAGTTGTACTCTGGATGAGCGATGTTAGTTGTTGTCATAAGTTTGATTCCACTTACATGTGAAAATGTTGTTATTTAAAGTTTAATTCGGCCTAAATTCTTGATTTTGTAAAAAACAACAAAATAAGCCTTTTGGGCAGGGTGAATAATAAAGTCTTTAAGATTAAAATAATACCCAGTAACAACAAAAACTTGTCTTAGATCAAGAGTAAAAAAATGCAGCTGTACAAAAAACAAACTAGAGCGACTCAATATTTCATCACCACTACGATTTTACTGGCTTTGATGGGTTGCTCGCCGAAAAAAAATGAACCAGTCATTAACTGCGAAATTGATGCTAATCAATGTTTAACACTCAGTACTGAAAACAGCGAAATTTTAATCAATACAAGCGTAGTTGTAGTTGAGCAAAACTACCAACTTAGAGTTAGCTCAAATCGGGAAATCGAAAGTATTGAGCTAAAAGGTATTAATATGAATATGGGAATTATTCCTATCTTTCTACAACAAGAATCCAGTTCAGAAGATAAATACAAGTATAAAGCAGACATGTTTCTAGGCATGTGTTCAGAACCCAAAATGCAATGGGCTGCAACAATAACCTTTAAAAATGGTGATACAGAAAGCACAATTTTTAATTCTTACTGGCAAGCTCCAGAGAATTAGTAATAGCAGTAGAAAATGTATCTACTATGTATAGCGTGAACATCATATTGCGTTACTGGAAAATGCAAATAACGTAACGCGACACTGATAAAATCCATATTAATCAATCAATAACGATTTTGTGTGTGATTGTTACTGTTTCTATAATGAATGATAGAATTTGTAGTCTTGCGGTATTGCATAGTTAAGTGAAACGCGACTTAACGGGTCAGTAACAAGCCAAATAACAATATTAAAACCCGATCACCAATAAACAGTGCAGCTGAGGAAACAAAATGGCAAAAATAATTATTTGCGGTAAAGGAAGAATCGGTTCGAAGGTTTTTTCAGAGCTGACAAACCAAGGACACAGCCCAGAGTTTTGCTATTTAGATAAGAACAAAGGGTTAGATTTTGCAAATCAAACTGCACCTAATGAGATAGATCTATTAATAGTGTGTATTTCTCCAGCAAAAGAAAAGCACAACTGGGGCTGGGCTGAGATCTTTGATGGGCTTAGCCAACAAAACATTAACATCAAATCAGCGATTCTAGTTTCATCTACACGAGTATATGACGGTATTACTAGCGGCATGATAACTTCTTCAACTCCAGCTGAGTCGAGTTCACTACGTGGTAAATCACTAATAAAAGCAGAACAAAAATTACAAAACATTTGTTCAAACACGACAATTCTTAGATGTGCGGGCTTGATTGGTGAGAATTATGAAAGATACGAGCCTATGCTGGCTGCTGCTGAAGATAGACCAAGATTTGGCATTGATGTAGCAGAAGTTATTAAAACAATAGTAACCGTTTCTGATAAAGCCGTTAATGAAACTCTTAATAAAAAACAGCACAATTCAATTGCTATAGTTACTAACGGTAAAGTGCATTACCAGCACAAGATTTACAACTTTAATGAGCACCAAAACAAAATAGAAGAACTAGCGACAAAATTTGTCATTTTGGTGCCAAGTAAATGAAATTAATCTCGAAAAAGTGGATTTTATACTAGAGAGCTATTAGCAATCTCATATCCTCTCGCCTTACAATATAAGGGTCTTATAATCAACTGGAGAATACCCTTATAATGCTGTTCCGTTTTAAAATATGTAAATTGCTTGCCCTTATTGTTGTTTTATTAAATCTTGTTTCTTGCGCTAATTTATTTTCTGGCAGTGAGCCTGTACCGACCAACTTTGAAAATAGAGAAACACTTAAGAAGGTTATAAAACTTTTAAATCCGCCAGATATAACAACAAAAGTTAACAATAAAAATGTCAAAATTTACATCGCATCTTTTGATGGAACGCAGAACGATGGTAACAATGTAAGTGGCAGCAATGAACGAGATACCGTCGTACATTTTATTCACAAACAACTAGAGGCGAATGGTTATGAAGACGGGGAATATTATCCTGGACCAGGAACTCAATGGTGGCCTCTGAGCACAATTGATTCAGCAGTTTGTGTAAGCTGTTTAGGCAAAGCAGATGACGCGATGGTTGATTTTAGTAAGCAATTAGACGAATGGCGTCATATTCCAAACTTAGAGGTAAGAGTTCTAGTTATTGGTTTCAGCAGAGGAGCAGCTATTGGCAGGCACTTTATGAATTTAATAAATGAAGAGTTTCCTACCAGCTTAAGCAATAACTTAAAATATCCAGATCAGCTTTTAGTAAGAACATATGGTTTACTATATGACACTGTAGCGACTTCAATTGTTGGCGAAGTAAACCTGCAAATATCACCGTCTACTGATTTTGTTATTCATCTAGTTTCAAAGGATGAAAAGCGTAGGTTATTTCCTATAACCAAAGACGAAGACAAAAGTTTTAAGACAAAAACAACAGAGTATCTAGAACTTTCAATGAAGACTTGTCCAGCTCATTACTTAAATAAATCTAAACGTTTAATTCAAATAGAAGTACCTGGGGTACATTCAGATGTAGGAGCGTCCTATTTGAACGGGATAGGGTCATTTTATCGAATCTACAGCGAGTTAATTTTGAGAAAAATGGGATTAATTCAAAAGAAAGATTTCGTAATGGTAGAGAATTTGTTTATGCAAGGTCAACACGATTCAAATGGTCTCTATGACGATGTATTAAATCTATTTAAAGGAGAGCCAAAAAGAGGTTCAGAGCAGATTACAGCAAATCCCCTGAGCAAATTGGAAATGCACTTACTAAGCGATAGAGTAAAAAAAATGAAACTTATTACTCCCAGTCATAGTTTAACGCACAATGAAGTGGTTCCTCTAGTATTAGATGTCGTAAAGATTGGTAATACTTTGGAAATTAAAAGAGAATGGACAGGTCTTGAATACCATGCTCATGTCTATGACAACGCAACCAATTCACATCAAATTGTATTCAGATCAATACAAGCAACACGAGATAGCATATTGCATATACCACAGGTAGTTTGGGATAGCTTAAAAAGCGCAGAGCTATCTAGGTTAGAATTTGTGCCTTTTGGCAAAAATAAATTTAGCTCTGGACATTTCTATGTAGACTGTAAGCACATTTTTAAAATGGATGAGACAAGTGAGATTTAGAACAACAAACTCGTTTTATGTCAGAAGCAATAGAAAAAACCAAAGCTTTTATCAATAGTAAAGGAGTGAATAATTGAAACTCGTTGTAGGAACAGAGTCGACTTGGTCTCTAAGAGCATGGATTTGCAGCCAAATAGCTGAGTTAGATCCAGAATTAGAAGTAGTAAATCTTTCAAACCAAGATTATAAAAGCGAAATACTCCAGTATTCAGAAGTAGGTTTAGTGCCAATTCTTAATATTGAAAACACCAGTATTCACGACTCGCTAGCTATTATCGAATATTTTAATGAGAGTTGCGAAGGCAAGTTATACCCATCTGAAACCATAGAGAGAGCAAAAGCTAGAAGTCTTTGTGCAGAAATGCATTCAGGTTTCAGTGCATTAAGGACTAATTTTCCATTTACATTGAAATCTGTTCAGCCAGCTTCTAACTTTGACGAAAACATTCAGCAAGAACTACAGCGTGTTGAATCTATTTTTACCAAAGCAAAGTTACCTTTTATGTTTGACTCAGCTGGAGCTGTAGATAGCTTCTACGCAATACTTGCTTATAGACTAAAAACTTACGGCATTGAACTTCCAGGCAAAGCCGGTGAGTATCAGCAGAGCTTATTGCAATGGCCTACATTGCAACAAGCTATAAGATTAGCCAAAGAGTGGAGTACTAATGTTTAGGATAGAGCTAGCGTTTTCGAAAACATAACTTTCGAAACCGCTAATACCATTAGACCGAAACTAAAGTGCTTTCTTAGTTGTGTACTTAATTGCCAGCATTGGCAAAAAAGCTAGAGAAAACAAAGCCATTTGTTCTATTGCTCCAACACCTGAAGCTTGCAAGCTAGTTACCAATACAGCAGAGCCACTCATTTGAATAACGCCTAACAATGCAGCTGCTGCTCCTGCTTTTTCTTTAAATGACGCAAGAGCTTTCCCCGTTGCTACGCCCATTAATAAAGCAATACCAATAGTTCCCAAATATACAGGCAGTATATAAGTTAGAAGGTTTGAATCTTGGGTGTAAGTTGCGAACAGCAATCCAGACAGCGCAATTAATGCCATTCCTGCGGTGATCACGGCATCTAAACTAAAGCGTGATAATAGCTTTGGTGTAAGAAAGCTGAACACAATAGTTAATAGGGCATTCGCCCCAAACCAATAGGTAAAAGCTTGCTCTGATAATTGATACTTATTAATAAAAATATGAGGAGCTGTACTCACGAACGCAGTAATAACGGCCATACCTAGCATATTAGCGATAGCGTGGAACGAAAACGCAGGCACAGAAGCTATGCTTCTGAAATCCGTTAAACTTGGCAGCTTTATTTTTCTTGTAACTCTTATTTTTGGTGTAGCTCTCATTTTTCTTGCCGTTTCTACAACCGCATCATCTGTCACAGAAAGGTTTGTCGCTGAACTTCCTGCTAACGCAGCATTTGAAACTGGGTTAACCACTCTAGATTCTTGAAACAATAACCAAGTCAATAAGCTTATGCTAATAGCCGTCATAGCCATAAAAGTGAAGTTACTTTGCCAGCCTAGTGAGTTAGTTAACTTCACGCCTAAGATAGGCGCAAGCGCTGGAACACAAAAGATCACACCATTTAAATAGCTGTACATCTTACTGCTGCCTTGCTCGTCAAATCTATCGGTAACGCTAGCGAAAACAGCAACAACTACAGCACATGAACCTAGACCTTGAAATACTCTTAACAATAAATGTGTTTCAAAGTGCGTAATGTAAGACATGATGAAAGCACATATCGAGTACAAACCAAGACCCATTAAAGCTATTGGTTTTCTACCTATACCATCTGATATTGGTCCCAAAAATAACTGACCAACACCTAAACTAAATATAAAAGCGGTAATCGTCCATTGCATCTGAGTCGTTGAAGTCGAAAAGATCCCTGCCATTTGTGGTAATGCTGGCAAAAAGATGTCGATTGCCAACGGACCCAAAGTAACTAAAGGAAAAAGGATTAAGATACTGCGCAATGAATTCAAGAAAAAGGAGCCTTATAAAAGTGGAAGAATTAGGAGGTATTATAGATTGATATAAAGATGACTAAAAATGATTTAAAATCAGCTCATACATTCCCTGTAGGAATACCTAAAATGTCACAAAACTTCGATCTTAACTTACTTAAAGTGCTAGATACTTTATTAGAGGAAAAAAGCGTTACAAAAGCCGCAGACAGATTGTGTGTTACCCAGTCAGCAGTAAGTAAAAACCTTAACAAACTGAGGCAAGTCTTTGATGATGATATTCTAGTGCGCAATGGCAAATACCTAGTAGCAACGCCAAAGGCTGTAGCGTTAGGACATCAATTAAAACCTATCTTACAAAATATTATTCGTTTAACAGCGCCTGATAACTTCATTCCAGAGCTCTGTGATCGTCGTTTTAAATTCGACATGATGGAAGTAACTTACGCCTTCACATTGCCGAACTTTATGCCTGAGCTGTTAGCCGTTGCACCAGACATAAAACTAGAAACCAAAACTTGGAGCGATACGACTATGTCTAAGCTTCAAAATTGTGAGATAGACTTTGCGATCCGTTGCTTAGAGCTAGACACTCGTTCTAAAAACCACATATCAAGCTTACCACCACAACTTAACTACGCAGAACTAAGCCGAGACCACGCAACCTGTGTGGTGAGAAACGATCACCCAATTTTGCGACAAGGTTGGACTAAATCGAGTTTCATCGAACAAAAACACATACAAGTAACCGGTGGTGGCAACAGGCATTGGCTATTAGATGAAATCTTGATGAAAGAAGGGCTAGGGCGCAACATAGTTATTGAAATGCCAGACTTTCATGGCGCTTTTCAATTATGCGAACGTTCAGATTTGGTCCTATGTACTCCGTACAAACAAGTAGAAAACATAATAGACAACTACGATCTTACGGTAATGGATATCCCGATAGACATGAAAGATGGTGCTTATGTTTTGATTTGGAATCGTTACTTTGACCAAGATCCAGCTCATCAATGGCTGCGTGAATTTATTCAAGCTCAGGTTTAGCAATAACCTATTAAACAATCGATTTTTACGAGTAATTCACCTCTTTACTGTCAGCTTTGGTGTAATCCAGAGTAATATTTATTAACCTAGGCTCGTTCTAAAATAAATTCTTTATAAACAATAAATTATTGTATTAGTAGTAATCTTTTATATCTCTAGTATTGCTTATGACACTATCAGAACCTGATGTTTATAAGTTCTTAGTCGTTAAATAATAGAGTCATAAAAATGATTAGGAGCTGAAGTTTTAGATAGTGTTGCTTTCAATACACATTAAGTTTATTTCAAAAACGCGTAATTAATACTTCGTTTGTTTTAGAACACTTTATCCCTTCAAATACTTTAATATTATTTTCTTTTTAAACATAAGCTTAAGTTTGTACTTTGACCTGGTGGTTAATGGTTTTTAAAGGTGATTTTATTTTTTTATTTGCACTATTAAGGTGTTTATTTTTTCACATTTGTTAATGCAGCCCGTCTTGCCTCTGATTGAACTAAAAATACTCGGAGTGAAGATGATAATTTGTGCTGATGTAAAGGAACAGGTCAACAGCCAAAAACAATGTTTCGTAAGAATGTGGCAAGAAAATCATAACGGCGTACGTAGATTTTGCATGCGTCGATTGTCTGGTCAAGAAGATCTCGTCGATGATGTAATGTCTCAAACTGCAGAAAAAGCATATCTATACTTGAAAGCTGGTAATACATACGTTGAAAACCCATTCGCTTGGCTATGCACTATGTCCCGTAACATATGTTCAGATATTTTCAGGGCAGAAACTAAAAGCAAAGCATTGTGTGATGAAGTATATGCTTCATCAGATCATTACTATTTCACAGGTGGTCAAAGCGAACCGCTAGAGCTTACTCTTGAACGAGAAGCCGACGTAGAGCTGTTACAGCATGAAATTGCTAAATTACCCAATGAACTTAAAGAACTGTTAATCCTGCGATGTATTGAAGGTTGGGAGTACCGAGATATCGCAAATATGACTGACTTGTCAGTGGTCAATTTAAGAAAAAGAGTACAGCTAGTTCGTTCACGACTAAGAGATGTTATCGCTCAGTAAACACAAAAGCGTGAACTAATATTGCGGGATTATAATTAACCAATGTGTGCCCGTTCCCCCTTTGCCAGATTAATTAGCGTTGATCTGGTTTTTTGTTTTTATACTGTAAAAGCTACACTTTAACCCAATCCAACAGTAATATTTTTTCACATCCTGCTTGTGGCTGCGTCTATAGAGCAAATATCTAAAACTTCCCCAATTTTGCTTAAGCGAAATGGCGGAGCCTGCCAGGAGCGAAAATGTCGGATTATAAGTGGTACACGGCTTACACTAAATATAAACAGGAACTCTTGTTTTGTAATGCACTTCATTTGAAAGGGTTTGAAAGCTACTTGCCTCTAGATAGTAATGGGAATGCATTATTCTCATGTTACGTGTTTGTTCACATTCCCGAATCAAGCTTACATCAAGTCCGCAACTTAAAAGGATTTACTCGCTGGGTGAGTTTTGGCGATAGCCCATCAACAATCCCTCATGACCAAATAGAAAGCATGCAAAGGATTAGTGAGTTCAGTGAGTCACTCAGCAGTCAATCGAGCAAATTAGTCAAAGGCGATGAAGTTCGCATCATCAAAGGTCCTCTGCGTGGAATAGTAGGTAAGCTAGTTGAAGATCAGGGTAAGACTAAACTGGCTATGGAAATTAGTCAGTTAAACCAAGCCATGATGGTAACGGTTCCATTAGATTGGGTGTTGCCACTTGAACAAAAAAGAGAAAAGGACGAGATGACATCTACGCCTGCAATAGGGGAGGTGCATGTTGAACATTAGAATCGCGCAAGTAGCAAATTACTCTTTTCACATCGCTAACCAACAAGCCGTGGAGATATGTTCATGGATTTGATGGTGTCGCAAGCAGATGTAGAACAAAAACTTGCTGCACAACTCTACCAATTTGGCCTAGCGTTAGCCGGAGACGATGATCACGAGCTGTTAAAGCGGCTGCACGAAGAAATTTTTGACAGCTTGAATGCCTTAATCAAATTTGAAAGCTTCATGCATTTGGCATCTATCTTTAAGCTTGATATTCCATGCACCAAGCTGTTAGCAATAGCCTATATATTTGCTATTGAACCTGAAATATTAGCACCTTATTTAAAGTCGGTGTGGTATGAACATGGGCCGGCGATTAGCTTCCACCGTGCAGTGAGCTTGATTAGTTCGATTGACGACAAGGTAAACATTCCACATTTTCTAAATTCAAACTTATATCGTTGGCAACTCATATCAACAAATACAGCTGCGAGTTCTGGGATCTCTAGCATATTGTTGGATGATGTACTTCTGGCTTATCTGTCTGGTAAATCCGGTAATGCAAGTACGCAATTGCAGCTTACCAGCCAAGAGGAGCAAGCTTATGCGTTTTGCTATCGCCAACAATTCAGCGCACCCTTGCAAAAATTGATAAAACTTGAAAGTGATTACGAAAACGAGGCGTTATCCCTTGTGCTTTCACTCGCTCATGAACATGGTTATAAATACTGTACATTACTGAAAGTCGATTATGAACTGAGTGAGCCAAACCTACGTTATCAGTTGAGAAACCTTGCGTTAAATGATCAAAAGGCTTTTATCTATTGGCCACAAGGACTGGAGCTTTGTTCACAGTCTGGCGCACTTATGCGTGTACTTCACGAATGGCAAGACTTAGAAATGGGAATTTTAGTCTGTGATAACGTGGCACCTCAAGATATGGAGTCTGATTATCAACGTCAAATCCTATCGACCTTGTCACATATTGACCCATTGTGCTTTGGACAGCTCAAACTGGAAGAGCGCGCTCGCATTTGGAAAGGATTATGCGTTCAGGAAAATGGAGGTCGACTCACTGAGGATGCAGCGACCTACTTAGCCCAGCTTTATCCATTGCCTCCCAGTCAAATTAATGAAATATGCCAGCAAGAACTTAGGTGTGAATCCAAGCTAAAGGGTGAACAATTGATGGCTCATTTTCAATCCGCTTGTATTAAGCAGTACCAATCTAGCCACCCTGATTTGGCGACACTGGCATCACCTAAAGCAAGCTGGCAAGACATGATTATGTCACCTCTCGTTGAACAGCAACTTACCGAGCTACTATACAGGTTGCGCTATCGTCATACTTTGCAGGCTCAAGTACCCAATATACGACCTGGTATTCAAGCTCTATTTTGGGGTAAACCGGGAACTGGAAAAAGCATGGCAGCAGAAGCGATAGCCGATGAACTTAAATTGCCACTGTATAAAGTCAATCTAGCCAATGTTGCCAGTAAGTGGATAGGAGAGAGTGAAAAACATTTGGCTAAGCTATTTGATCAGGCTGAAAAGCAAAATGCCATCTTACTTTTTGATGAAGCCGATGCCATTTTTGCCAAGCGTAGCGAGGTTGAATCTAGCCAAGATAAAAATGCCAATATGGGTGTTAGTTATCTACTGCAACGAATGGAGAATTATCAAGGTTTGTTGCTGCTCTCAACCAACTTCAAAGGCAACTTGGACGACGCATTCTTACGTCGTTTTCACAGCGTGATTGAGTTTACTCTGCCTGATAAAAGTGCGCGATTATCGCTATGGCAAAAAACATGGCAAGACTGCGACAAGATAGCACCGGACATCAACCTACAGTTATTGGCAGAAGTCTTCGAGTTTAGTCACGCCCAAATTGCAAATGTGGCAGAAACTACTTTGTTATTTTGTATAGCAGAGAAGCAGCCGAAAATAACCCTTGAACTATTAGCCCGAGCTATTTTACGCGAACTGGATAAACAAAACGCCGGATATCTCGCCAGCCAAAAAGTTAATCAATGGATACAAAAGCAATCCCAAGGAGCAGATCATGGATCCTCTTATTCTGGATAAAGTAAAAGATAGCTTACAAGCTCTTATGAGTGAAAAGGTGCTTGGCATGGCCGATGGTGAAGATATCGACATAACCTTTGTTGCGCCAAACCGTGATTTTGTCGAGAAATTATCCAGTAAGCCAGCGATTAATTGTTATTTGATTGGCTTATCTGAAGATAAGCATAGAAGGCGCAGTGATCCCATGCGCTCTCAACTTGATGATAGCAAAACCAAACATACTATGTTTCACGAGCCACGTTATGTGGACATCACCTACATGATAACGGTTTGGAGTAAAGACAAAGATGGTAGTGCCATGATAGAGCATATACTTCTGGGCTACCTTCTATCTGGCCTTGGCTATTTCGATACGCTCCCGCAAGACATTCAACAAGAAAAAGGGCTGCAATCGCTTCCTTTTGGTATTCGGCTTACGCTCTTCGGTAGTGAATACGCAGATAAAATCTCAGGTCAAGTCTGGCAGGCGATGGGGGCATCTCCCAAACCTTGTTTAATGCTTTCTTTATCAGTACCTGTGCCTGTTGCAGAACCGGAGGAACGCGCTGCGATTCAGGATATACGAAAGGCCTTAGAGCGTCTTTGATCCTTCTTATCACTTTTGACATTCACATTATTTGGAAACCACCATGGATAACGATCAAATAAAAAAAGAATTAAAATCTTATTTCCAATCAGGGGACGTACCTACATCGTCTCAGTTCGCCCGACTTATTGATGAAGCCTTGAATCCTGATGTATCACGATTGACTACTGGCACATTGGCGAGAGAAAGAATTCCCCGAAGTATGGATTTTGATGCCATTAATGCACAAACTGTTACTGGCGATGGTTCAGGGTTAACTCAACTGGATGCAGAAGCTCTTTCAAGCGGTACATTGCCAGTCGACAGATTACCCAAACAACTCGATTTAACCCAGCACAATGCAGAGGGCTCAGCGGATATTACAGCCGATAAGCTTTCGGGACGCTTTATTGGCAATGGTTCAGAACTGACAGACTTAAACGCTGCCGATGTAACAACAGGTACGCTGGATATCCAACGTTTACCGAAAACGATTGACCTGACGCAACACGAAGGTACCGAATCAGCTGAAATGATTGCCGACTCCTTTATTGGTTCAGGTAACGAATTAACAAACCTGAATGCTGATGCACTTAGCGAAGGAAAAATTGATCTCGACCGTCTACCTCAACTGTTGGATTTAACCCTACAAAATGACGAGGGTGAAAGCTTAGTTAAAGCGACAAAACTTGTCGGTGATGGGATGGAAATCTCTAATCTTAACCCAGACAACTTTAGTGCGAAGATACCATCAGATAAGCTTTATAAAGGAACAAAATCAGCATTGGGCGTGATGCAATTTGCAACTCAAGAAGAGATTGACGCCAAATCCGACAATCGTGCTGTAACGCCTAGAAACCTCGATAAAGCCTTAGCCGAAAGTAAAGCGTATATAGATGGTGAGGTTGCATTATTACAAGCTGGGATTAAATTCAAAAAAGGGGTAGCAACTGTTATTGATCATCCCTACAACCTTTTGGCCGAAGAAGATTTTCCAACCGTTGATGAATACACCATAAAAGAGGGTGATCGCGTACTTTTTGTCAATCAAGATGACGAAACCGAAAACCGAGTCTGGATAGCAACAGGTACTAATAGCTGGACTTTGGCTACAGACTTTGATGCTGCGCCGGACTATGAGTTATTCGTAGGTTTGTCGATAGAAGTGATGCATGGCGAAACACTGCAAAACAGCATTTGGACAGTAACAGAACTGAACAATCCAGATAACCCCGAATTAACCTGGCAAAAGCGCAACGACATTAACAACTATGAAGCGGGCGCAGGTATTCAGATCACTGGTCGAACTATTGCCGCTGACGAAACTTGGTTTGCCAATTCATTAGAAGGCAGTACTGTTAATGTTAGTAGTTTAACTGGAGAATTAGATAACAGTAATCTTCCTAAACAAGTAGACCTCACTTTAGGGGGAAGCCGCACAGAAACAGAGTTAAAAGCCGATGCAGTGAAAGCGGAAACGGCGACACTGGCTGACTTGACGTTAACTACAGCTACTGCGTCTGGCGCTATCAGAGCAAATAGCTTTGAAGGCGACGGTTCTTTGATACAAAATCTTGATCCCGCCCAACTCAGTAGCACAATTGCCAAAGAACAGCTGCCACTTGCTGATATTGAGTCTAGCCTGAGTTTTGTTGATGCTGACGGTAATATTAAAGCAGGCAGCTTACCTTTGACTGAAATTAATCCAGAGTTACCTGATGCCTCTGAATCTCAAAAGGGCGTAACTTCGTTTGCGACCGTTGAGGAATCTATTGCAGGTGAACTAGCAACCAAAGCGATTACACCAGCAACCCTAAACCAAGTGTTAAATAAAAGACTGACGGGCGTAACACCTAAGAAGAATATTCTAGAAAGTAATTTGTCTGTTGTTGGCTACGAGGCTGCAGGTACTATACCGCATCCGTTCTTATATAGTGACTATGCCACAACAAGAAATGGCACCCATTTATTTATATCTAGAAAAAATATGAATGGTCAGATTAATGTGTATAAGTGGCATGGATCATTTACCCTTTTGGAAACCATTAATAATGGCGGGACTTATACCTATCCAAGAATGGCTAATTGGGGGGGAGACGTAGTTCTTTATGCTGGGTCGATAGCTTATTGGTTTAATGAGCAAACAGAGCGATTTGAAAGTAAAGGAAATCTAATCTTTAATGGCTCTGCTTTGGCAACTCATAATCACACACTTTATGGTGTTTGTTATGACGGTAAGTATAGGGTTGCAGTGCTCAATAGCCATACTGATACCAAGTTGTATGAAGTGCAGGACCCAAAAAATCCGCAAATAGTAACAAATCCAATCACTATCCCATTTCCAACCGATGATAATAACGTATTTGCTCACACAAGTACGTTAAAGGGGTTTTCTATGGATGGCAGTGAAGAGTATGGCATTTTGGCTTATGCTCAATCGTTCTGGCAAGATCCTATTTTACTCTCTCGCCTCGCTCCAGGAGCATCGAGTTTTCAAACTCTGTTCAATGCTAATAGACCAAATGCTGAAAGCCACAGCGGTAATGCGTTGGTTTATAAAGATAAGCCGTTAGCTCTACATGGAAATAATGCGGTTAGCTCTTTTGGCAGAATGGACTCAGGAACCTATCGGAACCTAGGCTCGTACAGTGGTGGCATGAATGGTGTGGAAGTACTTGTATTTGGTCTTAACGAACAGTTTTATGGCATATTACCCAGTAGCGGAGGTTCATTAATTTATCGAATTGAAGAGACCAGTGCGACCTTGGTTGAAACCATTCCTGATTCATCTACAAATACCCAATCTCTTGGCTTGGCTATATATAACGGTGATATTTACCTGATCAACGGCTATTCACGCAACGTGTATAAATTACTATTGGGATAGGAGGAATTATGCAATCTCAATTCATACCTTTTGACAAAGCGATCCATCACTATTTGCAACCTGTCACAGAAATGACTGTGATTGAGCAAGTTTTGGAGTGCCATTATGCACAAAAACCTTGGGCTTTGGCAGGAGGGAAGGTCAATTGGCACGATCATATTGCCCCTCCTTTAGAAGAGTGGGATCAGCACATACAAAAACATATTGCCGAGGCATATCAAGAGCAGGCTCAAAGTTATGTTAAGGCTAAATGTGAAGAAGTCATTCAAGCTCTTTCTGGTAACGCCACGCCGTTTCAGTTGGCAATCTGGGTAGAGAAAGCAACAAGAGCTAAAGCTATGCTCGCGCAAAATCTCAGTGAAGATGAAAGAAGCATACTTCAGGAAGAATGTCAGGCGCGAGAAAGACAGGAAAAACCAGAAGAACTAGCGCAAAAGCAGCTGAGTAAATCAACAGAGCTAGCGAGGAAAATGGCAAAGCTGGAAGGTATGGAAAAGGCCACACGGGATAAGCTGAAACACGCTAATCAACCGGAAGATTTAAACTGTATCCTCCACGAATTTAACCAAACATTGGCCTCTCAATTCTAACAGATAACTGCTTTGTAACTACATGAAAGCTTCCGCTTTAAAGGAAGCTATTCATTGTAAACATTAAAAACAATTCACAACTCTTAACTAACAACGTCTATAAGCAAACAACAGACAAGACTGTAGGGCGGAGCCTGCCAGTCTTTAAATATCAGCTATGAGTAATTTTGTATGAATAGTTTTAACAAGTTCGCACAAGCTGGAACGGAACAAGAAGATAAAAACAGTATTACACTTAATGTTGCTCAACTTGATCTTCCACCAACAGAAACTGTTTTATCTGAAATTGAACAACGTACGTGTGAATACTTGCCATACGATAAGTATCTATCACAAAAAAACGCAATGGGTTTCAGTGAGTCTATCGCTGAAACCCAACAAGACTGGTGCTCATTGAGCTGGATGCAATCTTATACTGATGTGATTGCTCAATGGCTTTTTGTACAAAATAGGGAACAACAACTTGATATTGACGAACCTATTTATATTTTAGAAGCAGAAGCCGTTACTGGGCAGTTTGGTCTAACTTTACTTCGTATGCTACACAGTAAGTTGGAACAACTTGATATTGAACACTTACCTGTTTGTTATCTTTTCGCTCAATCTAGTGAGCCAGCGCAAAAGCGATTGGCTGAACATCCACTGTTTGAGATGTTTTTCGAAGAAGATAAAGCAAAAGTCGTTCACTGGGATATATTTCATGCGGCAGACTTACCGACAAAAGACGTCAATGGAGAGTTGCTCAATTTCATCTCAAATCCGGTCTTCTTTATCGCCAATGGCGTTTTATCATCGCTACCGCACCATTTAGTGTACTTACATTATTCAGATTTATATTTAGGTGAGGTAGCGGAATTAAACGAAGTTTCTCAGGAAGGAGAAAATAACGAAGCTGAACCTGTAGAAGCTTTTATACCTTTTCACCTGAGACAGCAGGAACAAAAAGTAAATCAGCAAGCTGCCTCCGGTAGTAACTATGGTAAAAACATAAACCCAAAACTTGCTTATCGTTGGCAAGCAAGTACACCAGAAAACTTCGTTCAATCGCTTGATATACCGAGCGATGTACAAGAGTTTGTGACTCAGGTTTTACATCATGAGCTCAAGTGCTGTCGCAGCGAACCTTTTTTTATGCCCACAGCTGCTTTATCCGCACTGCATAAACTTCGTCAAAGTTGTCTTCAAGGTATTGTGTGTTTGATGAGTGATTGGGGTATTACCGAGGAGTTTCCTCTTGAACAACGTTTTTATCTTGCCGATAAAGCATCAAGTGAAAACACGAAAACAAGGGTGAATTTCCCAATGCTTGAATGGTATAAGTGTCAAGCTGAAGGTTATAATCAGCTGCTACAAGGTACTGCACAGAGTAAGGTAGCGAGCGTCGGATTTTTACCATCCTTATTAGACGTTGCAGTGCAAGAAGATACTAAGAAAATACCTGATGTACTGAATGCTATTGTCTCGGAAGCTTTTCATGGAAACAATCCTCAAGCTCAAGAGTTTGTCCTACAAAACTATAAAAACAACCTTGAATCATTAACGGAAAACCAAATGATGGCCGCATTGGTTCAATGTCATTTTGAACCCAAGCTGCTAGCCGTATTTCTACCAAGGTTACTAAAAGAAGGCGTTAAAGTGACGCATCGAAAGCGATGGTGCGAACTTATCAGTAGCGCCTGGAATCAATATATCCCTGTTGCAAATCACACCAGTTTCACTTTTCATCTTGGTTTACTCGCTGTTGACCTTAGCCATTGGTCACTAGCAAAACAATGTTTTTTAACAGTCATGCAACTTAACGATATAAACGTAGCTTGCTTACAGAACTTGGCGCTAGCGGCATTTTCAACTAATGAAATAACAATTGCACAAGAATGTATTGAAGCAGTATTAGTGTTAGAGCCTGAAGATAGACAAGCGCAAAGGTTACAAGCTGATATAGAGGCTTATAGTGAATATTGTGAGAAAGTTGATTGGTTTACGCCATTGCATACCGAGCAAGAAATACCAGAACAACTAGCTTTAGAAACATTGATTCAGCTAGTGCCATTAGGCGAACAACATCTTGGCGAGTTTTATAACCAATATCGCAACCCAGCAATCGCAAAACGCCTTCGCGGTCTGGAAATCAACGAACTTGAACAATTACAACAACTCTACTTACGATGGAGAGAAGAGGGGGAACTGGGAGAAAAAATACAATATGCCGTTATCCATTCGCATCTAGGCTTAGTAGGCAACGTTACATTGGATTTCAACCTGAACTATGAACAAGATAACGGCGACCAAACACCCATTGTATCGTTTTGGATAGGTACTGATTATCAAGGCAATAGCTTCGGCAATGAAGCTGTTAAGCAAGTCATTTTACAAACTCAGAAAATAGCCGAAAAAGGAAATGTCATTGGCTTAAAAACATCAGTTTGGGAGCATAATCAAGCCTCTATAAGAATACTCGAAGACCACGGGTTTAATAGAATGACTGGTATGGAAATTATCCATAATGGGCAATGCGAGGTGTTTTATGAGCTTAAGTTTTAGCGTGAAGTTTTTGTTTTTTACAATGTTTATAAAGTTTATTTTTAATAGAGCCAGTTAGTTGAGGTGGAAATATGTTTAGTCAAAGTCAAAGTCAAAATAAATCTGAAAGTAATCGCTCTAAAGGGTTGAGTAAATTTCCAGCTCACCAGTCGCACGTTTCTCCGTTGTCATCTAATAACTTAAATAAAAACTACAGTTCTTATTTGAAAGACTATCTTATAAAAAAGAAAAACAGATATTTTAGAATATCTCCAAGCGCTGCAAATCTCGTGTTTAACTCTACATATATAGACAAAGTAGGCCTGCTAAAAAAATTGGTTAAAAGTAAGTCTTTTTATTTGTTCTGTGCAGGATCCTACTATTTTGTGTTCGCTGGTGACCAACAATCTCTGCTTAAAGATATTTATCACAACGGCCTTCCAAAAGAAGCGAAGTCTGCATTAAAATATAATGAATGGGCGAATAAATACCATCTTAGTTATGTTAGATCCGCACTTATATGGTGCATGAACCCCCTTCAAAAACATGTGGACTTTACCAAAGATAAAATATGGAATTTTGAAAATGCTTTGGATGTATCAAAGTCTATCTTGAATCCGTTCCCGTTTAGATTTCCAATTCCGTCGAAAAAGGATGTATTTCAGAATATTCAATGGAAAGAAAGTATTAAGTGGATTCTTTATTTGGGCTCAAGTACGACAAGAGAAAAGAAAATGCTTATGTCTAAGATGCTAGGTATAAGTGAAAATAGTCAGACGGTTAAAAATATTGGCAAGATTTTAGATGATGTTAATGGGCAGGTTTTGAAGATGGGTGGTCCAGTTTCTATTGCATTCACCGCTTCTTTTATGATCCCTCTTAATCCTTATATGGTAGGTCTGGCTTTCGCCCATAATGTTGCTTTGGGTTCCGCCATGCATTTGAAATATCTTACTGGAATTTTGCAAACGGTCGAGAGGGATTATCCTAAGACATTCGAGTCGGTTAGAAATCAACGAGACCAATGGTTGAATAGTAAATACGAACAATTTAAGGAGGGGCAGATGCAAGCCATTGAAAACATAGGTTCAACAAAACCAGCAGGTGATTTCCCTTCCTTCTGATAGTTATTTTCTAAATAATTAAATCTTGGCAAACCACTGACTTTGGCGGTGAAACTCTAATAAGCTCTACTATCACTATGTACTTAAAAGAAAGTGGCCTCATATACACTGCCAAATATATAAAGGAGGCCATATGAGCTAGTGAGAATCAATAGAGTGAAAGACGTTGATTATTGCGAGTAAATCAGTATCTCCAATGCTACCTAACAGAAATCAAGCAGATTAACTTTACAGATTAAAGTCTAAGTTAAGTGCCTAAAGCAATAATGAAGTAAATGGCAAAGCTTAGCTCATATTTGCTTTTCCATAACACACCTACCGTTTTCCATTCCATCACTTAATCGCGAGTAATTTCTATGCACTATATTGCTTTGGCTATGCGGTGTTTGCCGTATTTGAGTTTTATCTTTATTTCTTTTTATTCTCAACCTCAAGAAACAGATAACAGTTTACTATCCAACCCAGAACAGAGACAGGCAAGTTGGCACAGCAAACTGCGCAGTTTTGTATCTGTACGGCGTGATATTGAAACGATAGAAATGCCGCAAGCTCCGGAGTTAGGTAATGAGTTATTCACTATTGATTCCGCACCGCTGGATTTAGCATTTGCAGCTGGAGGAAATCTGTTACCACGCACTTCGATTTACGGCGAGCTAGTGCTGAGCTCCAACGAATATCGTTATCAACAGGAAAACCCAGCAGTCACTGTTAATACTGATGAGATCCGAGGTGATCTGCTGGTGGAATATGATCTCGGTAGTGGCCTTACATCTGGCATCGATGTGTTTTTTTCTGACCGTTCAGACAAATATGACATACAGATGAAACTGCCAGACGGGATTTTTACTGAACAATATTCTGATGATTTTAAGGTATATGGCAGTGATCTTATGTTATCCAAAAGTTACTTTATGGATGATGCCAATATCAGAGCTGGTTACAGCTTTAGCCTATGGAAATCGGAACAAAATCAAGGCACAGTCACACGCAAGTACCATAATGCTTCAGCCAGTTATTACAAGCAATGGTCAACACAGGTTTCTTCATCTTTTAGCTATCAACGAGTGTATTTTCCAGGTGATTATTTTGTGCTTTCAGAAACCATTAAACACGTTAATTTTTACGCTGCTGAATTCAGATATCGTTTTATTGAATCCAGCGAAGTGACATTGGGATTTGAAAGGCTCACTTTTGGCGAACGTTCCAATATTCAGAGCTTATCAATTCGTCTTGAATATCAGTTTGGCGTGAATAAAACCAAACGGAGAAAGCGCCAATACAAGATCCCAACTCCCTTATTCCGTATCCGCGGTTTATTGAATTAATTTATTGAAATTAGAAACTAAAGTATTCTTAAAATTGCAACTTTTAACTTTGCTCCTCAAGTAAAAGAACGAATTTCGTATTTTAATTTGCATCTACCGAGGCAATCTATAAGAAACTTAACTTAAATTTTGATTAGTAAAATTGTGGAAATTAACAAACATGAGAGAAAGTGAGAGTTAGTTATGGAAATAGAGTCAAAATTAAAGCACCCAAAAACTAGTTTAATTAAAGCAGTCAGTTTGCAGGTTAAAAAGGGTTATCTTGCTGTGACAGAAAAAACAATAAAAGTACAATATTTGGAAAACGAAAATATTCATTTTGGAGGAGATCACCCTAACATTAATATAATAAGCAAGCGCTTTGATGACAAAGAAGCTGAGATAAATTCTGTTAAGGGTGGAGATAAGTTTTTGAAGCGACAGCGAAGATGTATTCGCCAGATTAAGGATAAATGGGCTAAAGAGAAATTTGAAAACACTATTACTGAATACAACTCAGATGTTGATAACAATTATTTAGGTAAAAATGCTTCCAAGATCAATGATAAGACGACTCAAGTTCCAATGTTGATTAACGATAACTATGTATCTGCATCTATAAATAGTCTAGAAACTAACTTATGGAATAGCCTGCAAGAGAAATATAGACAAACTTTAGATAGTGCACTTGAAAACAAAGACCAAATAATAGAGATCTTAGCGCCAGAGCTTAAACAGAATTTTGCTAAAGGTATCAGTAATTTAAAAGAAAAAGATGGAAATTGGAAAGCACCTAAAAATCTAAACGTCTTCCAGCCTTTAGGTGGTGAAAGCGCTAGAACAGGGGTCAGCAAAGGTGGAGCAGAAATCAACTTTAATAAGGAAACAGACTCCACGAAGCCGGAGAATCTTAAAAATCATATAAAATATTTTGATGATGTAAAAGATCCATCAGCGAATAATAGCAAACTTACACGTATGCACCTTATTAGAGGCCGTTTTCATGGACCTAAATTGGCCAAAAATATGTTTTTGGGGACAAAAAAAAGTAATAACTATCATAAAGATAGTCATTTCGGCAGAGTAGAAAGTAGTATTTCTTCAGCCATAGAAAAGTATAAAAAAGACGCTCGGGTTTTGGGGGGAGCAGAATGGTATGTGAATTACTCTATAGTGCCTTCTTACGATGGACCTCCTCAGTATATTAAAAATCAGTTGAATACTAAGTATAAGAACAATCAGGACGAATATAACGATCATATGGATTGGTGGAAAGAAGCGGCTCCAACCACATACGCTGCAAAATGGCAGCTGGTGCTAAGAAGGACTGATGATGATACTAAAGCCAAGATTTTTGAGGATGAAGAGCCTAGTTTAAGCGCTTCCGTTGGCGCACCTTAAGTTTTTCGGACAATGGAGGCATAAATATTGGCGCTAGAAGAGTCTACAAAAGTCATGTTCACTAAGTGAAACCTTGCCATTTTGAAACTCAAAATCTTTAAAAATACACAATTACCACCGTAAAAACTCAAATTAACCCCACATCTGAAAATAAGGATATAAACCATGTTATATCAACGTTTATTGGCAGTTATTTTGCCGGTTTTACTGCTGTGTGCCTGTACATCTAGCTGGTTAGCTAGTCATGACAGCAGAAGTGAGCAAATGATGCAGGAGCTTGCAGCGCAAGTCGATGGTTTTTACCTGCGTATGCAGTATCAAAAAGAGCGTCCGTTTAGTCGATTTCAGCAACAGTATCTGGATATCGAAGTACAGCTTAGCGCGTTAAAACTGGCTCAGCAGATGCGTGCTAACAACGAGTTAACGCTCAAGCAAGTTGAGGCTGCGCTGACGCTATGGCAAAAAGATCTGCAGGCGCATAAAAAAGCCGACTCCTTGTCAGATTTTATCGTGCAACGGCGCCGCGCTGGTTGGCAACGCTTGTTTCTAGCTTTGTTAACCGGCGAGCAAGCTAAGGTGGTAGCTACGCCTTAATAAAACACGAGTAAAACTGAGTAGCAGTAAAATATCTATTTTTTCAATCTGGTGTAAACCAGAGTCCAGTCAAAAGCGCAGCATCGTCTTACCTAGCTGCAGCACAATTCAAATAGCTAATATCACCAGGAGTAGTCCAAAATGAATGACTTATTTACCGATATGTTACAACAAGGCCAATTAATCTTAGGCGATGGAGCCACGGAAATTGGCGGTCGTTTGCAACAAGTTGTCGAGCGACAGCAAACTGACTTACAGATATTGGCGCTAGCCAAGGCAGATGGTTTGCTCAACGATGAAGAGTTTGATGCTGAGTTAGCTCGTGAGCGTGTCATTATGGAAGCAGAACTTATAAGTCTGGAAATTCAAGGTAAAGCAACTATTCAAAAAGCCGTTAATGCCATGTTTAACACTTTCAAAAGTGGTTTAATGGGCAACTTAACCTAGTAATGAAGGCCTGCACTGGGCTATTTCAATTCCATTTATACCAAACAGATTAAATTGTGTACCTAGTCGGCTGCGACTAGCAGCACTAGATAAATGCGGTCGAAAAAGCCCTGAAACTAGAGGCTAAAGTCAAAGGCATCACTGCACCTTTCTACAATCCATTATTTCATTTCCACACAATCTTTGGACAAATTATGAAGAGTAACCCAATGCGTAACGCTTTTAGGCACCCGCTGGCTCGTTGGTACTTCTGGCTTTTTTTCTGCGTACTCGCAGGGTGGGAAGGTACATTGTGGGCATCTCCAAGTGAGGATAAGCAAGACGAGGTATCTACCTCGTCACAAGAGCAGTCTTTTTCATCACAACAAGAACCCAATATCCCTGTTGCAGAAACAAATGAGAAAAAAGCTAAATCTAAAGCCTCACAAAGGTTTTTACCAACAGGGCAGTTTAAACAAAAGAAAAGCCGACCTTGGTACAAAAAGATTAATTACTTTGCGAACGTAACTCAAGAACACCGGAATATTGAGGTCAGTAGACAAACAACCCAAACAGCATTGGCAAACAGTGAGCTTTTAGCAAATTACAATACCTTTTTGTTGTCTTTCACTGCAGGTGGCAATCTGTTTAAAAACACTTCCATTAACTGGGATTTAACACTGGAAGATTACCGTCTTCAAGGTGACCTAGTGGAGACTAATGTAAATGGCTCAACCTTAGAGTCTCCAGTGAGTTTTGATCGACAAAAACTACTATCAGAATGGTTTTTTGAATACGACATAGCGGGTCCTTATTCAATTGGTGGAGATGCTTATCATGGCCATAGTCGTTACCGTGATAACGATACACAACAGGTGTTCACCGATTTTGAATACGGTGCTGGATTTTTAGTATCGCGTCAGTTTCGTTTTGAGCAATCAGATTTGCGTTTGGATTATATTTTAAGCCATCGCATATTGGCACCAGGAGATAGCCGCTTTGAACGGCAAACTCGCACTTTTCATAATCTGTTAGCTAGCTGGCAGTATCGTTGGCATTATCATTTGCATGGCAGTATTAGTGCCCGAGTTTCTTACTTTCCAAACGTTGATTTGACGAGCTTTTGGGATGCTAAGCACCAGAGTAGCTTAGCAACAGAAATCAGTTATTCTCCTTGGGATAACCATCAGTTTAACCTGAAGCTTGAGCAAGTTTGGGTAGGTAGTCATGATACGATTCAAACCATAGGACTGAACTATGAACACGAGTTTGGTTTAAGCCAGACTAAACGTCGTAAGCGCAGTAGACGCATCCCAAATCTATTGATTAGGTAGTAAAGATGCCTCAGAAAAAACAGGTTGATCAGAAGCTTGATCTGGCAGTGGCTTTTTTTGGTGGTTCCGGTATTGGTTTGCTTTTCGGCGTCATTATGGGATCCAGCATAACACCCACTGTAGCAACTATGCTCGGCATTTTGACTACCATGCTGGCAGGTATCTTAGGGTTGAATGATAAGCTGTTTAACAATACTAAATCGGTTCGTATTGGCTCTTTTGGATTAGCTTGTGTTATTGGCGCTTATATTGGGATTTATGTTCGCAGTCATAACGCACTGGCTCCAAGTTTACAGGAGTTAAAACAACAATATTTAGCAGCCGGATTTTCAGAACAACAATCGCTGAATTTTATTGCGATGAAAGAGTTCGGAGTATCACTAGCACAGTTAGATGCGGGAATGACGCCTCCGATGATTGCTGCAAAATCAAGCTCTGTATTTACTAGCGATGTGCCGGAATCTGATAGTTCTCCAGACGCTGATAGTAACTCAGATAACGCTTCAGATAGCTCTCCCGAATCAATAACAGCCGAGAACGAATCAGAAGCTGAAACAGTCTCTCAAGGTCAAACGCCTCATGCACAGACATCTCATGTACAAACAAATGCCGTTGCAGCAACAGCGTTTAAACAACACAACAGTCTACTGTTTGGAGCAAAAGTTGAGGTGTCCGGCTGTGATGAGTTGATTTATACCGATGCTTCCTTGCCGTTAGATGAAGTCCTCAACAATTTTGAGTTAACAGGGCAGCAATGGGAAACCTTGGTATTAGATGTAACAGAAGCAGTGCCTGAAGAATATCAGAAAGCAGTTTTGCTCACGGTGAAAGATGCCGTATGCATAGTTAAAGAGCCAGAGATTAATGACTGCCGACAAGCTAAAGAAATCATTCACAACTCAGCGCCAGAAGACGTGTTATCAGAACTTACCGAGCTGAATAGGCAGTGGGAGAACATAGTGCAGGAAGTTGTACTGTCTGATCTTGCAGCAGAACAATCAGTGATTGCTTTAACCAAGGTTGAGCAACTGTTGTGCGCAGCCGAATAAACGGAGTCTAAAATGCGATGTGTCATAGGTTTATTGTTTGTTGTCATAGGATTACTCATTGCTCATGCCGCTAACGCGGAATTTGATCCAGAAAAACTCAGCCAATCTACAGTACGACTAGTTATAAAAAGTGGCGGTCAGGTCAAGTCTGTTGCCTCGGGTTTTGTCTGGAAAGACAAGGCTCAGGTTGTGACATCCTTGCACGTACTGGATGCCGATCCAAATGCGCAGATCATCGTAGAGTTCGGTAAAAAACGCCGAAAAGCTAAGGTTAAGAAAGTCTTGCCCTATGCTGATCTGGTATTACTGGAAGTAAGCCGTCCAATAGAAGGTTGGGCACCGCTCGTTGGATTTAATCAGGAAAAGCCTAAATATCGTTCTATGGTCACCGCGTTAGGTTTTAACAAAGGTGCTCTGGGCATGAGTACACGAGAAATGGTCAAGGGCTATGCCAAGCCAGAAGTGCTATCTCAGTTATTGCCGAGCAGGGCGGCAAAAATATTAGCCAAAACTCAAATGCCTAGTGTTGATCTGCCCATATATTACCTTGATGGTAGCTTGCTGCCTGGTTATTCCGGGTCTCCCATTGTAGATCAGCTAGGAAATTTGATTGGTATTGGCAACGGCGGCCTTGAAAGCGGAGCCTCTAGTGTTAGTTGGGTTATTCCAGCTGATAATCTGACGGCTCTGGAAAACTCCTCAGTAAAACAATTACCTAAATCGGCGATAAAGCCAAGTGCCATCTTCACCATGGATAATCTATCAAGCGGAAGTCGAACTAGTTTTAATATTGAATTCAAACCTCCTAGTTCAGAGCAAACTTTGCTTTGGTCCAATTTACTGTCATTTGTTTTTCCGCCTGTGATGGCTGAAGAGCCAAGTTATCTGATCGACACCGAAATCCCTGAGTGGGTTTATACGGAAGTGCATTATGAAGGTTTTCATTTTGTAAAAACCAAGACCCGAAGTTATCAACACATGTTGATGTCTGACGGTCGACCTCAAAGCTTTCAACGTGCGTTGCAATTATTTGAATACCTGTTTCCCAGCTACACAATTGATTACCAAGCGCAGATGTTTGACGTATACACTGACGCTCACTATGGCTTAAACCTGATTGTACCTGAAGACGCAAAGTTAACAGTTGAAAACGGATATCTGGTGGCTCAAGGGCCGATTTTCTGTCGAACCTGTCCTTATGAAATTCAGTACCACGCCAGAACCTTAAACTTAGACAGTCAAAATGAATTGGCAAAAGCCCCTGATGATTATTTAAATGCTATTGCCGATCAACATTGGGAGGAGCTGAACGAAGAGGGGGACTATCAGGAGTATGTTCACTTTCGTCAAGTTGAAGATTATGGCAGTGGTCGACATGTCCTCAGAGCAGCCTATTCGGATTTCGGCGAACCGTTTAAAGAGGTGTTCGAGCTGAATTACTTTACCGCTGCGCATAGCCGAGATGCTTGGTTTCAAGTGCAGGGAATATTAAATCCTTTTGATGATGATTTCATTCGAAGAATTACAGAGCAACAAGGAACCGATTGTACTCAAGCCAGACTTAGCAAAGCACAAAAGCGTGTGTGCCAAGATATTCTGACTGCTTTTAATGTGATTGCCAGCACCCACTTTACGTCTTTTTCAAACCGTCTTTTTTAGATGAATTTATATTAGCCCAACGAGAATCCTGTTATGAAAGTGAATACCTTATTAAATCTAGCCGTTGTCTTTTTGTTGTCTTGGCTACTTTCAGCTTGTCTGGAGGTTGGAACCAATGAGGGTGATAGTGAAATTACCTTAAATGCTTCAATTCTAAAAGGTCGACTAAGCGGAGCCGAAGTCCAAGTGCAAGATAACGACGGCAATATATTGTGGGAAGGGTTCTCTGACGAGAATGGCAATATTGATATCAATTTTAGGGGCGCTAATGACGAAGCATTAACGATAATCGCGCAACCAAGTTGGAATTCCTTGTTACTCTGTGATGCAACCCAGTGTCAGCAACCTCAGAGTAACAAGCTAGTTGATTTCGGCGAAACTATCGCATTAGATCCAACATCGGATATACGTTTGTCCTCTACATTTCATACTCAGGGAGTTGGAAGTGATAGTGATATTCAGATTAGTGGTATCACCCAACTAACAACAGAGTGGTTAAATGCTAATGCTCCTTCTAATTTCAAAGCATCCCCTGATTTACACGATCTATACGCACAACTGGTTAGCCAGCTGCTAACCACCACTTTGGGATTGGATATTCCAGAGACGGTAAACTTATTGGATTTGTCATTGGTTGATATCAATGATGATCCACAATTTCAGAATCGAGGCGTTAATACCAGTGTACTTAGTCTTATTAATGCCAGTCTTTCAAGTGATATTGATCAGGTCAATGCTTATACCACTGCGTTACAACAGCTGACAGAAGCACCAGATAGTCCCGCTACGCAACAAAGTTTTGAGGCTGTTCAGAAAAACTTGTTGAGTGAAACACAAAAGGTCAGCCAACTGCCTGGCTTGACAGGATTAGATACAGATGCAATCGATCAAATTGAAAAAGCAGCTACTGAGCCATTGGATTTCGAAGCTATTAATGCACGTCTGTCTGAAGCTATGCGTGGAGTTGAAGAACCTGACGATTTAACAGCCCCCCGTGTGACCAAACTTGCGGCATCAAGTAGTCATTGGCGTCCTGAAGTCGGCAATATGCGAACGAATAGTTGGTGGTGGGTGAGCCCCGAAGAGTCAGGTGATAGTGAATGGTTACGCATGGATTTTGCTCACGACACCAAGTTTGATTACTTAATGCTGGGAGTTGATAGTCAGTTTAGAGGATTTAACCTAAGGCTGGAAGGACGTAATCCCGAAGATAGTGAGTGGACTGTATTAATACCTGACCTTAGTCATATCTTGGAACAACAGGGCGTGGTTGATCCTACTAATGTTATTAGATTGGCAGTTCCTATCCAACAAGAAGAAGGAGCTCAATTTCAAAGCTTACGATTATATTCAGCGCCTAGTCAGGCGTTATGGCTGGAGTATTTTTGTGTGTTTTCTAACATACCAGTTCCAGGATCAGATTGTTTTTCTCAGGAGCGGCTTGTGCCTGAACATATCACTACGTCATCGCTGAAATTTGAGGCTAATAACGTAGCTTCGAACGTGGATAGTTGGATCAGCCAGATGGCAAGAAATGCACCTGAGTGGTTGGAGGTGAGGTACTCTCAACCCGTACTTGCATCGTCAGTAACACTCAGTGCCAAAGCAAGCTTTTTAGGAACGAAACCGATAATTCAAGGGCGCAATGAAGATGAGAATTGGGAGACTTTGTTGGCATTAGATGTCGGATTCTTACAGTCTCAGTCTGACGAAGATGGGTATGTTAATGTCACTTTACCACTGGCTACACAAACTGCCTATCAAGCTTACCGATATTATTCTGAACCATCCCCCTTTGTTTGGTTGACCCGATTTACTTTTAATATTGAGGAAGATTAACGTGATTGATTTTAAATTTATTCAGGAATTAGAAGGTAAC